>NZ_JAIQDD010000001.1:0-634342 GCF_020036995.1 Corallococcus sp. AS-1-12 | reverse complement strand
CCCGGCCTCGTTTCGGTGGTGCTCACCGGGGATCGTTACGTCGCCTTTCTCGTTTCCACACCCTCTGTGACTACCTCCCGTCCGCCATCAACAGCAACTGCGTCACGGAGGCGTCGAAGTAGAGCGGCCCGTTGAGGCTCACCCGCATCACCTTGGGCGCCTGCGGGTAGCAGGCCTCCGTCAGCGAACGATGCAGGTGCGCCAGCGAGCGGTGCTGGATCATCACGCCCTTGGGCGTACCCGTGGAGCCCGACGTGTAGATGACGTAGGCCAGATGCTCCGGCCGCAGGGCCACTCGCGGGTTGCCTGGCGAGGACGCTTCGATGCGCCGCGCGTCCGCGTCCAGCCGCACCACGTGCCGCACCGCTGGCTGCCAGGACTCCGCCTGCGCCTGGGTGGTCAGCAGCACCGTCGCGCCACTGTTCTCCAGGATGAAGGCCCTTCGCGCTTCAGGGGCCGCCGGGTCGAGCGGCACGTACGCGCCGCCCGCCTTGAGGATGCCCAGGAGAGCGACGATGGCCTCCGGCGAGCGCTCCAGGCAGAACGCCACCGGCACGTCCGGGCCCACGCCCAGCGAGCGCAGGGAGTGCGCCAGTTGGTTCGCGCGCACGTTGAGCTGGTGGAATGACACCGTCGTATCGCCCATCACCACGGCGGGCGCCTTCGGCGTGCGCGTCACCTGCTGTTCGAAGCGCGCGTGGAAGGACACGTCGCCTTCGAAGGGAGCGGTCTCTCCGCTCCATTCCTCCAGCACCCACTGGCGCTCCTCCGCCGTCAGCAGGGGCAGGGTGTCCAGCGCGGCGTCGGGCTTCGCGACTGCTCCCTCCAGCAACTGGATCAGGTGCTCGGACAGCCTGCGGGCCGTGGCAGGTTCGAAGAGGTCCGTGGCGTAGGAGAGGGCGCCCTCAAAGCCTCGCTCCGTGCGAGCCAGCGTCAGGTCCAGGTCGAACTTCGTCGAGGACAGGTCCACCTCCACCGGGCGCAGCGTCAGCTCCGGCAGACGCACCTCCGCGTCCGGCACGTTCTGGAGCGCAAAGAGGGCCTGGATGAGCGGCGTGCGCGACAGGTCGCGCGCGGGCTGCACGGCCTCCACCAGCCGCTCGAAGGGGATGTCCTGGTGCTCGTAGGCGCCCAGCGTGGTGGCGCGTACCTGCGCGAGCAGCTTGCGGAACGAAGGACGTCCGTCGAACCGCGCGCGCAGCACCAGCGTGTTGACGAAGAAGCCGATGAGGCCCTCCGTCTCCGCGTGGCGCCGGCCCGCGATGGACGTGCCCACCAGCAGGTCTTCCTGGCCTGAGTACCGGTGCAGCAGCGTCTGGAAGGCCGCGAGCAGCACCATGAAGGGCGTGGCGCCCTCCGCCTGGGCCAGCGCCTCCACCGCCTCACTCAAGTCCTGCGACAGGCGCACCGGGAACGTCGCGCCCCTGGCGGAGCGCTGGGGCGGACGAGGCTTGTCCGTGGGCAGCGCCAGCGCCTGTGGGGCTCCGGCCAACTGCTGCGTCCACCACGCCAACTGCGCGTCCAGCACTTCGCCCTGGAGCCAGTTCCGTTGCCAGACGGCGAAGTCCGGGTACTGCACCGGCAGCTCCGGCAACGGCGAGGGCTGGCCCTGCCGGAAGGCCTCGTAGAGCGCGGTGACTTCACGCACCAGGATGCTCATGGACCAGCCGTCTCCGATGGCGTGGTGCATGCACAGAAGCAGCACATGCTCCACTTCGCCCAGCTTCAGCAACGTGAGGCGCGCGAGCGGCCCCACGGCGAGGTCGAAGGGCGTCAGCGCGTCCTCGCTCGCGAGCCGCGCCGCCTCCGCTTCACGCACGTCGTCGGAGAGGCCCGACAGGTCCACCACCGACAGGACTCCGGTGGGGGCGGGGTGCACGTGCTGGCGGGGTTCGCCTTCGTGCGCTTCGAACGTGGTGCGCAGCGCTTCGTGGCGCTGCACCAGGGCGTCGAAGGCCTGCTGGAGCGCGGGCACATCCATCGCCCCGGAGAGGCGTAGTGCCGTGGGCATGTTGTAGAGCGCGCTGCCCGGGTCGAGTTGGTCGATGAACCACAACCGCTGCTGCGCGAAGGACAGCGGGTGCGGACCGGGGCCCGTCGCGGGGCGCAGAGGCGGCAGGGCGCTGGCCTCCGGCGCGTCCGGCAGCCGCTTCGCGAGCCCCGCCACGGTGGGGGAATCGAACAGCGCCCGGACGCCCACGTCCACGCCGAAGCGGGCGCGGATGCGGGAGACCAACTGCGTGGCCAGCAGCGAGTGTCCGCCCAGTTCGAAGAAGCCGTCATGGCGGCCCACGACGGGCACGTTCAACAACTCCTCCCACAGCGAAGCCAGGGCCACCTCCGCGGGCGTTGCAGGGGCTTCGTACGAGCGCGCCGCGCGCCGCTGTGCCTCCGGCGACGGCAGCGCCTTGCGGTCCACCTTGCCGTTGGGCGTCAGTGGCAGGACGGGCAGGGTGACGAAGGCGGACGGCACCATGTACTCCGGCAGGTGCCGCCGCAGGTGCTCGCGCAGTCCTTCCGTGTCGCCGTCCGTCACGACGTAGGCCACGAGCCTCGCGTCACCGGGTGCGTCCTCGCGCAGCAGGGCCACCGCGTCACTGACGCCCGCGTGCGTGCGCAGCGTGGCCTCGATTTCGCCCAGCTCGATGCGGTAGCCGCGCAGCTTCACCTGGAAGTCCAGGCGGCCCATGAACTCCAGCGTGCCGTCCGGCCTCCAGCGGCCCCGGTCTCCCGTGCGGTAGAGCCGCGCGCCGGGCTCCGCGCTGAAGGGGTCTGGCATGAAGCGCTCGGCCGTCAGGTCCGGCCGGCCCAGGTAGCCGCGCGTGACGCTCTCGCCGGAGAAGCACAGCTCTCCCGGCGTGCCGATGGGTACCAGGCGCTGCCGCGCGTCCAGCACGTATGCGTTCAGGTTCGCCACGGGCCGGCCGATGAAGGGCTCCGTGCGGGAGTTCCCCTGGATGATGACGCCCGCCGTGCAGACCGTGCACTCCGTGGGGCCGTAGCCGTTGAAGACGCGCGTGCGGTCCGTCGCGGCCAGCTTCCTCCACGCCTCCGCGTCCAGGGCGTCGCCGCCCATCATCACGAGGGGCGGCACCCAGGCCCGCTCCAGCATCCCGGCCGCCAGGAGCGGCTTGAGCTGCGCGGGCGTGCAGTCGAACGAGTCGATGCGGTGCTGCTCCAGCCACGCGAGCATCGCCTCCGGGTCCACGCGCAGCGCGTCCGGGACGATGTGGAGGCAGTGCCCGTCGATGAGCTGCACCACGCGGTCCATCACCGCGTCGAAGTACAGCGGCGCGTTGACGCTGACGCGCTGCCCCTTGGGCTGGCCCGCGTAGAACGCGCGGAGGAAGGCCCGGTGCATGTTGAGGATGGTGCGGTGTTGCACCATCACGCCCTTGGGCGTGCCCGTGGAGCCGGACGTGTACAGCACGTACGCCAGGTGCTCCGGTCCCGTCAGGGCGGGCAGGGGCTCATGCGAGAGGGCACCCAGGCCGGTCTGCTCCACGTCCAGCCACACTTCGTGGACGCCGTAGGGGCTCCACTCCCCGCAGGCGGCTTCGGTCGTGACGAGCACGGCCGCGCCGCTGTCCTTCAGCACGAAGTCCCTGCGCGCCGCCGGGGCGCCAGGGTCCAACGGGACGAAGGCGCCACCGGCCTTGAGCACCGCGAGGAGCGCCACGAGGGCCTCCACCGAGCGCTCCAGGCACAGCGCCACCCGAACCTCAGGCCCCACTCCCATGGAGCGCAGCCGCCACGCGAGCTGATTCGCCCGCGTGTCGAGCTGCCGGCACGTCAGCGCCGTCTCCTCGAACACGACAGCGGGGGCATCCGGCGTGCGCACCACCTGCCGCTCGATGAGGCCGTGCAGCGTGGCGTCCCGCTCGAAGTCCACCAGCTCGCCGCTGCCCATGCGAACCAGCCGCACCAGCTCCTCCGGCGAGACGAGCGACACGTCCGCCAACGGCAGGTCCGGCGCGTCGCACGCGGCCTCCAACAGCCGGCGCACCTGGGCGAACAGCCGCTCGATGGTGGCCGTGTCGAACAGATCCGCCGCGTAGCCCAGGTGGCCCTCGTAGCCTTCCGCGGAGCGGCTCAGGTTCAGGGCCAGCTCGAACTGCGAGGGGGCTTCGCCCTCCAGGTGGGTGGGCGCCACGGCGAGGCCGGGCACCGCCAGCTCCGGCAGAGGGGCGTTCTGGAGCGCGAACATCGCCTGGAACAGCGGCGTGCGGCCCAGGTCACGCTCGGGCTGGAGCGCCTCCACCAGGTGCTCGAAGGGGATGTCCTGGTGCTCGTACGCGCCCAGCGTGGTGGCGCGCATCTGCGTGAGCAGCTCGCGGAACGTCGTCCGCGCGCTGAAGCGCCCGCGCAGCACCAGCATGTTCACGAAGAAGCCGATGAGGCCCTCCGTCTCCGCCTGCCGGCGGTTCGCGATGGGCGAGCCCACCAGCACGTCATCCTGTCCGGAGACGCGTGAGAGCACCGCCTGGAACGCCGCCAGGAGCGCCATGAAGGGCGTGGCGCCTTCGGCTTGCGCCAGCGCGTCCACGCGCTCGCTCAGGGCGCGAGGCAGCGTCACCCGGATCAGACCACCGCGCCGCGAAGCACCGGCCGTCCTCGGCCGGTCCGTGGGCAGGTCCAGCACGAGGGGCGCTCCGGACAACTGCTGCTTCCACCACGCCACCTGCGCCTGGAGCACTCCGCCCTGGAGCCAGCCGCGCTGCCAGATGGCGTAGTCCGCGTATTGCACCGGCAGCGGGGGCAGCGTCACGGGCTGGCCCGTTCGCAGTGCCGCGTAGAGGGCCGTGAGCTCCCGCACGAGGACGCCCAGCGACCAGCCGTCGGACACGATGTGATGCAGGTGCAGCACCAGCACGTGCTCGCTGGCCTCCAGCTTCATGAGCAGCGCGCGGATCACCGGCCCGCGCGTCAGGTCGAACGGGCGCAGCGTCTCCGCGTGGCCCAGGCGCTGGGCTTCGGCCTGCCTCGCGGCGCGGCTGCCCAGGCCGGTCAGGTCCACCGTCTCCAGGGGGACGTGGCCCTCCGGGTGGATGTCCTGCACGGGGCGGCCGCTCTCCATGCGGAAGGTGGTCCGCAGGGCTTCATGCCGCGCCATCAGCGCGTCCAGGCTGGCGCGCAGCGCTTCCACGTCCAGCTCGCCGGTGAGGCTCAGCGCCAGCGGCATGTTGTAGAGCGGGCTGCCCGGCTCCAACTGGTCGATGAACCACAGCCGCTGCTGCGCGAACGACAGCGGCGGCGCGGACGTGCGCTCCACCCGGACCAGCGGTGGCGCCTGCGTGCGGCGGGCCTCCGCGAGCTTCTCCGCCAGCGAGGCCACCGTAGGCGACCGGAACAGCTCACCCAGCGGCACCTCCAACCCCAGCGTTGAGCGAATGCGCGCGACCACCTGGGTGGCCAGCAGCGAGTGCCCGCCCAGCTCGAAGAAGTCGCCGTGGATGTCCACCGCGTCCAGGTGCAGCACCTCCGCCCAGATGTCCGCGAGCGCCTTCTCCAGTTCGCTCCGAGGCACGGCAGTCGCGCTGTCCGCGACACGGGCCTGGGGCGCGGGCAGGGCCTTGCGGTCCACCTTGCCGTTGGCGCTCAGCGGCAGCTTGGGCAGCACCACGATGGCAGCCGGCACCATGTAGTCCGGCAACTGCCTCTGCACGGCCGCTCGCAGCGCCGCAGTGTCCAGGCCTTCACCGCTCACGACGTAGGCGACGAGGCGCTTGTCGCCGGGCACGTCCTCGCGCACCACGACCACCGCTTCCTGGACTTCGGGCGACTGGCGCAGCACGGCTTCAATCTCGCCCGGCTCCACGCGGAAGCCTCTCAGCTTCACCTGGAAGTCCGCGCGGCCCAGGAACTCCAGCGTCCCGTCGCGCAGCCAGCGCACGCGGTCGCCCGTGTCGTAGAGGCGCGCTCCCGGTTCAGTGGCGAAGGGGTGGGGGATGAAGCGCTCAGCCGTGCTGTCCGGGCGCTGGAGGTAGCCCCAGGCCAGACCGTCTCCGCCCACGTACAGCGTTCCCGGCACACCCGGCGGCACGGGCTGGAGCGCCGCGTCCAGCACCCACACCGTGGAGTTCGACACCGGCCGGCCGATGGGCACCGAGCGGCCCACGGTGTCCCCAGCGCGCAACGTGTGCGTCGCGGAGAACGTCGTGTTCTCCGTGGGGCCGTAGCCGTTGACCAGCACGGCGCCCGGCGGCATCCGCTTCAGGTGTTCGCGCACGCGCTCCACGGGCAGCACGTCGCCGCCCGCCAGCACCTGCTTCACCCGGGCCAGCGCTTCGCCCTGGTGCAGCACCATCTGCTCGAAGAGCGCCGCGGTGAGCCACAGCGTGGTCACGCCTTCGCGCCTCAGCAGCGAGCCCGTGTCCCCGAGCGACATCGCGCCCGCGGGGGCCACCACCAACGTGGCGCCGTTGAGCAGCGCGCCCCAGACCTCCAGCGTGGACGCGTCGAACGCGATGGGCGCCAGGTGGAGGAAGACCTCCTCCGGCCCGAAGTGGATGAAGTCCGCGCCTCGCACCAGGCGCGTGATGCCCCGGTGCGGGACGCTGACGCCCTTGGGCCGGCCGGTGCTGCCCGACGTGAACATCACGTAGGCCAGCGCCTCCGAGGACACCGCCACGTCCAGCGCCGCTTCGGACTGCTTCGCGATGGCCGCGGCGTCCGCGTCCAGCAGGACCTGGAGGTCCGTCACGGCCGGCAGCTCGTCGGCCACCGCTTCCTCCGTCACGAGCAGGCTGACGCCCGCCTCGCGCAGCACCCACGCGATGCGCTCCGCCGGGGCCTGTGGGTCCACCGGCACGTACGCCGCGCCGGCCTTCAGGATGCCGAGCAGGGCGGTGATGCTCTCGAAGGAACGCTCCACGCACACGCCCACCCGGTGGCCGGGCCGCACGCCCTGGCGCCGCAGGTGGTGCGCGAGCTGGTTCGACGCCCGGTCCAGCGCCGCGTAGGACATCCGCCGCTCCCCGGCCTTCAGCGCCGTGGCGTCCGGTGTGCGAGCGGCCTGCTCGGTGAAGAGCGAGGCCACGGACGCGTCACGCGGGAAGTCGCGGGAGGTGCCGCTCCAGTCGGAGAGCAGCCGTTGACGCTCCGCCCCGGTGAGCCACGGCAGCTCCGGCAGCCGCGCTTCCGGCGAGCGAAGGGCGGACTCCAGCAGCACGCGCAGGTGCTCCACCATGCCGGCCACCGTGGACGGCTCGAACAGGTCCTGGTTGAAGCCCAGCACGCCTTCGAAGCCGTCCGGACCCCGGGACAGCACGCATTGCAGGTCGAAGAGGGTGGACTCCTTCAGGTCCTCGCGGGGCTTGATCGTCAGTCCTGGCAGCGCCAGCTCCGGCATGGGCGCGTTCTGGAGCGTGAACGTCACCTGGAACAGCGGCGTGCGGCCCAGGTCGCGCTGCGGCTGGAGCACCTCCACCAGCTTCTCGAACGGCAGGTCCTGGTGCTCGTACGCACCCAGGGTGGTGGCGCGCACCTGCTCCAGCAGCTCACGGAAGCGGAGCGTGTCGCGGACCCGCGTGCGCAGCACCACCGTGTTCGCGAAGTAGCCGATGAGGTCCTCCGCCTCCGCGTGACGGCGGCCCGCGATGGGCGACCCCACGAGCACGTCCTCCTGGCCCGCGTACCGGTGCAGCAGCAGTTGGAAGCCCGCGAGCAGCACCATGAAGGGCGTGGTGGACGTCCGCCGCGCGTACGCCTCCACCGCTTCGCTCAGCTCGCGCGACAGCACGAGCGCCTGGGCTCCCGCGCGATAGGCCCCTTGAGCGACAGGACGCGGATGATCCGTGGGCAGCTCCAGGTAGGGCGCGGCGCCTTCCAACTGCTCGCGCCAGTACGCCACCTGCGACTCCAGCACCTCGCCCTGGAACCAGGCGCGCTGCCAGAGCGCGTGGTCCGCGAACTGCACCGTCAGCTCCGGCAACGGCGACGGCTGCTCGGCCGCGAACGCCGCGTAGAGCGCGCCCATCTCCCGCACCAGCACACCGGTGGACCAGCCATCCGTGACGATGTGGTGCGTGTCGAGCAGCAGCACGTGCTTCGTGGGCCCCAGCTTCATCAGGAGCCCCCGGAACAGCGGGCCCTGCTCCAGGTCGAACGGGGTGGAGGACTCCTCCCGCGCCAGCCGCGAGACCTCCGCCTCCCGAGCCTCAGGCGTCGGGAGCGAGGACAGGTCCGCGTGCCGCAGGGACATGGGGAACGGCGGGTGGATGACCTGCGTCGGCGTGCCTTCCCGCGACTGGAACGTGGTGCGCAGCGCTTCGTGGCGGCGCACCAGCTCGTCGAACGCGGCCAGCAGGACGATGACGTCCAGCGATCCGTCCAGGTCCAGCAGGTGCGAGATGCTGTAGGCGGTGCCCGCCGTGCCCAACTGCTCGACGAACCACATGCGCTGCTGCGCGAAGGACAGCGGCAGCACGTCCGGCCGCTCCGCGCGGCGCAGCGAGGGCAACGCGGACGAGGACGCCTCCTGACTCCGGGGTTGCAGGAGCGAGTCGATGCGTCGCGCCAGCTCCGCCACGGTGGGCCCCTCCAGCAGGGCCCGCAGGGGCAGCTCCACGCCGAAGTGCTTGCGCACGCGCGACACCAACTGCGTGGCCAGCAGCGAGTGGCCGCCCAGCTCGAAGAAGCCGTCGTGGCGGCCCACGGCGGGGACGCGCAGCACTTCGAGCCACAGCGGGATCAGCGCCGCCTCGGTGGGCGTCGAGGGCGGCTCGATGACGCGCTCGGAGGCCGGGGCGGCGTCCGGCGAGGGCAGGGCGTCACGGTCCACCTTGCCGTTCGCGGTCTGGGGCAGGGCGTCCAGCGCCACGAACGCGACGGGCACCATGTACTCCGGCAGGGTCCGCAGGAGGTGCTGACGCAGGGGCGCCGTATCCACCTGGGGCGCGACCCAGGCGATGAGCCGGTCTTCGCGAACCAGGACCACCGCGTCCCGGACGTCCGGGTGCGAGCGCAGCGAGGCTTCAATCTCGCCGGGTTCGATCCGGTAGCCGCGCAGCTTCACCTGGAAGTCCAACCGGCCCAGGTATTCGAGCGTGCCGTCCTCGCGCCAACGGGCCTTGTCACCCGTGCGGTAGAGCCGCGCGCCGGGCTCCGCGCTGTACGGATCCGGAACGAAGCGCTCGGCCGTCAGGTCCGGGCGGCCCAGATAGCCGCGCGTGACGCCTTCACCCCCGAGGCACAGCTCCCCCGGCGTCCCGAAGGGCACCCACCGCTGCCGGGCGTCCAGCACGTACGCCTGGAGGTTGGCCAACGGGCGGCCGATGACGGGAGTCTCTTGCGCGGCGTCCTGGATGCGCCAGTCCATCGCGTCCACCGTGCATTCCGTGGGGCCGTATTCGTTGAACGCCCGCGTCCGGTGGGAGGCACGCAGTTGGCGCCAGGAGCTCTCGTCCACGGCCTCGCCGCCCACGGAGATGACTCCCGGGACATGCGAGCGCTCCAGCAGGCCCGCGGCCAGCATGAGCCGCAACTGCGACGGCGTGCAGTCCAGCACGTCGATGCGCTGGTCCTCCAGCCACGCCACCATCGCCTCCGCGTCCTGCCGCACCTCCTGCGGGACGACGTGCAAGCAGTGGCCGCTCAGCAACTGGACCACCTGGGCGATGGACGCGTCGAAGTGCAGCGGCGCGTTGACCGTGACGCGCTGTCCCGGTGCCAGCCCCGCGTGGAGGCTGCGGGTCAGCACCTGATGCAAGTTGAGGACCGACCGGTGCTGCACCATCACGCCCTTGGGCGTGCCGGTGGAGCCGGACGTGTAGATGACGTAGGCGAGGTTCGCCGGGCCCGCCACCGGCGGCGGGTTGGCCGAAAACCTGTCCGACTGTCGGACAGGTTTTGCGTCCAGCCGCACCAGGTGGGGCACCTCTGGGTGCCACGTTTCTTGCAGCGCCTGCGTCGTCACCAGCACGGACGCGCCACAATCCTTGAGGACGAACGACTTGCGCGCGGCGGGGGCCGCCGGGTCCAACGGCACGAAGGCGCCTCCGGCCTTGAGCACCGCGAGGAGCGCCACGATGGCCTCCGCCGAGCGCTCCAGGCACAGCGCGACCGTCACCTCCGGGCCCACGCCCAGTGACCGCAACTGCCATGCGAGCTCATTCGCCCTCGCGTTGAGCTGCCCGTAGGTCAGCGTCGTCCCGCCGGACACCACGGCGTCCGCGTCCGGCGTCGCGGCGGCCTGCTCCTCGAAGCGCGCCTGCAACGTGGCGTCGCGCTCGAAGTCCATGGCGTCACCGCTGCCGGCGCGCAGCAGCCAGGCCCGGTCCTCCGCGGGGAGCAGCGACACGTCGTCGAGCCGCGCGTCCGGCTGGAGCAGTCCCTCCAGCGCCTGCCGCCACTGGCCCAGCACCCGCCGCACGGCGTCCGCGTCGAAGCGGCCCTCGTCGTAGACGAGCTGCAACTGGAGCTCTTCGCGCGGCACCACGGTGGCGGAGAGCGGGTAGTTCGTGCTGTCGCCGAACTCCAGGTCGCGCAGGTCCATCGCGGTGAAGCGGCGCAACACCGATTCGTCGAACGGGTAGTTCTCGAAGACGAACAGGGACTGGAAGAGCGGCTGTCCCCGGGGGATGTCGCTCCAGCCGTGCGTCGAGACCAGCGGCGCGTACTGGTGCTGCTGGATGCCGAGCAGCTTCGCCTGGAGCGACTGGAGCCACGGCAGCACCGGCTCGCCGTCACCCGGCAGCGTGATGCGCACCGGCTGCGTGGTGATGAGCAGGCCCAGCATGGCGTCCGCGCCCGGCAGCTCCGGCGGACGGCCCGCGAGCGTGGTGCCGAAGAGCACGTCGCGCGTGTCCGCGTGGCGCGCGAGCACCAGCGCCCAGGCCGCCTGCGTCAGCGTGTTGAGCGTGAGCTGATGCCGCCGCGCGAAGGCCTCCAGCGCGGTGGTGACCGGCGCCGGCAGCGTCACCCTCGCGTCGGGCCGCTTCTCGGACGTGGTGGGCCGCACCAGGGACGCGGGCCGCGCCGAGGGCAGGGGCGTGGGCACGGACAGGCCCGCGAGCTGGTCTCGCCAGAAGCGCTCGTCCTCCGCCCCGTCGCGGCGGTCCAACCACGCGATGTAGTCGCGGAACGGCGGCCGGCCCGCGGGCGGCGGAGGCGTCCCGGCGTGCACGGCGTCGTAGAGCGCGAAGACCTCCTGGAAGAACAGGCCCATGCTCCAGCCGTCCATCAGCAGGTGGTGGTGGCTCCACAGGAAGCGCCAGCGCGCATCCCCCAGGCGCACCACCGTCATGCGCGACAGCGGCGCGCTCGACACGTCGAAGCCGCGTGCACGGTCCTCCGCCGTGAGCTTCGCCAGCGCGGCCGGCTGCTCCGCCTCCGGCAGGTGGCGCCAGTCGTGGACGATGAACGGCAGCGTGGCGCGCGAATGCACCACCTGGAGCGGCGACTCCAGGCCCTCCCACACGAACGCGGTGCGCAGGATGGGGTTGCGGTCCACCGCCGTCTGCCACGTCCGCTGGAGCAGCGCGATGTCCACGTCCGAGTGGCTCGACCACCCGGCCTGCTCGAAGTAGTAGGCCGCCTGCGGATCATTCAGGGCGTGGAAGAGCATGCCCTCCTGGAGCGGGGACAGCGGGAACAGGTCCTCCACCGTGGGGCCCTGCGCCGCCAACACCGCGTCCAGCGCGGCCTGCGACAGGCGGGCCAGCGGGAAGTCCCCGGGCGTGCGCCGCCGCGCGTCCTCCGAATGGCGCTGGGCGATGAGCTCGCGCAGCACCGCGAGGAAGCGCTCCGCCAGCGCGCGCACCGTCGCCTCGTGGTGCTGCTGGTGGCTGTAGCCGAACGTCATCCGCAGCCGGCCCTGGAGCACCGAGCCGTCCACGGCCAGCGCGTGCGGCTGCAAGGCCCGGGGCTCCACGATGGGGCCCACCGGCTCGTCGCTCATGGTGAAGAGCGTGCTGGCGGCGGCGGTGCCGTCCAGTTGGCCCAGGTAGTTGAACGACACCTGCGCCTTGGGCAGCGCGGCCAGCCGGGCCCGCGTCTCCGGAGGCCCGAGGTGGCGCAGCAGGTTGAAGCCGATGCCGCGGCCGGGCCACGCCTTCAGCGAGTCCCGCACCGCGCGCAGCCCGTCTCCCAGCGAGCCGCCCTCGGGCAGCCGCAGCAGGGCCGGCGCCACGGACGTGAACCAGCCCACGGTGCGCGACACGTCCAGGTCCGCGAACAGCTCCTCGCGGCCGTGGCCCTCAAGCTCGATGAGGACGTCCGGCTTCCCCGTCCACTCGCCCAGCGTCCGCGCGAGCGCGGTCAGGAGCACGTCGTCGATGCGCGCCCGCCAGCCGGTGGGCGTCTCCTGGAGCAACTGCCGCGTCTCCTCCGCGTCCAGCTCCACGGCGACGCTGCTCCGCGACGCGTACGTGTACGGACCCGGGCCGTCCACGGGCAGCGGGGCCACGTCGCCGCGCATCGCTTCGCGCCAGAAGGCCTCCTGCTCGCCCAGCGCCTCGGACAGGGCGTGCTTCTCCAGCCGCTTCGCCCAGGACAGGAACGACGTCGTCTTCACGGGCAGCGCCGGGGCGCGGGCGGCCTGGAGCTGGAGGTATGCCGCCTCCAGGTCCTCCACCAGGATGCGCCACGACACCGCGTCCACCACCAGGTGGTGGATGATGAGCAGCAGGCGCTGCGGCTCCCCGGCGCCGAAGTGGAACAGCGCCACGCGCACCAGCGGCGGCGTCGCCAGGTCGAAGTCCGCCTGGAGGCGCGCGGCCTCCCGCTCCATCGCGGCGAGCCGGGCCTCCGGCGCCAGCATGGACAGGTCCACCTGGAGGAGCACGGGGGGCGCGGCCTCGGGAGCCACGGCCTCCTGGCGCCACGTGCCGTCCTCCAAGTGGACGTAGCGCAGGCGCAGGGCGTCGTGGTGGGTGACGAGCGCGGTGAGCGCCTTCTGCACCATGTCGGCCTTCAGCGGCTGACGGGTCTTGAGCAGCAGGGCGTGGTTGAAGTGGTGCGGGTACGTCGGCTCACGCTCGAACAGATCCACCTGGATGGGCGTGAGGGGCACGTCGCCGACCACCGGGCCCTGCTCCGCGAGGGTGGCCTCGCCGTCGCGGGCCACGGCCGCCAGCGCGCCCAGGGTGGGGTGCTGAAAGAGGTCCTTCACCTGCAACCGCACGCCGGCCTGCCGCGCCTTCGCCACCACCTGGAGGCTGATGATGGAGTCGCCGCCCAGCTCGAAGAAGTTGTCGTCCAGGCCCACGCGCTCCACGCGCAGGACCTGCGCCATCACCTGGGCCAGGGCCTGCTCCCTCGGGGTGCGCGGCGCCACGTACTCACGGCGCGAGGCGCGCTGTCCCTCGGGCGCGGGCAGGGCCTTGCGGTCCACCTTGCCCTGGGCCGTCAGCGGGAGCGACTCCAGCAGGACGAACGCGGACGGCAGCATGTAGTCCGGCACGCGCTGGCGCATGAAGTCGCGCAGCGCCTCCGGCTGGGGGGCGGACGGGGCGACGACATACGCCACCAGGCGCTTGTCTCCGGGCACGTCCTCCCGCACCACGGCCACGGCCTCGCGGACGTCCGGGTGCGCGCCCAGCGCGGACTCGACCTCCGACAGCTCGATGCGGAAGCCCCGGACCTTCACCTGCTGGTCCGTGCGGCCCAGGAAGTCCAGCGTCCCATCCGCGCGCCAGCGGGTCAGGTCGCCCGTGCGGTAGAGGCGCTCACCGGGCCGCGAGGAGAACGGATGCGGAATGAAGCGCTCCGCGGTGAGGTCGGGCCGGGAGATGTAGCCGCGCGCCAGGCCCTCGCCGCCGATGTGCAGCTCACCGGGGATGCCCGGGGGCACCGGCTGTCCGCGCGCGTCCAGCACGTACAGGTCCGTCCGCGCGATGGGCCGGCCCAGGGGCACGGGGGCGTCCACGCGCGCCGCGTCCGTCATCACGTGCGTGGCGGCGATGAGCGTCGCCTCCGTCGGGCCGTAGCCCGCGGTCACGACGAGGCCCGGATGCGCCTCCAGCACCTTGCGCACGTGCGGCGGGGAGACGACGTCGCCGCCCACCAGCAACTGGCGCACGCCCGTCAGGGCCTCCGGCTTCAGGTCCACCACCTGCGTGAAGAGGCCCGCCGTGAGCATCATCGCGGTGACGCCGTGGCGCTGGATGACCTGGGCCAACACGTCCAGGTCCGACGGAGACGTGGGCGGGAACATCACCAGCCGCCCGCCGTGCAGCAGCGGTCCCCAGATCTCCAGCGTCACCGGATCGAAGGAGATGGGCGCCAGTTGGAGGAACGTCTCGTTCGCGCCCATGCGCGCGAACGCCGGGTGGTGCAGCAGGCGCATCACCGCGCGGTGGTCCACCGCGACGCCCTTGGGGCGCCCGGTGCTGCCGGAGGTGAAGTCCACGTAGGCCAGATGGCGCGAGTCCGCGCCCGGCACCACCGGCGCCGTGGGCAGGTCCCGGGCGGACAGCTCCTCGACGAAGACGGACGGCAGCTCCGGCGGCAGGGGCACCGCCGCGCGCAGGGCCCGCGTGGTGAGCAGCACCTTCGCGGGCGCGTCCTCCAGCATCGCGGCCAGCCGAGGCGCCGGGTAGCTGGGATCCAGCGGCAGGTACGCGCCCCCCGCCTTCACGGCCGCGAGCAGCGCGACGACGAGCTCCAGCGAGCGCTCCAGGCACACCGCCACCAGCACGTCCGGGCCCACGCCGTGCTCCCGCAGCACGTGCGCCCACTGGTTCGCGCGCGCGTCCAACTGCGCGTACGTCAGGCGCTCGCCGCCGGCTTCCACCGCCACCGCGTCCGGCCTCGCCGCGACCTGCCGGGCGAAGAGGTCCGGGATGCGCGCGTCCTGGGGGAAGTCCTGGAAGGTGTCGTTCCACTCCACCAGCACGCGCTGGCGCTCCGCCGCGTCCATGAGCGGCAGCAGGGCGACGGACGTCTGGGGATGGGCGACCACCTCGCGCGCCAGGCCCACCATGTGCCGCGCCAGCCGCTCCATGGTGGCCGCGTCGAAGAGGGCGGTGGCGTACTCCATGCTGCAGGTGAAGCCGTCCTTGCCGTCCACGACCTCCATGCCCAGGTCGAACTTCGCGGTGCCGGTCGGCACCTCCACCGGGGTCAGCTCCAGCGACGGCAGCCGGCCCTGGACCTCCGGCATGCTCACGACGTTGATGCTCACCTGGAACAGCGGCGTGCGGCTCAGGTCGCGCGGCAGCTCCAGCGAATCCAGCACGCGCTCGAAGGGAGCGTCCTGGTGCGCGTAGGCCTCCAGGGCCTGGGTGCGCACGCGGCCCAGCAGCTCCACGAAGGACGGCTGGCCGGACAGCCGCGAGCGGAAGGGCAGGGTGTTGATGAAGCACCCCATCAGCCACTCCAGCTCCGGACGCGTGCGGCCCGCGATGGGCGTGCCCACCACGAAGTCGTCCTGGCCCGAGTAGCGCGACAGCACCGTCTGGAAGAGCGCCATCAGCACCATGAACGACGTGGCGCCGTGCTTGCGGCCCAGCGCCAGCAGCGGCGCGGACACCGTCGCAGGCAGGAGGAAGGTGTGCCGCGCGCCCGCGGAGGACATGACCGCCGGGCGGGGCCGGTCCGTGGGCAGCGACAGCGGAGGCGCGCCGGCCAGGTGGTCCTTCCACCAGGCCACCTGCTTCTCCATCACGCCGCCTTCCAGCCACGCGCGCTGCCACACCGCGTAGTCCGCGTACTGCACCGGCAGCTCCGGCAGCGGCGACGGCTGGCCCGTGCGGAAGGCCGTGTAGTTCACCGTCAGCTCATGCGCGATGACCAGGGTGCACCACGCGTCGGACACCGCATGGTGGAAGGTGACGAGCAGCACGTGCTCGCGGGCCCCCATGCGGATCAGCGCCGCGCGCACGACCTCCTGCTCCAGGTCGAAGGGCTGGCGCACGGAGTCCTGGCAGAACGCGCGCATCGCCGCCTCGCGCGCCTCTGGCGTGTCGCCGGCTGCGTCCCAGTGCTGGAGCGGCAGTCCCCGGGGCGGATGGATGACCTGCACCGCGTGGTCTCCCTCCAGGGCGTAGGTGGTGCGCAGCACCTCGTGGCGGACCACCATCGCGTCCAGCGCGGCCTGGAGCGCGTCCCGGTCCAGCTCACCCGTGAGCCGGAAGATGGCCGGGTTGTTGTACGCGCTGCTCGTGGGCTCCAGTTGCTGGAGGTACCACAGGCGCTGCTGCGCGAAGGACAGGGGCAGCGGCCGGTCGCGGCCCACGCGCGGGATGGGCGGCGGGGTCATGTCCACCCTCGCCGGGGTAGCGGGCGCCACGGGGCGCGGCGCTTCGACGGCGGCGGGACGCGCCACGGGCGGAGGGGGGAGCCGCGACGGCGAGGCCACCGGCTCCAGCCGTCCGTCCCCGCGCAGGCGGGCATGACGGCCGGTGCGGAACAGCTTCGCGGACGCCTCGCGGGGGTGCGGCACCAGGCGGCGGTGCTCCTCGTCACCCGCGCGCCACAGGGCGGAGGGGAGCCCCGCGCCCGCGAGGGCCAGCTCGCCCACCACGCCCGCGGGCACGGGCTGACCGGCCGCGTCCAGCACCCAGGCCTGGAGGTTCGAGGGGATGCGCTCCGCCAACGTGCGCGGCAGCAGCGCGCCCTCCTGGGCATCACCGGACAGCCACACCTCCACGCCCGCGGCCCGGTGCAGCGCCGCGCCCAGCTCCACCGACGCGCCCTCCAACACCAGCGCGCCCACGCGGGCCAGGGACTCGCGCGCGCCGGGCAGCTCGCTGAGCGAACGCGCCAGCCGGGCCGACGTGTGCAGCAGCACCGCGCCGGACTGACGCGCCAGCTCCAGCAGGCCCTCCACGCCCGCCTCGGCCTCCACCAGCACCTGCTCCTGGCGGGCGGCGGCCTCCGCGTCCATGCGCTCGCGCACCACGGCCAGCCGGCGCAGGCCTTCCAGCACCACGGGGGTGTCCAGGCCGAAGTCGATGAGCGCCGCCACCTCGTCCACGTCCGCCGCGCGCACGTCGCGCAGCCGCCGCAGCGCGCTGTCCACCGTGCCCAGCAGGCCGGTGTTCTTCGCGTGGTTCTCGAAGGTGCGCTCCAGCACCGCGTTGATGTCCTCCGGCGACAGCTTCTGCACGTCGGTGATGCCCTGCGCCTGGAGCAGCGACGTGCTGATGTCCACCGAGCTGCGGAAGTACGACAGCAGGGGCTGGCGCACCGTGCGCAGCACCTCCTGCTCCTCGTCGCCCAGGTACGTGTGCAGCATGCAGGTGATGTGGCCCCGGCCCGGGTGCCCGTTGCGGCGCCACGCGTCGCGGTACAGCGCCACCTTCTGCTTCAGCTCCTCCAGCGTGTGCGAGAGCAGGCCCGTGAGCACGCCCGCGCCCAGCTCGCCCGCCATGCGGAACGTCTCGGGGTTGCCCGTGGCGGTGAGCCACACCGGCAGCTCCTTCTGCACGGGCTTCGGGCGCAGGCCGACCTCCGCCGTGCTGCCCGCGCCCGCGGGCCGCTTGAAGCGCTCGCCCCGCCACAGCGCGCGCAGCGTGGACAGCTTCTCCAGGAGGATGTCGCGGCGCTTCTCGTAGTTGGCCGGCGCGAAGGTGAAGTCCTGCGTGTGCCAGCCCGTGGCCACGGACAGGCCCACGCGGCCCTGGGACAGGTTGTCCACCACGGACCACTGCTCCGCGATGAGCAGCGGATCATGCAGCGGCAGCACCACGCTGCCGGAGCGCAGGCGCAGGTGCTTCGTGACGGTGGCCAGACCCGCCGCCACCACCGCCGGCTGCGGGTAGAGGCCTCCGAACGAGTGGAAGTGCCGCTCCGGCGTCCACACCGCGGAGAAGCCGTTCGCATCCGCGAACTTCGCGCCCTCCAGCAGCAGCTCGTACTTGGGTCCCTGGAGCGTGTCCTCGTCGTTGGCGAAGTAGATGAGGCTCAGGTCCATTGCCTTCGCGCGAGGCCCCCCATCGCCCAGGCCCACCAGCCGGGCGGTGATGCGCTCCGGCGGGAACACCACCCGCAGGCCGCGCGAGAGCGCCCACAGGGCCTCCAGCTCCGGACGGTCGGAGGACGGCTCGCTCGCGGCCAGCCACGCGCCGCCGTCCGGGGGCGACAGGCGCGCGTCCAGGCCGGTGAAGAACTCCGCCAGCTCCCGGTGGCCCAGGGCCCACGCGGGCTGGCCCCGGCCCGTGGGCAGCAGCCACGCCAGGGCGTGCGGCTCCACGGGCGCGGTCGTGGCGGCGGGCTCGCTCGCGGCGGGCACATCTTCCACGTAGACGACGCGGGACGCGTCCACGCGCACGGAGGCCACCAGCGCGCGCGTGGTGACGAGCACCGGCACCGGCGCGCCTTCGGGCGCGTACACGGGCAGGTGGCTCAGGTCGGACGGGCCCAGGGCGACGCACGCGCCGCCCGCGCCCAGCACGCCCCACAGCGCGGCCAGCTTCTCCGGCGACGTGCGCAGGCACACGGCCACGGGGGTGCCGGCCTTCACGCCCAGGGACTTGAGCCTCGAGGACAGGGCGTCCGCGCGGGCGCCCAACTCCGCCCAGCTCCAGTGCGTCTCCCCCTGGGACAGGGCGGTGGCGCCAGCGTGGCGCGCGCGCCGCTCCGCGAGCAGGGAGGGCACGGGGACCAGCCCCGGCGTGGCGCGAGGCGTGGGCCAGGCCCGGCGCTCGTCATCCGTGGCGAGCGGCAGGTGCGCCACCTGCGTGTCGGGGTTCGCGAGCGCCGCGCCGAGCAGCACCTGGAAGTGCTCCATCAGCCGCGCCGTGGTGGCGGGGTCGAACAGGTCCGACGCGTACTCCAGCGCGCCGTGGACGCGGGTGGGGGACTCGAAGAGGACCAGGGTGAGGGCGCTCAGGGTGGAGCCCCACTGCACGGGCGTGCCCGGCACCTCCACCAACGTCCCGCGCAGGCCGATGAGCTCCAGGGTCTCCGAGGAGCTCGCGCCCGTGTGGTAGACGAACACGGAGTCCGTCATGCGCCCCCGGCCGATGTCGTGGCCCGGGACGAGCGCCTCCACCAGGTACTCGAAGGGCACGTCCGGGCGCGACTGCGCGTCCGCGACCTCGCCTCGCACCTGGGCGAGCAGCTCGCGGAAGGTGAGGCCTTCGGTGAAGCGCGTCCGGAACGCCGCCGAGTGCGCCACGTAGCCGATGAGCGACAGCAGCTCCGGCCGCGTGCGGTTGGCGATGGGCGTGCCGACGACGATGTCCGTCTGGCCGCTGTAGCGGTGCAGCAGCGTCTGCCACGCGGCGAGCACCGTCATGTAGCCGGTGAAGCCCTCGCGGCGGGTGAAGGCCACCAGCTCGTGGGCGAGCGCGGGCGGGAAGTCCAGTGTCATGCGCTGCGAGGCGATGACGGGCTCGTTGGAGCGGGGCCGGTCGGTGGGCAGATCCAACCGGCGCGGCATGCCGGCCAGCCGCTGCCGCCAGCCCTGGTCCTGCTCGGCCAGCCGGCCGCTGGAGATGCCCCGGCGCTGCCACGCGCCGAAGTCCGCGTACTGGAGGGGCAGCGGCTTGAGGGGAGACGGCTTGCCCTGGAGGAAGGCGTCGTAGAGCTGGCCCAGCTCCTGGACGAGCAGGGCGATGGACATCGTGTCGCTGACGATGTGGTGGATGCTGGCGATCAGCAGGTGCAGCTTCGCGTCCAGGCGGACCAGGGTGGTGCGCAGCACGGGGCCGCGGACCAGGTCGAACGGCTTCGCGGCGTCCTCGCGGGCGAGGCGCAGCGCCTCGGGTTCGCGCGTCTCCATGGGGCCGCGCAGCTCCACGCGGGTGAGGGGCACGCGCATGCGCGGGTGGAAGCGCTGCACGGGGCGGCCGTCCACGGTGTCGTAGGTCGTGCGCAGCGCTTCGTGGCGCTGGACGATCTCCTGGATGCCGCGCTCCATGACGTCCGCGTCCAGGTCGCCTTCGAGCCGGAGGACGAACGGGAGGTTGTACGCGGACAGGCCGGGCAGGTGCTGCTCCAGGCGCCAGACGCGCTCCTGCACGAAGGACAGCGGCAGCTCGCTGCCATCGCGCGGCAGGGGCACCAGCGGAAGCTCCGTGGAGACGGGGGCCTGGGGTGCCTGGAGGAGCAGGGGCTCCAGGTGTTCGGCGATGCCGGCGACGGTGGGCGCCTCGAAGAGGACGGCCAGCGGCAGGTTCACGCCAAAGGCCTCACGGAGCTGATTGAGCAACTGCGCGGCCGTCAGCGAGTTGCCGCCGAGTTCGAGGAAGTCGGCGTGGCGGCCCACGAACTCCAGGCCCAGACGGTCGCGCCACAGCGCGGCCACGCGCTCCTCGATGTCGCCCCGGGGCGCGTCCTCACGGCCGGGTGGGGGAGGGGCGACGGGGGACGCGTCCGGGGACACGACCTCCCCATGCGAGGACGCCGCGGCCTCCGGTTGCAGCACGCCGATCGACTCCGTCAGCTCGGACCCGTTCTGCGGCGCATTGTTCGACTCCGTCGTCACGGACCCGCTCTGCGGCGCGCCGTTCGGAGCCGTCATCGCTGACGCGGATGGCGGGCCTCGGCCCGCCGTGTCCGTCATCGCGGATACGGACTGGGGCGCGCGGATCGACGCGGTGACCAGGGCCAGCTCGGAGGCCACTTCGGGCGCACGCTCAACGGGCGCGGCCGTGGCCTCGACCAGCGTTCGCGGCGCCTGGACGGGGCGCCCCGTGGGCGGCGCGAACGGAGACGTCGTGGCGCGCGCTCTCGGCTGCACCCAGACCGCCTTGGTCTGGAACGCGTACGTGGGCAGGTGCAGCCGCAGGCGCTGCTCGTGCGCGTAGAACGCGCTCCAGTCCACGGACACGCCCACCGTCCACAGCTCCCCCACGGCCTGGAGCCAGCCCACCTGCTCAGTCGTCTTCCCACCCACTCGCAACGACGCCAGCGCGAGGACAGGGGCACCGCTGCCCTCGGGCCGAACCAGGTTCGCGCGCACCAGCGGCGTCACGTCCTGCCCCGGTCCCACCTCCAGCAGCACCGTGCAGCCATCCGCCTGGAGCGCCTCCACCGCGCGGGTGAAGCGCACCGGCTGGCGCATCTGCTCCGTCCAGTACTCCGGCGCCGCGAGCTGCCCCGGCCCAACCCCCGTCCCCGTAAGGCTGGACACGTACCGCACCGCAGGCTCCGACCAGCGCAGCGTGCCCACCACGCGCGCCAGCTCCGGCATCAACGGCTCCACGTCCGCCGAGTGGAACGCGTGCGGCGCGGGCATGCGCACCGCCCCGGCCTTCTGTTCCTTCAGCGCGGCCTCCAGCCGCTCCACTTCCTCCACCGGCCCGGACACCACGCAGCGGTCCGGCGCGTTCACCGCCGCCACCGACAACCGTCCCGACAGCAACGCCTGCACGCGCTCCACGGGCAGGGCCACCGCGAGCATCGCGCCCGGCGGCATCCGGTGCATCAGCTCCCCGCGAGCCACCGCGAGCCGCATCCCGTCCTCGACCGGCAGCGCCCCCGAGACGCACGCCGCCGCGTACTCACCGAAGCTGTGTCCCATCACCGCGGCCGGAGTGACACCCAGGTCTCGCCACATCCAGGCCAGCGCCACCTGCACGCTGAACAGCGCGGGCAGCGCCACGCGCGTGTCCGCGAGGTCCGCCGAAGCAGCATCCGCCTCCGGAGCCAGCACCGCCGACACCCGCGCCCGCAGCGGCGCGTCCAGCAACGCGAGGCACGCATCCAGGTGCGCGCGGAACGAGGGCGACGCCTCCGCCAGCTCACGCCCCATGGCCAGCCGCTGCGAACCCTGCCCGGAGAACACGAACGCCACGCGCGGCGCCTTGCCCGGACTCTTCGCCGGCACCACCGGCTTCTGGAGCTGCCGCGACAGGTCCTCCGCGTCCTTCACCACCACCGCGCGCCGGTACTCGAACGCCTTGCGACCCACGGCATGCGTGAACGCCAGATCCGCCAGCGCCGTGTCCCCGACGCCCTTCGCCTCCAACCGCCGCGCCGCGGCCTCCAGCGCCTCCGGCGATCGCGCGGACAGCACGACGAGCTGGTGGGAACGCGTGGTCGAACCACTCTGCCGCATGGGAGCTTCCTCGAGGATGGCGTGGGCATTGGTGCCGCCAATGCCGAAGGAGCTGACCGCGGCGAAGCGAGGCGTCTCGCCCCGGGGCCACGACCGCAAGGTGGTGTTGACGAAGAACGGCCCCGCGTCGAAGTCGATCTGCGGGTTGGGCTTCTCGAAGTGGAGGCTGGGGGGAATCTCCCCATGGTGCAGCGACAGCGCGGCCTTCATCAGGCCCGCC
The DNA here is from genome assembly GCF_020036995.1 of Corallococcus sp. AS-1-12. Lineage (NCBI taxonomy): Bacteria > Pseudomonadati > Myxococcota > Myxococcia > Myxococcales > Myxococcaceae > Corallococcus > Corallococcus sp. AS-1-12. The sequence continues at coordinate 612,173 of NZ_JAIQDD010000001.1, read as the reverse complement.
AGCCCCGCGGCCGTGTCCAGGTGCCCCACGTTCGTCTTCAGCGACGCCAGCGCGATGCGCCCCCGGTGCTCCACACCCAGGCCATACGCGCGCGTCAACGCCGCCACTTCAATCGGGTCCCCCAGCGGCGTCGCGGTGCCATGGGCCTCCACGTAGCCCACGGCCTCCGGTGCCACGCCCGCGTTGGCCAGGGCTTGAGACACCACCGCCGCCTGTCCCTGCACGCTGGGCGCGGTGAAGCCGGACTTGTTCCGGCCGTCGTTGTTCAGCGCCGAGCCCCGGATGACGGCGTAGATGGCGTCCCCATCCCGCACCGCGTCCTCCAGCCGCTTGAGCACCACCGCGCCCACGCCGTTGCCCGGCAGCGTCCCCTGGGCCTTCGCGTCGAACGCACGGCAGTGGCCGTCCGGCGAGAAGATGAGCCCCTCCTGCGCCACGTAGCCCGTGCGCTGCGGCAGCGACAGCCGCGAGGCCCCCGCGAGCGCCACGTCCGACTGGCCCGTCCGCAGGCTCTGACAGGCCAGGTGCACGGCCACCAGGCCCGTGGAGCACGCGGTGTAGAGCAGCGTGCTCTCCCCCGTGAGCCCCAGCTTGAAGGACGCCTTCGTCGGCAGGCTCTCGTGCGTGGCGGTGCCGTTCAGCTCGAAGAAGGACGCCGCGTCCAGCGGCATCGCCTGCCGCACGGCCTCCGCGTACCCGGAGGCCGCGGCGCCCGCGTACAGCGAGATGGCGCCGGGGTAGCGCTCCGGGTTGACGCCCGCGTCCTCCAGCGCGGCCCACGCCGTCTGGAGGAACAACCGCTGCTGCGGATCCGTGAACTGCGCCTCGCGCAGGGACATGTCGAAGAACGCGTGGTCGAACCCCTCCACGTCGTCCAGGACCCCGGCGGCCGGAACGAACGCCGGGTGGTACCAGAGCTCGAACCCCTCCGGCAGCGAGGGCAGGTGCTCCAGCTCCTCGGGGGAGAAGCGCGTGATGGACTCCACGCCCTCGCGCAGGTTCCGCCAGAACGCCTCCACCGTCCCCGCGCCGGGGAAGCGGCCCGCCATGCCGATGATGGCGATGGAGCCGGACGCGCCGGGCTTCGACGCCTCGCGCGGGCGGTGGCCGGGCGTGGTGGGCGACGGCGCTCCCGGCGACCGGGACTCGTGCTCCAGCCGCTGGGCGAGCGACTCCACCGTGGGGTGTTCGAACAACCAGACCACGGGCACCTCGCGCCCCAGCGTCTCCTTCAAGCGCGAGGCGAGCCGCATCACGGACAGCGACGTGCCGCCCAGGTCGTTGAACAGGTGGTCCTGCGTGCCCACGCGGTCCGCGCCCAGCTCACGGGCCCACGTGGAGGCGATCTGCTCCTCCAGCGGGTGGGCCGGCGCCACGTAGCGCTCGCGCCGGCCGGTGGCCTCGGAGTCCGGGGCGGGCAGGGCCTTGCGGTCCACCTTGCCGCTGGGGTTCAGGGGCAGGGTGGGGAGCGCCACGAACAGGGACGGCACCATGTAGTCGGGGAGCTTGCGGCGCAGGGCCTCCCGCAGCCGCGAGGCCTCCAGCACCTGCCCCGGGCGCGGCATCGCGTAGGCGACGAGCCGCTTGTCGCCGGGCACGTCCTCGCGCACCACCGCCGCGGCCTCGTGCACCTCGGGCAGCTCGCGCAGGGCGGCCTCCACTTCCGGCAGCTCGATGCGGAAGCCACGCACCTTCACCTGGTGGTCCGTGCGGCCCAGGAAGTCCAGCGTCCCATCCGCGCGCCAGCGCACCCGGTCGCCCGTGCGGTACAGCCGTGCCCCCGGCTTCGCGCCCCAGACATCCGGCACGAAGCGCTCCGCCGTCAGGTCCGGCCGCGACACGTAGCCCCGGACCACGCCATCACCGCCGAGGAACAGCTCCCCCGGCACGCCCACCGGCACCGGCTGGAGCCGCGCGTCCAGCACGTACGCCGTGGTGTTCGCGAGCGGCGCGCCGATGGGCACCGACGCGCCCGCCTGCTCCGGCCGCTCCACCGTGAAGAACGACGCGGCCACGGAGCATTCACTGGGGCCATAGGCGTTGATGACGGGCCGGCCCAGAAGCTCCACCGCGCGACGCACATGCGGGGCGGAGATGACGTCGCCCGCCACGTGCACCGCGCGCAGCCGTCCGAGGATGTCCGGCCGGTGCTCCACCAACTGCGAGAAGAGCCCCGACGGCAGGTGGGCGAAGCCGACCGCGTGACGCTCCACCACACGCGCGAGCGTGTCCATGTCTCCGGCGGGGACCTTGCCGGGGAAGACGACCAGCCGGCCGCCATGCAGCAGCATCGTCCACAGCTCCATCACGGAGCCGTCGAAGGACAGCGGCGCGAAGAGCATGCCCGTTTCGCGCGGACCGACGCGCGAGTAGGGCTCGGCGTGCACGAGGCGCAGCACGCCGCGATGTTCGCTGGCCACCCCCTTGGGACGCCCGGAGCTGCCGGAGGTGAAGATGACGTAGGCCAGGTTTCGAGGCCCCGCGGTGACTTCCGGCGCGGTGACGGGCTGATCATCGAGCGCCAGCGCGTCCACGAAGAAGCAGGCCAGGGTCGCGTCGGGCACGTTCAGCCGCTCCCGCAGCGCGCGCGTGGTGAGCAGCATCCGGGGCCGGGCGTCCTCCATCATGAACGCCAGCCGCCGCGCGGGGTACGACGCGTCCAGCGGCACATAGGCACCGCCCGCCTTGAGGATGGCGAGCACCGTGACGACGAAGTCCACGGAGCGCTCCATGCACACCGCCACCGGCACGTCCGGGCCCACGCCCCGGGCCCGCAGGAAGTGCGCGAGCGGATTGGCCCGCGCCTCCAACTGCGCGTACGTCAGGCGAACGTCCCCGTCCTCCACGGCGATGGCGTCCGGAGTGCGGGCGACCTGGAGCGCGAACGCTTCGGGGATCGTCCTGTCGGCCGGGTAGTCGCGGGCCGTGTCGTTCCACGCGGTGAGCACCTGGTGGCGCTCCGCGTCCGTCATCCAGGGCAACGCGTGGATGGGCGTCCGGGGGTCCGCGATGGCGGCCTCCAGCAACACACGGAGGTGTCCGGCCAGCCGCGCCACGGTGTCCGCGTCGAACAGCTCCGTGGCGTACTCCAGCCAGCCCTCGAAGCCCTGGGGGGACTCCGCGAGCGACAGCGTGAGGTCGAACATGGACGTGCCGGTGTGCACGTCCAGCAGCCGGGACTGGAGCCCCTTCAGGACGGGCGCGTCCACGCGTGCGCCCTGGAGGTTGAACATCACCTGGAACAGCGGCGTGTGCCCCAGCTCGCGAGGAGGCCGGAGCGCCTCCACGACCCGCTCGAAGGGCACGTCCCGGTGCGCGTACGCGCCCAGCGCTGTCTCCCGCACGCGGGCCAGGAGCTCCCGGAACGAAGGAGCACCCGTCAGTCGCGTGCGCAGGACCAGCGAGTTGACGAAGAGGCCGACGAGCCCCTGGAACTCCGCGCGCTGACGCCCCGTGATGGCCGTGCCCACGCTGATGTCGTCCTGGCCGGCGCGGCGGGCGAGCACGGTCTGGAAGGCCGCGAGCAGGACCATGAACGGGGTGACGCGTTCGCGCTCCGCCAGCCGCCGGACCGAGTCCGCGAGACGCGCGTCCAGCAACACCGGCACCCGCGCGCCCGCGGACCCACGCCGCGAGGGACGCGGCCGGTCCGTGGCCAGCTCCAGCAGTGGGGGAGCCCCGGCGAGCTGCGTCCGCCAGTAGTCCAGGCGCGACTCCAGCGTGGCGTCGTCCAGCGCATCCCGCTGCCAGTCCGCGGCGTCTGCGTAGTCCAGGGGCAGGGCGGGCAGGGGCGACGGGCGGCCCTCACACAGCGCCGAGTAGAGGGCGGAGACCTCGCGCACCAGCACCGCCATGGACGTGGCGTCGGACACGGCGTGGTGCATGACGAGCACCAGCACGTGGGTGCGCGCATCCAGCGTGAGGAGCGTGGCGCGCACCAGCGGTCCGCGCTCCAGGTCGAACGGGCGGCGGGCCTCTTCATGCGCCAGGCGGAGCGCTTCGGCCTCGCGGGCGTCGGCGGGCAGGGACTCCAGCGAAACGCGCGCCAGCGGCAGGGACGCGTCCGCGGCGATGATCTGCCGGGGCTGTCCCGGGGCCTCGCGGAAGGAGGTCCGCAGCCCCTCATGCCGGGCCGCGAGGGCCACGAGGCTGCCCTCCAGCGCGGCCACATCCAGGTCGCCCTCCAGGCGCACGGCGGCGGGCAGGTTGTAGGACACGTCGCCGGGGGCGTAGCGGGACAGGAAGAACAGCCGGGCCTGCGAGGAAGAAGCCTCGCGGTCGCCGCCCACGCTCACGCGCCGGGGAGAGGGGCCCGCTGAGTCACGGAGGGAGATCAGCCGGTGCGCCAGGGACGTGATGCTCGGCCCCTGGAGGAGCCATTCCATGGGCACCGTCAGCCCGGTGCCTGCGCCCACTTCGTGAGCCAGCTCCACGGCGCCCAACGAGTCCAGCCCGTAGCGCGTCACCGGGGCGTCGACGTCGATGTCCTCACGAAGCATGCGCACGTGCCGGGCCACGACGTCGCGCAGCCAAGCGATCAGGGCCTCCGCATCCGGCTTCGCCGGGAGGGCCACCTCCGCCATGGGCCCAGCCTCAACCGTGGCAATCTCGGCAACAGGGGGCAGGGGAGCCTCGGCAGGTGATGGGCGTCCATTGGCGGAGCTGGAGCCCTCCGCCCGCCACGCCGTCACCTCCTGCAACGTCCCCGCGAGGTAGGCCGCGCGGCACGCGTGCCGCTGCACCTTGCCGCTGGACGTCTTGGGCAGGCTGCCCGGCTCGATGAGCACCACCGCCTGCGCCTGCACCTCGTGCGACTCCGCCAGCCGCTGGCGGATGACTCCCACCGCCGCGTCCGCCGCCGCCAACTGCTCTCTCAGCCCGCCCAACCGCCGCACGTCCACTTCCTGCACCACCACCGCGCGCTCCTCGCCCCCCACCTCCACCGAGAACACCGCGCCGCCCCCGGGCCTCAGCGCCGGGTGCGCCCCCTCCACCGTCGCCTCCAGGTCCTGCGGGTAGTGGTTTCTCCCTCTCAGGATGAGCAGGTCCTTGCGCCGCCCCGTGACGTACAGCTCGCCCTCGGGCCTCAGGAAGCCCAGGTCACCCGTGCGCAGGTACGGCCCGCCGTCCTCCCCGGCGATGCGCGCATGGAACGTCTCGCGCGTCGCTTCCTCCCGGCCCCAATACCCCTGGGCCACGCTCGGGCCCGACACCCAGACTTCGCCCACCTCACCGGGCCCGCGCCGATGCAGCGTCTCCGGGTCCACGATGGCGATTCGCTGCTCCGCCAACGTCTGGCCGCACCCCACCAGCGTCCGCGCACCGGGCTCCGCAGCGCCCACTTCCTCCGCGCGGTGCCGCTCCAGCGCCTCTCCCGACAGCGTCACCGACACCGGCGGCGCCGACTTCTCGCCTCCGGAGACGATGAGCGTCCCTTCCGCCAGCCCGTAGCACGGGTAGAAGGCCTCCCGCCGGAAGCCACTCGGGCCGAACGCCTCCACGAAGCGCTCCAGCGTCTCAGGCCGAATCGGCTCCGCGCCGCAGAAGGCCACCTCCCACCGGCTCAAGTCCAACGCCCGGCGCTGCTCCGGCGTGCTCTTCCTCACGCACAAGTCGAACGCGAAGTTCGGCCCGCCGCTGATGGTGCCCCCGAAGCGCGACACCGCCTCCAGCCACGCCATGGGCCTCTTCAGGAAGCCCATCGGCGACATCAACGCCACCGGGAAGCCCCCGTACAGCGGCTCCAGGATGCCGCCGATGAGTCCCATGTCGTGGTACGGCGGCAGCCAGATGACGCCCACGCTGTCCGCACGCGCGCCGAACGCTCCGTGGATGAGCGACAGGTTGTGCAGCAGGTTGCCGTGCGTGAGCATCACGCCCTTCGGCGTGCCCGTGCTCCCGGACGTGTACTGAAGGAACGCGAGCGACTCCGTCCCCAGCCCCTCCGGCGCCACCCAGTCCCGCTCGCCGCCCTCCGGCAGCGTGTCCGTCGCCATCCACCGCAGCGCCCGGAAGTCCGGCGCCTGCTCGAAGACGAAGTCCGACAACTCCAGGATGCCCGACGTGGTGAGCACCACCGACGCACGCGCGTCCTGGATGATGGCCCGCAGGCGGGGCAGGGTGCGCTCCAGCCGCATCGGGTCCGGCGGATACGCCGGCACCGCCACCGCTCCCGCGTACAGACACCCGAAGAAGCCCGCGATGTAGTCCAACCCCGGCGGGTACAGCAGCAGCACGCGCTCGCCTCGCGCTCCACACTCACGCAGCGCCGAAGCGATCCGCCGTGCGCGCACGTCCAGGTCGAACGCGCTCCAGACGTGCTCCTCCTCTCCGTCATCTCCCAGGAATGTGTAGAGCGGCGCGCGGCCGGAGGGCCCTTGGGCAAGCTTCAGCAGAACGCCAGGAAGGCATTGAGGGAGGTCGGTCACGGGGGGGGGCCGTCCAGTGTCGAAAAATTTCGACACTTCATAGCAGCCCGACTGCTCAATTCCTCAGGCACTCCCGGTCATGAATCACAGGAGACCTTCGACGCCAGCCCACTCGGGGAGCAGGGACCCGTCACGCCCTCAGGCGCGTCCGAACAGTCCCTTCAACCACCCCATGAAACCTTTCTGCTTGGACACGACGGCGGCATCCGGCGCCGCCTCCGGAACGACCGGCACGGACGCCGCCACCCTGCGCGCCGCCACAGCCACGTTGCCCGGAGTCACGACCGGAGGCACCGGCGCCGCGGCCACGGACTCCTCCTGCGCCAGCCGGGCCTTCACCGCCTCCGGCGTATCGCGGGTGGTGAACGTGCTGACGACCTCGCGCCCCGTGGTGCCTTCCTTCGCGGTCACCTTGAGCAGCGATTCGTTGTTCACCTCGAACGTCACCGTCACCTGCACCGCGCCGCGAGGCTTCTTCGGCAGGCCCGCGAGCCGCAGCGTGCCCAGGTACTCGTTGTCCTGCGCGCGCTCGGAGTCACCCTGGAAGACGGTGAGCTCCAGCTCCGTCTGCCCGTCCCGGTGCGTGGAGAGCGTGTAGCTCTTCACCGCCGGCAGCGACACGTTGCGCTCCAGCACCGGCTTGAAGCGCCCACCCGGCAGCCCCACGCCAATGGCCATGGGCAGCACGTCGATGAGCACCACGCCTTCCAACTGCCCCAGGCTGTGCGCCAGCAGCGCCGCGCCCAGCGCCACGGCCTCGTCCGGGTGCACGCCCTTGCTGGGCGGCTGGCCGAAGAACTTCGTGATCTTCTCGTGCACCAGCGGGAAGCGGCTCTGCCCACCCACGAGGATGACCTCGTCGATGTCCTGCGGCTTCAGCCCCTTGGCCTGGAGCACCTCCTCGCAGACCTGGACCGTGCGGTCCACCAGCCCCTCCGTGAGGGCGATCAACTTCTGCCGCGTGAGCGTGACGTCCAGGTCGTACGGCTTGTTGTCGATCATCGTGATGAAGGCCACGTGCACCCGCATCTCCGAGCGCTCGGACAAGGCGCACTTGGCCCGCTCCGCCGCGTCGTTGATGCGCTGCAGGGCCACCCGGTCCCCCTGGAAGGCGCGGCCCGTCTGCCGCTCGAACTCCTGCAGGAGGTACTCCACGATGGCGTTGTCGAAGTCGATGCCCCCCAGGAACGTGTCGCCGCCGGTGGAGATGACCTCGTAGACGGTGTCGTTCAGCTCCAGCACCGACGCGTCGAACGTGCCGCCGCCCAGGTCGTACACCAGCACGCGCTGGTTCAGCTTCTTGCCGTAGCCGTACGCCAGCGCCGCCGCCGTGGGCTCGTTGAGGATGCGCTCCACGTACAGGCCGGCCAGCTTCCCCGCCTCGCGCACCGCGTGCCGCTGGTTGTCGTTGTAGTAGGCGGGCACCGTGATGACCGCCCGGGAGATGGGCTGGCCCAACTGGTTCTGCGCCACCTCGCGCACCTCGCGGAGGATCAGCGCGGAGATCTGCTGGAGCGAATAGATGCGGTCACCCAGCCGCACCGCCGCCTCGCCGTTCTGGCCCGCGGCGATCTCGTAATGGAAGCGGCCCTTGATCTGCCCCACGATGGGCGACGCGTACGGCCGGCCCACCAGCCGCTTGGCGCCGTACACCGTCTGGCGCGGGTTGGTGAGCATCTGCCCCTTCGCGGGGTGGCCCACCACCAGCTTGCCGCGCTGGTTGAACGCGAGGATGGAGGGCACCGTGTTGTGGCCCTCGCGGCTGGGCAGCACCCCGGGCTTGTTGCCGCGCACGAACGCGGCGCACGAGTTCGTCGTCCCCAGGTCGATGCCGATGACGGGCCCCGTCCGGGGCGGCTCCTCGATGTTCAGCCCCAGGGACGCGTCCGTCACCATCTCCAGCGCGGGCGCGGGGGCCGCGGCCGGGGCGTCCATCCGGGCCGGAGCGCCAGGGTCCGCGGCCACGGTCGGGGGCAGGGCAGGGGCCGCCGCCGGGGCGGGCACGGTGAAGTCCGGCGGGCCCACGCCGTTGGGCACGGGCGGCACGTCCGACTGGGCGTGCGGGAGGATGGCGACCGCGGCGTCCAGGAACCGGCGGGTCGGGGGATCCGCCTCCCCGAACTTCAGCCCCATGCCGGAGATGCCCTGGCCCTGCTGCCCGGTGACGAAGTGGACGATGGCCGCCGTGTAGAGGAGCCGGTCGCCGCTCGCCAGGCGGAGGTCCAGGGTGACGGCCGTGCCCGGGGGGCGCACGGCCTTGGCGCGCAAATAGATGCCGCCCCGGGTGATGTTGCCCCCGTATTTCGCGAGGAACTCCTCGGGGGTGGCGAAGGGCAGCTTCACCACCAGCCCGACCGCCCCCGCTTGATTCAATTCCGCCAAGGCCCGGTCCAAGTCCCAAGAAGTGTTGGTGGGACGCCGAGTATCACCTGAAGTCCCCGGGAACGGGCGGCAAAAAACCTTCTTCCGTTGCGCGGCAGCCGCGCAAACCGTATGGACACGCACCCGCCGGGCGCTGGTGCCCCGCGGGGCCTCCGGGAGCCCCCATGTTGAACCCCGATATCCGGCTGGCCCTCACCTTCGACGACGTGCTCCTGCTGCCCGGTGAGAGCGCCGTCACCCCGCGTGATGCCGACCTCACCACCCGCCTGACCCGCAACATCCGGCTGAACGTGCCCCTGCTGTCCGCCGCCATGGACACCGTGACGGAGGCGCGGACCGCCATCGCCATGGCGCAGGAGGGCGGCATCGGCGTCATCCACAAGAACATGACGCCCGAGCAGCAGGCCCTGGAAGTCCTCAAGGTCAAGAAGTTCGAGAGCGGCATGGTGGTGGACCCCATCACCATCGACCCGAAGGCGCCGCTCGCCCGCGCGCTGGAGCTGATGAAGGTCCACGGCGTGTCCGGCGTGCCCGTGGTGCAGGGCAAGCGCCTGGTGGGCATCCTCACCAGCCGCGACGTGCGCTTCGAGAAGAACCTGTCCCAGAAGGTCGAGGACGTGATGACGACCAAGCTCGTCACCGGCCGCGAGGGCATCACCCAGGACGACGCCACGAAGCTGCTGCACGAGCACCGCATCGAGAAGCTGCTCGTCGTCAACGAGTCCTACGAGCTCAAGGGCCTCATCACCATCAAGGACATCGAGAAGCGCCGCACCCACCCGTACGCCGCCAAGGACGCCAAGGGCCGCCTGCTCTGCGCCGCCGCCGTGGGCGTGTCCGCGGACCGCGAGGCCCGCATCGACGCGCTGGTGAAGGCGGGCGTGGACGTCATCGTGGTGGACACCGCGCACGGCCACTCGAAGGGCGTCATCGAAGGCGTGCGCGACACGCGCAAGAACTTCAAGGGCTTCGACCTCATCGCCGGCAACGTGGCCACCGCGGAGGGCACGCGCGCCCTGATTGAAGCGGGCGTGGACGCGGTGAAGGTGGGCATCGGCCCGGGCTCCATCTGCACCACCCGCGTGGTGGCCGGCGTGGGCGTGCCCCAGGTGACGGCGGTGGATGACTGCTCCCGCGAGGCGGACAAGCACGGCATCCCCATCATCTCCGACGGCGGCATCAAGTACTCGGGCGACATCGTGAAGGCGCTCGCCGCGGGCGCCAGCTCCGTGATGATCGGCTCGCTGTTCGCCGGCACGGAGGAGTCCCCCGGCGACGTCATCCTGTACCAGGGCCGCAGCTACAAGAGCTACCGGGGCATGGGCAGCCTGGGCGCCATGAAGCAGGGCGCCAAGGACCGCTACTTCCAGTCCGACGTGGAGGCGGTGAAGCTGGTGCCGGAGGGCATCGAGGGCCGCGTCCCTTACAAGGGCACCCTCTCCATGAACGTGCACCAGATGCTGGGCGGCATCCGCAGCGGCATGGGCTACGTGGGCTGCGCCACCATCGAGGAGCTGCGCACGAAGGCCAACTTCGTCCGCATCACGTCCGCCGGGCTCAAGGAGAGCCACGTGCACGACGTCATCATCACCGAGGAAGCGCCCAACTACCGGATGGAGTAGGGCCTCCACCGCCCCCTGGCCTCACCGTCACCGGGAGGCTTCGGGGGGCAGGGGAGTCTCCCCCAGCCAGCGCGCCGGGGGAGGGGACCGCGGGCGGCTACTTGCCGCGACGCTTGCCGCCGCCCGTGGACGAGTCCTCGGCGGGGGCGGCCGTGGTGGACACGCGCTTCTCCGCCGCGTTGACGCGCTGGAGGAGCGACTCGCGGTCGTCCGGGTCCAGCGTCTCGATGGCCTTCTTCAGGGTGCCGAAGTCCAGGCGGGCCACCGTGACGGTGTTGCCCCCCTTGATCTCCTGCACCGTGGGCACGTCCACCAGCTCGCGCAGGTAGGTCTCGAACTCCACCCGCACGTCCGCGGTCTGCTGGATGCAGGTGTCCTTGGCGTTGACCAGGCTCTGGCTGCCCTCGCGGTAGCTCAGGTCCGGGTTGCGGGCCATGGCCTCCTCGAAGGTGTGGGTGCGGTCCTTCAGGGACGAGTACAGGTTGACGTAGTCCACCAGCCGGTCGGACTCAGGCCGGTTCACGTCCCGGGCCTTGTTCAGGGGCGCGGTGGTGTCGTCGCAGGTGAGCTTGGAGAGCTGTTCGACCCCGGGCGCGTCCTTCACCGCGACGCTGCGGGTGTCCCGCTCCAGGCGTTCGTCGGAGGTGATCTCCTTCACGCACCCCGCGGAGGACAGGAGGAGCATGGCTGCTGCAGTGGAAGCGGACAGGCGGCGCACGAACAATTGACGGCCTTTCAGCGTTGATTTCCCGAAGTTTGTAGCGATAAGGGCCCCCACCCGTCAACGACGCCCCCTGGGAGAATCGCCGGTGGACCTGCACTCCGAGAAGATCCTGATCCTTGATTTCGGGAGCCAGTACACCCAGCTCATCGCCCGCCGGGTGCGCGAGCTGGGCGTCTACTGCGAGATCCACCGCCCGGACCTCCCCGCCGCCGACATCCGGCAGTTCGCGCCGAAGGGCATCATCCTCTCCGGCGGGCCGGCGTCCGTGGAAGCGCCCGGCTCCCCGCGCTGCGACCCGTACGTCTTCGAGGCCGGCGTCCCGGTGCTGGGCATCTGCTACGGCCTCCAACTGATCTCCAAGCTCCTGGGAGGCCGCATCGACCGGAGCGCCCACCGCGAGTTTGGCAGCGCCTCCGTGGAGGTGCTCGCCGCGCGGGGCCCCTTCGCGGAGTTCCGCCCGGGCGACGAGGTGCAGGTGTGGATGAGCCACGGCGACCGGGTGGACGAGCTGCCGCCCGGCTTCGAGGCCATCGGCCGCAGCGGCAACTCGCCCTTCGCGGCGGCGGCCCACAAGACGAACCCCTGGTACGGCTTCCAGTTCCACCCGGAGGTGGTCCACACGCCGCAGGGCAAGGCCATGCTGCGCGCCTTCCTCTTCAACGACTGCAAGGTCACCGGCTCGTGGACGATGAAGGGCTTCATCGACGAGGCGGTGGAGACCATCCGCAAGCAGGTCGGTGACGAGGGCCGCGTCATCTGCGGCCTGTCCGGCGGCGTGGACAGCTCCGTGGCGGCGCTGCTGCTGCACCGGGCCATCGGCCCCCGGCTCCAGTGCATCTTCGTGGACAACGGCGTGCTGCGTCAGGGCGAGCGGGCGCAGGTGGAGGCGCTCTTCGTGGATCGCTTCCACGTGCCGCTCAAGACGGTGGACGCGCGCGAGCGCTTCCTGTCGAAGCTGGCCGGCGTCACGGATCCGGAGCAGAAGCGGAAGATCATCGGCCGGGAGTTCATCGCCGTCTTCGAGGAGGCCTCGCGCGACGTGCAGGACGCGGGCTTCCTGGCGCAGGGCACGCTGTACCCGGACGTCATCGAGTCCGTGTCGTGGAAGGGCCCGTCCGTCACCATCAAGAGCCACCACAACGTGGGCGGCCTGCCGGAGCAGATGAAGCTCAAGCTGGTGGAGCCCCTGCGCGAGCTCTTCAAGGACGAGGTCCGCGCGCTGGGCCGCGAGCTGGGCCTGCCGGACGAGATGGTCTCCCGCCAGCCGTTCCCGGGCCCGGGCCTGGCCATCCGCGTGCTGGGCGAGGTGAACGAGAAGCGCCTGGGCCTGGTGCGCCGCGCGGACACCATCGTGCAGGAGGAGATCCACAAGGCCGGCCTGTACAAGGAAGTGTGGCAGGCCTTCGCCGTCCTGCTTCCGGTGCAGAGCGTGGGCGTGATGGGCGACGAGCGCACCTACGAGTCCACCTGCGTGCTGCGCGCCGTCACCAGCGTGGACGGCATGACGGCGGACTGGGCGCGCATCCCGTTCCCCATCCTGGAGAAGATCTCCTCGCGCATCACCAACGAGGTGCGCGGCATCAACCGCGTCGTCTACGACATCTCCTCCAAGCCGCCCGCCACCATCGAGTGGGAGTGAGCCCAAACTAATTGAGAAGAATCGCTCGTTGAAATTGCCGCGAGTTGTCGAGATGAACTTCTCGCCAACGCGCGGCATTGCAGATGAAGCGGCGCATCACCCGATAGAACCAAGCTAGTTACAGCATCGCTGTTAGTGAAAGACGGTACTGGCTGACCGTAAGGGGCTACCGCTAGCCGCCTTCAAGTTGAGTTCCACAGCGTGGAGCCAGACCAGCGCGCGCCTGCACCTTCCCGCATGGCGAGCCACTTCCTATCTGCCCGCGCAGTTGACCCTGGAAAGAGCGCAGACTCACTAACAGTTCCTAACAAATGCCAGGAAAGAGGCGCCGGAGGAGCATGACGCAGCAGCCGAGGACGAGGAATCCAAAGTGGACGTCGTCCCTGCGCTCGTCGCGGACTCGAAGTCTTTGAAGCTGGTTCTTCCAAGCCAGCGTGCGCTCCACGACCCAGCGGTAGCGCCCCAGACACTCCTTCGACTCGATGCCTGGACGCGCGATGCGAGCGGCAATGCCGCGCAGACGGAGGCCGCGCCGGTTCTTCCTGGAGGAGTAGGCCTTGTCCGCATGCAGCTTCCCTGGCCGCAGGCGTCGCTGGCCAGAAGGCATCCTCACTGCGGGCACGGAGTCGACGAGCGGGAAGAGTTCGTGCGTGTCGTGCACGTTGGCAGCCGTCACCGACTCGGTCAGCGGTAGGCCGTGGGCCTCCACGAGAAGATTCTGTCCGTCGGGCTTGGGCCCGTGAGGGCCCCCTTTTTGACGCCCGTACGGACGAGGAGTCGATGGAGGCTCGCGAGAAGTCCACCTTGCCTCGTAGCCCCAACTCATCCAGCAGCCGTTCCTGGAGCTTTCCCACACGCCGGCTCGGCTCCATTCCTCCAGCCTTCGCCAGGCCGTCATGACCGACAGGCCGAACTGCTTGCGAGGCAGCATGTCCCACGGGATGCCGCTGCGAAGCACGAAGACGATGGCCTCCAGCGCCGCCCGGTCGTCCGCACGAGGACGGCCCAGTTTCTTCTTGGGCCGGGGCGGAGGAAGCAGCGGCGCTACGCGCTGCCAGAAGGCATCGGGAACGAGTTCGCGACCATGCTCCTCAAACTGGAGCTGGCCCTTGCTCCTGCCCACCCCGGCCCGCACTTTCGTTAGGTGCTGTAAGCATTACAATTGCCTAGGCCCACCAATTCAAGGGCCGACCAAAACCGCAGGAGATACGAGCCTTGGGAACACTAATCACTTTAGACGTCGGCGGGATCACACTCACGCACAGCAAGAATTCACGTGGCACTGATCACGGCTCACTATTTCAAGAGCAAGACCGCAAAGCCACACACTCAGATCAGATTAACTACGAATATTTCAAAGAAACAGGCAAAAGCCCCACTCCAATGGAAATGGCACTCTCGCGAACACTAAGGGACGTCATTCCGCGGATTGAACTACTGGGCTTTACACTTGAAAGCGCAAAGCGCGAGTACGAAGAGATTGCGCAAAGCTGGACCAAGGAACAGCGTACTCTGGCAGACGAAGACGAGCCAGAGTCGTCCGAAAGCGCTGCAAGCTTTGAAGAGTTCAAATACTTAGTTACGCGATACTCAATCAGCACCCTGGACGACACATTCGCGGACGAAATCGACCTCGAAACCCAAGCCAGAACCAGGGGCCGCTTTGCACATGAGCCAATCATTGAACGTCTTCCAAACTACGATCGTCATGAAAATTTCGCCTACTCCGAACGCAGCTATTTCTCTGACTTAGTAAGCATCATCCATCCCTATTCCGTGCTGCGCGTGCTAGCTACACGCACGGATAACCTAGATGCAACCGTAGTCTGGCAATATGGCCCCTTAGTGGAGAGCGGCTGGGCGAGCGCCGAAGAGTTCCCAACGGGCGCAAGACGAACTGAGACGTTTCTGGTTGCCACTGAGGGCAGTTCGGATGCGCACATATTGAAGCATGCATTTACACTCCTCAAACCAGAGATCGCCGACTTCTTCCGATTTATCGACGTCAGCGAGCGCCACCCTTTCTCTGGAACTGGCAACCTTTTAAAGTTCGCGGAGGGGCTCGCAAAGATCGATGTTCACAATCAAGTCGTGTTTGTTTTCGACAACGATGCCGAAGGGTTCGACGCACATCAGCGCCTATTGAAGTTTTCGCTACCCACCAATATGCGCACCATGCTCTTGCCAGAACTGGAACAATTTCGCTCGTTTCCAGCCCGTGGCCCCGAAGGAGTGAGCGCCGTCGACATTAATCGACGCGCGGCGGCAATTGAGTGTTACCTGGATCTATCTACCAACAAATACCCATGCGCAAAAATAGTTTGGACTAACTACAAAAAAGAATTGGACACATACCAAGGATCGTTAGAGTTTAAGGAGTCATACGTTAAGGACTTCCTTGAACTGAAACCCGAGACGCTTACAGCTAGCGCTTATGACGTCAGCAAAATAAGCGCAGTGCTAGATGCGATAATACTGCAATGCAGCTCAATCGCAGCAGCTCAGCGCGAACGTTGCGACGAATAAGGCCGTCTGCCAGGGCCCGCGCGTCCGCTGCAGAAGCAGCGAACCTGGAACGTTCATGAGCCGAGTTGACGAAGTCACGAACCGGGTGTCTATGCCACCAATGCAATTCGGATGGCCTCCTCCACCGGCGACGTGTCCTCCGGGAGCCGGGCCAGGCTCAGGGGCTCCCGGGGCAGCAGCGGCGGCTGCGCCATGAAGCGCGGCCGTGTTCCCCGGTGCGGCTGGGCCGAGTGCACGAGGAAGGGGTGGCACAGGTACACCGTGCCCGCCTCGCCCGTGGCCAGGACCTCCCGCCGGTGGGCGGACTCCGCGAAGCCGTTGGCCGCGAGCTGACGCAGCGTCAGGCCCGCCTCGCCGGCCGGGCCCAGCAGCCGGGCGATGTCCTGGTGCGAGCCCACGCGGATGCGGGTGGGCGCGTCGTCGCCGCCCACGTCGGAGAAGAGGAAGAGCATGAGCAGCGCCCGGCCCCTGGAGGCGACGTTGGCGCGCCAGTCCATGAAGTCCGGCTTGTCGAAGTCGAAGCTCACGTCGACGTGCCACCCCGCGTCGCCCGGGTCGGCCCCCGGGTTGTCGGGGGTCGGGAAGCGCACGGGGAAGGTGCCCAGGGCCCCGGGCGGCAGCCACCGGCCGGCGCCCACGAGCGCGTCGTAGGCCGCGTGCAGCACGGGCGTGTTCGCGGCATCCACGAAGGGCTTCTGGGCGTACATGCCCAGGCGGATGACGGGGCGGGTCCAGGTAGCGGGCCGGTCCGGCTCACACCCCGTGTCCCGCCAGAGAATGGCCCGTGCCTCGTCCGCGACCTGGCGGGGGAAGGCCCCGTCGAGGCGGAGGAACCCGTCCCGCATGAACTGCTCGGCGCGCGTGTCGTACGGCATGGGCGCACGCTAGCAAGAACAAGAGGCTGCCCGGTTCGCACCGGACAGCCTCTGGGGACTTCAGGACTCCGGGGGGAGGACTACCCCGCCGGGTTCGCCTTCACCGGCGCGACCTTGGTGCTGCCGGGGCGCAGCTCTTCCAGGACGCGGTTGGCGCCGTAGATCTTCTGGAGCGCCTCGATGATGGCCTCCGAGTGCACGGCCACCGTGCGGTTCACGGACTCGTCGAAGCCGTACTCACCGCCCAGCGACTGGATGTTGCCGTCGAACACCAGGCCGACGACCTCGTGGTTCTTGTTCACCACGGGCGAGCCGGAGTTGCCGCCGATGATGTCGTTGGTGGTGACGAAGTTCATCGGCGTGGTGCCGGTGATGACCTTCTCCGACTTCAGCCACGACTTGGGCAGCGCGTACGGATCCTGGCCCGTGGCGTGCTCGAAGGTGCCGGACATCTGGGTGATGGGGGCGACCTGCTGGCCCTCATCCATGTAGCCCTTCACGGAACCGAAGGACACGCGCGGGGAGAAGGTCGCGTCCGGGTACTGGCTGGTGCCGTAGATGTCGAACTTCGCCTTGGCGACGAGCTCGCTGTTCTTCTTGATGACGGACTCGACGTCGTCCTCGAACTTCTTGCGGATGGCGCGGGCGTCCGCGTCCGTCAGGACGGCGAGCTGGACCATCGGGTCCTTGGACGCGTCCACGGCCTTCTTGCCGCCGTCCCAGAGCGCCTTGCGCGCCTTCGGGTCGAAGAGCTTCGTGCCCTTCACCACGCGGGTGGCGACCTGCTCCGGGGACTCCTTGCCCAGCACCTTCTTCACGAACGGGTGCTTGGCGCCCAGCTCCTCACGCATCTTGGTGAGGCCGAACGTCAGGCGGGCGATCTCCAGATCCGCGTAGATGGGCGCGGGGCTGAAGAGCTGCGCCTTGAGGGCGGGCAGGTTGGCGTCGTTGAACTCGCGCAGCCGCTGGCCGTTGTCCTTGGGCAGCTCGTCGCCGGCGCGCACCAGCGCCCGGGCGGTGTGGAACAGGCTGGCGGACAGGCCCTGCCCCTGCTCGATGAAGTTCAGGTCCTTGCGGATCGTGAGCAACTGGGCCTCCGCCTTGGCGATCTCATCCCAGGCGGCGGCGTACTTCTTCTTCAGCTCGGGGTTCGCGTCGACCTTCTTGCGCAGCTCCTGCTCCGCGGCGACCTTGGAGGCGAAGAACTTCTTGTCGAGCAGCGCCTCGTGGCGGCCCTTGGACGCCTTCAGGCCGTTCTCCACGCCGAACAGCAGGTTGCTGGAGATGCGCTTCTGCTCGGGGCCCCGCTTCTGGAACTCGGTGAGCATGCCGCGCAGCTCGGAGAGGTACATGAGCGTCTTGGGCATGGACACGTCGCGGGTGTACTCCAGCTCCGCGATGGTCAGCGCGCGCGAGGTGCGGCCCGGGTTGCCGGCCACGAACGTGAGGTCGTTCTCCTTGGCGCCGCCCTCCGACCACTTGAAGTAGTCCGGCGTCTTCACCGGCTGCTTGTCCTGGTAGACGCGCACGAACGTCACGTCCAGGTCGTAGCGGGGGAACTCGAAGTTGTCCGGGTCACCGCCGAAGAAGGCGATGGCGTGCTCCGGCGCGAACACCAGGCGCACGTCCTGGAAGCGGCGGTACTTGTACAGGTTGTACTTGCCGCCCTGGTACAGCGTGACGACGTCACAGCGCACCTTGTCGTCGCCGTTGGAGCAGGCCTTCTCCGCCTTGGACATCTCCGCCTTCAGCGTGTCCGAGTACTGCTTGCCGGTCAGCGACGCGGTGGCCTTGTTGAGCTGCTCGGTGATGTCGGTGATCTCGACGAGCTGGTTCACCTCCATCGCCGGGCACTGCTTCTCCTCGCCCTGCGTCTTGGCGTAGAAGCCGTTGGCCAGGTAGTCCTGCTTCGCGGTGGAGAGCTGCTCGATGCAGCCGCGCGCGCAGTGGTGATTGGTCATCACCAGGCCGTCCGGCGACACGAAGCTGGCCGAGCAGCCGCCGGCCAGACGCACCGCGCCCAGCCGCAGCTTGTCCAGCCACTGCTGATCCGGCTGGAAGCCGTACTTCTCCTTCACCTTGGCGGCGGGGAAGTTGTTGTACGTCCACATGCCTTCATCGGCGAGCGCCGGGGCGGCACCCACGAGGGCGGCGATGACGACCAATCGCTTCATGAATGGGATCCTTTCGGGCCGCGGGACGGACACCCGCGGGGACGGGGGCGTTTGTGAGGGATGGCCTGACAACGGTCAAGCTGGGAAAACGCCCGCGATAGCCGCAGAACGTCCGAGCGCCCGAACGATTCCCTGGGACCCCCACCGGGCAGGCGCTTTTCCCACCCGCCCCATCCCGACGCAGCGCGTCCGGGCCCGCCTCAGGCCGCCCGTGCACGCAGCCACGCGCCCGGCGTGGTGCCCAGCACGGCCCGGAAGTCCGCGATCAAGTGGGCCTGATCATAGTAGCCAGTACCCGCGGCGATGCTCCCCCAGTCCGGCCGCGCGCCCTGGACCCTGGAGGCCTGGAGCGCGCGCTGGAGGCGCACGAGCCGGGCGTAGGCCTTGGGGCCCATGCCCAGCACGTCGTCGAAGGCGCGGCGCAGGTGCCGTTCGCTCACGCCGAGCGTGCGGGCCAGCTCCGCGACGCGGGGGAGCTCCCCGGCCCCGGTGAGCAGGCGGATGCCGCGCCGCACGAGGTGCGCGGCGGCGGGTTCGTAGACGTCGTCCCGGTGGAGCCGGTCCACGAGCGCGGCCTCGAGCGTGCGCAGGCGGGCCTGGGAGGAGGGGGCCTCCGCGAGCGCTTCGCGGAGCCGGGCGCCGTCCGCCTTGCCCCAGAGCGTGTCGATGGAGAGCGCGCGGTGGGCCAGCTTCGACATGGGCAGGCCGAAGAAGGGGTAGGCGCCGCCGGGCTTGAACTGGATGCCCAACGTGTCAGGCGGGACCTCCGAGGGTGCCTTGCGCACCACCTGCTCCCGGGGCCCCAGGGCGTGCACGTCACAGGTGGTGGAGGTGACGCGGACCACCAGCTCCACGGTGCCGTCCGGCATGCGGACGTAGTCGCCCGGGGACGGGCCGCGCCACAGCACGCGCGCGCGCTGGATGAAGCGGGACAGGTCGGCCCGGGGGGCCAGCGCGGTGTCAGCCGGAGCGGCCATGCGGGGAAGCATGGGGCGGACGGCGCCTGGCTTCAACCCGGGCCCGGGCCGGATGGCCGATTCCTCCAATCGGGCGCCGCGTCCGGTCCGTAGCTTGCCGGGCCATGCGAATCCATCACCTCAACTGTGGAACCCTGTGTCCCGCCAGCGCCCGGTTCGTCACGGGCTCGGGCGGCCTGTTCGAGCGGGCCCGGATGGTCTGTCACTGCCTGCTGCTGGAGACGTCCCGGGGGCTGGTGCTCGTGGACACGGGCCTGGGGACCCGGGATGTGGGGGACGCGGCAGCGCGGCTGGGACAGCGCTTCGTGAGACGGAACACGCCCCGGTTGGATCCGGCGGAGACGGCGCTGGCCCAGGTGGAGCGGCTGGGCTTCCGGCGCGAGGACGTCCGGCACATCGTGCCCACGCACATGGACCTGGACCACGTCGGCGGGCTGTCGGACTTCCCGGACGCGCAGGTCCACGTCTTCGCGGACGAGCACGCCGCCGCCATGACGCCGCCCCAGGCCGGCGCGAAGTTCGGGTACCGGCCGCTCCAGTGGGCGCACGGACCGAAGTGGCACCCCTACGCGGTGGACGGTGAGCGCTGGTTCGGCTTCGACGCGGTGCGGGTGATTCCGGGCCTGGACGCAGAGGTGCTGCTGGTGCCGCTGACGGGCCACACGGCGGGCCACTGCGGCGTCGCGGTGAAGGGGACCGAGGGCTGGGTGCTGCACGCGGGGGACGCGTACTTCAGTCACCGTGAGGTGGACCCGGTGGCGCCGCGGAGCCCGTGGGGGGTGGCGCTGTTCCAGCGGCTGAGGTCCGTGGACAACGCCGTGCGGCTCCAGAACCAGGAGCGGCTGCGGGTCCTGGTGCGAGCGCACGGACACGCGGTGAAGGTGTTCTCCGCGCACTGCGCGGTGGAGTTCGACCGGATGCGAGCGGGAGGAGGCACGGCGTAGCATGCGGGACCTTGCGACGCGTTCTGCTCTTCGGCTCCCTCCTGTGGTCGCTGTCCTCCGCCTCCGCCGCCGAACCCGCCCGGGTCCAGGTGTTGAAGGCCGCCCGCCTGTTCGACGCGAAGGCGGGGAGGGTCGTCACCCCGGGGGTGGTGGTGGTGTCGGAGGGCCGGGTGGTGGGGGTGGGCCCGAAGGCGCCGGTGCCGGAGGGCGCGAGCGTCGTGGACCTGGGCGACGCCACGTTGCTGCCGGGCTTCATGGACGCGCACACGCACCTGACGGTGGAGCCCGGCCCGGACTGGAGGAAGGACCTCATCGACAGCTTCCAGCGCACCATCCCCGAGCAGACCCTGGACACGCTGCCGTGGGCCCGGGCGACGCTGATGGCCGGCTTCACCACCGTGCGCAACCTGGGCGCGGAGGACTTCATCGACGTGGGGCTGCGCAACGCCATCGCGCGAGGCCTCGTGGTGGGGCCGCGCATCCTCGCGGCGACGTCCAGCCTGAGCTCCACGGGCGGGCACTGTGACTACGGCAACTCGTTCCGCAAGGGGCTGCTGGCCCACGACGCGAGTCCCGGCGTGGCGGATGGTCCGGACGCGCTGCGCGCCAGGGTGCGCGAGAACATCAAGTATGGCGCGGACGTGATCAAGGTCTGCGCCACGGGAGGCGTGATGAGCCTCAACGCGGACCCGGACGCGCCGCAGTTCACCCAGGCGGAGCTGGACGCGGTGGTGGATGAAGCCCACGCGCACCGGCGCAAGGTGGCCGCGCACGCGCACGGCGCGGAGGGAGCGAAGCGAGCCATCCGGGCGGGAGTGGACTCCATCGAGCACGGCACGCTGATGGACGATGAAGGGGTGGCGCTGATGAAGCAGAAGGGCACCTGGTACGTGCCCACGGCCTTCGCGTTCTTCGGAGTGAAGGAGCTGGCTGACCAGGGGAAGCTCCCGCCGGACACGGTCGCCAAGTTGCGCGCGGTGGACCGGAGGCGGGAGCACGTGCTGCGCAAGGCGATCTCCCTGGGCGTGCGCATCGCCTTCGGCACGGACGCGGGCGTGTTCGCCCACGGGCGCAACGCGGCGGAGTTCGCGCAGTTGGTGGAGGCAGGGCTCACGCCAGCGGAAGCCCTGCGCACCGCCACGGTGAACACGGCGGAGCTGCTCGGAGTGGCGGACCGGCTGGGGACGCTGGAGCCGGGGAAGCTGGCGGACGTCGTCGCGGTGCCGGGCGACCCGGTGAAGGACATCCGCGCCACACAGAAGGTCTTCTTCGTAATGAAGGAGGGCGTCATCCACCGCAACGACACCGCGACCGGAGCAAGCGCCGCGCCGTAAGGCTCACGGCCCCAATCACCGGTCCGACCGTTCGCGTCACGTGCTGAGCCAGCAAGCCCCCGGGCCGAGGGCACCGCGAACCTGTCCGACTGTCGGACAGGTTTTGGCGCAGGTTGCTCCCGGCGGGCGGGCTGGCCCGTGTGGGGTCAAAGAGGCTTGTCCTCCACTGAGGGCGACATGGCGGCTGTTTGCGCAGCGCGCCATGGGGCTCACTTTGGGATGAGGACGTCGCTCAGCAGGAAGTCGAGCGTGTCCCCGGACAGCCAGCGGTTGCTCACGCCCGCGAAGTCCGGCTCCGCTTCGGCGTCAGCCTGGCGCCAGAGGTCCTCCATCCGGTAGCGCGCTGCGGTGCAGTAGATGTCCGCCAGTGCGTCGGCTTGAGGTTGGCCGCGTGAAGCCAGGGCCGACGCGTGGGCCAGGGTCACGGACATCGTGAACAGCTCGTTGCAGAGCTGGTTCATCAGGATGAGCGTCCGCTGCTTCGCGTGCAGGACTCCCGCGTCAGGGTAGCGTCGCGACAGGTCCAGACTTCGCTTCGCGAGCCGATGCACCTCCCGGGCCGTGTGCTGGAGATGGTCGCGGTTGCGCGGGGACAGGTGCTCCTCCACGGGCAACGGGAGCGGGGGCGACTCCAGCTCCGCCGCGTGCGCGGCCGACGGGTAGTAGAGGGAGAACAGGCCTTCTCGCGCGGCCTTGTGATCCACGAGGAAGTCCACGCCTCCCGCGACCCGGAACGCACGGGCATCGCGCAGCGTGCGCTCCAGGGGAACGGGCGTGGCTCCGCGAGCGGCCTTGCTCCCGGACGTCTCGTAGCCTTCCGCGGCGAGCAGCGACATCGTCCGGTCCGTGATCCGCGCGCAGCTCAGCGACGCGATGTTCTTGGCCGCCACCTGTTCGAACCAGCGCAGGGGCAGCGTGTCCGCCGTCACGCCCGTGAGGCTCCAGCGGGCCACGCTCTCCATGGCGAAGACCTCCGCCGCCGTGGCGGACACCTGACGCTGGATCTCGTCGAAGTCACCGAGCCTGCGCCCCTGCGCGAGCCGCCGGTGGAGGAACCCCCGCGACCACTCGAGGCACTTCTTGGAGAGCGCCAGCGACGCGGCCACGATGATGTACATGCGGCCCAGGGCGCTGAGCGGCTCCAGCAGCGGCGTGTTCCGCCAGTGCTCCTGCGACATCGCGAGCATCCGCTCCTTCGGCACCCGCACGTTGTCGAAGCTCAGCGCGGCGATGGGCAGTCCTCGCAGGCCCATCAGGCTGTGCTCGGCTCGGACGTGGAAGCCGGGGCTGGTGGTCTCCACGAAGAAGAGGCTGATCTGCTCCCGGCCGTCCTCCTGGAGCGTCGCGGTGACGTTCAGCAGATCCGCGATGGACCCGTTGCCGATGAAGACCTTCTCCCCGTTGAGCACATAGGCCGCTCCGTCCTCCGTGGGCACGGCGGTGGTGGACGCTCGCCGCACGGAGGCGCCGATGGGCTCGGTGTCGGCCCAGCCGGAGATGACCCCGTCGGCGACGCGGCCCCGGACGTAGTCCTTGAGGGGACCGTCCTGCACGGCCTCGATGATGGCGCCCGCTCCCAGGCCACTGTGGATGGCCAGCGTGTAGCCCACCGGCAGGCACACGCTCATCACGGCCTCGATGACCCGGAAGGTGTTCAGCATGGAGAGCCCCCGGCCGCCCAGCTCGCGATCCACCGGGAGCTTGTAGTAGCCGCGTGAACGCAGGGCCTCACGCAGCTCCGGCGGAATGCGGCCCGTGCGTTCGATCTCGTCCGGATCCACGTGCTCGCGGAGGAACTGCTCCACCTCCGCGATGACGGCGTCGCCCTGCCGGCGCTCCTCGGCGTCCTGGTCGGGGAATGCGCGGACGAGATCCCACCGGAGCTTCCCCGCGAAGAGCTGGCCCAGGAAGCCCTCGCGGCTGCGGGTGGCGGGGTGCAGTGGCTCGTGGCTCATGGGTTCGGCGTCCTTTGGGAGAGGGGCTCCGCGATGAGGCCCAGGAGGGTGGACTTCGGTTCAGGGTCCCGAAGGTAGAAGTGCCCACCGGGCAGCAGGTGGAGCGCGAAGGGCCCGGAGGTGTGGAGGCTCCACGGCTCCAGTTCGGCGCGGCTCAGGTCGTCCTGGGTTCCGCCCGTCACGGTCACCGCGCAGGGGAGCGGGGCGCGGGCCTCGTGCCGGTGGGACTCCACGAGCAGCAGGTCGGCTCGCAGCCCGGGGAGGATGAGCTCGCGCAGCTCTTCGTCCTCGCGCAGCTCGTGGATCAGCTCGCCGTAGGTGGGCTCCAGGGCGGTGAGGAGTCCGGCCTCGTCCAGGTGGCTCGCGGGGATGCCTCGCGGAGGGAGCTGTGGGGCTGGGGCCGCGGAGAGGAACAGCGCCGCGGGAAGCGCGCGGCCCAGGTCTCGCAGACGGCGGGCCGTCTCGAAGGCCACGAACGCGCCCAGGCTGTGCCCGAAGAACGCGAAGGAGGATCCGAAGTCCACCGCATGCACCAGCGCGTCCACCAGTTCGTCCAGCCGGGTGAACGGCGCTTCCTCCGCCCGAGCCCCACGGCCGGGCAACTGAACGCCCCAGACCTCGATGTCCGGGAGCAGGTCCGCCCAGCGGACGTACTCTCCCACGGAGCCGCCGCTGTGCGGGAAGCAGTAGAGGCGCACGGCGGCTTCCGGACGCCGGATGCGGCAGGCGAGCCACGGAGAGGTCGAGGTCATGCCGGGGACGACTCCGCGATGAAGCGGGTCAAACGCGCCACGGTGGGCGCGCGGAAGAGGGCCTTCACCTTGAGGGGCGCGGCGACATGCGGGCGCAGCCGCGCGATGACCTGCGCCGCCATCAACGAGTCGCCACCCAGCGCGAAGAAGTTGTCGTGGAGCCCGACCCGCGCCAGCCCCAGTACCTCCGCGAACGCAGTGGCGACACGGCGCCCGAGCTCGTCCTCTGCCAGCTCCGGCACCTCCAGGGCTCCAGTGTCGGGCGGAGGTGCCACCGTGGAGTGGATGGCCGGGCTCACCCCGGTCGCAATGGTGGTGGGCGCTTCGACGAGGTAGCGCTGACGTTCGAACGGATAGGTGGGCAGAGGCACCCGGCGACGAGGAGCGCCCCCATGAAGTCCCTGCCAGGAGATCGCGACGCCCGCGCTCCACAGGCGCCCCGCGGCGGTGAGCGCGCTGACCGCATCGGACGTGTTGTCCGAGGGATGGGGGAGGGTGGCCACCGTGAGGTGCGGCCCGGCTCCGGGGTTCTGGCGCGCCAGCGTCGCCAGCGTCCGTCCGGGGCCGACCTCCAGGAACACGCCAGGCGGACCGGCGAACAACGTGTCCAGCGCGTCGCCAAAGCGCACGGTGTGGCGCAGGTGCGCGGCCCAGTACGCCGGGTCCACGGCCTCCTCCGCCGTGACCGCCACACCCGTGCGGTCGGAGATCCATGGGAGCTGGGGAGCACGCCGTTCGACGCGCTGAACGCGGGCGGTGAACTCGGCCAGCGACGGCTCGACGAGCGGCGAATGCCCCGCGCCCGGAATGCGCAGCAGCCGGGACTCCACACCGCGCGCCGTCAGCCGCGCCTGAAGCGCTTCGATCTCCGCCACCGGGCCCGACACCGCGCACTGCGCGGGCCCGTTCACGGCCGCCAGCGCGAGTCCTCCCTGAAGCAGGGGCGCCAGCTCCGACTCGGGCAGCGGCACGGCCAGCATGGCCCCCGCGGGCAGGCTCGCGAGGATGCGCGAGCGCTCCAGCACCAACCGAAGCGCGTCCTCCAGACGGAACACCCCGGCGACCGTGGCCGCGGCATAGGCCCCCAGGCTGTGCCCCACGACCGCCGCGGGCTGCACACCCCAGCGCTTCCACAGGCGCGCCACCGCGTACTCGATGACGAACACGGAGAGCTGACCGGTGACGAACTCGCCCATCCGGGCGGACGCCTGTTCCAACGCGGCGGCATCCGTGGGCTCCGGATGCAGCACCGTCCCCAGGTCGAACCCGAGGAGCGGCGTCAGGTGCGCACGGCATGCGTCCACGGCCTCGCGGAACGCGGGCTGGGAACCGTACAGCTCCCGCCCCATGCCCACGTGCTGCCCGCCGTGGCCAGGGAACATGAACACCACCTGGCGCTCACGGGCCTCGGCGTTCGGGGTGCCGTCCTGTTCCGACAGGGCGCGGAGGACCTCCGCGGTGTCCTGGCCCACCGCGAACGTCCGGTGCTTGTGCGCGGTGCGTCCCATCTGGAGCGTCCAGGCGACGTCCCCCAGCTCCGCCTCCGGATGCGCGCGCAGGTGACCTCCGAGCCGCTCCACGGCACGGGTCAGAGAAGCGGGACCGTGGGCCGACAGCACCAGGAGCTGCGGCGTGCGCGACCGCTCGGGGGCGGGCAGGGTGGGTGCCTCTTCCAGCACGGCGTGCGCGTTGGTTCCGCCGATGCCCAGCGAGCTGACGCCGGCCCTTCGCGGGTGGCCGCCGGTGTCCCAGTCCCGCAGCTCCGTGTTCACGCGAAAGGGGCCGTGCTCGAAGTCGATCTCCGGGTTGGGCCGGTCGAAGTTCAGGCTCGGTGGCAGCTTCCCGTGCTCCAGCGCGAGGACCGCCTTGATGAAGCCCGCCACGCCCGCCGCCGCGTCCGTGTGGCCGATGTTCGTCTTCACTGAGCCCAGCCAGCAGGACCGGGGCTCGCGTGCGCCGAAGGCCTTCGTCAGCGCGGCGACTTCGATGGGATCTCCCAGCCGCGTGCCGGTGCCATGCGCCTCCAGGTAGCTGATGCTCGCGGGGTCCACACCCGCGGCATGCAGGGCGGTCTCGATGACGCGGGACTGGCCCTCCACGCTCGGCGCGGTGAAGCCGATCTTCCCGGCGGCGTCGTTGTTGACGGCGGTGCCTCGGAGGACGGCGCGGATGGTGTCCCCATCCTCCAGCGCATCCGCGAGCCGCTTGAGCACCACGATCCCCGCGCCGTTGCTGCCCACCGTGCCCTGAGCCCGGGCGTCGAACGCGCGGCAGCGGCCGTCCGGGGACAGCGGCCCGCCCTCGCTGAAGTGGCCGAACCGGGGCGGAACATGCACTGACGCGCCTCCCGCCAACGCGAGGTCGCAGTCCCCCGCGAGCAGCGCCTGCGCGGCCAGGTGGATCGCGACCAGGGACGTGGAGCACGCGGTCTGCACCGTGACGGCCGGCCCGCGCAGGCCCAGCTTGTAGGCCACGCGGCTGGTGAGGAAGTCCACGCCCGTGGCCAGCCGGAGCTGCCAGTCACTGGCGCCCGCCAGCAGGTCCCTCCGGGCCCGCAGCGCGGACAGGTAGTCCGTCTCGCTGCCGCCCGCGTAGACGCCAATGGCGCCCCGGTAGCGGGCCGGATCATACCCCGCGTCCTCCAGCGCCTCCCGCGCGCACTCGAGGAACACCCGGTGCTGCGGCTCCAGCATCAGCGCTTCCTGCGGTGAGACGCCGAAGGCCTCCGCGTCGAACCGGTCCGCGTCCGTGACCAGACCGAACGCGGGCACCGCCTCGCCCACGGCGCGCTCGGTGGGGGGTTCGGCGCAGTGCTGGCCGTCCGGACCGAAGAAGGTGATGGACTCGACGCCGCCTGCCAGGTTGGACCAGAACTCCGCCGCGTTGGCCGCACCGGGAAGCCTGCACGCAAGCCCCACCACCGCGAGGTGCGCCGAGCGGTCCTCCTCCTCCATCCCATCGAGGGACGCGCTCACTCCACTTCCTCCCGCGAGCGGTCCGACGACAGCCGGCCCTGACGGCCCAGCAGGCGCGCACGTCCACTGCGCCGTTGCTCCTGGCGCTGCGCCTGCGCGGCCTCGGCCTCTCCACCATCGTCGCGGCCCTGGAGGTGACCCGCGAGCGCGCGGACGGTGGGGAACTCGAACAGCGTCACCATGGGCACGTCATGGCCCATGCGGTGCTTCAGCAGGTACTGCACCTGGGCCAGCAGCAGCGAGTGGCCCCCGAGGTCGAAGAAGTTGTCCTCCGCGCCCACGTGCTCCAGGCGCAGCGTCTCGCACCAGATGCCGGCGATCCGCCGTTCGTGCTCGTTCGCGAGCGGGATCCGAGGCGCCTGGGTGCCGGGCATGGGTTCGGGCAGCGCCCGTTCATCCACCTTGCCGCCGTGGGTGAGGGGCAGCGCCTTCAGCTCCACGTAGGCGGCAGGGATCATGTACGCCGGCAGCTCGCGAGACAGGTGCTCACGCAGCCGCGCCGGTGTGGGCAGGGGCTGACCCGCGTGGGGCACCAGGTAGCCGACCAGTTGGGGTGCGCCACCGGGAGGGCTCCACGCGCGAACGTGCGCCTGCGCGAGCCCCGGATGCGTGCGAAGGCGGACCGCGACCTCCGCGAGCTCCACGCGGAAGCCCCGGATCTTGAGCTGCGCGTCCATGCGCCCCAGGAACTCGAGCCTCCCGTCCGGACGGAGCAGGACCCGGTCGCCCGTGCGGTACATGCGCGCGCCCGGGTGTGCCGCGTAGGGGTCGGGGAGGAAGCTCGCGGCGGTGAACCCCGGCCGGTTCAGGTAGCCGCGCGCCACACCGGCCCCGCCGATGAAGAGCTCTCCCATGACGCCCGTGGGGACGGGTTGCAGCTCCGCGTCCAGGACGTAGGCCGTGGTCCCGTCGATGGGCTGGCCGATGGAGGGCAGAGACTCGCCGGGCTCCGAGGGCAGCACTTCGCCGGAGGTGGCCGTCACGGTCGTCTCGGTGGGGCCGTACTGATTGAACAGCCGCCACGGCAACCCGGGCACGGGACGCGCGTGGAGCCGATCACCTCCCGCGAGCACCGTGCGCAGTTCGCACGACGCCGGCCATGGCAGGGCCAGGAGCCGCTCCGCCAGGGCGGTGGGCAGGTCCGTGAAGGTGATCCGCTCGGAGAGGAGCCACGCCTGGAGCCGCTCCGGGGACAGGCGCACGTCCTGTCCGGGGACATGCAACGTCGCGCCCGCGGTGAGGGCAGGCCACAGCTCCGCGACGGACGGATCGAACGCGGGCGAGTAGAGCAGCGTGGTGCGGCTGTTCGCCGTCAGTCCGAACTCGCGCCGGTGCCACCCGACGAGGTGGGCCAGTGCGCCGTGCTCCACCACCACGCCCTTGGGCACACCCGTGGAGCCCGAGGTGTACATGACGTACGCCCGCTGTCCGGGCCTCACCTCAGCGGGCAGACCTCCCCGGGACGTGCCGGGGCCCTGGAAGGACTCGATGCGCACGCGCTCCACCGTGGCGGGGAGTCGCTCCGCGAGCGGCCCCGTGGTGACCACCTGGCGCACGCCAGCGTCACCGAGGATGAGCGCGATCCGCTCGGCGGGATGCTCCGGATCCAGGGGCAGGAAGGCCGCACCGGTCAGCATCACGCCCAGCTCGGCTGTCACCAGGTCGGCGCCGCGAGGCGCGCAGACGCCGATGATCGACTCCGCGCTCGCGCCACGCGCATGCAGATGCTCCGCGAGCAGCGTCGCGCGCCGGACCCACTCCGCGTAGGTGAGGGTGCCTGCCTCATCGCGCACGGCCACGGCGTCAGGGGTTCGCGAGGCCTGCGCCAGGACCTGCTGAGGCACGGGCGGATCCGCGCTGACGGGCTTCGCGGAGCCGTTCGCCAGGAGGCCTTGTCGCTCCGCGTCCGAGAGCATCGGCAGTCGCGACACCGGCATCCCGGGGCTGGCCACCGCGGCCTCGAGCAACCGGAGGAAGTGCGCGGCCATCCGCTCCATGGTCGAGCGGTCGAACAGGTCCCGGTTGTACTCCCAGATGAGCGAGATGCGCGCGTCGCCGCGCTCCTTGTCGCCCAGGTACCGGCCCGCGTGCGGAATGGCGACGACGTCCAGGTCGACCTTCGACGAACCGTTGCCCCGCTCGAAGATGGTGCACGACGCATCCCCCAGCCGGGGGCTGCGCACGGCGGAGTCGTGAAAGCTGAACATGGCCTGCACGAGCGGATTGCGGCTGGGGTCGCGCTTCACGCCCAGGGCTTCGATCAGCTTGAGGAACGGATACGTCTGATGCTCGGCCGCCGCCACGGTGAGGTCCCGCACCTGGCGGACCAGCTCGCGGAACGACGGCGCGCCGGAGACGTCACACCGGAGGACCACGGCGTTGACGAACATGCCGACGACGTTCTCGATGTTCCGGACACCCGCCCGGGCCGCGAACGCCGAACCGATGCACAGGTCCTGCTCGCCGGTGTAGCGATGCAGCAACGTGGCGAAGGCGGCGAAGAGGGCGTTGAAGAGCGTCACGCCCTCCCGCTGGCAGAACGCGCGCAGGGCGCCGGGCAGGGCGGGCGGCAGCTCCAACCGGAGCAGGTCGCCGTTGAAGGTCTGCACGCGGGGGCGCGGATGGTCGGTGCGCAGCGGCAGGACCTCCGGAGCCCCCGCCAGCCGCTTCCGCCAGAAGTCGAGCTGGGCCTTCATCGCAGGCCCGTCGAGCGCTTCGCGCTGCCACGCCGCGAAGTCGCGGTACTGCACCGGGAGCTCCGGGAGCGGCGAGGACGCACCGCGCAGATACGCGTTGTAGAGCGCGTCCAGCTCCCGCATCAGCACGGAGAAGGACACGCCGTCGTGGACGACGTGGTGCTCCACGAGGACCAGCTCGTGATCATCCGGAGCCAGACGGACGACGGTCCAGCGCGCGAGCGGCGGTTCGAAGAGGGACAGGGGTCGCCGCAGCTCCTGGCGCAGGGCCTCTTCACGCCGATGTTCCCGCTCGGCCGAGGGCAGCCCGGACAGGTCGATCAGCGGGACCTGCACTGGAGTCACAGGGAGGACGCGCTGCCACGGTCGGCCGTCGATCTCCTCGTAGGTCGTCCGCAGCAGCTCGTGGCGCCGGGTGATCTCCGTCAGCGCGCGTTCGAGCACCGCCAGGTCCAGCCCACCCAACACGCGGAGCGTCGTCTGCGCCTGGTAGGAGATGCTGCCGGGGGACAGCTTCTGGAGGAACCAGACCTGCTCCTGCTGCACGGACAGCGGTGCCCGTTCAGGGTCCGCGACGCGGATCACGGGCGGCAGTGCATTCTGCGCGGGAGCGGCCCGGCGCGGCTCCAGCACGTTCGCCAGTTGGGAGATCCGGCGGTGCGCGAAGAGCTCCGTCAGCGACAGCGGGAGCCCCAGCACCTCCGCGACCCGGGCGGTGATCCGCGTGGCCAGCAGCGAGTGGCCACCGAGTTCGAAGAAGTCGTCCTCGATGCCGATCCGCTCCAGGCGCAGCTCCTCCTGCCACACTTGCACGAGTCCATGCTCCAGCTCCGAGCGGGGCGCGACGTACGCGCTGCTGCGGGTCGCGTGGGCGTCGGGCGTGGGAAGCGCCTGGAGGTCGACCTTGCCGGTGGGGCCCAGGGGTAGGGCGTCCACGACGATGAAGGTCCGGGGGAGCATGGCCTCGGGGAGCCAGGCCCGGAGGTGCTCGCGGAGCTGCTCCGTTCCGGGGACGGCCCGAGCGTCCTTGGGCGCGAACCACGCCACGAAGAAGACGTCCTGGCCTTCGGTCCCATCGGTGCTCCGCGCGAGGACGTGCGCGGCCCCGACGTGCGGATGGGTCAGCAGCGCGGCGGTGATCTCCGCGGGCTCGATGCGGATGCCTCGGACCTTCACCTGCCGGTCGGAGCGGCCATGGAACTCCAGCAAGCCATCCGGCAGCCGGCGGCCCAGGTCGCCCGTGCGGTACAGCCGTTCGCCGCCGAACCGGGAGAAGGGATCCGGAATGAACCGGTCCGCGGTCAGGTCCGGCGTGCCCACGTAACCGCGAGCCAATCCGGGGCCGCCGATGAACAGCTCCCCGGTCTCGCCATCCGCCATGGGTGTCAGGTCCGGGCCGAGGACGTGCACCTCCACGCCGCCGATGGGCCGGCCGATGGATGGCAGCCGTTCAACGGCCGATGCGTCACCGGGAGGGACGACACCGGACGTGCTGTAGATGGTGCACTCGGCGGGGCCGTAGCCGTTCACGAGTTGGAACGGCAGCCCGGGCCCGGGGTGCAGGTGCAGCCGGTCGCCGCCAGTGAGGATCAGTCGCAGGGCGCAGGACTCGGGCCAGGACAGCGGGAGGACGCGCTCGGCCAGCGGCGTGGGAAGGAAGACGCAGGTGATGTCCCGCGCCAGGAGCCAGTCCTGCAGCCGCTGGGGAGACAGGCGGGTCTCCTCGTCGGGCGGCAGCTCCAGCCGGGCCCCCGCGGCCAGCGACGGCAGGAGCGTCATGACGAACGCGTCGAAGCCGGCCGAGGCCACCACACCAACGCGATCCGCGGGCGACAGGCCGGACGCGCCGAGGTGGTACCCGGTGAAGGCGGACAGCGCCCGGTGGCTGATCATCACGCCCTTGGGCAGCCCGGTGGAGCCCGAGGTGTGGATCACATACGCGAGGTGATCCGGCTGAACGGCGACGCCCGGGTTCACGTCCGGGAACGCCTGGAGCGCCACGGCCCCCGGAGCCAGGACCTGGAGGCCGTCCGCCGCGAGCCGCTCCACGACCGGCCCCGTGCCGATGACGAACCGGGCCCCCGCGGAGACGGCCATGTAGCGCAGGCGTTCAGGAGGGGAGGACGGATCCAGGGGAAGCCAGGCCGCTCCGGCCTTGAGGACGCCCAGCACGGACGCGACCAGCTCCGCGCTTCGCGGAAGGCAGACGCCGACGAGGACATCCGGTCCGGCGCCCCGGGCGATCAGCGCATGAGCCAAGCGGTTCGCCTGGGAATTCAGCGCGGCATGGGTGAGCGAGCGGGCCCGGGAGGCGACGGCGATCTGGGAGGAAAGTTCGGTCGCTCGTCGCTCGACGAGCTGGTGGACGGGGGGCAGCAAGAATCCTCCAACCGGCGCCACGCCCGTCCTAAGAGAATCAGGCGTTTAGCGGAGCTAGGCCGTTTTCAGGATTTTACATGACCCGGTGAAACACCGTGAGACATGTCCCGTCACCAAGCAGTGCGGATCCACCCTGTTGGGTCGCCCTCAACGCAGCCAGGGCAGCTTCGTGACCGGCAATGTCGCGGCTTCGGAGAAGGGGAGCAGCCAGGCGCGGCGACCGAGCTTCACGCCTCGGACCGTTTCGTCGCCCGAGCGAGCGCTTCGACCATGCGCGGTCCGGTCGCGAAGCCGCTCGCGAGCACTTCGAGGCCGGCGCCGCCACGGTAGAGCACGGTGGGAAACCCGCTCACGCCCAGGGCCCTGACCGCCTGGAACTCGTTCGCCGTCGCCCGCTTCGCGTCCGCGTGGTCGAACCGGTTCAGGAACGCCCTGAAGTCGAGGCCGTGCGCGGCGCAGATGCTTTCGTAGAAGGGCGCCACGGTCGGGTCCTCCGCCTGGGCGTAGAACTTCCGCTGGATGGCGGCAAACACCTCGTACACTCGCGTCTCGGGTCCCGGTAACTCCGCGAGCATCTCGCGCATGACGAGGAACGCGCGGCACGCAGGCTCCGTATCGTAGTTGAACGCCGCCCGGTCGAGGAACCGGGTGGAGAACGGCTGGCCAGTGCGCGCGGCAACCTCTTCCCAATGGTGGCGCAGGAAGCCCTTGAACCGCTCGTTCCAGGGATCCCCGCCTCCCGCACGGAGCCCGCCCACCAGGACGCGGAAGGGGATGCCCCTGCGGTTTGCCTCCGCCTCCAGTTGGAGAAGGCCGGGCGAGCCTCCCCAGCACCAGGAGCACATCGGGTCCCCCACATAGATCACCTCTCCCACGGGCCCCTCCGCGTTCGGCCCGGCCCTCTTCGGGGCCGCGCCGGGGAGCGCGCATGCCCCGGTCTCGGGATCACACAGCGCCTGCGCGTCAGAGGGCGTCTCGTTCTCGTTTCTGGGGGGCTTCATGGCCAGCTCCTGGTGACGGTCATTGCCACGCCCGGAGAGATAGCCCCAGCCCCCTGCGTTGACGACTCGCGTAGACGCGCACAGCATGTGCGTTCATGCACATCGCCTGGGACGACCTGCAGACGGTGGAGGCGCTGGTGCGCACGGGGAGCGTCGTGGGCGCGGCGCGCGAGCTCTCGCTGCGCCACTCGTCCATCTCGCGGCGTGTGGACGCCCTCGAGCGCGCGCTCGGGGTGCCGCTCTTCCTGCGTGGGGCGACGCTGCGCCCGACGCCGCTCGGGCTCGCCATCGCCGAGCGCGCGGGCCGCATGCGCCCCCTTGCCGTGGATGTGGGGGGACTCATCGAGGAGCAGCGCCGGGCGCGCGCAGGCCAGATCGTCATCACCACGAACGAAGTGCTGGCATCCCTGCTGTTCGGCGCGCTGCGCACGTGCGGCTTCACACAGCGGGTCCAGGTGCGCATCTCCGAGAGCGAGCTGGCGCTGGAGCCCGGGGTGACGGACCTGGCCTTGCGTCCGAGTCACACGCCGGGCGGGGCGCTGCGGGGCCAGCAACTCGGGAGGCTGCGGCTCGGAGTATTCCGGGCGCGGGCCGCCAGGCCGGCCCCGGCGGCCTGGGTCCTGCCATCCGGGAACCTGCGCACCCGATCCTCCATGCGCTGGTGGAAGGCGGTCCCCGAGGACGCGGAGGCCCTCGTGGAGTGCGACACGCTGCTCGGCATCAGGGACGCTTGCGTCGCGGGCCTGGGGCGGAGCGTGCTCCCGGCGCTGCTCGCCGAGGGGGACCCGCGACTGGTGCTGGAGGAGAAGCTCCCGGGCGGCCCACCGGTATGGCTGCTGTCCGCCGCCACCCGGCGCGCGGACGCGGCCCTCCGGCGGGCTCGGGAGTCACTCTCGGAAGCCCTCCGGAGCGCCCCGGGCGTGTGGGAGGACTGAGGGCCTCGTTCAAGCCCGGGCCCCCAGCCGACGCCCGGTCCGCGATTCAGCTTTCCGCGCTGGCGTCCGGGTGCTCTTCGCTGCACACCTGCGGGACGTCATCGGACGGGAGCGCTTCGTCCGGCATCACCGACGCCGAGGGCTCGGTGGGGGCGACGACACCCGAGGCGCACTCGACGATGTTCCAGTCCGCGCACGTGGCCCACCGGTTGTGGAAGGCACACGGGTAATCGCAGGTCTTGTCCCAACAGATGTCATCGCACTGCGGCGGCAGGGCCAGGGCCGCGGTGGGTGCGAGGGTGAGGACCGCCGAAACAGCCAGCAGAGACTTCATCAGCTTGGGCATGTTTGCTCCGTTCGTGTGCACTGCGACCCCCAGGTGGATGCCCTTCCATCAGGAATGGGAAAGGCAAACATCCGGAGGGCCCAATTCTTAGCAGGAAAAACGGCGCCGGTTGGGCCATCGCTTCACAACAAGGACCGCAACAGCCCGGCGACAGCACCGCCCAGCACCAGCCAGGCCGAGTTGACCCGCCAGCGGAGCAGCAACGCGGCTCCGGCCACGGCCAGGGCCACCGTCCAGCCATCCACCAGGGCCGCGCGTCCCAGTTGCCACGTCACCACGGCCATGAGCGCCAGCGAGGCCGCGTTGACGCCGTCGAGCACCGCGCCCGCGGTCCGCGACCGGCGAAGCCTGGGAATCAGAGGGCCGCTGAGCGCCACGAAGACGAAGGCGGGCAGGAAGATGCCCAGCGTCGCGAGACCGGCGCCGGGGGTTCCACCCACCAGGTAGCCGATGAAGGTCGCGGTGGTGAAGACCGGGCCCGGCGTGAACTGGCCCACGGCCACCGCGTCCAGGAGCTGGGCCTCGGTGAGCCAGCCCCAGCGTTCCACGAGGTCCGCCCGGAGGAAGGCCAGCAGGACGTAGCCGCTGCCGAACAGGACGCTGCCGACCTTGAGGAAGAACAGGAAGAGGCCGCCAAGGCTGAACGGCACGGCGGCCGTGGCAGCCATGGCCGTGACGCCGTGGAGGGCGAACGGCGTCAGCGCGACCGTCGACCTGGACGCGGGGGACGACCGAAAATGGGTCCAGGCCGCCAGGGCGCCACCGGCCAGGGCCAGGATGAGCAGCTCGTTGGCGCCAAGGGCGCTCGCCACGGTCGCGGCAATGGCCACGGCGACCCGGGGGCGCGTCGTCAGGGCCGTCTTGCCGAGTCCCCAAAGGGCCTGGAGGACCACGGCCAGGATGACGGGCTTCACGCCGTACAACAGGGCGTCGACTTGCGGCAGGGTGCCAAAACGCACGTAGGCCCATGCCGCCGCGAGCGTCAGGAGCATCGCCGGGACGATGAAGCACACGCCGGCGACGATGAGCCCTGGCCAGCCCGCACGCCGGTGGCCCAGGTGGATGGCCAGTTCGGTGGAGTTGGGACCGGGGATGAGGTTCGTGGCGCCCAGCAAGTCGAGGAACTCCTCACGGGGCAGCCAGCGGCGGCGCCGGACGACCTCGTCTTCCATCATGGCGATGTGGGCAGCAGGGCCCCCGAACGCCGTCAGCCCCAGCCGGAGGAAGACCCGCGCGATCTCACCAAGCGAGCCCCGGGCGACGTCGTGGGAATGCGTTGAGTCCATGCGCCGCGGGAGCCTCGTGATGAACCGGAACCGACGGAATCGCGGCGGATGGTGCCACGGCGCCAGGGAGGGGATGGGCCTCGATGAACCCCACCCAGGAACCCAGAGGCTCAGTTTACATAACGCTTCTTATCAGACGTTTCGACCAGGGGTTCCCCAAGGATTCCAGGCGCTTCCCCGGCCACCCAAGTCCTCCCTGGACGTCCGCGCAACCGGCCCATCCCCGGCCCGTCGGCCACCAACCTTCGGCCGCCACGCCGTGGAATCTCGTGCTTCCCGAGTCCGGGTCCGGAACGTACCTTGCCGCCCCATGCGCCTCTTCCGACGAACCGGACTCGCCGCGCTGTGCGGCCTCACCGCGGCCCTGCTCACGGGCTGTCCTGAAAAGACGTCCCAGGCCCCCGTGGATGGCGGCGTCACCGGCGCCACGGCGGCCCCGGACTCGGGCCCCGAGGCCGTGGTCTTCACGCTCCAGTACCAGGCGCCGGATGGCGGCTCCGCGCTCATCCCCCTGGCCCTGGAGGAAAAACCGCTCGTGGAGCCCACCTCCGACCTGGAGCTGCGCAGCACCCTGGGCCTCAAGAACTACCGCGTCCGGCTCATGGACGAAGCCGACCGGGCCATGGTCTCCGACGACTCCGTGTCCGAGGCCGATGACGGCCTCGTGTACCGCATCCACCTGCCGCAGCCCCTCAAGACCGGCTACTCGTACACCCTGGTCGTCGACTCGCAGACCGGCTCGTCGTTCCAGGACTCGCGCGGCCGCGACGTCGAGGACCTCCGGGCCTCGTTCCAGATCATCGGCGACAAGGAAAAGCCCAAGCCGCCTCCGCCGCCCGCCAAGGGCGGCAAGAAGCGGTCCAAGTAGCCGTCATTCCTGGGTTTCTGACTGCCCCGGCGCCTGATCCGGCAACGGCTCGGGCGTGGCCGGCGCCGGGGTCGGCAGGTTCAGCGCCGTGCGCAGCTCCCGCAGCTTCGCCTGGATGAGCCGCATGTTCCCCGGGCCCATCCGCAACAGGTGCTTCTGGGCCTTGCTCAGCCCCTCCAGCTCCGGCGACGCGTAGACATACAGCGCGCCCTGGGGCTCCACCTCCACCGGCCCCTTCGGCACCGGCACCGCCAGCAGGTGCTGGATGGCCCGGCCGAACGCCGTCTCGAAGCCCTGGTCCGGCGGCGCGATCTCCCGGTACGCCTGGTCGATGACCGGCTTCAGCTCCCGGTACACCATCGCCGCGCCGGACGCGTCCAGCGACCCCAGCACCCGGGCCACCAGGTCGTAGCGCGCGTAGCTCTGCGGCGCGATCTCCGAGCGCCCGTTCGCCCCGGCCGCGCCCACCTGGAACGCCCCCACGGGCGCCATGAACGACAGCGACGCCCGGGGGCTCTCACCGTCCGCGATGTTGCTCACGGACGCGGTGAACCGGCGCGCCAGGTCGCGCTCCTGGAGCCACTTCGCCAGCTCCGGGTCCACCGACAGCTTGCCCACCAGGTCGCGGATGCGTCCGTCGCTCTCCGGCAGCGACACCTCCGCGGGCACCTCCGCCACGCCCGCGTCCACCACGGGCGGCGCCGTCACCACCGGCGGCGCCTCCGACTGGCGCCTCAAGCCGAAGTACGAACCCACCACCCCCACGACCATCAGCGCGACCAGGATGCCCAGGACCTTGCCCCGCGACGGAGCCTTCGGCGGTTCTGCCTCCGGCGGCGGTGGGTTTCCTCCAGGGGCCGGGTTCACGAAATTCGGATCACTCATGGTCCCGGACCTTACAGACAGGCCTCCGAGCCATTCCACGCGCGCGTGAACAATCCGCGCCGTCTGTGTTCACCGCTCGGAGAGGACCTCGTCCGGCAGGCGCCAGAGCTGGCCATCCTCCGGCGACAGGAGGAAACCGCCAGGCAGCAGGTGCACCGACGTGACAGCCTCCGTGGACAGCGGCAGCTCCCACGCGCACACGGGCCGCAACGTGAGCGGGTCCAGTTGAAGCAGGTACCACTCCCCCGCCTCCAACAGGTCCTCCACCGCCACCAGCACCGCGTGCGCCATCACCAGGCCGGTGTACCCCGTGGCGAGCGTGCCCTGTTCCGGCAGCAGGAACTCCGCCGCCAGCGTGGCCTCCGGGTACGTCCAGCGCCGCACCCAGGTGCCGCCCACGCCGATGAAGCCCGAGCCGTCCGGAAGGAACCCCGCCGGATAGAACGGCGCCTCCACCGAAGCCACCGCCGCGCCACGCACGAGCCCCGTGTCCCCACGCTCCACGAACGTGAGCCACGTGCCCTCCTGGCCCAGGCTCACCGACACGCCCATCACCGGCAGGCGCGGATGCGGCATCCATTCGTGCAGCCCGTCCAGGTCGTCCTCGCCCAGCGCCGGC
This sequence comes from Corallococcus sp. AS-1-12, assembly GCF_020036995.1. Lineage (NCBI taxonomy): Bacteria > Pseudomonadati > Myxococcota > Myxococcia > Myxococcales > Myxococcaceae > Corallococcus > Corallococcus sp. AS-1-12. The sequence goes on along the minus strand of NZ_JAIQDD010000001.1, from coordinate 573,851 downwards.
GTGTCGAGTTGGAGCCCCGCCTCCGTCCCCGCCACGTCCGATAACGTTCGGGCATCCAGGACGCGCACCGCCGCCCGGCCGTCCTGGAGACCGCTTGCCCAGAGGCCCTCGCCGGTGACGTCGAACCCCAGGGCCTGCGTGTGCCGCGTCCAGGCCCGCGCGGGCGTCTCCACCGGACCGCCCTCCGGCGCCCGGCCCACCACCTCGATGCGCCCAGGCCCCAGCACCGCCGCGCACCGGAGCGACGGATGCAGCGCCACGAGCCCCGTGGCCCGAGGCAGCTCCAGCGCGCGCCCCGGAGGCCAGGACTCCCGCGCCTCGAGCACGGCCAGGCGCCGCGTCCCCAAGGCCAGCCCCACCGCGGCGCTCGAGCCCGAGCCCGTGGGAGGCAGCACGAAGCCGTCGCCCGCCCACTCCGCGTCCGTCACCGGCAGCGTCGTGACGCGGGTGAGCGCCACGCGGCGGCTGGGAATGCCCCACGGCGTGCCGGGCCTCGGCCGGCCAATCCAAGGCACGACCTGGCCGCTCAGGAATCCTGCTCCATGGCCCGCACGCGCGCGAGCGTGTCCACGTCGCGCTCGGTGGGGCCCAGCTCCAGGAGCAGCCGGCTCACGTCGTACAGCAGGTCCCCGCGCTCGAAGACCTTCAGCCGGGGGACGTCCAGGTTCAGGTCGTCCGCGCCCTTGTTGTACGTGAGGTCCATCAGCGACCGGAGCTGGAACGAGTCATAGAGGTTGTACTCGACCAGGTAGCGCAGGGCCTCCACGTCGCCGCGCCGCAGGTACGCGCGCCACAGCAGCACGGCGTCGTAGCCGTTGACGCCCTTCAGGTGCGGCGGCCGGCCCACGCCCAGCTTGTCCTCGATCTCCTTCAGCCCGCCGCCCATCCCCAGCCGCCGCGTGACGAAGCGCAGGTCGATGTGCGCCTCCGGCACCGGGAAGTTCTTCTCGCCGAAGTAGTCCCTCAGCACCGGCACGTCGAAGCACGAGCCGTTGAACGTCACCCACAGCCGCCGCTTCGCCAGGGCCTCCGGCAGCGCGTCCATGTTCCGGCCCTGGATGAAGACGTGCAGCCCCGCGGCGTCGAACAGGCTCACCACCGTGGGCACCTGCGTCTTGCTGCCGTCCGTCTCGATGTCGAAGTAGACGGCGTCGTCCTGGAACTCCGGGAACAGGCGCCAGTGCTCGCGCGGCGGCACCATGCGCGCCAGGTCCTTCAAGTCGCGCCGGGCCAGCGCCGCCCGCGCCTCCGCGATGCGCTCGCGGGCCACCGTGTCCGCCTTGCGGCTGATGACGATGCCGCCGTCCGGAAAGTCATCCCAGGTCCGGATGCCCTTGGACCACAGGTCCTTCTCGCGCCACGGCCCCACGCCGGGGATGAGCTGGAACGTGTGCAGCAGCATCAATCGAGCGCACCCAGCCTTCCCGCCAGCAGGTCGTCCAGGAGCGGCACGTCCGCCTCGCAGAACGGCAGCGCCTGCATCTCCGTGGGCGTGTGGAACGCGAGCTGGTGCGCGCCCAGCGGCTTGGGCTCACCGGACACCAGCGTGGCCGCGAACAGCACCAGCTCCACCGTGAGGTCCGGGTACGTGTGCCGGCCCTCCCACAGGCGGCGGCCCACCGACAGCTCCACGTCCAGCTCCTCGCGGCACTCGCGCGCGAGGGCGGCTTCGTCCGTCTCGCCCGCCTCCACCTTGCCGCCGGGGAACTCCCAGAGGAGCGCGCGGCTCCCACCGGGGAGGCGCTGCTGAACCAGGTACCGCGGCCCGCCGTCTTCCGGACCGGGCCGGGGAATCAGCGCGGCCACCACCCGAACCGTCCGGGGCACGGCGCGCGTCACCCGCGCGGCCCCTTCTTCACGTCGTTCAGGTCCAGCGCGTACAGGTACGCGTTGTTGGACAGCACGTACACCCGCGAGCCCACCACGAACGGCGGCGCGGTGATGCCCACGCCCGGGTTCCACGCCATGCGCGACCTGCCCGTCGTCGGGTCCACGAACAGCAATGCACGCTCGTTGGGCACCAGGAGCATCCCCCGGGCCAACACCGGAGCGAGCGCCGTCCTGTCCTTGAGGGGGAGCGACCAGATGAGCTTCCCCGTCTCCCCCAGGTAGGCGTCCACGCGGCCGTCACCGGTGGCGAACAGCACCTCGCCGCGCGACAGCAGCGACGTCAGGCCGCCCACGCTGGTGTTCCAGATGACGGCGCCGGAGTCCGCCTCCAGGGCGTACAGGCCGTTCTTGTACGACGCGACATACAGCCGCCCCGCCGAGTCGATGGCGGGCGTGGTGTCCACGTCCAGGAACTCCGTGCCCGCGCCCGACAGGGACTTCTCCCAGACGACGGCGCCGTCCTCCACCTTGAGGGCGACGAGGAAGCCGTCGGAGAAGCCGACGTACGCGGTGTCCTGGTCCACCCTCGGCGCGGAGGCGCCCCGGATGGTGAAGCCGGACGGCGGGTCACGCCGGTACTGCCACACCCACGTGCCGTCCGTGGCCTTCACCGCGAACACCGTGTCGGTGTCCGTGGACACCAGCACCAGGCCGTCCGCGAGCACCGGCACCGTGGCCAGGGACTCGTTGGTGGCGTACTTCCACTTCACCGCGCCGGTGCGTCCGTCCAGCGCGTACAGCACGCCGTCACCGCCCGGCACGTAGACGACGCCCTCGCTGACCAGGCCGCCCGCGAGCGCCCGGGCTCCGGTGCGCAGGGACCAGGACACCTTCCCGTCCGGCCCCACCGCGCGGACGTAGCCGTCGCGCGTCTGCACGATGACGTTCCGGCTCTCCGGGTCGTACACCGGGGAGGCGGGCTCGCGCGGCGAGTACTCCAGCAGCGGGACCTTGTCGACGAGCCCCGTCCACCAGTCCACCCGGAAGTAATCCACCGGCGGCTGACGGGGCGCCGCGGGCAGCTCCGGGTTGCCGTACAGCGGCGCCGTCGCGCACCCGGCCAGGAGCCCTGCCCCGGCCGCCATTCCCACCCACCGCTTCCACCGAGCAAGCCGCATGGTCATGAGCGCGCTACGGCTGCCCCGCGTCCGTGTCCGTCGCGGCGGGCGGCGCCGGCGTGGGCACCTTCACGCCCTCCGCGGCCAGCACCGCCATGCGCTCGGTGGCCTGACGGGCCGCGGCGCTGTTCGGGTGGTCCGTGGGGATCTTGGACAGCACCTGCGCGGCCTCGTCCTTCTTGCCCTGGAGGATGAGCATGCGCGCCTTGTGGTACGCGCCCATGCCGACCAGGTACTCGCCGGTGTCCGCCTTCTCCATCGCCTCGAAGGAGGTGATGGCCTGGGCGTAGTCGCCCTTGGCCTCGTAGGCGTAGCCCTGGCCCTCCAGCGCGCTCGCGCGCAGGGCGTCGTTCTCCGGGGCGCCCTTGAGGAAGACGTCCAGAGACGCCAGGGCGTCGTCGTTCTTGCCCAGCCGGAACTCGGCCTTGGCCTGCGGCAGGGCGGCCGTGGTCGCCGAGCGGGTGCCGCCGTGCTCCTTGCGGAAGGCGGCAAGCTGCTTCACGACCTCCTCGTCGCGGGCCTGCACCGTGGGGAACGGGGGCTCCGAGGCGGAGGGGTCCACCGGGTCCACGCCCGTCACGGGGCGGTCCAGGACGGTGAGGGCCTGGCCCAGGGCCATGGCGGCCTGCTCCTCGCCGCGCTTGGACACTTCACTGGCGATGGCCACGCCCACCGCGCCCAGCACCAGCACGCCCGCGCCGATGGCGAGGAACTTCTGGCGCTGCATCAGCCAGTCCCGCGCGTCCGCGCCCACCTTCTGGAAGGCGTCCGGCTGACGAAGCTCCTGCTGGCGAATCTTCTCGGTCTTCTGCTGGGCCACGATGAAGGGACCTCTCTCCGGCTCGACGGTGCTCTTCGCTCTGCTGGGAAAGCGGCGCACTGTAAAGAGCGCCCGCTGGGAGTGTCAACGCGCGAGCGCGGTCAGTCACGCCCCGCGCGCTTCCCACCCTTGCCGCCCTTCCCCGCCAGGTGCGGGTTCTTGCGGGCTTCGCGCTTGGCCTTGCCTGGCCGCTCGCGGAAGAGCAGGCGGATGGGGACCCGCAAATCGAACGTCTTGCGGATCTGGTTGGTGATGTACCGCTTGTACATGTCCGGCACGCCCTGCGGTTCGTTGCAGGTGAGGGTGAAGGTCGGCGGGGCCGCCGCCACCTGGGCGATGTAGTACAGGCGCAGCGGCTTGCTCTTCACGATGGGCGCCGGGTTGTTGTCCACCATGTAGTCCAGCAGCTTGTTGAGCTGGGGGGTGGGCGCCCGGAAGCGGAACTGCTTGGCCAGCTCCACCGCCACGTCCACGACCTTCTCCACCTTGGAGCCGTGCAGGGCGGACGTGAAGATGACCGGCGCGTAGCCCACGAACTTGAGGGCGATCTTGAGGTCCTCGCGGAAGGCCTCCTGGCGGCGCTTGTCCTCCGCGATGAGGTCCCACTTGTTCACCACGATGACCAGCGCGCGGCCCCGGTCCATGGACAGGCCCGCGAGCTTCGCGTCCTGATCCACCGCGGGCTCGGTGGCGTCCATCAGCAGCACCGCCACGTCGCTGCGCTCCAGGACCTTCAGCGCCGCGATGACGGAGTACTGCTCCACCTGGTGCGCGATGGTCTTCTTGCGCCGGATGCCCGCGGTGTCCGTGAGGATGAGCGGGTTGCCCTTGTACGTGACCTCCGAGTCGATGGGGTCACGCGTGGTGCCGGCGACGTCGCTGGTGACGACGCGCTTCTCCTTGAGGATGGCGTTGACCAGCGTGCTCTTGCCCACGTTGGGCCGGCCGATGATGGCCACGCGGATCTTCCCGTCGTCCGGCGGCGCCTCGGAGTCCTCGCCCTCCTGCTTCTCCGGGAGCTTGGACACCACGGAGTCCATCAGGCTGCCCATGCCCAGGTTGTGCTCGGCGGACATGGCGTTCACGTCGCCCAGGCCCAGGCGGAAGAACTCGCCGGCCAGCGACTGCATCTGCCCGGACTCGTTGTCCAGCTTGTTGGCCGCCACGACGACGGGCTTGCCCGCCTTGCGCAGGTAGTTGGCGACGGCCTCGTCCGCGGTCGTCATGCCCGCGCGGGCGTCCACCACGAAGATGATGACGTCGCACTCCTCCACGGCGAACTGCGCCTGCTCGCGCACCTGCTTGAGCAGCGTGTCCTTCTCACCGGGGACGAAGCCGCCCGTGTCGATGAGGGTGAAGGCGCGGCCCTCCCACTCCGCGTCGGCGTAGTGCCGGTCGCGGGTGACGCCGGGCTGGTCCTCGACGAGCGCGATGCGCCGGCCCACCAGGCGGTTGAACAGCGTGCTCTTGCCCACGTTGGGGCGACCGACAATGGCGACCAGCGGCTTCATGGAGTCTCTTTCGACGGCGACGACGACTTCGAAGGCAACGACGTCTGCGGCACGGACTTCAGCGGCGACATCACTCGTAACCCAGCTTCCTCAGGCCCGCGGCGCGCTCGCTCCAGCGGGCCTCCACGCGCACGCGCAGGTCCAGGTACACGTGCGCGCCCAGCAGGCGCTGCACGGACTTGCGCGCGTCCGTGCCGATGAGCTTCAGCATCTGCCCCTGCTTGCCAATCAGGATGGCCTTCTGGCTGTCGCGCTCCACGTAGATGGACGCCGCGATGCGGATGAGGCCGCCCAACTGGCCGGGGGGCGTGCCCGGGCGCGGCTCGCGCTCGGACTCGTCGAACACGTCCACCAGCACCGCGGTGGAGTACGGGATCTCCTGGCGGCAGTGCCGCAGCACCTGCTCGCGGATGTACTCCGCCACCAGCACGCGCTCCTGCTGATCCGTGAGCATGTCCTCCGCGAAGAGGGGCTCGCCCTCCGGCAGGTGGCCCAGCACGACCTGGAACAGGTGCTCCACGCCGTCCTTCTCCCGCGCGGAGATGGGCACCACCTCCGCGAAGGGGAACTCCTGGCCGTAGAGCGCGATCAGCGGCAGCAGCTTCGACTTGGGGATGGAGTCGATCTTGTTGATGACCAGGAAGGTGGGCTTGCCCACCTTCTGCAGCCGCTCGAGGATGGCGCGGTTGCCTGGCGTCACGTCCAGCGTCTCGCCCTGGGGCGGCTCGATGAGGAAGAGGACCAGGTCCACCTCCTCGGCCGCGGAGAGGGCGGCCTCCACCATGTAGCGGTTGAGCTCTCCCTTGGCCTGGTGGATGCCGGGAGTGTCGATGAACGCCACCTGCCCTTCCGGGCGCGTCACCACGCCCAGGATGCGGTTGCGGGTCGTCTGGGGCTTCGGCGAGACGATGGCGATCTTCTCGCCTGTGAGGACGTTGAGCAGCGTGCTCTTGCCCACGTTGGGCCGGCCGATGAGCGCGGCGAAGCCAGCGCGAGGGGTCTTCTTCTGGGACTGGGAGGCCATACTTCCGGAGGTGATCGGTGGGCCTTCCGACTGCGACGGGAAGGCCCCGGGGGAACTGCCAGGGTACGGCGGCGGCGGACTGCCTTAAGACGGCCGCGCCGTGGAGATGGTCAACGTCTGGATGCGCACGTCCCGGCGGGGACGGTCGTTTGAATCCTTGGGAAGCTCGTTGGCGATGCGGTCCACCACGTCCTGCCCCTCCACCACCTCGCCGAAGATGGTGTAACGGTTGTCCAGGTGGGGCTGCGGCGCCGCGGTGATGAAGAACTGACTGCCGTTGGTGTTGGGGCCGGTGTTGCCCATGGCCAGCACGCCCTTCTTGTCGAAACGCCGGCCACCCTGGAACTCATCCTCGAAACGGAAGCCCGGGCCGTTGTTGCCCCGGCTGGTCGGGTCCCCGCCCTGGATCATGAAGTCCTTGATGCAGCGGAAGAAGAGCGTCCCGTCGTAGAGCGGGCGGCCGTGCTGGGGCTGGAACGTGATGGGGTCCGTCCACGGCTTCTCCCCCGTGGCCAGCCCCACGAAGTTCTCCACCGTCTTGGGCGACTCCTTGGAGAACAGGCGCACGACGATGCGCCCCTCCGTGGTCTGGAAGGTGCCGAACAACTCCGTGCCCGCGCGGGCCTGTTCCATGAAGCTCATTGCGGGGGGCTCTTGGGGGCGGCGGGCTTGGGCGCGGCCGGCTTCCTGGGCGCCTTCTCACTCAGCGTCATCGTCTCCAGGACCACGGGCGTCTGCGGGCGGTCCTGCGCGCTGCGCGGCACGTTGCCGATCTTCTCCACCACGTCGTAGCCGGTGACGACCTCGCCGAAGATGGTGTGGCGGCCGGTGAGGTGCACGGGCGTGCCGGTGGTGATGAAGAACTGGCTGCCGTTGGTGTTGGGGCCCGCGTTGGCCATGGCCAGGAGGCCCGGCTTGTCGAAGCTGCGGCCGCTCTGGAACTCGTCCGCGAAGCGGTAGCCCGGGTCGCCCCGGCCGGTGCCGGTGGGGTCGCCGCCCTGGATCATGAAGCCCGGGATGACGCGGTGGAAGACGGTGCCGGCGTAGAGCGGCTTGCCCTTCACGGGCTCGCCCGTCTTCGGATCCGTCCAGGTCTTCTCCCCCGTGGCCAGCCCCACGAAGTTCGCCACCGTGTTGGGCGCGTCCTTGGAGAAGAGCTTCACGGTGATGACGCCCTGGCTCGTCTTCAGGGTCGCGTAGAGGTCCTTTCCGGCCTGGACCTTCTTCGTCCAGGGCCCCGCGGCGGGCTCGGCGGCCAACGCCGCGACGGCGGCCAGCGCCACGGTGATACCGAGAAGACGGTGCATACGGGACAGCCTCCTGGGCAGGAAAGCGCGGACCCTACCCCCCACCCCCCTCCCGCTCCAAGGGCTTTCACGCCGGAGGGTCGTCCGGGGAAGGACCTCCCGGGACGGGCGCCACGACAGCCGGGGATGCCACGACAGCCGCCTCCGCCTTCAGGCGCTCCAGCGTGGTGCGCGCGGCTGCCTGCTCGGCCTCCTTCTTGTTCCGGCCGGTGGCCCGGGCGTACACGGCCTCCCCGATGCACACCTCCACCTCGAACACCTTGGCGTGCTCCGGGCCCGTCTCCGACACCACCCGGTAGCGCGGCGACAGCTTGAGCTTCTCGTGGGCCAGTTCCTGGAGGAGCGTCTTGTAGTCCAGGCGGCCCGCGCCGGAGGCCACCTCCTCCACCAGCTCCCCGAAGACGCGGTCCACCAGGGCCAGCGCCGGCTCCAGGCCGCCGCTCAGGTACACCGCGCCCAGCACCGCCTCCAGCGCGTCCGCGAGCAGCGAGTTCTTGTCGCGGCCTCCGGACTGGGACTCGCCCCGGCCCAGGAGGAGCAGCTCGCCCAGGCGCAGGCTCCGGGCCACGCGGGCCAGGCCCTCCTCGTGGACGACGCGGGCGCGCATCTTGGTGAGCTCGCCCTCGGGGACGCCGGGGCAGCGGTCCATCAGCCGGTGGCTCACGGCCAGGTCCACCACGGCGTCGCCCAGGAACTCCAGGCGCTGGTTGTCCTTGAGGTTCTGGTCGCGGTTCTCGTTGACGTACGTCTTGTGCGTCAGCGCCTCCAGGGCCAGGTCGCGCTTGGAGAACTGCACGCCCAGGCGTGCCTCCAGGGCCTGCACCCGTTCGGCCAGGGTCATCTTCTCCACGCGGCTCACTCCTGGGGTGCGTCCGGGCCCACGAGTCGCACGGCCTCCGGCGCGACCTTCAGCAGGTCCGCCACCAGTTGCACGACGCCGGGGAACTCATCCAGTTCGAAGCGGCCCGCCCACACCTTGCCCTGGGTGCCCGCCAAGAGGCCCCGGAAGGTGCGCCCGGCGATGCGCGCGGCGGCGAAGCGGAAGGCCTTGCCCTCCACCTGCAACTGCGCCAGCAGCTCCAGGCTGCTGCGCGGCGGCACCAGCGACTGCGGTCCGAACTTCTCCACGATCTCCACGAAGCGCACCGGCTCCGCGCCGGCCGCCACCTGCGGCGCGCGCGGCACGGGCTCGCCGAGCAGCGCGCCCAGGTAGCCCGTCAGCGCGGCCTTCTCGCGGAACTCGGACAGCTCGATGACGTGCCCGGCGGCGGTGGCCAGCTCCTCCCGGCCACGGATGGCCTGGGCGATGCGGAAGTTGCCCATCCGGTCCGCCACCAGCTTCACCGCGAGCTGCCCCTCCCGCACGTTCGTGGACAGCTCCAGCGACTGCGGATCCACGTCCGCGGGCAGGCCCAGCAACTGCAGCTCCTCCGAGCGGCGCTGCAGGTGGAAGACGTGGTCGCTGAAGGTGTCCAGCAGCAGCGCTTGCATCTCCTCCGCCGCGTCGATGGCGGACAGGAGGATGGGCGTCATGCCCACCACGGCGGGCGGCGCGATGGGGATGAGCCGGTCCCCCATCACCTGGAAGGTGATGTCGGTGATGAAGTCCCTGGTGATGGGGTTCACCAGGGACGCGGCCTCCAGGTCCAACACCACTTCGACGCCGGACGGCTCCTCACGGACCTGGAGCCCCAGCTCACGCAGCCGAGCGGTATCCATCAGGCCCCTTTGAAGGTCTCGCGGGCGATGATGGTGCGCTGGATCTCGCTCGTGCCCTCGCCAATCTCACAGAGCTTGGCGTCGCGCAGGTAGCGCTCCACGGGGAACTCGCGCGTGTAGCCGTAGCCGCCGTGGATCTGCACGGCCTTGTTGCAGCCGCGCATGGCCGCCTCCGACGCGAAGAGCTTCGCCATGGAGGCCTCCTCCGAGTACGGCTGCCCCGCGTCCGCGAGCCGCGCCGCCCGGTACACCAGCAGCCGCGCCGCCTCCAGCTCTGTCTTCATGTCCGCCATCATCCAGCGCAGGCCCTGGAACTCGCCGATGGGCTGGCCGAACGCGGTGCGGTCCTTGGAGTACGCCACCGACTCCTCCAGCGCGCCGCGCAGGAGGCCCACCGACAGCGCGCCGATGGTGATGCGGCCCTTGTCCAGGATCTTCAGCGTGTCGATGAAGCCCCGGTCGACCTCGCCCACGATGGCGTCGTCACCGACCTCCACGTTCTCCAGGATGAGCTCGGCCGTGTCCGACGAGCGCATGCCCAGCTTGCCGTGGATGGAGCGCTGGCTGAAGCCGGGGATGCCCTTCTCCAGCACGAAGGCGGTGATGCCCTTCTGGCGCTTCTCCGGCGACGTGAGCGCCAGCACCACGAACACGTCACCCACCGTGCCCTGGGTGATGAACATCTTCGCGCCGTTGATCACCCACTTGTCGCCCTTCCTCACGGCGGTGGTGCGCATGCCGGACGCGTCCGAGCCGGATCCCGGCTCGGTGAGGCCCCACGCGCCCAGCCACTCACCGGAGGCGAGCTTGGGCAGGTAGCGCTGGTGCTGCGCCTTGTTGCCAAAGACGCGCACGTGGCTGGTGCCCAGGCCGTTGTGGCTGGCCACCGTGAGCGCGAGCGAGCCGTCGTAGCGGGCGATCTCCTCCACGGCCACCGCCACGGCGAGCGAGTCCATGGCCGCTCCGCCGTACTCCTCGGAGACGAGCATGCCCAGCACGCCCAACTGCCCCAGCTCCTTCACCACCTCCATGGGGAACTTCTCGTCCTTGTCCCACTCGCGCGCGTATGGCTTCACGCGGCGTTCGCAGAATTCACGGAGGGAGGCCTGCAGGGCGCGGTGGCTTTCAGGAAGTTCGAAGTCCATGGTCGGGTGCGGAATCTAGAGCGTGAATGACGGGTGGGGAACTTCAGACCGGGTGGACACCGTGCTTCTTCTCCGCACGGGGCTGGAACCGGTCCGCATACAGTGAATAACGCTGCATCAATTCCCCGCGCAGGGAGTCGCCGGGGACCACGGCGTCGATGATGAGCTCGCTGGCCAGCTTGAAGATGTCCACGTCCTGCTTGTACTCGTCGCGGAGCTTCTGGACGAAGGCCGGCCGCTCGGCCTCCGGCAGCTCCTGGATCTTGTTGAAGTAGACGGCGTTCACCGCCGCCTCCGGGCCCATCACGGCGATCATCGCCTGGGGCAGCGCCAGCGTGGCCTCCGGGGCGAACCCGGGTCCGCTCATGGCGTAGAGGCCGGCGCCGTACGCCTTGCGCACCACCACGCAGATGCGCGGCACGCTGGCCTCCGACACCGCGGAGATCATCTTCGCGCCCGCGCGGATGATGCCCGCGCGCTCCACCTTGGTGCCGATCATGAAGCCCGGCACGTCCGCCAGGTAGAGCAGCGGGATGTTGAACGCGTCACACAACCAGATGAACCGGGCCGCCTTGTCCGCGCTGTCCACGAACAGCACGCCGCCCTTGTACTTGGGCTGGTTCGCGACGATGCCCACCGGGCGGCCGCCAATGCGCGCCAGGCCGGTGATCAGCTCCTGCGCGAAGAGCTTCTTCACCTCGAACCAGCTTCCCTCGTCGATGAGCTCCGCGATGAGGGCGTGCATGTCGAACGGCTTGTTCTGATCCGGCGGGACGATCTCGTCCACGCGCTTGCCGCTGTGCTTGGGCGCCTTCACCTCCACCTGGGGCGGGGCCTTGGAGAAGTTCTCCGGGAAGAAGGCCAGGTACCGCTTCGCCGCGGCGATGGCCTCCTGTTCGGTCTTCACCAGCACGTCCCCCACGCCGGACACGGAGCAGTGCATCTTCGCGCCGCCCATCTCCTCCAGGGTGACCTTCTCGCCGATGACCATCTCCGCCATGCGGGGGCTGCCCAGGTACATGGAGGCGTTGCCCTCCACCATGATGACCAGGTCGCAGAACGCGGGGATGTACGCGCCGCCCGCGGCGGACGGGCCGAAGAGCAGGCAGATCTGCGGGACGAAGCCCGACAGGTGGACCTCGTTGTAGAAGATGCGGCCCGCGCCGCGGCGGCCGGGGAACATCTCCACCTGGTCCGTGATGCGCGCGCCCGCGCTGTCCACCAGGTAGAGCAGCGGGCAGCGCAGCGCCTTCGCCGTCTCCTGGATGCGGAGGATCTTCTCCACCGTGCGCGCGCCCCAACTGCCCGCCTTCACCGTGGAGTCGTTGGCCATGATGGCCACCGCGCGGCCGTCGATGCGCGCGACGCCGGTGACGACGCCGTCGGAGGGCAGCTCCGGGTCCAGGTTGTTCGCGAGCTTGCCGTCCTCCACGAAGGAGTCCGCGTCCACGAGCAACCGGATGCGCTCGCGCGCGAAGAGCTTGCCCGTCTCCGCGTTCTTCGCGTGGTACTTGGGCGCGCCGCCCTTCTCCACCTGGGAGAGCTTCTCGAGCAGTTTCTGATCTGAGGACATGGCCGCCGTCCCATACCAAGAAACCCCTGGCCTGGCTGCCTTCTTGCCGCGCCAGCCGCCAGCCGTGCCGTCCAGCGGACGACGCATGGGGCCACGGCGGAGCGCTTCGGGGGGTGTCGCATGGGGCTTCCCTGCCTACCTTCATGTCGCACGGGGGGTGTGCACCCAGGCGGGCCACGAACCACCCCGTGAACCGCATCCGGCCCAGGAGGGACCCATGTTCAGAGCGAAGAAGGCGACGTGGCAGGCGAAGGCTTTGGCCAGGAGCAAGCTGTACCGCCAGTTCCTGGCGCACCAGTTGCTCGACCAGCTCCCCGAGTACGCGGACAAGGCCGGCAAGGTGGCCCGGAAGTCCTGGGACCGCTTCGACCCGGACGACGCGCTGCGCTATGTGGGATTGACGACGTACAAGCCGGCGCGCGCGGGCCTGGGCGGCCTGGGGGCGTTCCTGCTGGGCGCCGCCGCGGGCAGCGTGGTGGCCCTGCTGCTGGCCCCCAGCCGCGGCACGGAGCTGCGCACCACCGTCAAGGACAAGGCGATGGGCTACATCAACAAGCAGGGCGTGAACATCGGCGGGGAGAAGACCGCGAGCGCCTGACGCCCGGCTGAAGTCGTGACGCAAGCAGGGGCAGCACGGCCCGCGGGCAACCGCGGGCCTGCCGCCCCTGTCGCTTTCGGGAGGCTCAGCGGCCTTTATAGACAGGGGGACGCTTCTCCGCGAAGGCGCGGAGCCCTTCCAGCCGGTCCTCCGTCTTGAGCACCTCCTCGTACTTCTTGAGCTCCAGCGCCAGCGCGTCCTCCAGCTCCAGGCCGGTGCCCTCGTCGATGGCGTGCTTGGCGGTGGCCACGGCGACGGGGGCGTTCTCCACCACGGCCTCCGCGAGCTGGAAGGCGACCTCCAGCAGGTGCCCTTCCGGGGCCAGCCGGTTGACCAGGCCGATGGTGAAGGCCTCCGCCGCGTTCACGCGCCGGGCGGTGAGGATGAGGTCCTTGGCGCGCCCGGGGCCGATGAGCCGCGCGAGCCGCTGGGTGCCGCCGCCGCCGGGGATGATGCCCAGCTTCACCTCCGTGAGGCCCATCTCCGTGGCGGGCGAGGCGACGCGCAGGTCGCACGCCAGGGCCAGCTCCGTGCCGCCGCCGAAGGCCGCGCCGTTGATGGCGGCGATGAAGACGCAGTCGCTCTTCTCGATGGAGCGCAGGGTGACGCGCAGGCCGTTGAGGAAGGCGCGCACCTCGTCCTCCGACATGGTGGTGCGCTCCTTGAGGTCCGCGCCCGCGCAGAAGGCCTTGTCGCCCGCGCCGGTGAGGATGACGGCGCGCACGGCGCGGCCGGAGGACACGCGGGACACGAGCGCGTCCAGCTCCTGGTGCATCGCGCGGCTGATGGCGTTGCGGCGGCTCTCCCCGTCGATGGTCCAGATCTCGATGGCCCCTCGGGCCTCGACCTTGAACTCCGGCATCTTCGCTCCCGGTGACGGGCCGCGGTGGGCGGCCCGCGTGAATGGCGCGCAGCCTGAAACCTGTTCACCCGACTGGCAAGCCGTAAACGGATAGGATCTTGCCCATGCCTTCGTGCTCAACGACGAAACGCCCGTGGCGGTGGCTGCCCGGCCTGCTCACCGTGTCCGCCCTGCTCGTGCTCGCCCTGCCGCTCGTGGCCCTGGCGCGCGGCGGTGGAGGCGAGCACTACACGTCCGGCCGGGACCGCGGCAACGGCGGTGGCGGAGGCGACGGCCTGCCCCTCTGGCTGATCTTCGATCTGATCCGCCTGCTCTTCCTCTACCCGAAGGTGACCGTCCCGCTGCTGATCATCGCCGGCGGAGCCTGGTGGCTCTACAAGCGCAACCTGCACCCGGACGCCACCACCCGGCGCGCGTTGGATCAGCGCGAGGCGGAGGCGCGCACGGAGGTGTCCGGCCGCGACGTGCAGGGCTGGGTGAACGCGCTGAAGCTCAAGGACCCGTCCTTCGAGTTGGAGCCCACGCTGGAGAAGGTGCGCTGGCTCTTCCTCGAGCTGCAGAAGTCGTGGTTCCGCCGGGACATGACGCCGGTGCGCCCCTTCCTGTCGGACGCGACGTGGCAGCGCTTCAACGTGCAGTTGGCGCTGATGCAGGCGCAGGGCGTGCGCGACGCGCTGGCGGACATGAAGGTGCTGGACGTGCAGCTCATCGGCCTGCACCAGACGCAGTGGTACGACAGCATCCACGTGCGCGTGCGCGCCAGCATCCGCGACACGGACGTGCCCGCGAACCAGACGGACGCGCAGGCCATGGCCGCGGCGAGCAAGGTGGCCCCGGAGGTGTTCACGGAGGTGTGGACCTTCGTGCGCAAGCCCGGCGCCCAGACGCGCATCGGCGAGGACCTGTTCCAGGGCAAGTGCCCCAACTGCGGCGCCCCGTACAAGGGCGGCGCGTCCAACACCTGCGAGTTCTGCGACGCGGTGGTGAACTCCGGCAACTACGACTGGACGCTGTCTGAGATCACGCAGGGCGTGGAGCACGTGCGCCACCACAAGCAGGTGGACGGCCTGATGCAGGCGCGCGAGGCGGACCCGGCGCTCAACCTGGAGATGCTGGAGGACCGCGCGTCGCTCCTGTTCTGGAAGTGGATCGACGCGCAGAGCCGCAACGAGCCGCAGCGCCTGTCCAAGGTCGCCAACGCGGACGCCCTCACGAAGCTGGACGCGGAGCTGGGCCAGTTGGCGAAGCAGGGCCGCCGCCGCGTCTTCCTGGAGTGCGCCGTGGGCGCGGTGGACGTGCGCGCGCTGGAGGTGCACCCGGAGTCCTTCGACGAGGCACAGGTGGAGATCCGCTGGAGCGCCCGCATGGGCGTGGGCCCGGCGAACGAGCGGCCCCCCAGCCTGCCCACGGTGCCGCAGCGCTGGGTCTTCACGCTCTTGCGCCGCCACGGCGCGAAGACGAACACGGACACCGGTATGTCCACGGACCGCTGCCCGCAGTGCAACGCGCCCACCACCAACAGCGCGGCCAACACCTGCGAGTTCTGCGGCACGGTGCTGGGCAACGGCGAGCGCGACTGGGTGCTCGCGTCCGCCCTCCCCTTCGAGTCCTGGAACGTCCACCACGCGCAGCGCACGTCCCGGAACGTGGCCCGCTACCAGGAGGCCCGCCGCGCCGAGCGCGGCACCGTGGCGCCCCCGCCCGTGGACGTGGGCGGCCATGCCGTGGGCGACGGCGACGGCGACCGCGTGGTGACGGACGTGAAGGAGCGCGAGCGGCTGCTCTACATGATGGCGTCCATCGCCGCCGCGGACGGCGAGGTCTCCAACGCCGAGCGCCGCCTGCTCAAGCTGTGCGCGGAGCGCTGGAGCGTGTCGTGGGCCAACGTGGAGATGGCCCTCAACGCCGGGCCCCAGCTCTTCGAGCGCCTGGTGCCGCGCGGCAGCCCGGAGGCGGAGGTGTTCCTGCGCCACATCGTGGAGATGGCGCTGGTGGACGGCCGCATCGACCGCAAGGAGCGGCGGATGCTGCAGATCGCCGCCCAGCACCTGGGCCTGGAGGAGAAGCTCCCGGCCCTCCTCGGTGACCACTGACGCTCAGGTCTGCGCGCGGCGGGTGGCCTTCTTGTCCCGCTCGCCGAGCGCGGCCTGGAGGTACTTGCCCGCGAGCTTCCGGCCGATGAGTTCCTGGGCGATCTCCCCGGCCTCCACCAGCTTGTCCAGGTCGATGCCGGTGTCCACGCCCATGCCGTGGAACATGAAGACGGCGTCCTCGGAGGCCAGGTTGCCCGCGGCGCCCGGCGCGTAGGGACAGCCGCCCAGCCCGCCGATGCTCGCGTCGAACGTGGTGACGCCCGCGGACAGGCCGACGAGCGCGTTGGCCAGCGCGGTGCCGCGCGTGTCGTGCAGGTGCAGCGCCAGGGTGTCCACCGGCATGTGCTGGAGCAGCGCCGCGAGGATCTCCTCCGTCTGCCGGGGCGTGCCCACGCCGATCGTGTCGCCCAGGCTCAACTGGTAGATGCCCGCGTCCACGAGCTGACGGCAGATGTCCACCACGCGCTCCACCGGGACGTGGCCCTCGTAGGGGCAGCCCCACACGGTGGACAGGTAGCCGCGCACGCGCATGCCGGCCTTGCGGGCGGCGGCCGTCACCTCCTTCGCGCCGGCCAGCGCCTCCGCGATGGTCTTGTTGATGTTCTTCTTGGAGTGGGCCTCCGACGCGGAGATGAACACCGCGGCCTCCTCCAAGCCCGCCGCCTGCGCGCGCTCCAGGCCCTTCAGGTTGGGCACCAGCGCGGAGAAGACGACCCCGGGGCGGCGGCCCACCAGCTTGAGCAGCTCCTCCGCGTCCGCCAACTGGGGGATCCACTTGGGTGACACGAACGACGTCACCTCGATGCGCTTCTCCCCCGCGGCGACCAGGGCGTTGATGAGGCGCGCCTTGTCGCGGGTGGGCAGCGTGCGCAGCTCGTTCTGCAGGCCGTCGCGGGGGCCTACCTCGTACACGTCGACCCGGCGGGGCAGTTGCCCCAGCAGGCCGACCCGCGTTCGCGATGTCTCTTTCGGATCCACTGGACGTGTCCCGGGCTCCGTCACCGGCGCCCGGCTCCCACGATGAGGTCGGTCGACTCGGGTGTCACCGGCGCGCCATCCAGACCGCCGTGCACCCACTCCACCGAAAAGCCCGTGCTTTCCAACAGCCCCTTCAGTTCCGCAAGAGGATAGTAACGAAGCGTGTACGCCGCTCGCAGGACGCGACCGTCAGGCAAGGTGAGCTGACGCTGCCCGACATCCCTTCCACGCGTCGCGTCGAAGCGGCTCTCCTCCTCCAGGAGACTCCCATCCGGTAACCGCTCGCGGAACGACGCGCCCGGACTTCCGGCCAGCCGCTCGTAGGGCACCGTCTGGAACACCAGCCGTCCGCCGGGCTTGAGCGCCCGCGCCACCTGGCGCAGCACCTGGACGTGCTCCGCGTCGCTGAAGGCGAAGAGTGTCGAATACCAGGCGTAGGCGCCCCCCAGGGTCGCGTCCTGGAAGGGCAGCGCCCGCAGGTCACCCCGCACGGCGGGAAAGCCGGGGCGGCGCAGGCGTAAGGAAAGCGGATCCAGCTCCAGGCCCACCACCCGGCCCGCGAGCGCGCCCGCCGTGTTGAGCCGCGCCGCGTGCCGGCCGTGGCCGCAGCCCAGGTCCACCACCGGGCCCTCCACGTCCGCGAACGCCCGGGACAGGTACTCCCCTTCCCGGGCCGTCACCGCCTCGGAGAGGAACGGCAGCGTGCTGCGCAGGTACAGCTCCCCGAAGAAGTCGCCCACGGCCGTGCGCGCCTCAGCGCTTGAGGGCGGGCAGCTTCTCGCGCAGGCGGCGCACGGCTTCGTCCAGCACGCCCTCCGTCTTGCAGAAGGCGAAGCGCGCGAAGCGCTGGCCCAGGTGCCGGTGCTCCGGGCCGTAGAAGACGCTGGGCGGGATGCCCGCGACGCCCACCTCCGTCACCAGGTGCCGGCAGAACGCGACGTCGTCCTCGAAGCCGTAGCCGCGGATGTCCGCGAGGATGAAGTAGCTGCCCTCCGGGGAGAAGGCCTGGAGCCCGGCCTCGCGCAGGCCCGTGAGCAGCCGCTCCCGCTTGGCGGTGTAGAGCGCCGTCAGCTCCTGGAAGTAGCTGTCCGGCAGCCGCAGCGCCACGGCCATGGCCGCCTGGAACGGCGACGCGGTGGCGAAGGTGACGAACTGGTGCGCGCGCTGCACCGCGTCCCGGAGCGGCGGCGGCGCGATGATCCAGCCGATCTTCCACCCCGTCAGGCTGAAGGACTTGCCCGCGCTGCTCACCGTCACCGTGCGGTCCGCGAGCACCGGCACCGTCGCCGCGCGGAGGTGCTTCGCGGGGGCGAAGACGATGTGCTCGTACACCTCATCCGCCAGCACCTTCACGTCGTATTCGGCGCAGAGGCTGCCCAGGAACTCCAGCTCCTCGCGCGTGAAGACCTTGCCCGTGGGGTTGTGCGGCGAGTTGAGGATGAGCAGCCGCGTCTTGGGGCCGAAGGCGGCGCGCACCTCGTCCCGGTCGAACCACCAGGTGGCGTGCTCCGCGTCCGGCGGGCGCAGCGGCACGTAGCGCGGCGTGGCGCCCACGAAGGCGATGTTGGCGTCGTACGAGTCGTAGAACGGCTCGAAGGCGACCACCTCGTCGCCCGGGTCCACCAGACCGAGGATGACGTCGAGGATGGCCTCCGTCGCGCCGCTGGTGACGGTGACCATGGTGTCCGGGTCCACGGCGTGGCCGTAAAAGCGCTGCGCGTGCTCCGCGATGGCGTTGCGCAGGTCCTTGGCGCCCATGCCGGGGGCGTACTGGTTGACGCCGCCCTGGATGGCCTTCCACGCGGCCTCCTTGACGGCGTCCGGCCCGTCGAAGTCCGGGAAGCCCTGCCCCAGGTTCACGGCCTGGTGCTTCAGGGCCAGCGCGCTGAACTCGGAGAAGACGGTGGTGCCGAAGCGGGAGACGCGTTGCGCGAGCACGGGCCGGCGGGACATGGGTCAGGCCTCTGGAGGCCAGCGCACGTCCACCCCGACCCCCGGGGCGACCGGCTGGCGGTTCAGGGCCGGACGATAGCGTCCGCGGGCACGGAACGCGCGCCCTGTTCCACCGCGCGCTGCCGGGCGGACCGGGACAGGGCCAGCGCCAGCCCCGTCACCACCAGCACCAGGGGGACCGCGCAGATGAGGTCGATGGCGTAGTGGAACCGCCCCGCCAGGGTGGCGAAGATGAGCCCCATGCCCGGCAGGAGCATCACCCAGAAGAAGCGCCGGGCGAACCGGAACGCGTAGAAGAGCACCACCAGCATCACCCCGGTGTGCCCGGACGGGAAGCAGTCCCGGGTGTACACCGGCGTGCGCATCATGGACTCCAGGAGCGGCGTGAGGATCCACCCCTGGGTGGCCGGACTGTCGAACGCGCCGATGAGGAAGTACCGGGGCCCCACCGCGGGCACCAGCGAGTACGCCGCGTAGTTGAAGCCCAGCAGCAGGCCCAGCCCCAGCAGGTACTCGTCGAAGCCGGGCGTGGCCCCCCTGCCCCGGGCGTACAGGTAGACGCCCAGCAGCAGCGGCCAGAGGAAGTGCCCGTAGTAGCAGAGCATCAGCACGTCGTTGGCCCAGGGCGGCACCACGTGCGCCAGCGCCACCGCGGCCTGGAAG
Organism: Corallococcus sp. AS-1-12; assembly: GCF_020036995.1. NCBI lineage: Bacteria > Pseudomonadati > Myxococcota > Myxococcia > Myxococcales > Myxococcaceae > Corallococcus > Corallococcus sp. AS-1-12. The sequence continues at coordinate 554,597 of NZ_JAIQDD010000001.1, read as the reverse complement.
CCGAACAGCTTCTGATCCACCGCGACGAGCTGCGCGTCCTTCAGCACCGGGTTCACCCAGTCCACGATGGGCCCCAGCCACCCGTGGGCCAGCGCGGACACCGGCAGGAGCCAGAAGTCCGCCACGATGGTGATGAGGTGGTGGCGCGGGAAGCGCGCCTCCAGCATGCGCATGGCCGGCAGGCCCAGCGCGAAGAAGAGGAAGAGGAGCGCGTTGCGGCCGGAGTGCGGCGCCCAGCGGGCCGGGCCCACGCACGCCAGGGCGGCCACCGAGCAGGCCACCATGAGGACGAGGTCCACCTGCCGGAAGCGCACGAGCGCTTCGCCGGACGACGTCACGACGGGCCGCACGCGGCCTTCGCTGAATGACCAGATGCTCACGCCGATTTGCGCTCCCCCGGCGACTCGGCCGGCAGCTCGCCGGCCCCCCCGAGATTGAGGCTCCGCACCACCGCGCCCGACTCCGGCGCCACCGCGGACCGCCGCCCCTTCCACCGCTCCAACAGCGCCAGCATGGCCGGGAAGAACACCGTCGTTCCCAGGAAGGTGCTCACGACCCCCAGCAGCGCAATCTGTCCGATGCTGCGCAAGCCCTGATGGTTGGCCACGAGGAGCGCTCCATAGCCCGCCGCGTTGGACAGGGTGGCCACCACCGCCGCGAAGCCGGTGTTGCGCACCACCCGGCCCAGCGACCCGGGGCCCTCCTCCTCGTACCGGTGGAACAGGTGCACCGAGTTGTCCACCGCGATGGCCAGCAGGTTGGGCAGCACCACGGCGTTGATGAAGTTGAGCTGGACGTCGAAGAGGTACATCCCGCCCGCCAGGCACGTCATGCCCAGGAAGAGCGGGCCCGCCACCAGCAGCGCGCGCTTGAGGCTGCGCAGGCTGGCGAGGATGACCAGGAACACCACCACCGCCGCGGACCAGAGGATGAACGGCCCGTCCCCGCGCACCAGCGAGAAGATGCGCGCGGCGATGCGGTTGCTGTCCAGCACCGCCAGGTCGATGCCCTTCGCCTTCGCCCCGGCCACCACCTCATCCAACTGCCCCGCCCAGCGGTGCAGGTCCTGCGTGTCGTAGTTGGACACGGACGGGAACAAGAGGAGGAACATCCCCTTGCCGTCCAGCGCCTCGAAGCGGCGGCGCGCCTCCACCGGCAGCTCCTCCAGGCCGTAGGGCTTCGCGTCCACCATCTGGCGCAGGTCCTTCACGCGCGGGTCCTCCTGCGCGGACCTCGGCAGCCCGTCCAGCAGCGTCCGGATGCCGCCCATCTCCGCCTCGTGGGCCGCCACGTCGGAGGGCACCAGGTCGCTCAACGACGCGGTGCGAAGGAACACGGAGTCGGCGCCGTTGCTCGCCTTCACCTGGGCGATGACGGCCTCCACCTCGCGGACCTGCTCCAGCGTGTCCACGGCGAGGATGGCGGGGTTGAGCGGCGAGCCGATCTGCTCCGTGATGTGGTCGTCCAGCCGCGACGCCGGCGAGTCCCCCTTCAGGTTGCGCAGGTTGGTCTCGAAGCCCAGCCGGGGCGCGATGCCCACCGAGTACGCCGCGAAGCCCACCACCGACAGCGCCACCGCGACGATGACGCCCGTGGGCCAGCGCCGCCACTCCTTCGCCGGAGCCTGCCCCACGACGGGCGCGGCGGGCTGGGCGGTGGACGCCGCATCGCGGCGGTACGGGCGGATGCGCTCCGCGATGGCCAGGAGCGACGGGCCCAGCGCGTACGCGGACAGCACCGCCATCAGCACGCCCACGCCCGCGAGCAGGCCGAACTGCTGGAAGGCGTGGAACTGCGCCAGCACCAGCACGAAGAACGCCGCCGCGTTGGTGAAGGCGGACGTGAGCGCCCCGCTGAAGGTGCCGCGCACCGCCGCCGTGAGCGCCTCCTTCACGCCGTGCCGCTCGCGCTCCTCCCAGTAGCGCATGGCCAGGTGGACGCCGTACTCGATGCCCAGGCCGATGAGGATGGCGACGAGGAAGCCCGTCACGATGTTGAGGTGGCCGATGGCGCCCTGCGCGAACGCGAACGTCAGCACCAGCCCCACCATCACCGGCACGCCCACCACCGCCAGCGCGGAGATGCGCCGGGTGGCCAGCAGGATGAGCCCCACGGCGATGAGCGCGGACAACAGGCCCGCGTTGGACAGGTCGCGGCGCATCACCGCGTCCTCCTCGATGCGGTTCTGGAAGTTGCCCGTCGCCTCCAGCGTCACGCCCGGGTACTGCTCCGCCGCCAGCTTCCGGCCGGTGTCGAACACCGTGGCCACGAAGTTCCGCGCGAACTCCAGGTCCCCCGCCGTCCCCGACGGCTTGATCATCAGGTAGACCTCGGTGCCGTCCTTGTTCGCCAGCGTCTCCGGCAGCGCCGTGTCCGGGGTGTGCTTCCGGGCGATCTCCTCGAAGGTGGGCGGCGCCACGTCCGCGCCCAGGTCCACGAAGAGGGGGCTGGCGCGCTCCTTCTCGTACTGGACGCGGGCCTCCAGGTCCTGGCGCAGCGAGGCGACCTCCGCCGTGGGCAGCAGAAGCAGGCCGTGGCGGCGGAAGAAGGCCACGTCATAGTGGTGCTCGACGTAGCGGACCGTGGGCAGGGCCTCCAGGCGCTTCTGGAACTCCGTGGCGTAGGCCTTCAGGGCCTCCGGGGCCGCCCCCTTGGCCATGATGACCAGGTAGCCATCTCCGCCCGCCTTCTCTGACACGCGTGTCAGATCCCGGACCTCCGGGGCGCCCTCCGGGAGCAGCTCCACGAACGACCCGCGGAACTCCAGGCGCGAGGCGAAGAAGCCCGCGGCGGCCGTCACCAGGGCGACCGCGAGCAGCACCTGCCAGGGGCGCGACATCGCTGCCTGGATGAAGCCCTCGAACCACCGCCGCCGTCGCGCTTGAGACACCGTCCGCTCCTCTGATGCCGGCCGACGAAGCAATAAGCCGGCCATGATCCAGGCCCCCGGAACAGACGGCCGCTCGGAACCCATTCCCCGTGTGAACCCGTGTGCGCCATTGGCGCTGAAGCATCCACTGGCGGACGCAGGTCCGGGGGCGCGGCGTGCCACCATTGCGGCATGACTGTCAAGGCGCGCCCTGACACGGATGCCCCACACCGGGTGAGATGGAGCCGTCCCCGCCTTGACAGTGCGGATTTCCCTCTTTATTGACCCCCTCGCGTCGTCCCCCTGGGTGTTCGCGCGGCCGGGCAATCCGAACCTGGAACGTGCCCTGCACATGGAAAGCGGCTCGGATCCACACCCTCCGACGCGTAAGAAAGACCACCATGAGCGACGTGTTCGACAAGTGCCGTACCTGGAAGGACTACCGCATCGCCAAGGCCACGGGACTGTACCCGTACTTCCGGGCCATCGAGGCGTCGCACGGCGCCACGGAGGTGGAGATCGAGGGGCGGCGGGTCATCATGGTGGGCTCGAACAACTACCTGGGCCTGTCGGCGGATCCGCGCGTGAAGGAAGCGGCCATCAAGGCGACGGAGAAGTTCGGCACCACCTGCTCCGGTTCGCGCCTGCTCAACGGCACGCTGGCGCTGCATGAGGAGCTGGAGGCGCGGCTGGCGAAGTTCCTCAACCGCGAGGCGGCCATCGTCATCTCCACCGGGTTCCAGACGAACCTGGCGCTGGCGTCCATCCTGGGCCGGCACGACATCGTGTTCAGCGACCGCGCGAACCACGCGTCGCTGGTGGACGGCGTGCGCCTGTCGTTCGCGACCGAGCGCAAGTTCCGCCACAACGACATGGATCACCTGGAGCAGTTGCTCGCGGCGGCGGAGCCGGGCGCCGGGAAGATCATCGTCACGGACGGCGTGTTCTCCATGGAGGGCGACGTCTGCAACCTGCCCCGCATCGTGGAGCTGTCCAAGCAGTACAACGCCCGCGTGATGACGGATGACGCGCACGCCATGGGCGTGCTGGGCGAGCTGGGCCGGGGCACGTCGGAGTACTTCGGGCTGGAGAAGGACGTGGACCTGGTGATGGGCACGTTCTCCAAGAGCTTCGCGTCGCTGGGCGGCGTGCTCGCGGGCCCCTTCGAGGTCATCAACTACATCCGCCACAAGGCGCGCTCGGTCATCTTCTCCGCGTCCATGACGCCCGCGTCCATCGCGGCGGCGCTCAAGGCCACGGAGATCATCGAGGCGGAGCCGCAGCGCCGCGAGCGCCTGCTGGACATCGCGGAGAAGATGCACAACGGCTTCCGCGCCATGGGCTTCGACACGGGCGTGTCGGTGACGCCGGTGGTGCCGGTGCACATCGGCGACCAGGTGAAGTGCTTCCGCTTCTGGCGCGCGCTGCACGAGGCGGGCGTGTTCGCCAACCCCGTCATTCCGCCGGCGGTGGAGGCGGGCCACGCGCTCATCCGCACCAGCTACATGGCCACGCACACGGACGCGCAGTTGGATCAGGTGCTGGACACCTTCGAGAAGATCGGCCGCAAGCTCAACGTCATCCCGGAGACGCGCCCCACGGTGTACGAGCCGGTGAAGATCGCCCGGCCGGGCAGCGCGGTGCGCAGCAACAAGGCGAGCGAGACGTGGGCGGCGGGCAGCGCGGGCCTGCTCGCGGACAAGGGCTTCAGCCTGGAGCAGTTGTCGCGGATGTCGTCGCGGGAGATGGCCGGGAAGTTCTTCGACGCGGTGGAGCAGCTCACCTGGCGCGCGGCGAACCTGCAGCCGGAGGACCTGCGGCGGCTGGGCGGCGCGCCCAAGAAGCTGTGGGAGAAGCGCAGCGAGCTGGGCGGTGTGCTGCTGGAGAAGGGCGCGCAGCTCTTCATGCGCAACGGCAGCGACGGTTCCGACGGCAACCCGGCCGAGAGGAACTGAGCCCCACCCATGGCCCACCCCGCCCCGCACGAAGCGTCCTCTCCTCCCTCCATGCCCTCCGACGTGCAGGTGACCCCTGTGCGCGGCGCGGCGGACCGGACGGCGTTCATCCGGCTGCCGTACTCGCTCTACCGCGACGACCCGAACTGGGTGCCGCCGCTGGAGATGGAGCGCCGCGACTTCCTGGACCCGAAGAAGAACCCCTTCTTCGACTACGCGGAGGTGGAGCTGTTCCTCGCGCGCCGCGGCCAGGACGTGGTGGGCCGGGTGGCGGCCATCAAGAACCCGCGCCACATGGAGTTCCACGGCACCAAGGAGGGCTTCTTCGGCCTCTTCGAGTGCGTGAACGACGCGGGCGTGGCGCGGGGCCTGCTGGACGCGGCCAGCGCGTGGCTGAAGGCGCGCGGCATCGACACCGTGCTGGGGCCGGCCAACTTCTCCTCCAACCAGGACTGGGGCCTGCTCGTGGAGGGCCATGAGAGCCCTCCCGCGCTGATGATGCCCTACAACCCGGCGTACTACGCGGGGCTCCTGGAGACGTGCGGCTTCACCAAGGCGAAGGACCTGTGGGCGTGGGAGCTGTCGTCCTCCACGCCGCCGCCGGAGAAGGTGGCGCGCATCGCGGAGAAGATCCGCCAGCGCGAGGGCGTCACCGTGCGCGCGGTGAACCTGAAGGACTTCCCCGCGGAGGTCGCGCGCATCAAGGAGATCTACAACGCGGCCTGGGAGAAGAACTGGGGCTTCATCCCCTTCACCGACCGCGAGTTCGACCACATGGCCAAGGAGATGAAGGCCATCGTGCGGCCGGAGCTGCTGCTCATCGCGGAGGTGAAGGGCGAGCCCGTCGCCTTCTCCATGACGCTGCCGGACGCCAACGCGGCGTTCAAGGCGGCCAACGGGCGGCTCACCACCTTCGGCCTGCCCATTGGCCTGGTGAAGCTGGTGCTGGCGTCGCGCAAGCTCAAGCGGCTGCGCCTGCTGACGCTGGGCATCAAGGAGGGCTACCGGCGCCGCGGCCTGGACGCCATCCTCTACCTGGACACCCTGCGCACCGCGAAGGAGCTGGGGTACACGGGCGGCGAGATTTCCTGGACGCTGGAGGACAACCACCTGGTCAACCGCGCCATCGAGTCCATGGGCGGCAAGCGCTCCAAGACGTACCGCGTGTACCAGCGGCCCGTCTGACGTCCTCCGGAAACACTTCCGCCCGGGCGCTTCAAGGCACCCGGGCGGAGGGAAACACCGCGAAGCTGTTAGCGCCCTGCCCTACTTCGCCTGCGGCGCGGCGCCCGAGCCACCGGCGGCGGACTCCTTCACGGAGGCCGCGCTGGTGTTGGCGTTCTCCTTCTCCAACTGGGCGCGCTTGGACTTGAGCGTCGTCAGCAGGCCGTCAAAGCCCTTGGTGGAGAGGATCTTCTTGAACTGGCCGCTGTAGGTGTCCACCAGGGACACCTCGTCCGTGATGACGTCGTAGATGCGCCAGTCGGACTTGGGCGTGGCCTTGTAGAGGCGGTAGTTCACGGGCACCTGGTCCGTCTTCACGGTGAGCTCGGTGTCGACCGTGGCCTCGTTCCCCTGCACGCTCTCCTTGCCGTACTTCACGTCCGCCTTCGCCTGGCCGATGGCCTTCTGGGCGTACGAGGCGCGCAGCAGGCCCGTCATGGTGTCGGTGAACTCCTTGCGCTGGGCGGCGGTGAGGCCGGCCCAGGCCTTCTCCCCCAGGGCGCGCTTGGCGAGCTCCTGGAAGTCCACGAAGGACTCCACGACGTTCGCCAGGGACTGCACGGTGGCGCCAGGGGCGTTGGCCGCCTTCTGCACGGCGGCGTTGCCGTTCTTCACCACGTTGAGCGGGCTCACGGGGGCGGCGGCGAGCAGCGTGGCGGCAAGCAGGGAAGCAATCATAGGGATGAAGCTCCGGGTTGAAGTTCAGGTGTGACGACACCTGTGAGGACTGGCAGCCTGAAAGGGTTATTCATCCGCCCCGGGGACGGCACCGGTGACGCGGGCGAGTGACGCGAATCCGACGCGCACGTCGTGCCAGCTCTTGCCGCGCTCGGCGGAGGCCTGGGCCAGCGCGGTGAAGGCGTCCACCAGCTCCCGCGTGTCGCCGGTGCCCAGGTCGAAGGCGGCGTAGGCGGCGGTGGCCCAGCGCTTCGCGTTCTTCTCCGCCTCCGTGAAGGACTTCGCCCGCGCGTAGGCCGCGACGAGCTGGCTCTGCGCCTGGGTCACCTCCAGCCGGATGCCCGCCTTGAGCGTCTGTTCCTGCGCGTGCATCTTGTCCAGCTCCGCGCGGGCCTGCTCCAGTTGCGCGTCCTTGATGGGGATGTCGAAGGTGCCCCGGATGACCAGGCCCAGGCCCGCGGTGCGGTCGTTGAAGGGGTCGTACGCGAAGGGGCTGCGCTGGCGCGTGGCGCTGCTCGTCCAGCGCACGTCGTAGTAACCCGCGAGCCCCAGGTCCGGGTAGTAGCTGCGCTCGCGGATGATGACCTCCTGCTCGCGCGCGATGATGCCCGCGGCGATGGCCTTCAGCTCCGGGCGCCGCTCGTTGGCCTGCTTCAGCGCCGTCTCCAGGTCGGGCACGTTCACGTCGCCCTGGAGCGGCAGGTCCTCCTCCATCACCTCCACCTGCTCGTCCGGGCCCACGCTGGCGAGCAGCCGGATGGCGGTGAGCGCGAACTGCTCGCCCTGGATGGCGGTGGCGCGCTGCGACTCCACGAGCTGACGGAAGTAGCCCAGCTTGTACGTGTCCAGCTTGGACACCTGATCCGAGTCCTCCTTGAGGAGCGCGTCGATCTTGTCGCCCGCGTCCTTGAGGCGCTTGGACACGTCCTCCAACTGCTTCAGGCCCGCGCGGGCCAACTGGTAGCCGTAGTACGCCTGGGCGGCCTGGAAGCCGGCCTCCGCGCGCACGCGCTCGCGCAGCGCCGCGCCCACCTTGGGGCCCTGCTCGCCCGCCTTCTCCAGCGCGGAGAGCTTGCCGAAGGTGTACAGCGGCAGCACCGCGTTGCCGGTGGAGAACACCGTCACGCCCACCTTGCCGAAGTTCCAGTCGCCCTCCAGCGACGCCTCCGTGGTGGGCGGGCCGCCCAGTCCGTTGTTGCGGGCCTCGGGGACGGGGCCGCCCGCGCCCAGGGTGATCTCGAACCGGGGGAACCAGGCCCAGCGGGCCTGATCATGGAGCGCCTGGAACTTGCGCAGCTCCGCGGTGGCCTCCGCCACGCGCGCGTCCTGCGAGCGCGCCCGCGCCACCAACTGGGCCAGGGTGATGGGCCCCTTGGGGGCCTTCGCGCCCTCGGGGGCGCCATGGGCCCGGGCCTCCTCCGGAGGGCCCCGGGGAATGCCCGGGGTGAGGTCGCCGCGCGCGCCGTCGCCCGAGCCGGGGGAGATGGGAGACGTGCCCAGCTCCGTCGCGCCCGGGGTGGCGGCGGCGGGCTTGGGCGTGCCGGCGGTGGCGCCCTGGGCGGCGTTGCCCGGCTCGGCGGCCGGGGCGGGGTTCACCGCCGCGGGGCCGGGCAGCGGCGCGCGCGTGCCAGGGGTGGGGTTGGCGGCGGATGAACCGGTGCCGGTGGGGCCGGGGGCCGGGGTGGTGCCGGGCGAGGGGGTGGGCACGGTGCCCGGAGACAGGTTGCCGGGCGAGGGAGACGCGGTCCCCGGCGCCCCTGTTCCCGGGGCATTCGAGGGGGCCGTCGTGGGCGAGATCTGCGCGCCCGCCACGCCACCGGTGAGCATCATTGCCACTGCGACGACCTTGCCGACTTCTCTGCCCATGCTGTGGTCCGCCTCGTGTGCGGCCGGGCATATCCGGAAGCCCGCGACGGTGCAGCATTTCTGTGCACCTTGCCGGGGGGCCGGATGTCGGCTTCCCTCCAGTCGGCTCGCGCGTAGAGGGCGTGACAGTCGGCGACATTCCGTTCAGACAATGCTTTGTGGGCGCGGGCAGGGAACGCAGAATCCCGCGCCGGTTTCGACGCCTTCCTTCAAGGAAAACCCCATGGCCTACACCGACCGCGTCAAGCAGATCCTCTCCTGGTATCCCTCCGACAACCCCGGCACGCTGACGAACCTGGCGCGCCTGCTGAACCACGGCACGCTCGCCGGCACGGGCAAGATGGTCATCCTGCCGGTGGATCAGGGCTTCGAGCACGGCCCCGCGCGCTCCTTCGGTCCCAACCCCGCGGGGTATGATCCGGACTACCACGCGCAGCTCGCCATCGAGTCCGGCTGCAACGCGTACGCGGCGCCGCTGGGCTTCCTGGAGGCCGTCGCGGGCAAGCTGGCCGGTGAGATTCCCCTCATCCTGAAGGTGAACAACTCCGACACGCTGGCCAAGACGGCCGCGCCCATGTCCGCGGTGACGTCGTCCGTGAAGGACGCGGTGCGCCTGGGCTGCGCGGCGGTGGGCTACACCATCTACCCGGGCTCCGCGGCCCGCAACGAGCAGTACGAGGACCTGCGCGACATCATCGCGGAGGCCAAGTCCTACGGCCTGCCCACGGTGCTCTGGGCCTACCCGCGCGGCGCGCTGTCCAAGGAGGGTGAGACGGCCATCGACGTGGTGGCGTACGCGGCGCAGATCTCCGCGCAGTTGGGCGCGCACGTCATCAAGGTGAAGCCGCCCTCGGATCACCTGGAGCAGGCGGAGGCGAAGAAGGCCTTCGAGAAGGCGAACATCCCCACCAAGACGCTCGCGGACCGCGTGCGCGAGGTGGTGCGCTCCGCGTTCAACGGCAAGCGCATCGTCATCTTCTCCGGCGGCGAGGCGAAGGAGACGTCCGCCCTCATGGAGGACATCAAGCAGATCCACCAGGGCGGCGGCTTCGGCTCCATCATGGGCCGCAACGCCTTCCAGCGTCCGCACGACGAGTCCATCAAGCTGCTCAAGGACGTGATGAACGTCTTCGCGGGCAAGTAGTCCCCGCGCGGTCCTCCGCGGCGTGGCGCCCTTCCCGGCCTGGCTCTTCGCGGGACGGGCGCCCTGCTTCGCGAAGCGTTTCGCCGTGAACGCAGGCGGGCTGCCAGGCGCTGGAGCGGCTGGCTTCCCATGCTCGTCCCCTGGCCGCCCCCAAGGGCTTCGATTACGCAACGGGGATGAATCACGGTTCCAGGACGTCCTACGAGCACGGCGCGAGCGCGCCCGCACCGGAGCCGGACGATGCCGAGCGCGCGGCGGCCCGGGAGGTGCTCGCCGGAGGCGGCGAGATGGGCGCTCTGATGCGCTCCATGGATTGGTCCCGGACGCCGCTGGGTCCGGTGTCCTCCTGGCCGCAGTCCCTGCGCACCATCGCCAGCGTCTGCCTGAACTCGGGCTTCCCCATGATGGTCTTCTGGGGGCCGGAGCTGGTGAAGCTCTACAACGACGCCTACCGCCCCATGCTGGGCGGCAAGCACCCCTTCGCCATGGGACGGTCCGGCCGCGAGGTCTGGGCGGAGATCTGGGACGTCATCGGCCCGATGATCGAACAGGTCCGGACCGAAGGCCGCGCCACGCTGGCGGAAGACCAGCAGCTCTTCCTGGAGCGGGCCGGCTTCCTGGAGGAGACCTACTTCACCTTCTCCTACAGCCCCGTCCGCGACGAGTCCGGCGCCGTCAACGGAGTGCTGGACACGGCGGTGGAGACCACCAGCCAGGTGCTGGACTCGCGCCGCCTGCGGACGCTGCAGGAGATGGCGTCACGCGCGGGCGGGAGCATCCGGGTCCATGACGCCGCCACGCACGGCATGGAGGCGCTCGCCACCAACCCCGCGGACCTCCCGTTCGCACTGCTCTACCTCGTGGAGGCGGATGGCACCCAGGCGCGGCTGGTGGGGCGCATGGGCCTGGAGGGGGACAGCGCCTTCTGTCCCGGGGAGGTGGCCCTGGAGCCGTGCGCGGACTCCCCCTGGCCCCTGGCCCGGGTGATCCGCTCCGGGCAGGCCGAGCAGGTCCAGGGACTGGAAGCCCGCTTCGGTCCCCTCCCCCTGCGTGGCGGCGTGCCGCAACCGGGCTCCGCGCTCGTCCTGCCCATGGCCCGCCCCGGCGAGTCGAATCCCCTGGGCGTGCTCGTGCTGGGCATGTCCCCGCGGCTGCCCGCGGATGCGTCGTACCGCTCCTTCCTGGAGCTGGTCGCCGGCGGACTGGACGCGGTCATCGCGGGGGCGCGCGCGCACGAGGACGCCCGGCGGCAGGCGGAGGCCCTGGCGGAGCTGGACCGGGCGAAGACGGCCTTCTTCTCCAACGTCAGCCATGAGTTCCGCACGCCGCTGACGCTGATGCTGGGGCCGCTGGGGGACGTGCTCACGGACGTGGAGCACCCGCTGGAGCCCAGGCACCGCGAGCGGCTGGAGCTCGTGCAGCGCAACAGCCAGCGGTTGCACAAGCTGGTGAACAGCCTGCTCGACTTCAGCCGCCTGGAGGCGGGCCGCATGCGGGCCACCTTCGAGCCCACGGACCTGGGTCCGCTCACCACGGGGCTCGCGAGCGCGTTCGACTCGCTGGCGAGGAAGGCGGGGCTGCGGCTCCAGGTGGACTGCCCCGCCCTGTCCGCCCCCGTCTGGGTGGACCGCGATCTCTGGGAGAAGATCGTCCTCAACCTGCTCTCCAACGCCTTCAAGTTCACCTTCCACGGCGCCCTCACCGTCCGGCTCCGCGAAGGGGACGGCCGGGTGGAGCTGTCCGTCAGCGACACGGGCACGGGCATCCCCGCCCCCGAGCTGCCCCGCGTCTTCGACCGCTTCCACCGGGTGGAGGGCGCGCGGGGGCGCAGCCATGAAGGCAGCGGCATCGGGCTGGCGCTCGTGCGGGAGCTGGTGGAGCTGCACGGAGGCCGCGTCTCCGTGGAGAGCACGCTGGGCCAGGGCAGCACCTTCACGGTGTCCCTGCCCACCGGCACGGCGCACCTGCCGCCCGAGCAGTCGAGGGCCGCCCCGCGGGAGTCCGTCCGGGCCCCGAATCCGGAGTCCTTCGTCCAGGAGGCGGAGCAGTGGCTGACGGCCGCGGAGAACGCGCCCGCCCCCGCGCCCGTCCCGGACGCGCCCCCGGGGGTCGTGCGGGGGCACGTGCTCGTGGCGGACGACAACGCGGACATGCGCGACTACGTGCGGCGGTCGCTGGAGGGGCGCTTCCAGGTGACGACCGTGGCGGATGGCCGCGCCGCGCTGGAGCTGGCACGGGAGCACCCGCCGGACGTGATGCTGTCGGACGTGATGATGCCGGGGCTGGACGGCTTCGGGCTCCTGCGCGAGCTGAAGGCGGATCCGCGCACGGCCCACGTCCCCGTCATCCTCCTGTCCGCGCGCGCGGGCGAGGAGGCGAAGGTGGAGGGCCTCACCGCCGGCGCGGACGACTACCTGGTGAAGCCCTTCGGCGTGCGCGAGCTGGTGGCCCGCCTGGAGGGGACCGTGAACGCCGCGCGGGCGCGCGCCCAGCGCGAGGAGCTGCTCCAGGCGCTCAAGCTGTCGGAGACGCGCTACCGGCTGGCCACCCGGGCCACGAAGGACGCCGTCTGGGACCTGGACCTGAGTACCCAGCAACTCACCTGGAGCGAGGGCATCCACACGCTCTTCGGCTACGCGCCCGGCACGGTGCCCTCCGGGCTGGACTGGTGGACGGAGTCCGTCCACCCGGAGGACCGCGCGCAGGCCATCGAGAGCCTCCACGCCATCGCGGACACGCCCGGCGGCAGCGACTGGCGCGCCGAGTACCGCTTCCGCAAGGCGGACGGCACCTACGCCCAGGTGGAGGACCGCGGCTGGGTGGTGCGAGACGCCGCCGGCACGGCGCTGCGCATGGTGGGCGCCATGCAGGACGTCACCCAGCGCAAGGCCGCGGAGGACGCCCTGCGCCGCAGCGAGGAGGAGTTCCGCACGCTCGCGGAGGCGCTGCCGGAGGCCGTCTTCGTCACCGCTCCGGATGGCTCGGTCACCTATGTGAACGGCGTGCTGACGGAGCAGACCGGCGTGAGGGCGGAGACGCTGCTGGAGCGGGGCTACCGGCACGTCGTCCATCCCGACGACCTGCCCCTCAGCGGCCAGGCCTGGGTGGAGGCCCTGAAGCGCGGCGACCGCTACCAGGCCGAGCACCGGGTGCGCTACCGGGACGGCCTGTACCGCTGGCACCTGGTGCGCGCCCTGCCCGTGAAGGACGCGGAGGGGCGGATCATCAAATGGGTGGGCACCTCCATGGACGTCCACGAGCTGCGCCAGGCCCAGGCCCAGCAGCAGCAGCGCGCGGACTTCGAGCAGCAGCTCATCGGCATCGTCAGCCACGACCTGCGCAACCCCGTGAGCGCCATCCTCCTGGGCGCCGCCAGCCTGATGCGCCGCGAGGAGCTGGACGAGCGCAGCACCAAGGCCGTCAGCCGCATCCAGTCCGCCGCGGAGCGGGCCCACCGGATGATCCGCGACCTGCTCGACTTCACCCAGGCGCGCCTGGGCGGCGGCCTGCGCATCCAGCGGCGCCCGTCGGACCTGCATGAAATCGTGGACGGCGTGCTGGAGGAGATTGAAGCCACGCACCCGGACCGGGAGATCCGCCGGCGCCGGAGCGGCAGCGGCCTGGGCGTGTGGGATCCGGACCGGCTGGGGCAACTGGCCCAGAACCTGGTCACCAACGCGCTGAAGTACAGCCCCCGGGACACCGCCATCCAGGTGGAGACCCACGGCGGGGACGACGCCGTGTCGCTGTCCATCCACAACGAGGGGGCGCCCATCTCACCGGAGCGGATGAGCCGCCTCTTCGAGCCGCTGCAGCGCGCCAGCGGCGAGGTGGACCCCAGCAGCCGGAGCATCGGCCTGGGGCTCTACATCGTGAAACAACTGGTGGAGGCCCACAGGGGCATCATCACCGTGACGTCCACCGCCGAGGAGGGCACCACCTTCACCGTGCGGCTGCCCCGCGACCTCCCGGCGAGCCTGTAGCGAGGGCGCGGCGGCCTCCGGCGCCGGAGGCCGCAAAAGCAAAAGGCCCGCGAGATTTCTCTCGCGGGCCTCTCTCACTTCAGTGTGGAGCTAACCGGGATCGAACCGGTGACCTCTTGAATGCCATTCAAGCGCTCTCCCAGCTGAGCTATAGCCCCGTCTCTTCTGCTGCGTGCTGCCCGGCCCGCCGTGGGGAGCGGTCCGTGCCGTGAGGCGGCGCGACTTCTACGGCTTCTTCGTCCCGGACGCCACAACTTTTTGCGGCTTCGCGACGGTTTTTACCTTCAAACGGTCCGCCACCTCTTCTCCTTCCCGGAGCAGGTCGGTGAGGGACGCGGCGTGATCCGCCGCCGCCTTCTCCGCCGCCGCGATGTTCTGGAGCAGGCGGGCGAAGTTCGCGGGCAGCTCCAGCCGGCCTGCCTGCACGGCCTGCCAGACGGCCTCGCCCAGCTCGCGGTGGGTCTGCTCCTTCTTGTCCTTGAGGAAGGCCGCCTTGCCGTTGGCCCGCGCCAGCTCCGTGTTGCGCTCGACGGCCTCCCGCAGCCTGGCCAGCTTGGCCTCGGCCGCCTGGAAGGCTTCGTTGATCTGCCGCATCACTTCCGCCTGCTTCGGATCTGCCGCCACGGCTGTCACCCTCGGGAGAGAGAAGGTCTTTCGTGCGTAACGTGGCGGCTCGCCGACTGTCAACCCGCCTTGCGGACCAGCCGGGCGGCGAAGAAGCCCCCGCCGGGGACCCGGGGCGGCAGGGCCCGCAGGTAGGGGCCGTCCACGCCCACCTGGAGCTCCGCGGGCCACCCCTCCCCCACCGGCTCCAGCGCGAAGCCCGGGTGCTTCTGGAGGAAGCCCTCCACCACCGCGTCGTTCTCCTCCGGGAGCACGGAGCACGTGGCGTAGACGATGCGCGCCCCGGGCTTCACCTGCGCGGCCACCTCCGCGAGCAACTGGGACTGCGTGGCCTGGAACTCCGTGATGGCCTTCGCGGACAGCTTCCACTTCTGATCCGGCTCGCGCGCCAGGGAGCCCGTGCCGCTGCACGGCGCGTCCACCAGCACCACGTCCACGTCCCCCAGCGGCACCGGGTGCGGGAACGCCACCTGCTTCAGGCCGAACTCGCGCACCCGGTCGCGCGCGTCGGAGAGCCGCCGCTTGGAGCGGTCCCCCGCGAGCACCCTCCCCTTCGCGCCCACCAGGTCCGCGAGCCCCAGCGTCTTGCCGCCGGCCCCCGCGCACACGTCCGCCACCGTCAGCCCCGCCAGGGTCGCCCCGGGAGGCAGGCACGCCAGGACGATGAGCTGGCTGCCCACGTCCTGCACCTGGAGCCGCCGGGCCTTCATCGTCCGCGACTCGAAGATGCGGTGGCTGGAGTCCGAGACCCGCAGCGCGTCCGGCGCGCAGGGCACCGCCTCCGCCGCCACGCCCTCCTCCGCCAGCGCCGCGAGCACCGCGTCGCGGGTGCCCGGGGGCCGCGCGCGGAAGTGCAGCGACGGCTCCTCGTCCAGGGACGCCATCAGCCCCGCGAGCGTTGCCTCCGGATACACCTGCGCCAGCCGCTGCGTGAGCCAGCCGGGGAACGAGTACCGGGTGGCCAGCCGCTCGACGACGGCCTCCGCGCCCTCCGCCGCCGCGGGCTCCGCCAGGGGTTTGGTGGCGAGCCCCTCCAGCACCGCGTCATGCAGCGTGCGCGGACGCACCGGCCCCGGCAGCTTCACCTCCGGCCCGATGCGCGCCCAGCCCTCGCCACAGAAGAGGCGCCGCCAGAGCGTGTAGCGCACCAGCGCCTGATCCTCCGTGAGCGCGTGCTTGCCCGGGGAGTGCCCCAACTGCCGCGCCGCCAGGTCCAACAGCCGCGTGTGCCGGGACAGCTCGCGCGCCGCCAGGGCCACGAAGCGCCGCTCCTGCCCGCCCAGGCCCTCCGCCTCCCGCAGCGCGGTGGCGAGCGCGGCCTTCAGCGGCTCACCCTTGAGGACGGCGATGTGCGTCTCCACCGCCGCGGTGGCCGCGCGCCGGGACGGACGCCCCAGACGTGACGGCTCATGCGGCGTGGGCCAGAGGGGAATGTCCACGGATGACCTCTACGCCTGGCCGCGCAGCGGAACGCACACGGCCAGCGCACCGGCCCGCGTCTTCACCCGGGGCGACGCGCCCTGGGCCAGGAACAGGTAGCACGGCGCGGCATAGCGCTCGCCGTCCAGCTCCAGGTCGCCCTCCAGCACGAGGACCCCATGGGCGGACTGGGAGCGGTCCCACGGGAAGGACGCCTCCGGCGCCAGCCGCAGCCAGGTCCGGGCGCTGTCCGGCGCCGAACCCGCCACCCATACTCCGGGTGATGGTTCAATCCACTCAGGGGAATCCCCGGCCAGGGGCTCCCGGGCCGCGGCGACCACCTGGCGCTTGAGCTCCAGGAAGCGCTCCACCAGCCCCAGGATGTCGTCCACCTGGAAGGGTTTGATCAGCAGCGCGTCCGGCACGGAGGGGTGCAGGACCTGGGCGACCTCGTCCGGGCCGGCGGCGCTGACGATGGCCACCGGGTAGCGCTGGCGGCGCGCGGCCTCCAGGATGCCCCGGCCATCCGTGTGCCCCCCGGCGATGCGCATGTCGGTCATCACCAGCTCGAAGCGGTCCGCCGTCAGGGCGCGCAGCGCTTCGTCGAGGGTGCCCACCGCCCGCACGTCCGCCAGCTCGGAGACCAGCTCCCCCATTCCCTCCCGGAGGCTCGGATCATCCTCGACCAGCAGGACCTTCATCGCATCTTCCAGCGCGGGGACCAGGGGAGCGCTTTCACGTTCGGGCAGCCCGGGAGGATGGCATCTCGGGCGCCGGGTCTGCGTTTGAAGATGGCCCTCCCCGGACTCGAACCGGGACGCGGGGTCAGCCGCAGCGGATTTTGAGTCCGCCTCGTCTACCAATTTCGACAGAGGGCCCCTTGGGTGTGAGCGAGGCGGCCGAACGTATATCGCGCCTTCGGTCCGTGTGCATCCGAAGATTGCGGCTGTCCACGCACACCGCTAAAGGGGCAGCGCATGTACAACCTCCTCATCTCCCTGGCCGTCGGGCTGGCGGTCGGCGTGCTGGTGAAGTTCGCCGGCGGCTTCTCCTGGTGGGCCGGCATCGTGCCCGGCGTCATCGTCTTCTTCGCCACCTACATCGTGCTCGCCCGCCGGGTCTCCACCCGGGTCCAGGCGCTGATGACGACGGTGCAGAAGGATCTCCAGGGCCAGCCCGCCACCCAGAAGGAGGCCCAGGGCCGCGTGGACCGGGCCGTCCAGACGCTGGAGCAGGGCCTGGTCTGGGACAAGTGGCAGTTCCTGATCGGCCCGGAGCTCCACGCGCAGATCGGGATGCTGAAGTACATGGTGAAGGACCTGGACGGCGCGAAGCCCCACCTGGAGAAGGCCAGCGGCCGCAACTACATGGCCAAGGCCATGGAGGGCGCCCTGCACTTCCGCCGCAACGACGTGCCCGCCATGAAGTCCTCCTTCGAGGCCGCGGTGAAGAGCGGCAAGAAGGAGTCCATCGTCTGGGCCGTGTACGCGTGGTGCCTGCTGCAGCTCAAGGACAAGGACGCGGCCCAGCGCGTGCTCGCGCGCGGCGTGGAGCAGAACCCCTCCGACGAGAAGCTCAAGGGCAGCCTCGCCCAGTTGCAGAACGACAAGCGCCTGAAGATGAAGCCCTACGAGCCGCTCTGGTGGCAGTTCGGCCTGGAGGCGCCGCCGATGATGCCGCCCCAGGGTGGCGGGCGCCGCGTGCAGTTCACCCACCGGCGCTGAAGTCCCGGTGGAAGTGATGGCCCGGCGCCAATGCAATGGCGCCAGGGCCCGCTTCCGCCGCCTGCCGTGACCCCGTCGATGGCGCCGCCCCGCGCGGCACGCCTCCGGGGGTTCCCGACGGATCCGCCGCTCCCTCCCACCCCGGGGCCCTGGCTCCCAGGGCGGCCCGCGTCCGGCAATTCCTACCGTGCGCTCGGGACCCACGCTGCAACGTCTTCCGGCTGGCTTGTTGGCTGTCTCGTGGGCCCCCATGCAACCCCCTGAAAAGAGGCCGTCGCGCGAGTGAGGCGCGGGGCACAAGGCTTGCTCTCGGGCAGGGGCACGCGGGCGACCGGGGCGCAAGGTTCCCAAAGCCCCCGCGGAGGCGGACGGGCTTGGCAGCCGGAGGTCTCGGGTGAAGTTTGGATGGGTGGGTGGGTGCTTGCGGAACGAGGCGGCGGCGGGTGCGCGTGGGGCGCAAGGGCGTGGGGAGCACCTGGAAGGGCGTGGGGCCCGAGACTTTCGGCCTGCCATTTCGGGACAGGCGAGCGGAGCGAACCAGTTCATGGAACGGCACGGCCGCAGCAGTGAGCGCGCGCTCCTGCTCATCATCGAGGACGACACCGGCGTGCGCGAAGGCCTGATGGACCTGCTCGCCCCGCGCTTCGACGTGCTGGCCGCCACGGACGCGGACGCGGGCGTGGAGCTGGCGCGCGAGCACCGCCCGGACCTGGTGCTCCTGGACCGGTTCCTGCCCTCCGGGGATGGGCTGGCGGTCCTGGAGACGCTCCAGGGCGACGTGCGCACGGAGACGGTGCCCGTCATCTTCCTCACAGGGGACGCGGACGAGGCGACCCTGGAGCGATGCCTGGAGATGGGCGCCGTGGACTTCATCCACAAGCCGGCGAGCTCGCGCGAGTTGCTCGCCCGCATCGACCGCGCGGTGCGCCAGAGCGAGCAGCAGCGCAAGCTCCAGGTGCTGGCGCAGACGGACGCGCTCACGGGCCTGGCGAACTTCCGGGCGCTGTCCGTGCGGCTGGAGGACGAGTTCAAGCGCGCCCAGCGCTACGGCTACGCGCTGAGCGTGGTGGTCATCGACCTGGACCACCTGAAGGCCATCAACGACGGCATGGGCCACGACGTGGGCAACCGCGCCATCCTGGCCCTGGCCACGCTGATGCAGGGCAACCTGCGCGAGTCCGACTTCGCGGCGCGCTTCGGCGGGGACGAGTTCGTCGTGCTGCTGCCGCACCAGACGTCGCTGGAGGCCGCGGTGTTCGCGGAGCGCCTGCGCTCGGAGCTGCGCGGCGTGAACGTGCAGCGCGGTGACGGGCGCCCGGCGCCCTTCGGGTTGAGCATCAGCGTGGGCGTGGCGGACCACACGGCCGACTCCCCGCGCGAGAGCACGGAGGCCTTGCTGAAGGCGGCGGACGCCGCGCTCTACGAGGCCAAGCGGGAGGGGCGCGACCGGGTGGTGGTGTACGGCCAGTCGATGCACTCGACCGCGGCACAGCGGCACTGACGGCGGGACGGGAACGAGGGCGCGCGATGAGCGGGACCAGCAAGCTGGCGAGTGGTTCGAGGGTGGCGATCGTCGGCGGCGGCATCGCCGGGGCGGGGCTCGCGGCCTCGCTTCTCTTCAACGGCCGCGCGAGGGGCGTGGCCCTGGACGTGCGCGTCTACGCGGGGGGCACCGAGGAGCGCACCGCGCCCCCTGCCCTGCTCACGCCGGAGTGCCGCTCGCGGCTCGCCGCGCTGGGCTGCCGGATACCGCCGGAGTGGCGCGCGCACGAGCTGCGCGGCGTGGAGGTCATCTCCCAGGGCGAGCGCGAGCTGCTGCCCTGCGCGGCCGGCGGGCTCTGGGTCGTGGATGGCTGGCCCCGGGGCGAAGGCGGCCTGGACATGGTGCGCCACGTGCTGTCCACGGCGGCCAGCGCGCAGGGCGCCCGGTTCGTGAACCGCCACGTGGAGCGCGTGGAGCGGCAGGCGCCCGCCCCGGACGCGCCCGCGGCGGTGCGCAACGCGGGGCCCCTGGTCGTCCGCGCGCAGGGCAGCGGCGAGCGCTTCCACGCGGTGGCGCTGGCCGCGGGCGCGGGGCCGCTGCTGGGGGACGCCTTCTTCAAGGGCTTCAAGCCGGCGCCGTCCATGCCGGCGGTGCAGGCGCGCATCCAGGGCGGGATGCCGGGCCGCGACCTGGCGCCGGTGGCGCGGCTGTGGGTGGCGCCGCTGCCCTCCGTGGACGCGCTGTTCCTCATCCCGGGCGCGTCGTCCGTGTACGCGCTGGCGTTCGGCGCGGCGGTGACGCCCGCGGACCTGTGCCAGGTCCTGATGATGGCCGCGCGCGACGGCCTGTTGGACGAAGGCTTCGAGCTCACCGCGCTGGAGACGACGCGCCTGCCCTTCGGCCCTGGCCGCACGCTGGTGGCGCCCGGGCAGTTGGTGGTGGGCCCCGCGGCCTTCGGCCACCCGCTGCAGGTGGGCCTGTCGGAGACGCTGGCGTCGTGCAGCCGCGCCGCGGTGGCGCTGCTGGATGGCGGGCTGGACGCGCCGTCGCTGGAGCGCCGCTACGTGCGCGACGGGCTGGGCGAGCTGATGGAGGACGCGGCGGCGGGAGCGCGCTCCCTCACCTGGCTGCGCCGCGCGGGCAAGCGGGCCCCGGCGGCGTTCGTCGCGGCGCGCGCGAAGCACTCGGCGGGCGGCGTGTACGGCGGCGGCGTGCTGGGGTTGAGCTCCCCCACCCCGCTGGGCCTCCTGTCCGCGGCGCGCTGGTCGGGCGTGCGCGAGGTGGTGGGCTCGTGGCTGCGCACGCCCATCGAGCCCGTGCCCACGCTGGTGCCGGAGGTGGAGCCGGACCTCTACTACGTGGTGGACGACGACGCGGACACGCGCGAGGCGCTCACGCTCCTGTTGGAGAGCACCGGCGCGCGCGTGGTGTCCTTCGCGGACGAGCTGGCGCTGTTCTGCGCGGTGGCGCGCCGTCCGCCCACCGCCATCCTGCTGGACGTGGTGCTGCACTGGGTGGACGGCCTGCGTCTGTGTGAAGGCCTCAAGCAGCACCCGCTCACCCGCGACACGCGCGTGCTGGTGATGAGCGGCCTCAACCGTCCGCACGTGCGGCAGCGCGCGCTCGACGCGGGCGCGGAGGCCTTCCTGCCCAAGCCGGTGAACCCGGATCGCCTCCTGTGCCAGCTCACCGGCCGCGTGCCGGACCCGCTCGGCGCGCCGAGCGACGTCATCCGGCCTCCAGTCACGGAAACATTTGGCGAAGACCGTTTTGCGTCCTGAAACCCACCTGCACGCAACCACGATCACATCGACGGGATAATCCCTACAAAAGCATGAAGCCTCGCACTTCATGCTCCACCAAAAGGGAGTCCCTCATGTTCGCCTCGAAGCTGCCGCGTCTCACGCAGACGACGTCCCGGTTGTTCAAGCACGCGCCGGAGCTCAAGCGCACCTTCTCCACCCAGGTGCCGTCGCAAGAGGATCAGTTGCTCAAGGTCCGCGCGGAGAAGAACCGCGTCAAGCACCAGCAGCACGACCTCATGAGCGACATCATGAACGCCGAGGACCGGCGTCACGGCGGCAACAACCAGCTCGCGCCGCGCATCCGTCCGGACGTGCCGCTCACGCGCCGGGACAACTTCCCCTTCAACGAGGTCCAGCCGAAGTACGAGACGCCGAAGTCGGCCATCGACCGCGACGGCAAGCTGCAGCCGGTGGACGCGAAGGACCGCACGGTGACGCTGACGGCGCACGTGGACGGCGCGAAGGAGACGAAGGCCCACTCGCCCTTCACGTCCTTCAGCGGCGTGCCCGTGGGCGTGGATGGCAAGGCCGTGGAGCAGAAGCTCGTGGACAACCCGGACTACGGCCAGAGCCGCATCGTCCACAACCCGGCGCTCGACGCGAAGGGCGGGGACGTCTTCGACCAGTTCGACATCCAGCGGGACATCCGCACGTCCACGCACCCGGGCCTGGACGAGACGGCCGTGAACCGCAGCCAGCCCGGCACGCCGGTGTGGCAGCCGGAGCCCCACGAGCGCCCCATCCTCGCGGACGTCGGCGTGGACCCGACCAAGCCCCACTTCACCTACCGCGAGCGCGCGATGATGAACTCCAAGCGCGATCAGGAGTACCTGGTGCGCGGCACCATCCACGACTTCACGCTGGAGCGCCCGGACGCCAACGGCGACCTGAAGCACGTGCCGCGCGATCAGTTCGCCGACCAGTTCGACGACGCGCACAAGAAGACGAAGTAGCCCGCGAACCGGTCCGGCGCCGAGCACCCGCGCCGGACCCGCTCCGCCGGGATTTCACCCACGGATATCCTTCAATCACCGTGGGTGAAATGCGGTCAGTCCTGGCGCTCAGGCCTCCACGTGGTGCAGCCCCCGCCGCAGGAGGAGCGAGCCGGACATCATGGAGATGCCCCGGAAGAAGACGGCGAGCCCCACCAGCGTGCCCACCAGCCACACGGAGGACGCGGGCCACCGGGCCATCACGCTGAGGCCCAGGACCAGGGAGATGAGGCCGTAGGCCAGGTCCCAGCCCCACTGGAAGTAACGGTCCATGACGGAGGTGATGACGTGGAAGAGGCCGCTGGCGAAGAAGTAGCCGGCGATCAGCAGCGTGAGGGACGCCAGCCCTGCGGCCGGGTACATGACGGTCAGGATGCCGACGACGGTGGTGAGGATGCCGCCGAGCATGAAGGACCAGAAGGCGCTGTGGCTCTCCTTGCGTGAGCGGATCCCCGCGGCGATCTCCAGGACCCCGCCAATCACCAGCATCATCCCCACGAAGAAGACGGTGACCATGCTGGTGAAGAACGTGGCGCCCAGCAGCACCACCCCCGCGATTGCCGTCAGCAGGCCCAGGATGAAGGGAGCGCCCCACATGGCCGAGGCCCCCCTGGGAGGACGGTCCGGCCGGGTCTCCGGCGCACGTTCGACGTTCGTTCGCATGGCGATCTCCACGGTGATGGCTGCCCGCCTCGGGCCCTCGGCCGCCTGCCGGTCCGGGAGTGGACGGGGTGGGGGTAGCGCTTCCTCGTGGAAGATGGGAGCGCGACCGGGCGCGAACAATCGCCTCCCACCCACGAAATGAGGCGGAACGGCGAGCAGGGGCCAGGGTGGCCCACCGCGCCTAAAGGGCAGGACGGGCGTACGGCGGCGACAGGAACACCGCGCCGGGCTCCTTGCGGAACCAGGTGAGCTGCCGCTTGGCGTAGCGCCGGGTCTCCCGCGCGGTGTCGGCGATGGCCTCTTCGCGGGTCATCCGGCCCTCCACCACGGCGCGGGCCTGCACGTAGCCGACGCTGCGCATGGGCGCCGCGTCCGCGTAGCCCTGCTCCAGCAGGGCGCGGGTCTCCTCCACGAGTCCCCGCGAGAAGAGCGCCTCCGTGCGCGTGTTGATGGCGGCGTAGAGGGAGTCGCGCGGCGGGTCCAGCACGTAGAGCTGGAAGGGGTGGCGGTCCGGCGCGAAGGCGTGGGCGCGGCGGAACTCGGACGCGGGCACGCCCGTCTGCGCGTGGATCTCCAGGGCGCGGACGACGCGCACCAGGTCCTGGGGAGGCAGCTTCGCCGCGGTCTCCGGATCCACATCGGCCAGCCGGCGGTGCACGGCCTCCCTCCCCTGCTCCGCCGCGAGCGCCTCCAGCTCCGCGCGCAGCGAAGGCAGGGCGCCGGGCGCGTCCACCACGCCGTGCAGCAGGATGCGCAGGTACAGGCCGGTGCCGCCGACGACGAACACCGGCCGGCCCCGCGAGGCGATGTCCGCGATGGCCGCGTCCGCGAGGCGCTGGTACCCGGCGGCGGAGAAGGGCTCGAGCGGATCCACGCAGGAGACCAGGTGGTGCGGCACGGCGGCCAGCTCCTCGGCGGAGGGCTTCGCGGTGCCGATGTCGAAGGCGCGGTACACCTGCTGCGAGTCCGCGCTGACAATCTCCCCGCCCACGGCGCGCGCCCACTCGATGGCCAGCGCCGTCTTCCCCGACGCCGTGGGCCCAGCGATCACCGTCAACGGCACCCGCGTCTCAGCCACCAGCGTCCGCCTCCCGCACCCGCTGTAGCGCAGCCGCGAGGCAAGCGCGAGCCCCCGCTACGCCAGCCGCGCCCGCACGACCTCCGCCGCGCTGGCATCCCGCGCGAACACGAGCCGGGCGGTCTCCACGGACGACAGCACGCGTCCGGCCGCGCCCACCAGCGCTCCCCGGCCCGAGGGCGTGGGTTCGGGCAACAGCGCGTTGAGCAGCAGCACGCGGGCCACCTCCCCTGCCCCCTGCGCCTCCCACCGCGACCCCGCGTCCCAGCCCAGCGTGCCCACCGCGACGAGCGCCGCCTCGGCGGTCCGGGCCGGCACGTTCCAGGGCGTTCCCGCGGCCCGCCAGCCGCCATCCTCGCCGGGCCAGACAGCGACCAGCTCATCCGCGAGCACCGCCCCACCCGCCTCGCGCCACAGGCCGCCCAGGGTGCTCTTGCCCGCGCCGGAGTGCCCCACGAACAGCGCGGCCCGGCCTCCATGCACCAGCCCCACGCCGTGGAGGAGCAGCCCGCCGCGCTTCGCCAGCGCGGACGCGAGCATCACCTTGATCACGTTCTCCACCGGGTAGCGCCCGGACCCGACCACGTCCGCGTGGCACCGGTCCTCGGAGAGCACCGCCGAATACCCGGCGCCCTCCACGCGCAGCGTCCCCGCGTCACCGGGCACGAGCCGGGGCAGCTCCTGCACGGTAGGCGGAGCCTGGGGGCTGGGAGGGTTCCGCATCACCAGCCGGGCATCGGGAGCCACGGCCTCCGGAGCGAGGAACGCGCCGAACACGCGCCGGAGTGGACCGGCGAGCGCGTCATCCTCCACCTCGAGCGCCACCGTCCACCCGGCCAGGGTGATCCGGAGCGCGCCGTCACGGGGACCCGGCGCGGGGTCCCCGCCGTTCACGGCATGCACTCCGATTCGCCGGGGATGGTGCACATGGACAACTGCGCCAGCGCGACGAAGGGCTGCTCCCACAGGATGGCGGGAGGCACGTACACGGCGGGCGCCGCCGGCGGCTTCGGCACGGCGGGACCCGCTGGAGGCTGTGAAGGTCGTTGGCTCACGTGATGGCCCACCTAGAAGGGCACCGGGAAGGCACAGATACGACCATCCCCGGTACCGACATGCAACCGGCTCACGGTGTGATCGATGGTCGGCGTGCCGATGGTCTGCGCCGGGGCCACGGTCACCTGCCCGGAGTCCGTCCCCGTCTCCAGCTCCAACTGGTGCACCTTGCCGTCCGAGCCGCCGACGTAGATGCGCGCCACCCCGTTCTGGTTGAGGGTGAAGGAGCCGGCCGGGCCCTCGATGGGCGTGGACCACAACTGCACCGGCACGTTGGTCGCGTCCATCTCATAGCGCTCCACCCTGCCGTCCGCCGTGCTCACCACGAAGCCCCGGCCCAGGGGCCGCGCGAAGTGGGTGAACGCCCGCGCCGTGGTGGGCCGCACGGCGACCGTCCAGGCCGTCGTGAAGGTGGCCGGGTTCACGCCGTACACCCGGCCATCATTGGCGGTGACCAGGATCTGGTTGCTCGTGGCGTTGCGGACCACGCCGAACTCCAGGTCCCCCAGCGACAGCCGCGCCACCTCCGCGCCCGTGAGGCTGTTGAGCACGCGCAGCGTGGCCGTGCTCGTGCCCGAGCGGGTCGGCACGTAGAGCCGGTTCGTCGTGTAGTCCACCAGCATGCCGCCGCTCACCATGCCCAGGTCCCCGGGCCGGTAGCGCCAGATGAGCGCGCCCGTGGCCGCGTTCAGCGCGACCACCTGGTTCTGCGCGGACGTGTTGCGCGTGGCGAAGATGGCCAGGTCCACGTTCGAGTACGTCGTCCGGTACTCCGGGTTCGCGTAGTCGAGCAACTGCGTCACCGGGAACGAGCTGATGTTCCCCAGGCCCAGCGTGGTGTTCCTCCACAGGAACTCACCCGTGGCCGTGTTGATGACCGCCGGCACGCCGCTCTGGTCGCCCACGACGATCCACTGCTGCCCGGGCCGGCCCAGCAGCGGCACCACCGGGAAGCGGCTGGCGATCTTGCCCGCCATCTTCACCGGCCGGAAGCGCTCCGCGCCGTCCTCGGACGGGTTCGTGGTGTTCGTGAGCGTGGCCACCACCGAGTCGTTGAAGGAGCTGAAGATGCCCACGCCCAGCTCCGTCACGGGCTGCAGCGTCGTGTCCAACCCCACCGAGTAGCACCACAGCGGGTTGCCCGCCACGCGCGCCCGGGGGGTCGCCAGCAGGCCCACCGAGGTGGGCTGGTTGCCCGGCCCGTACCGCAGCTCATCGTCCGCGTTGAACACGCGGTAGACGTACGTCGTGCCGTTGGTGACGCCCGTGTCCGTCATGGACGACGCGGAGCTGAACTCGTCCACGTACGCCACCGTCGCGTTGCCCAGCACGTCACCCACCGCGTAGCGCGTGCCGCTGGTCGGCGCGGTGTTGGGCGTCGCCCCTTCGGCGCGCAGCACCAGGGTGCCGCCGTGGTTGAACGGGTTGTCCCAGGTGAGCGTCACGCTGCCGTCGCGGGCCACGCCCGTGAGGCGCCCCACGTCCGGGGAGGCGGTGACCGCGAGCAGCGTCATCGTCGCCTCCACGCGGATGCGCGGATCGTTCCAGCCCTGGTTCAGCTCCAGGCGGTGGCGGAACGCCGTGTCCGCGGGGACGGCGGTGAAGCCCGAATAGGTGATGCGGAAGGTGGCCTCGCCGCCCACCGGGATGCCGGTGTCCGACGCCCAGATGTAACCGCCCGCCTCCGTGAAGACGCTCCAGTCCCCGAACGGCTGCGGCCCCGACGCGGCCACCGCGAAGTAGTTCACCGCGGGCTTGAACAGCTTCACCTCGTAGATGGGCAGCGTGCCCCGGTTCTGCACCGTGTACGCCACCGTCACGCCCGTGGCCGCCGTGGACATCGTCTCCTGGCTCAGCCGCACGCGGTGCTCCACGATGCGGCCCTTGCGCGCCGTGACGGCATCCCCCGCCACCGCCGAACCGTTGAGCGTCCCGTCCACCTGCGCCTGGAACTGGTAGCGGGCGCCGGGCGTGCCGGACACCTGGTAGCGCCAGGTGAACTGCGCGGAGGCGCCCGGAGCCAACTGCGCCACGCTCTCCGGCGACGGGCCGGACACGAGCGACGCCGCCGCAGTGCCCAGCAGCACCGGCGCGCGCGGCCGCACCTGGGTGTACGTGTTCGTGGTGGAGGTGTTGAGCACCGTCAGGCGCAGCGTCACCTGATCACCGGGGAACGCGTCCACCAGGTCCATGTCCGCCGCGGCGACCAGGGCGCCCACGTCCGCCATGGGCGAGTCCACCAGCGGCGCGTTCGCGCCGGTCGCGCGAGCCCGGACGCGCGCGGCCACGGCACCGGCGGCGGTGGGCCGCAGGGTGACCGCGATGACGCCCGCGGCCTGCACCGCCACGGGCACGTTGCCGGTGGGGAGCTTGCTCACGGTGGTGAGCGGCACGCTGGTCGTGGAGGCGGGGTTGTCCACGACCACCGAGGACGAGCCCGTGCCCCGGTTCTCCACCACCACGCGCGCCACGGTCGTGCCGTTGACCGCCAGCATGCGCGGCGACAGCGTCACGTTCGCCGCCAGGATGCCGCGATTCCACGGCGTCATGGTGCCGACGTTGTACGAGTAGGTCGTGCCGTCACACTGGTCGCGGGCATACGTCCCCGTGACGAGGCGCTCGGTGGAGCTGTCGTTGGAACGGTTCGACGGCCCCACCACGCTCAGCACGAAGCGCGCGGACTCATTGCGCGCCAGGCCGCGCGCCTCGTCCACGCAGCCCCACGTGGACTGGAAGGTGATGCGCCGCTCGTTGGAGTCGAGGTACTCGACCTTCCAGTGCGGGTTCTCCTCCGCCGGCAGGCCGCCCAGGAGCTGGTAGCCCGCGGGCAGCACGAAGGACACCTCCGACAGGCGGGCGTCGGTCGTGGCCTGGGTCGTGTTCGTCACCTCCAGGACCAGGTCGGACGCGTCCTCCATCACCACGCGGGCGACGGTCTCCCCGGCGGAGGGGACGGGGCGCACGGTCCAGGTCCGGTTCTGGGAGAAGCCCACCGCGGGCAGCAGCACGGCGACGAGCGCGAGGATGCGGACGTTCATGGCGGGCCTCACGTCACGGCTCCAGGGTGAAGGACGTGGAGGCCAACTGCACCCCGTCCAGGAAGAAGCGCACCTGCCAGGTGCCCGTCATGCGCGACATGGACACCGGCGTGCCCGCCACCGGCAGCGAATAGCGCAGCGTCCGCGTCTCCTCCGGCGGTGCCTCCACCGTCGCGCTCCGCTTCTCGTACGGACGCCCGCCCGGCGCGATGAACTCCACGTCCACCACGCCCTTGTTCCGCACGCCGCTCACCACGAAGTCCACGTCCACCTGCTGCACCTCGGACAGCGGCGTGGGCTCCGCGCCCGCGCCCACCACCTCGGCGCTCCCGGTCGGGGGCGGCAGTGCCACCGGCGGCGGCACCTCCTCCCCGTCCTCGTCCGGAGGCGGCTGCTCACCGGATGGAGCCGGAGGCGGCGGCCGGGCCACGCTCCCGCCACCGGCCAGCACGTCGGCCGGATCCACGGGAGTGACGGAGCCGCCGCCCTGCCCCGGCTTCACGGCCGACGGCGGCGGCAGGGGGGACACCCCTTCCGAGCACGCCGACAGCACCATCGCACCCGCCAGCACGGTCACGAGCGCACGCATCATGTCTCCTCCAGGGGCGCGGCACCGGCCGGCGCGCGCACTTCGTCCAACAGACCTCGCCGCTGAAGCTCCTCCAGGAAGCGCAGCGTGTCGGTCAGCACCGGACCGACGTCGGTCGAAAACTCGGAAGCCACCTGCTCCGCCACCGCCCGGGCCGTGCGCTGTCCGTCGCACAGCGCCCAGATGCGCGCCGCCGTCGGGTTGAGCCCGCGCAGCGTGCGCCCCTCCGCGTCCAGCACCAGGAAGTCCGCGCCAAAGCCCTCCCCCGAGGTCCCCGCACGCCGCCGGGGAACGCTGCCTTCCTGAAAGCTCATGCACGGCCCGTCCTTCCCAGCCACGCGGCCACCTGGCGCTTCAGCGTCGCGCGCCAGCGGCCCAGGCGACGGGGCCCCACGTCCCAGCGGTCCATCTCCAGCAACGCGCCGCCCCGGCGCACACGCCGCGCACGCCCGAGGATACGGACGAGCGGCAGCGGCGGATCTTCCACGCCGCCATTGTCCCCGCGAAGCGCGCAGACGCGGCCGTCGCACCAGCGCACCCGGTGCAACACCAGCGAGGACTCGAAGCGCGCCAGCACCACCTCACCCGGGCGCGGCGCCTCCACCAGCGGCTCCACCTCCGCCACGTCCCCCGCACGCAACGACGGCCACATGCTGTCCCCGGCGACAGGGATCCAACGGAGGCCATCGATCATGGAGACGGGCTGGGGAGCGCTCGACATGGAGGATGGAATGTACTCCAACCTCTCAATGTCCGCGAATCTACGCAGCCTCAATCCCCCAGCGATTCCCAGGACTTACGATGCTTAACACCTTTACTTCCAGGTTTTCAGGGAAGACAGGCCGCCCCCCTCCCCTCCGGCCGGGCGCGTCATGCCGGAGGGGCTCCTGGATCAGGCCGTGGGGGCTGGAGCCGGGGCGTCCGGCTGCGCGCGCACGGTGGCGGCGACGCTGTCGAGCGCCACGGGCACGGGCTCACCGCCCGCCATGGGCTTGAGCTTCGCCTGGCCGGTGGTGCGCTCCTGCTCGCCCAGCACCAGCGTGAAGCGGGCGCCGGACTTGTCCGCGCGCTTCATCTGGCTCTTGAGGCTGCCGCCGCGCGTGTCGAAGTCCACCTTGAGGCCCTCGCGGCGCAGGCGGCTGGCGAGCTTGAGGCCCTCGTCCTGCGAGCCCTCGTCCGCCACGGCGATGAACAGGTCCGGCCGCTGGGTGAACGTCTTGCCGCTCTCCTTCAGGAGCAGCACCAGCCGGTCCAGGCCCATGGCGTAGCCCACCGCGGGCACGTCCGGCCCGCCCAGGCCCTTCATCATCTTGTCGTAGCGCCCGCCGCCGCCCACCGTGCTGGCGGTGCCCAGCGCGGGGTGCGAGGCGATGAACTCGAAGACGGTGCGCGTGTAGTAGTCCAGGCCGCGCACCAGCCGGTGGTTCACCACGTACTTGATGCCCAGCACGCCCAGCTTGCGCTGCAGGTCCGTGAAGTGCGCGCGGCACGGCTCGCACAGGAACTCCAGCACGTTGGGCCCGGCCGCGGCCACCGCCTGGCACTTCTCGTTCTTGCAGTCCAGGACGCGCAGCGGGTTGCGCTCCAGCCGCTGCTGGCAGTCCGCGCACAGCTCTTCCCGGTGCGCCTTCAGGTACTCCACCAGCTTCGCGTGGTACGCGGGCCGGCAGTTGTCGTCGCCCAGCGAGTTGATGTTCAGGGTGACGTCCGTGAGGCCCAGGGCCTCCAGGAACTGCACCACCACGTCCATCAGCTCCGCGTCCTGCGCGGGCTCCTTCGCGCCGTAGGCCTCCGCGCCAATCTGGGAGAACTGACGGTAGCGGCCCGTCTTCATCCGCTCGTAGCGGAACATGGGCCCCATGTAGAACCAGCGCGACACCGGCTCCTGGTTGTTCACCGAGTGCTCGATGTACGCGCGCGCCGCGGGCGCGGTGCCCTCCGGACGCAGGGACAGGCTGCGGCCGCCCTTGTCCTCGAAGGTGTACATCTCCTTGCCGACGATGTCCGTCTCCTCGCCCACGCTGCGCACGAAGAGGGCCGTGTCCTCCACCATGGGCGTGCGCACCTCGCCGTAGCCGAAGCGGCCGAACAGCGTGCGCGCGGTGGACTCCACGAACTGCCACACTTCAATCTCGCCCGGCAGAAGGTCGTTCATCCCCTTCACGCCGTTGATCTTCTGGCTCACGTGATGACTCCGATACGCGTGCCCATGCGCACCACCGCTTCCGGCTGCATGCTGTCGTCCCAGCGCACGCGGCCGGGCTCGAAGCAGAGGATGACGGTGGAGCCCATCTCGAAGCGGCCCAGCTCGCCGCCCTTCTCCACCGGGATGCCCGCGCCGTAGCGGTGCACCTTGCCGGGCTGGCCCACGTGCGTGGTGATGTCCTCGTAGGACGCCTTGATGCGCGACACGCAGGTGGCGCCCACCTTCACCACCGCCACCTTGCCGGCCACGGTGTCCAGGTACGTCACGAGCCGCTCGTTCACGCAGAACAGCGACTGCTTGTTCTTCACCGACGCGGGGTTCACCGGCCAGAACTCACCCGGGATGTACGCGTACCCGGTGATGGTGCCGCCCAGCGGCGAGTGGATGCGGTGGTAGTCGCGCGGGGACAGGTACACCGTCGTCCAGGCGCCGCCGTGGAAGGGCTTCGCCGCCTGCGCGTCCCCCAGGAGCTCGTCCACCGTGTACTCGATGCCCTTGGCCTGCAGGCAGCGGCCGTTGTCCGCGTAGCCCACCTGGGACACCCGGCCGTCCACCGGGGACACGACGACCTTCTCGCCGGGGTCCACCGGGCGC
This sequence comes from Corallococcus sp. AS-1-12, assembly GCF_020036995.1. NCBI lineage: Bacteria > Pseudomonadati > Myxococcota > Myxococcia > Myxococcales > Myxococcaceae > Corallococcus > Corallococcus sp. AS-1-12. Next base: position 523,607 of record NZ_JAIQDD010000001.1, on the reverse strand, counting down.
AGGCCCGGCTTCAGGCCGCGGGTGAAGAACTGGGCGAAGGTCGGGTACTTCTCGAAGGAGTGCTCCGCCTCCTCCATGTCCACGTTGTACGCCTTGGCGAAGGTGCGCATGGCCCAGTGGTGCACCGGCGCGGGCGCGGGCAGGCGCGTGGCCAGGCCCACCGCGGAGGACACCGCCGACTTGGGCAGCACGCGCATCAACTTCATGAAGGTCTGTTCGTTCATCGAAGGTCGTCAGCTCTTGAAAGAGAGAGGTTCAACGCCCGCCGCCGTCCGCGGGCACCGTGCCGCCGTCCTCATAACGGCGCACGGTCCGCATGGCGCTCTTGGGTAACAGCGCCAGCACACGGCCGTCTTCAACCACCACCACGGAGTCCCGGTGGCTGGGGTACCCCAGTTGGCAGGACGCCCGGTCGCTGAGCTGCCAGGTCTCCCGCATCCCCCGCCCCTCCACCGTGACGGGCGTGCCCCGGCCGAAGCAGCCCTCGAAGCCGGCCACCAGCTCGGAGGCCGGGGTGCCCATCTGGGGCCCGGCGATCGCCCCGGCGTCCCCCGGCCCGGCGTCCACGGGCTCGGCCGCCACGGGCTCGGCCTGGCGCGGGAAGTCCGTGGAAGAGGGGTCCATCGTGGGCAGCGCGCCGGCGTTGGCCACCGCGCGGCGCTGCTCGTCGAGCGCCGCCTGCATGCGCGTGCGGCCCGCCTGGATGCGCTGGAGCAGGTCCTGGGACGCGGCGGAGTCCACGCTGTCCGCGGGCACGCGCTGCAACTGCGCTTCAATCTCTCCAATGGAGGGGTCCAGGTACGCGTCGTCCAGCTTCTGGGCGTAGAGCGACGTCCACCGGCGGCTGGCCTGCTCGAACTCGGGCGAGGGCGGCGCGGGCGAGCGGCTGCAGCCGCTGACGAACAGGAAGGCTGCGAGGCCAAGGCCCATGAAGGGCCGCATCGGACGGGGGACCTGGGGGCGCACGGCCCCGGTTTATGCCACCTTCCGTCCGGCCGCGCCCCTTTTCCGCACGGGGGCGGCGGGCCTGCCCTACACGCCCAGGAACAGCCGCTTGCCGAAGTTGAGCGCCAGGTCCGCGTCGAAGATCTTCTGCGCGGAGGTCTCGATGTCGTACTCCACGCGCAGGTACTCCACCGTGCGCGCGTCCGTGTCGCAGATGACGAAGCAGGCCCGGTTGTCGTAGTCGCGCGGCTGGCCCACGCTCCCTACGGACACGATGTACTTGTAGCCCTTGCGCAGCACGAACTTCTGCGCCACCACGTCGTTCACCTCGCCGTTGCCAATGGCGAACGCGCGGCACAGGTGGCTGTGGCCGATGAAGGTGACCTCCGGCAGCTCCGCCACGTACGGCGTCAGCTCCCGCGCCTGCTCCAGCGCGAAGATGTACTCGTACGCCTTCGGGTCGATGGGCGACCCGTGGCAGAAGCCCACCTCGCCGATGCGGTACGTGTACGGGAGGCTTCTGAGCCAGGCCAGGTTCTCGTCGGAGATGACGTTGGCGCTCCAGTCGAGCGCGTGCCGGGCGGCGTCGTAGTAGTACGAGTAGTCCATCCGCCCCGCCACCGCCGCGTCGTGGTTGCCCAGCAGCGTGATCTCCGCCACCGAGCGCACCAGGTCACAGCACGGGTTGGGGGACGCCCCATAACCGACGATGTCCCCCAGCGACACGAAGCGGTCCACCTTCTGGTGCTCCGCCACCCTCAGCACCTCCGTGAGGGCCTCGATGTTGGAGTGGATGTCGGAGATGACGGCGATGCGCATGGGAACCCTAGGGGTGGGTTTGCTGCTGGGAGATGATGCGCCGCAGACTCGTCAGCGCGTCCGCGTCCAACGCTTCGAATCTCAGGCCCATGCCCGGGGGCCGGCCGGCGGGCTGCTCTTCCTGCCGCAACCAGACGACCGTGGCCTGCGCCTGCAACTGCGTGTCCGTCGCCTGCTGCGTGAGCCGCACCTGCGCCCGCGTCCCCGCCGCCAGCGGGGTGCTCGTCCTCACGAAGAGGCCTCCCTCGCTCAGGTTGGCGATGCGTGCATACAGGGTCACGTTCTCACCCTCGCACCAGCAGCGCAGGAGGGTGCCGACCCGCGCGTGCTTTCGATTCTCGCTCAACCGGGGGACCTCCCGACGTGGCACCTTCACTGTCCACGCCGGCGCTGAAAAAGGACGTCCGCACCGGATTTATTCATCCACTGCGTCCGGTCGAGCCTAGGGAGGGTGGGTGCGGCCCGTCAAGTTCCACACCGGGCCGTCCCGTCCCCGCGTCGGCGCTCCCCTACCCGCCCAGCGGGCCCAGGTCGTCGAAGTGGGTGAGCTTCTTGAACTCGGTGAAGCGGGCGTGGATCTCCGGGCGCTGCACCTCGCGCAGGCGCTCCAGGCTGAACTTCTCCACGGTGAAGGACGCCATCACGCTGCCCATGACCATGGCCTTGCGCAGCACCTGCTGATCCACCTTGCCGGCGCCGGAGCTGGCCAGGGTGCCCATGAAGCCGCCGGCGAAGGTGTCACCCGCGCCGGTGGGGTCGAAGACCTCCGACAGGGGGAAGGCCGGGCAGGCGAAGATGTGGTCCTGCTCGAAGAGGAGCGCGCCGTGCTCGCCGCGCTTGATGACCACGCGGGACGGGCCCATGGCCAGGATGGCGCGGGCGGCCTTCACCACGTTGTGCTCGCCGGAGAGCTGGCGCGCCTCCGCGTCGTTGATGAAGAGCAGGTTCACGCGCTGGAGCGTCTTGAGCAGCGCGGGGCGGCTGCCCTGGATCCAGAAGTTCATCGTGTCCGCGGCCACCAGCTTGGGCGCCTTCACCTGATCCAGCACGCGCGACTGGAGCTCCGGGTGGATGTTGCCCAGGAAGACGTAGGGCGTCTCGCGGTAGGCGGCCGGCAGGTTGGGCGAGAAGGCCTCGAAGACGTTGAGCTGGGTGTCCAGCGTCTGCGCCTCGTTGAGCTCCCAGCCGTACTTGCCCTTCCAGCGGAAGGTGCGGCCGGACTCGCGGGTGAGCCCCTCCAGGTCGATTCCGCGCCCGCGCAGGAACTGCAGGTGCGCCTCCGGGAAGTCCTCGCCAATCACCGCCACCAGTTGCACGGGGCTGAAGAAGGACGCGGAGGTGGAGAAGTAGGTGGCCGAGCCACCCAGCACGTCCTCCTTCTTGCCGAAGGGCGTTTCCAGCGAGTCCAGCGCGATTGAACCGACGACGAGCAGAGACATGGAGGCTTCTTCCTGGGGGTGACCCGGCGCGGGTACGGCTTCGCGTCAGGGCACGGCGCATTCCAGGGGAAACCCCGTGCCCGTGCCGGGTACGACACCTTCCCGGCAACGTCAAGGGGACAACGGTCTAGAACGCCGGGACGCCCGTGGTGGCGATGAGGGCCTTCAGGTCGTCGTCGGTGAAGAAGAAGCCCGCGCCGAAGAAGAAGTCGCGGCCGGCGATGAGGCGGCGGGTGGCCGCGTCGCGCTGCTTGGCGTTGAGGATGTCGTCCATGCCCGCCATGACGAACAGGTGGTCGAACGCCTGGGCGCGCAGCGTGGCGCGCAGGCGCGGGTAGCGCAGCTCGTCCGCGGTGAAGTTGAACGCGTCCATCTTCAGGGTCAGCGCGTCGTCGAAGAGGTGCAGGTCCGCGCCCACGCCGCCCGTGGATTCGATGAGGCCCACGCGCAGGGTGGTGAAGTAGTAGCGCTTGGCGAACTGGAGGCTGACCTTGAAGGACTCCCGGGTCACCTTCTGCGTCTGGATGACCGGGTCCCCGTCAGACGGCGGGTTCGTCTGCACCACCTGCGTGCTGACGGAGCCGCGCGGGTCGTCGATGATCTCCAGCAGGTAGTACTTGTCCGGCTTGGGGATGAGCCGCAGCGACAGGCCGTTCTTGGACGCGCCCTGGGCCACCAGGTAGCTGCTGAACAGGCCCACCTCCGTCTGGAGGGTGCTGAGGCGGGTGGCGAACTCGCTGACGTCCGTGACGGCCTCGCTGAGGCGCTGGCCCAGTTGCTCGTCCGTGAGCAGCGCGCCCGCGGCGCCCTCGCCGTCCTTCACCTTGCGGGTGATGTCCTCCAGGTTGGCCAGGGTGTTGTCCAGCCGGCCCAGCGTCTGCTTGAGGCTGGAGACGCTCTCCTTGAACTCCCCTTCCCCGCTGCCCACGATGTTCTTGACGGTGCCCAGCACCTCGCGGACGTCCTGGGTGATGCGCTCCACGTTGGTGACGATGCGCGTCACCTCCGCGCCGTTGCCCTGGGTGATGGCGCGCACGTCGGAGGACACGCCCTCCACGTTCGCCATGATGGTGTCCAGGCGGTCCGTGTTGCGGCGCACCGTCGCGTCCACCGAGTCCGACAGGCGGACCAGGTTCTCCACGATGCGCTCCAGGCTGCCGGCGCCCTTCTCGCCGCCCAGCACCTCGCGCAGCGCGCCCGTCACCTGCTGGATGTCGGAGGTGATCTGCGACAGGGACTCGAAGACGGCCTCCACGCCCTGCGTGTCGATGACGCGGCGGATCTGCCCGCCGTTCTCCAGCTCCGGCGCCTGCTCCGTGCCGGGGTTCAGGTCCAGCAGGTAGTCGCCCAGGAGCGACTCCGAGCGCTTGGTGACCGCGGCGTCCTGGCGCAGGTCCACGCCCTTGCGGATCTTCAGCCAGATCTTCGCGCGGGTGCCCTCCAGGCTGATGTCGCTGATCTCGCCCACGGGGATGCCGGCGATCTGCACCCGCCCACGGACCGCCAGGCCGGACGCGTCCCGGAAGTAGGCCCACACCTGGGTGGAGTCACGGTCGCTCAGTCCGCCCTTCTTGGCGAACAGCACGAACGTGATGAGGAATCCTCCGGCGGCGAGGACCAGCAGGCCAACACGGAAGGGCGTGACGAGCTTCTTCACCTGATGTGACTCCGAGCGCTACCACCGGCCGCGCGCGACTCTAACGATTTGCATGCCGGGTGCCAGCTTTTCATGAAGGGCTGGAATCCTTGGGGGACCGGATTCCCTACCCGCACTCTTAGTTCTTGCCGAACCACGTCTGGAGGAAGACCTGGACGGCCGGGTGCTGGGACTCCCGCAGCTTCTCCGGCGGGCCGTACTCCACGATGACGCCCTTGGACAGGAAGGCGATCTGGTTGGCCACGTTGAAGGCGGACGCGATGTCGTGGCTGATGACCACGCTGGTGACGCCCAGCTCCTTCTGCGCGGTGAGGATCATGTCGTCCACGGAGTCCGTGGTGATGGGGTCCAGGCCGGTGGTGGGCTCGTCGTAGAGGACGACCTTGGGGTCCAGCACCACGGCGCGCGCCAGGCCCACGCGCTTGCGCATGCCGCCGGACAGGTCCGCGGGGAAGCGGCCCTCCACCTCGCGCTTGAGCCCCATGAGGTCCAGGCGCTTCCTCACCTGCTCGCGGATCTCGTCCTCGGACAGCTTCGTGTGCTGGCGCAGCGGGAAGGCGACGTTCTCGAACACCGTCATGGAGTCGAAGAGCGCGGCGGCCTGGAACACCATGCCGAAGCTGCGGCGCACCTGCTGCAGCGCCTCCACGCTCATGGGGACGATGTCCTGCCCGTCGATGATGACCTTGCCGCTGTCCGGCTTGAGCAGGCCGATCATGTGCTTCATCAGCACCGTCTTGCCGGAGCCGGAGCCGCCCAGGATGACGCAGGTGCTGCCCGCGGGCACGGTGAGGTTGATGCCGGTGAGGACCTTGTTGCCCGCGAACGTCTTGTGCAGGTCCACGATGTCGATCATGGCCCGCTCGGAGCCGGGCGCCGTCTCTGAGCTCATCAGTGCATCAACATGCCGACGATGAAGTCGAGGATGAAGATGGCCAGCGCGCTCGAGACCATCGCCTCCGTGGTCGCCTGGCCCACGCCCTTGGCGCCGCCGGAGGCGTTGAAGCCCTTGTAGCAACAGATGAGGGCCACGGAGAGGCCGAAGATGGCGCCCTTGAGCAGGCCCTCGTAGACGTCCGCCGGCGCCATCCACTGCTGGGTGCGGGACAGGAACGTGCCGGGGGAGATGCCCAGGCCGAAGACGGCGACCACGTAGGCGCCGCTCATGCCCGTGGTGTTGAAGAGCATGGTGAGCGCGGGGACCATGAACAGGCCGGCGAGCACCCGGGGCACCAGCAGGTACTGCACCGGGTTGACGGCCATGGTCTCCAGCGCGTCCACCTGCTCGGTGACGCGCATGGTGCCCAGCTCCGTGCACATGGCGGAGCCGGCGCGCATGGTGACCATCAGCGCGGCGAACACGGAGGCCAGCTCTCGCGTGAGCGTCAGGGCCACGGTGGGGCCCACCAGGCTCTCCGCGTCGAACAGGGCGAACGCCGTGGACGTCTGGAGGGCGAACACCATGCCGGTGAAGGTGCCGGTGAGCCCCACGATGAAGATGGAGCCCACGCCCACGAAGTCCAACTGGGTGAAGAGGTTGTGCAGCCGGAACGGGCGGCGCACGCTCCAGCGGAAGACGTCCAGGCCCAGGGCCACCACGCCGCCAATGCTGCTGACGACGTCGATGAGGCCCTTGCCGAGGCCCTCCACCGACTGGATGAAGGCGCCGGTGAACCGGTTGGGTTTGCTGGGGGTCTCGGTGGTCATGCGTTCAGGCGGGCGACTCTACGTGCTCCGGACGGCGGCACAAGGGAACTGAGCGCGGGCCCATCCCACCCCCACCTCCATCGGTTGGTTGGCCGGAGGGCTCCCACGCGGCGCGCGGGTGGGATGCGATGGGACTTCCTCCGCCTGGGGTCGGCCGTTATGTTGCGCGGCCCTTTTACTTCCACGTCCGGCGCGCCCCTCGCGGGGAGTTGCCGGGCCAGAGCGACACGACAGCATGGCTACTCAGAAGGTCGGCGGCGAGGTGGATGCCCAGTGCACCCGCTGCAAGATGAACCTGGCGCACACCATCCTCGCGATGGTGGGTCCGAAGATCGTGCGCGTCCGCTGCAACACCTGCGGCGGGGACCACGCGTTCCGGGGCGCCGCGGGCGTCACGGACCGTCCCACCAAGGCCTCCACGACCCGCGCGCCCCGCGCGGCCTCTTCCAGCGGCGGCAGCACCCGCGCGGAGAAGGTGGTCATCTCCTTTGACGAGCAGCTCGCGGGCAAGGACATCGCGAGCGCGCCCAAGTACAGCCCCAAGGACACCTACAAGGTCGACCAGGTGCTCCACCACCCGACGTTCGGCGTGGGCCTGGTGACGGCGGTGCGCGGCGACAAGGTGGACCTCACCTTCCGCACGGACACCAAGACGCTGGTGCACGGCCGTGGCGGTCCGCCGACGGACAAGCCCGTCTTCAGTCCGCCGACGAACAAGCACACCGGCCCCGCGGACAAGCCCCAGGCCGAGCCCCCTCCGGAGGCGGACCTGGCCGCTGAGACTTCCCTGCCTTCCGGGGATTGACCCGGAGGCCGGAGCGGCGGTCAACTGGGGCGCTGGGTCTCCCGAATGCGTCCGCCGCTCCCTCTCGCTCTCTGCCTCCTGCTGCTGGGTGCCGCCGTCGCACGGGCGGCTCCGCCGGAGGTGGAGGCGACGCCCGGGCGCGTGGTGCTCGGGGAGGACGTGGTCGTGGAGGTGCGGGTGCGGGTGCCCAAGGGCGCCGGCCCCGTGCGCGCGGCGGCCTCCGCCGGCACCTGGGAGCGGACGCGGGTGGAGGGCGGCGCCGAGCGCGTCTTCCGCTGGACGCCTCCGCCGGTGCGCTACCCGCTGTGGGCGGTGCTCTCGTTCTGGGTGGAGGACGGCCGCGCGCCGGAGGTCACCACCGTGCGGCTGCCGCTCCTGGGACGCACCACGCTGGACGTGTCCACGGCGCCGGGCGCGGAGGTGGTGGTCGCGGTGGGCGAGGCGCGCTTCGGCCCGGTGAAGGCGGACGGGCACGGGCGCGCGCAGGTGCCCGTGGAGGTGCCGCCGGACGCGACGGAGGCGCGCGTGCTCGCGACCCGGGGCACGCTCACCACGGATCGCCGCGCGCCGCTGGAGGTGCCCGCGGTGCGTCCGCTCGTCGCCGCGCTCACGCCGGATCCGCTGCCCGTGGAGGGCGGCGGCTGGCTGATCATCGCGGGCGCCGAGGAGCGCGTCCCCGCCTCGGCGCTGAGCGTGGAGGCGGAGGGCGCCGACGTGAAGCCGGTGGATCCGGAGCGCGCGCGCTACACGGTGCGCCCGCGCGCGGACGCGACGGACGTGTCCGTCACCGTGCGCTGGAGTGACGCGCCCGCCGGGGACGCGGTGCGGCTCCAGGGCGCGGTGAAGCCCGCCGACGCACGGCCCGCGGACGTGGTGCTCATCCCGGACGCCCCTGCCCTCTTCCCTGGGCACGGGGTCCAGATCCCGGTGCCGCAGCCGTCGCTGTTCCTCCTGGGCGGCGCCGCGTTCGCGAGCGGCGCCAACGGGGGACCGCTGCTGGGGCTGGGCGTCACCGTGCCGCTGCCGCTGTGGCGCTGGCGCGTGGCGGCCGAGGCCGAGGCGGGCCTTCGTCACGCGAGCCTGGACGGACAGCAGGCCGGCACGCAGGTGCGCTCCCGCGTCTGGGGGATGCCCCTGCTTCTGTCCGCGCGGGTCACCCTTTTCCAGCGTGGTTCCTTTCAACTGGACGGCCGTGCAGGCGGCGGAGTGCTGGCTTTGAGCCATCACCTGTCGACGAAAGCCATTGAGGCCGGTGCCGTCTTTCCTGACGCCTTGGATGAGCGCAGAGTGCGCGCCATGGGATTCCTGGCCGCACAGGGCGCGTATGGCTTGGGCCGCTGGAGCGTCCTCACGGAGGTGCGCGCGGCCCTGGCGCCCGTGGAGACGCCGTCGCTGCGCGCCGAGCTGGGCGGCGTGTCCGTGTCCGCGGGGCTGAGGTTCGTGCCGTGAGGCGCGCGGGCCTGGCCACGGTGGGGCTGGCGGTGCTGGCGTGGGCCTGCTCGGGCGACCCGGCGGCGCTGCCCGACCCCACCATCGTCAGCGTGGAGCCCGCGACGCTGCCGGTGAACACGAGGGACGAAGACGTCACCGTGCGGTTCGACGCGCGCTACAGCGTGGCGGTGGACTACGGCGCGCAGAAGGTGGACGCGCGCATGGGCGCCGGCCGCGTCTGGGTGGATGAGGTGGAGGCGACGGTGTCGAGCTTCGACCCGGCGGGCGTCGCCGTCGTGACGGTGCCCCGGGGGCTGGGTGCGGGCTCGCACGCGGTGCGCCTGCGACTGGAGGACGGGCGCGAGGCGGTGGCCGATGACGCCCTCACCCTGCGCCCCGCGGGACAGGAGGTCATCGACCCGCCCCCGGCGGAGGACGGAGGCGTGCTCATCCTCACGGACGCGGGCCCCATCTCCAGCGACTTCGACGGCGGGGTCGACACCACGGACGGCGGCCAGCCGGTGGACGCGGGCCCCGGCCCGGACGAGCCGATGCGCGAGGGCGACGTCACGGGCTTCAGCTTCGACGCCATCGAAGGCACGCGCGTGAGCCGGACGCCCTTCGTCATCACGGTGCGCGCCCTGGGGCCCCGGGCCGGGCACTTCCAGGGCTCGGTGGAGCTGAGCGCGTCGCGCGGCACGGTGACGCCCTCCAAGATCGGCCCCTGCGAGGTCGGCGTCTGCAACGCGTACGTCGTCATGGACGCGCCCGCGGGCAACGTGCGCCTCACCGCGCTGAACAGCTTCGGCGCGACCGGCGAGTCCAACACGTTCCGGCTGGAGCCCGCCAGGTAGCGCCGCGCTTCACCCCGCCGCGCGCAGCAGCTCCAGCGTGCGCCGCATGTCCTCGGGCAGCGGCGCGTCCACCCCGCGCGCTGGCAGCCCGGGCAACGCGGGCCACTCCACGCGCGCGGCATGCAGCGGCGTCCGGGCCAGCACCTCCGCGGTCCCCTGCCCTCCCAGGTCGCCCTCCGTGAGCGGCGCCTCGCGGCCGTACTGGTGGTCCACGAGCAGCGGGTGCCCCAGGGACAGCAGGTGCACGCGGATCTGATGCGTGCGGCCCGTCAAAGGCTCCGCCTCCACCAGCGACGCGCGCGCGAAGGTCTCCACCGGGCGCACCCGCGTGCGTGACGCCTTGGCGTCCGGCTCCTCCGGCCTGGCCACGCGCATGCGCCCCTTGCGGCCGGCGACGAGCGGCGCGTCCACCATCCGGGGCGCCTCCAGCCGGCCCTCCACCAGGGCGCGGTAGCGCTTGCGCACCTTGCCCGTCTCGAAGGCCTGGGACAGCGCGCGGTGCACGGCCGCGTCCAGCGCGAACACCAGCGCGCCGGACGTGTCTCGGTCCAACCGGTGCACCACGTAGACCTTGCGGCCCAGCGACGCCTCCAGCGTGTCGCGCAGCGACGCGCCGCCCTCGCGGCCGGGGATGACGAGCACCCCGGCCGGCTTGTCCACCACCATCACGCCCGCGCCCTCGAAGAGGACGCGGGGAACGTCTCCGCTCATTCGTAGTCCGACGCCGGCACGACGGTGATGGGGCCCAGCCCTTCCAGCAGCGGCTTCACCTCCGACGCCTTGCCCAGCACCACGATGACGGGCCGGTCCGCGAACGCGTACTTCCTCGCCGCCGCGGCCACGTCCTTCGGCGTCACGGCGCGCAGCCGGTCGCGGAACTTCTCCACCCAGTCGTCGCCCAGGCCGTGCATGCGCATGTCCGCGATGACGGAGGCCACGGACTCGTTGGTCTCCGTGCGCAGCGGGTACAGGCCGGCCAGGTAGCTCTGCGCGTCCTTCAGCTCGCGGGGCTTGAGGCCGCCGTCGCGCACGCCGTGGATCTCCTTCAGCGCCACGTCGATGATCACCCGCGTGGACGCCGTCTTCGTGAACGTGGACAGCGCGAAGATGCCGGCCGCGCTCATCGTGTCGAAGTAGGAGCTGACGCCGTAGGTGAGGCCCCGGTTGACGCGGATCTCGTTCATCAGCCGCGACGTGAAGCCGCCGCCCAGCGCGATGTTCATCGCCGTGGCCGGGAAGTAGTCCTCGTGGCCCAGCCAGAAGCCGGGGCCGCCCAGGCGCACCTGGGACTGCGTCTGGTCCGGCTTGTCCACCAGCAGCACCGTGCCGGCCTTCGCCAGCGGCTCCTGCCTGCGGGGCAGCATCGGCTCCGCGTCGGGGCCGCCCGTCCAGCCGACGAAGGCGCGCTCGGCCTCCGCGGCCACGGTCGCGGGGTCGATGGCGCCCACCACCGTGAGCAGGGAGATCTTCGGCCCCATGCACTCGGCGTGGAAGCGGACCACGTCGTCGCGGGTGAAGGTGGACACGGTGCGCTTGTTGCCGCCCAGGTCGCGCCCGTACGGATGGTCCCCCCACACGGCGCGCGTGAAGGCGCGGTCCGCGATGGAGGACGGATCATCCAGGTCGTTGGCGAACTGCGCCAGCGCGCGCTCGCGGGCGTCCACGACCTCCTTCTCCGGGAACGTGGGCTCGCGCACCACCTGCCCCAGCACGTCCAGCATCGCGGAGAAGTGCTCCGCCGGCGTGGTGAGGTAGACGGACAGCACGTCCTCGTTGACGCCCGCGTAGAGGCTGGCGCCCACGAACTCGATGGCTTCGCTGATGCCATCCGCGTCCATGCGCTTCGTGCCCCGGCGCAGCAGGCGCGCGGTGAAGTCCGCCAGGCCGTCCTTGCCCGGCGGATCCCACACGCCGCCCGCGCGCATCACCAGCCGCACGGAGACCAGCGGCAGCGGCCCGCGCTCGGCGGCGATGACCCTCAGGCCCGTGGACGTGGTGCTCTCATGCAGCGCGGGCAGCTTCAGCTCGCCGGTGGCGGCGGACTTCGGCGCCTGCGCGGCCTTCACCAGCTTCTTGGCCCGGGCCGGGACGGCCTTCTTCACCTGCGCGACCTTCTTGCGCGCGGCGGTGGCCTGCTTGCGCACGGCCTTGGCGGCCTTGCGGACGGTGTTCTTCACTTTGGCGATCTTTCGGGAGGCCATGGGGTTCAGGCCTCCGCCGCTTCGTCACCGGCCTCGTCGGCGCCGGCTTCGGGATGGAGGGTGACCACCGAGCGGCGCTCGGGGGCGAAGTACTTCGCGGCCACGGCCTTCACCTGCTCCGCGGTGACGGACGCGTAGAAGGTCGGCAGGGACAGGCCTTCACGCCAGTCGCCCAGCAGGGCCTCGTAGTGGCCCAGGGCGTGGCCCCGGCCGCTGTTGGTGGACAGCTCCCGCAGGTGGTCCGCGCGCAGGTTGTTCTTCGCCTTCTGCAGCTCCTTGTCGGAGACGCCCTCGCGCGCGAGCCGCTCCAGCTCCGCGTACAGCAGGGCCTCCACCTTCGCCACGTCCGAGTCCGGCTTGAGCTCCAGGTAGAACAGGATGGTGCCCGGGTCGATGCGCCAGCTCCAGTCGAGCATCACCGACACGGCGGCCTTCTGGTCATACACCAGGGACTTCACCAGCCGGCTGCCCTCGCCCTTGGTGAGGATGTACTGGACCACGTCCAGCACCAGCGTGGCCTCGTCGCTGGCGGCGGGGCCTCGGAAGCCGATCATCACGGACGGCGACTGCGCGGGGTGGCGCACCACGGCGCGGCGCTCGCCCTTCTGCTCCGGCTCCGCGTTGAGCACCGGCGCGGGCGTGGGGCCGCGCGGGATGTTGCCGTAGTACTTGCGCACCAGCGCGAGCGTCTTCTTCGGGTCGATGTCCCCGACGATGTAGAGCACCGCGTTGTTGGGCGCGTAGTACGTGCGGAAGTACTCCTGGCAGTCCTCGCGGGTGATGTTCTCGATGTCCGCCATCCACCCGATGACGGGCCAGCGGTACGCGTGCGCCTTGTAGACGAGCGTGCCCAGCTCCTCGTCCATCATGCCGGGGATCTCGTTGTCCACGCGGACGCGGCGCTCCTCCATCACGACCTGGCGCTCGCTGGCCAGCGTCTGGTCGGAGATGCGCAGGGAGCGCATCCGGTCCGACTCCAGGTCGAGCACCGTCTCCAGCGCGTCCGCGCTGAAGTCGTCGTAGTACACGGTCATGTCATTGGACGTGTACGCGTTGGAGCGGCCGCCGTTGGACTCCAGCGTCTTGTCGAACATCTTGGGGCCGTACTTCTTCGCCCCGTTGAACATCATGTGCTCGAACAGGTGGCTGATGCCGGTGATGCCGGGCCGCTCGTTGCGGCTGCCCACCTGGAAGAAGGTGTAGAGGCTGACGACCGGGGCCTGGTGGTTCGCCAGCAGGCGGACCTTGAGGCCGTTGGGCAGCGTTGCCTCGTGAACGTCGAAGAGGGCGGCGAGGGTGGGGTCCACCGCGCGCACGGCGGTGGACCGCGGGGATGCCTTGGACATAGGTGCCACACCGTAACCACGGCGCGGCTAGAGATCCACGACACCTTCACGCAGGGCCCTCACCACCGCGTCCACGTGGGAGTTGACGCCCATCTTCCGGTAGATATGCGACAGGTGCGTGCGCACGGTGCGCCGCTCCAGCGTCATCACCCGCCCCACCTCCGCGTTGGACAGGCCCTTGGCCACGTACCGGAGGACGTCCAGCTCCACGGCCGTCAGCCCCCAGGGCAGCTCGGCGGGCTTCTTGGCGGGCTTCGCCTGGACGGACTGGAAGTAGTTCCAGAAGCGCCGGGCGATGATGGGCTCCAGCACGGTGCCCCCGTCCATGACCTCCTGGATGCCGGAGCGGATCTTCTCCGGCCCCACCCGCTTCACCAGGTAGCCGGACGCGCCGGCCTGGATGGCCTCGTAGACCTTCTGCTCGTCCTCGAAGGACGTGAGGATGAGGATCTCCACCTCCGGGGCGCGGCGCTTGACCTTCTGCGTCACCTGGATGCCGTTGAGGCTGGGGAGCTCCAGGTCCAGCAGGACGAGCTGCGGGCGTTCACGGACGATGTCGTCCACCGCCTGTTCGCCGTCCTGGGAGGTGCCCACGACCTCCAGCTCCGGAAAGGTGCCCAGCACCTTGACCAGGTTGCGCAGCAACTGGGGCTGGTCCTCGACGACGAAGATGCGCGTGCGCTCCACGGAACTCACCGCCTGGTGGGGGGAGGCTGGAACTGCTCGTCCAGCTTCTGGTGCTGGCCCCGCGAGAAGCGGAGCTGGAAGTCCTTCTGCTCGCCGGTGGAGATGGCCACCACGCGGATGTCGCGAGTGCCCACGCGGACCGGGTGGTTCACCAGCGGCGTCGCGCGGCGCACCTTCGCCCCGTCGATGAAGACGTTCGCCGGCAGGTTCGTGCGCAGCGTGAGGAACGCGCGCTGGTTCTTGGGAGGAACGGCGGGCTCGGCGGTGTCCTCCGCCGCCTCCTCGTCCTCGATGTCCCGCGCGCCCGGGTTGGGCGGCGGCGCGGGCGGCGGAGGCGTGATGGGCTTGAGCGCGGACGGGTTCGCGGGCGTCTGCGTTCCGTTCGCCACCGGGGCGTTGGGATCGTAGCGGGGCAGCTCCGGTTCCTGCACGGGCTCCAGGCCCAGCCGCCACGCGGCGACGGCGAACATGAACAGGCCCACCAGCGCGATGCCGCCCGCGATGAAGAGCAGGCGCTTGCGCCGGGTGCCCGCGTCCACCGCGTCCATGCGCGGCGTCTCCACGGTGTCGAAGCGCTGGTGCACCGGCACGTGCCGGTCCGACGGCGCGGGCTCGGCCATGTCGGAGCGCACGCGGCCCTCCGCCTTCGGAGGGGCCATGCGGCGCTCCGAGCGGGGCTCGGCGGGAAGTGCTTCCGTGGGTTCGGCGCGGCCCCGGCGTGGACCACCCGCGTCGGCGGCCACGGGGGCCGGCGAGGGCGCGCCACCGCCAGCAGGGAGGACCGCCGTCTCCTGGCCGGGAGCCCTGCCCCCTGCCCCCTTCGCGGGACGCAGGGCCGGGCGCTTCGCCGGTTCTTCTTCCGCGCCCGCGGGCTGGCCGGGGCGCAGGGCCGCGCGGCGGCCGGAGGGAGGAACGGGTTCATCCCCGCCCAGCGGTGGCCCGGGGCGCATGGCGGCGCGGCGGCCGGTGGGCACGGGCGGCTCGTCGTCACCGAGGGCCGGACCGGGGCGCATGGCCGCGCGGCGGCCGGTGGGCACGGGCGGCTCGTCGTCACCGAGGGCAGGGCCGGAGAAGTCCTCGATGACCTTCACGCGAGGATTGCGCCCGGCTCGCGCGGACGCCGGGCTGTCCGGGCGGCGGGCCTTCTGCGCAAGGACTCCCGGCGGCGCGTCCCAGCCCTGCTCCAGCGGCCCCGCGGGTGAGAGCTCGGTGCTCCGCGGTTCGCCTTCCGGCCCGGGCTCGTCGTCCATGGGCGCGTCGTCATCCGGCGCGTAGTCCTCGGGGCGGAACTCCTCGAAGCCGGGCGCGGCCTCCTGCGTCTCGGCGGAGGCCTCCTGCTCCGAGGGCGCGCGGCTGTACGGCGCGCGCTGGACGATGGAGGCCTCGTGCTCCTCCGCGTGCAGGTCGTCCATCTCCGCGCCGGAGACGGGCTCCAGTTGGAAGGGCTCCGCGAACGGCACGGGCCCGGGGGCGGCGATGCTCACCTCGTTGGGGAACAGCTCCGACACGAAGCGCGCCACCTCCTCCGCGCCGGGCAGGCCGCCGCCCGCGGAGAGGAAGTTGCGCAGGGCCTGGGCGAACTCGCCGCACGAGCGGAAGCGGCGCTGGGGCGCCGGATCCAACGCGCGCATGATCGCCGGATCCAGCCGCGAGTTGATCCGCCGGTCCAACCGGCTGGGCGGAGGCAGCGCCTCGCGGCGGGTGCTCACGCCGCTGCCGGGCACCACGGCCTCGCGCAGCGTGAGCAGCTCGTACGCGATGGCGCCCAGCGAGTACACGTCCGACGCCTCCGTGGGCGCCTCACCGCGGGTGACCTCCGGTGCCCGGTACGCGCTGCGGCCCCGGTGCGCGAACGTGCGCTTGAGCTGGGGCACGGACAGGAGCGCCTGGAGCGCGCCGAAGTCGCAGATGGCCGGATAGCCCTCGCGCGCCAGCAGCACGTTGCCGGGGGTGATGGCCCCGTGGACGACGCCCGCGTCGTGCGCGAGCTGCACGGCCTCCAGCAACTGGATGACGATGGACAGCGCCACCGTGGGCGGCAGCAGCACCTCCTTCGTGTTGAGGCGCTGGAGCGCGACGCCCAGCGTGAAGCCGTCCACGTCCTCGCGCACCACGGCGAGCCGCTGGCGCACGAAGCCCACGTCCACGACGTGGAGGAGGCCCGGGTGGCGCACGGGCTGGAGCCGCCGCACGGTCTCCGCCAGCGCGCGGGCGTACGCGGGGTCGGAGGTGCGCGGCAGGAAGAGCTTCACCGCGACGGGGAGGGTGGGCAGCAGCAGGGACTCGTACAGCTCCGCGAGGTCCCCCGCCTCCGTGCGGCCGACGAGCCGGTACGTCCCGCTCATCGTTGCTTCCGGGGCGTCTTGGGCCCGTTGGCGCGGCGGCGTGACACGGCGGCGAACATGAAGCCGCACCACACGCACGACTCACCGCGCCGTCCACGGGGCAGCTCCAGGGTGCAGCCGGGGCAGCGAGGCCGGGGCCTGGCGGTGCGGACGGTGGCGGCGGAGACGCTGGCCCGGGTGCGGACGGGGGGCGGCTTGCGGGCCTCCAGGGCGAGCCGGGCCTCCAGACGGCGCACCCGGTCCTCCAGCGCGGTGATGCGAGCGGCCAGGCGCGCGTGGAGGTCCTCGGCGGTGGCCGGGGATGGACGTGGGGTGCGCATCGTTGGACGGGAGCGTGCCAGCCCCGTGCGAAGCCCGCAAGGACGCGGGCGAAGGGCCTTGGGCGCGTGTTATGTCTTGAGGTCCCGTGTCGCCCCTACTCTCCCCTGCCAGGCCCATCCCGGGCGGACCCTCCGAGGATCCGCTGCACGGGAGCTTCCGTTCCTCCATCCGCCGCGAGCACGCCGACGACGCGGCCCGCCGGGCGAGGGATCTGCTCACCGACGAGGTGCTCGGCCGGCTGCTCACCACGCCGCGTGAACTGGTGGACCAGGTGCCGCACGCGCGGGACGTGTTCGTCAACCGCAACCTGCGCATGGACCACATCGAACTCATCGGGTTCGACATGGACTACACGCTGGCCATCTACCACATGCGCCGGCTGGAGCAGTTGTCGTTCGACATGACGCTCGCGAAGCTGATCAGCGAGTACGGCTACCCGCCGTTCGTGGGCGGCCTGCTCTACGACCACCACTTCGTGATGCGCGGGCTGGCGGTGGACCGGGTCAACGGCAACGTCCTGAAGATGGACCGCTTCGGCCACGTGGGGCGCGCGTACCACGGCCTGCGTCCGCTGAAGCGCGACGCGTGGAAGGAGCTGTACCGCAACAAGCGCGTGCGGCTGCGCAACCCGCAGTTCGCGTGGAACGACACGCTCTTCTCGCTGCCGGAGACGTGCCTGTACTCGGGCATCATCGAGCTGATGGAGTCGCTGGGGCACACCGTGAACTACGGCAAGCTCTACGACGACATCCGGGAAGCCATCGACACGGTGCACCGGGACAACTCGCTCAAGCGGGAGATCCGCAAGGACCTGTCGCGCTACGTGTTCCTGGATCCGGAGCTGGGGCCGGCGTTGCACAAGCTGCGCTCGGGCGGGAAGCGGCTGTTCCTGCTGACGAACTCCGCGTGGGACTACACGAACGCGGTGATGCGCTACCTGCTGGAGGGGCAGTTGGCGGAGTACCCCAGTTGGCGCAACTACTTCGACTTCGTGGTGACGGCGGCGGGCAAGCCGGCCTTCTTCACGGAGAACCGGCCGTTCCTGGAGCTGGACTCGTCCACGGAGGCCGGCAAGGTCGTGGGCGAGGCGAAGTCGCTGGAGCGCGGCACGGTGTACTCGGGCGGCAACCTGGCCCAGTTCGAGGAGTTCACCGGCTACCGGGGCGAGCACATCCTCTACGTGGGCGACCACATCTACGGCGACATCCTGAAGTCGAAGAAGTCGTCGCTGTGGCGCACGTGCATGATCGTCCAGGAGATTGAGGACGAGATCACCTACACGGACGCGCGGCGCGAGGAGATCGTCACGCTGTCGGAGGTGGAGCTGACGCGCGCGCGGCTGGACGACGAGGTGAACCACCGCAAGACGGTGTTGAACACCCTGGAGCGCAGGCTGGAGCGCGAGGCGCTGTCGGGGCCCGAGCGCCAGGAGGTGGAGGAGCTGCGCAAGAAGGTGAAGGCGGAGCTGGAGAAGCTGCGCCGTTCGTTGAAGGAGACCAACGGCATCGCGAATACGCTGGAGCGCGACGTCGAGGAGGGCTTCAACCCGTACTGGGGCCTGCTGTTCAAGGAGGGCAACGAGAACAGCCGCTTCGGCTACCAGGTGGAGCAGTACGCGTGTCTTTACACGAGCCGCGTGTCGAACTTCCTGCACCACTCGCCCATGCAGTACTACCGCTCGCCGCGCGACCTGATGGCGCACGAGCAGGCGGGAGCGCTGTCGAGCAAGATGTCGCCGATGGGCAGCGAGGGCCCGCCGAAGGGGTCGGAGAAGGAGTAGCTCAGGGAAGCGCGGGCAGCCGTCCCCAGATGACGTCGCTGAAGCGCGAGGTGGGCTCCGGCTGGATGCCCACCTTCTTCAGGTCGTCGGTGTGGCGGGCGCCCTTCACGACGACCCACCGGCGAGCGACACGCCTCCCCTCCTCCACCGCTTCAGGGGTGAGGGGCGCGTGCTCCGCGAAGCGGCGCAGGACGTCGAAGGCGGGCTGGGCCTTCTTGGGCTTGGCGAACATCGGGTCGAAGAAGACGACGTCGAAGGACTTCGAGGGCAGCGTCTTCAGATACGCGTGCGCATCCGCGTGGAGCACTTCAATGGCGCACGAGTCCGCGCCCCGGTCGTAGCGCTGGAGCCCCTCCGCGGCGACGATGCACAGCGGCAGGCTCTTCTCCAGCCCCACGACACGGCCCGTGGGGCCCACGGCAAGCGACGCCACCAGCGCGTCTTGAGCCAGTCCCAGGGTGCAGTCGAGCACGGCATCCCCGGGAACAATCTCCGCGACCTTGAGGAACGCGTCATCGCGCTGGCCCTGGCGAAGCCGCATGCGCCGCAGGTGCGCCATGCCCGCGTGGAAGCCGAACGAACCCTGAGGCTCCCACAGCGTCACGCCATCGCCGCCCACGACGAGCAGCGCCTCCACCCTGGTGCCCAGCCAGGGCGCGATGCCCTCACTGGAGCGGCGCGAAAGGAACGGCAGGTTCCACCGCTGCGCCACGGCCCGCGCCTCGCGCACCGTGGCCGCATCCGTCTTCGTACTGGTGGTGACGGCGAGGGGAAGCGGAGTCATCGAGAAGACGCTCCCATACCATGGGCCACATGAACTTTCGGGCCTGGATTGCAATGCTCGCGGTAGGGGGGCTGACCGGAGGCTGCGCTGCTGCACCGCTCGCGACATGCACTCCGGCGGACTCCACCGTGAGCTGCTGCATCAAGTCGCATCCCCTGAATCCCGTCGACAGTTGTGGCGCTTCCGAGGCTGAGGTCATCGCCGCACTCTCGGTCCTGAGAACGGCCTACGAAGCCTCACGGCTGACCGAAGACGACTTCGCCAACAACGCCCATCTTCCTGAATGGCAGCAGGCCTGCATTCGCAACTACGTGGATTGCAAGAACCAGGGCTGGAAGGGCCGCTGCTATGAGTGTCTGCGATACTGCGAGGGGCAACAGGAATGGCCCTTCAAGGCGTGCGCTCCTACTTCCAGGAAATGAGCCATGGTCGAAGACCTCGAAGGTGACTGGCATCAACTCCGCGTGCTCGACACGCGCGCCCAGACCAAAGGCACCCTCGTCTTGGACGACGCCCTACGCGCGCTCCTGCGCCGCGCGGGCCCATCCGTGGCCATGACCACCGCGGAGGTGGAAGCGGGACTGCGCACCCCGGAGGCCGCACTCACCCTCCTCCACCAGATGCGCCAGCGCGTCACGGAGGGCTCGCGGCGCATGGGCGATGCGCTCCACCGCATGTACCGGCTGCGCGAACAGGGTGACCTGGACGGCGCGCGTCAGCAGATGCGGGACCTGCTCGCCGTGGAGGTCGTGCCCTATTACCGCGAGCTCGCGCAAGGCCAGCTCGCGGACCTGGACTGAAGCGCCCTACTCCGCGACCGCCGCCAGCTTCCGGCCACCCTGCATCTGCGCCACCGTCACGGACTGGTTCCGGCCATTGCGCTTCGAGTGGTACAGGCACTGGTCCGCCAGGTCGATGAGCTGCTGCTTCTCCATCGCGTTGTCCGGGAACGTCGCGATGCCCAGCGACATGGTGATCCGCAGCGGGCCCATCTCCGTCTGGAACACCTCCGCCATCACCGCCTCGCGGATGCGCTCCGCGATGATCTTCGCGCCCTGCGAGTCCGTCTCCGGCATCACCATCACGAACTCCTCGCCGCCGTAGCGCGCGACGACGTCCGTGTCCCGCGCCAGCGTCTTGATGATGCGCGCCACGCCCTTGAGCACCTGGTCGCCCGTCGGGTGGCCGTAGGTGTCGTTCACGCTCTTGAAGTGGTCCACGTCCGTCAACATGATGGAGCACTTGCGGTTGTACCGCCGCGCCTGCGCCAGGATGTCGTCCGCGCGCGACTGGAACGTGCGGTGGTTGAGCAGGCCCGTGAGCCCGTCCGTCGTCGCCATCTTCTCCATCTGCTCGTAGAGCTGCGCGCGCAACACCGCCTGCGCCGCCTGGATGGCGATGACTTCGATCATCCGCAGCACGTCCTGCTCGAACGCCGCCTTCTTGCGCGACCCCGCCACCAGCGTGCCCAGGATGCGGTCCCCCGCCACCAGCGGGAAGATCTTCAGCGCGCCCAGGCCGCGCACCTGCGTCTCCTCGTCGAAGATGACCTGGCGGTCCATCGCCTTGATGTCCCGCCCCGGCAAGGGCGCCCCGTAGCGCACCACGTTCGCCACCAGGCCGTTGTTGTCCTGGAACGTCTGGCCCTCCAGCGCCTTGCCCTGCGCCGTCACGCCCGTCATCCGCGCCACGCGGTGCACCCGCTTGCCCTCGTGCTCCGACACCAGCGTCACCGCGCAGAAGTCCAGCCCCGCCAACTGCCGCGTCGCCTCCAGCACCGCCACGAACACCTGGTCCGGGCTGCCCGCGCGGTTGAGCTCCTCGATCGCCCGGAAGAACCGGTCCTTCTCGTCGCGCGTCTTGCGGATGTAGCTCATCACCCGCTCCACCTCGATGGAGCGCAGCACCTCTCCCGCGATGGTGGTCAGCATCTTCTCGTCCTGGTCCGTGAACGGCTCGTTCTTCAGCTTGTCCGCCACCAGCACGCCGCGCACCAGCCCGCTGCCCTCCAGGATGGGCACCGCCAGCAGCGCCTGCACCGTGGGGCCGCCGCTCTCGTAGTACGTGACGCCCTTGAGCCCCTGCGGCGAGTTCATCCGCACCGGCGCGCGGCGCTTCAAGACGCCGCCGATGATGCCCTCGCCCGCGTTGAACTTCTCGCGCTGCACCCGCTCCGACCCCGAGCGGCAGTCGTACAGCTTCAGGCTCCGGTCATCCGACGTGAGCAGGAACGCCGCGCAGGTGTCCGTGCGCAGGCCCGTCTCCGCGATCTCCAGCGCCGCGTGCACCGCGCCCTCAATCTCCTTCACCGACGCGACCAGCCACTTCTCGTCGGAGTTCATCCCGCTGAAGCTGTCCTGCGTCCCGGAGGACACCAGCCGGAAGGTGCGCGCGCGCTCCTCCACCTCGCGGATGCGCTTCTGCACCGCGTCCGACTCCGCCCGCTTCGCCACCAGCATCCGCGCGGACAGCACCAGGTGGTACAGCCCCGCGAACAGCGCCAGGAACAGCGTGTGCGTCAGGAACCCGGTGACGTTCACCACCGGCCCGCCCAGCGTCACCAGGCCGTCGTACACCAGCGCCACGCCCAGGAGCGTCATGCCCGCGTTGCGAGGCAGGAACGCCACCAGGAACGCCATCAGGAGGTAGACGATGGGGAACAGCTCCCCGCCGCCAATGGCCACCACGATGAAGGCCGCGGAGATGAGCCCGCCGCCCAACTCCAGGTCGTCGCGCAGGTCGATGACCGCGCCCACCGAGGAGCGCATGGCCCGGCGCCACGCCGCCATGCCGATGCCGACCAGCAGCCCCATCACCAGCGCCGCCTCCGTCCACCCCAGCGTGTGCAGGCCCCGGAAGCCGCCGCGCGCCAGGTGGACGAACGTGGCCAGCGCCACCGTCGCGGGGATGGCGCGGAAGAACGCGCGCATGAGCTTCGCGGGAGAGGGCACCACGGACAACGAGGTCATGGCGACTCCAGGTGGAAGACGATTTCGCCCGGCTTCACGTAGCCGAGCTCCTCACGGACCGACTGCTCCAGCGCCGCCGGATCCTTGCGCAGCGCCGCGATCTCCTTGCGGAGCGCGTCGTTCTGCGCGGCCAGCGCGCGGTTGCGCTCGTCGAGCGCCTCCACGTCCTGGCGCAGGCGCAGGTAGCGCCGGAAGCCCTTGGCGTCCGCCACCGAAGCGAGGCTCAAGGCCACCGCCACCACCGCCGCCACCATCAGGAGCTTTCGCCGGGACGTCATGAGCGCCGGCGAAGGTACCAGCGGCCCCCCTGCCCGCAAGAATTCCGCTCCAGCCCTGTAGCACCCGCGGGCGGGGGCGGAAATCAGTCCGCCTTCAGCAGCTTTTCAATGGCCTTCGCCACGTCCGCCTGGCCTTCAATCCCCTGCCACGCGGCCACCGCGCGGCCGTGCTTGTCCAGGAGCACCGTGCTGGGCAGCGCCCGGATGCGGCCGAAGGCGCTCTGCCCCGCGCGCATCCGCTCGTCCGACAGGAGCACCGGGTACGGGAAGGCGTAGTGGTTCGCGAACGGCCCCAGCACCCGGCCCTCGTCGATGTCCATCCCCACCGCGACGACCTGGAAGCCCTGGGGACCGTAGGTCTCCTGGAGCTGCTTGAGCGTGGGCAGGTCCGCCAGGCACGGGAAGCACCAGGTGGCCATGAAGGACACCAGCACCACCTTGCCGGGGAGCTGGCGCGGGTCGTACCGCGTGGGCCCCACCGACGGCAGCCACAGCGCCCGGTAGAACGCGGGCCCGGCGTCCACCGGCCCGCCGTGGGCGCACGCGCCCGTGAGGGCCAGCACGCCCAGCGCCACCGCGCCCAGGAGCGCGCGCCGTCGCACCGGACTCAGGCCTCCGACCCCGGAGGGCCACCCCGGAGCTGGCACTCGCGGCACAGGCCGTACAGCTCCATCTTGTGCGACGTCACCGTGAAGCCGTGCTTGCGCGCCACCGCGTCCTGGAGCGTCTCGATGCGGTCGTTCTCGAACTCCACGATGGTGCCGCAGCTCGTGCAGATGAGGTGGTCGTGGTGCTCGCGCCCCGCCGCCGCCTCGTAGCGCGTCTGCCCGTCACCGAAGTTGCGCGCGTGGGCCAGGCCGCACTCGTTGAGCAGCTTCATCGTCCGGTAGACGGTGGCCACGGACACCTTGGTGTCCTGCTCGCGCACCTTGTTCCACAGCTCCTCCACGGACAGGTGGCCGCCCACCTCGAAGAAGGTGTCGATGATGAGGCTGCGCTGGCGCGTGCTCTTCAGGCCGTGCTGGGCCATGTAGCGCGCCAGCACCTCGTCCTTGTCCTTGTCCGCGTGGGAATGGGAGTGGCTGTGGTGGTGGGTCGTCATCTGCAATCTCTGGAGCACCCCATGTGTTGGGGTGGGGATGCCTGCTCCCGCAAGACAATCTGGCCGGGCCGCCCGGGCGAGCGCCCGCTCCCCCGCTGACTACCACGGAGTCCGGCGTCTTCGACTTGCGCCGCGCGTGGGCTGTTTACATTGAGGCCGGACTGGCTCATTGACACCTGTCTGGCCGCGAAGATAAGGGCATCCGCCCTCGTAAACGAGCAATTTTCCGAACCTTTCCATGATCAGTCCCTGGCAGAGAAGACGGCAGCCCGATGACGTACCCACCCCGGTGGCGGTGGCGGTGTCGGACTTCTGCCGACGCGCGAAGGCTCCGGCCCCCGCACAGCAGGTCCGCGAAGCGCTCGCGCTCCTCACGGAGGAGGAGGACTTCCGGGTCCGCGCCCTCACGGATGGTGAACCGGAGACCTCTCCCCTGGGTCCCTTCGCGGTGGTGGACATCCTGCGCGGCGTGACGCCGGCGCTCGCGGCCCAGCGCCAGGAGTGCGGCTACTACGACGTGGCGCAGGAGCTGGCCCAGGTGCGCGAGGAGAAGACGCCGCCCCCCGCGCCCGCCCCCACGGCGCCCGTGTTCGCGCTCCCCACCCCTCCTTCCGAGGAGACGGACGCGAAGACGGGGCGCCGCAAGAGCGCCAAGGCGGAGGCCGCCGCCGTCCAGGAGCGCATCGCTCCGAAGAAGCGCACCACCGACGCGGACGACGCCGACACCGCCGCGCCCGCCCAGGCCCCCCAGGCTCCGCCGGAAGAGGAGGCCCCGCGCTTCCTCAAGCGCGAGCTGCCCCGCCCCCGCGGCCGCTTCACCCGCGTGGAGGCCCAGCGACTGTCCTTCTTTGAACTGACGCGCGCGGAGGGCAAGGAGACGCTGGAGGCCGCCATCGAGGCCACGGAGCACCGCTACTCCCTGCTGCGCACGCTGGAGCACCGCTACAACGGCCCGCGCGGGGAGCTGACCCAGGTCGACATGGAGAACGTGCTGCGCCAGCACGGCATCATGGAGACGCTGGAGGCCCGCGAGCGCCACAACATCGAGACCGCCTACGCGTCCCAGCGCGGCGCCGCCGGCCGCGTGGCCTGGGCGCTCGGCCTGTCTCCCAGCGAGCTGCAGCGGCTCACGCACGCGCTCAAGCTGGAGGAGGCCGTGGAGGCCCTGCGCGAGCGCTTCCGCAACGAGGTGCTGGCCACGGGCCACCTCACCCACCGGTTGGACCTGCTCGGCCGGGACAAGTACCTGGTGGACCTGGGCATCCAGAAGCGCTTCGCCGACGCGCTCCGCAAGGAGCTGGAGCGGCTGGCGAAGGACGCCCTGCCGGACGCCACGGATCTCCACTCGCTGGCCAACGTCGTGGGGCGCAAGCACGGCGCGCCCGCGGAGCTGGTGACTCGCGCCTTCGAACGCCTGAACCTGACGGAGGGCCTGCGCAAGCAGCTCTCCGCCCAGGCTCAATCTCCTTCGCACTGACCCACCGACGAGGTACCCACCCCATGCCCATCTACGAGTACGGCTGCTCGGCCTGTGGAAAGACCATCGACGTCCTGCAGAAGATGTCCGACCCGACGCCCCCCGCCTGCACCGCGTGCGGCGCCCAGGGCACGCTGAGCAAGCAGGTCAGCCGCTCCAGCTTCCACCTCAAGGGGGGCGGCTGGTATTCGGACCTGTACGGCTCCACGAAGAAGGACGGCGGCGGTTCGTCGTCATCCTCCTCTTCGGCGTCGTCGCCCGCGGCGTCGAGCAGCACGAGCGCGGCGGCCAGCGCTCCCGCGGCCGCGCCGAGCACGCCGGCCGCGTCCGGCGACAAGTCGTAGCGCCCGCGCTCCACCGCCCCCGGCTGAAAATTCGCTGGGGGCGCGGGGAGGCCGCACACTTGACGCGTGCCCTTTCCTCCCTCGAAGCGTCCCCCCCGCCACTGCGCGCTGTGCGGCCATCCAGAGCTGACGGATGCGCGGGGGCAGGGGCGGTTCCTCCTGGTCGCGGACCCGCATGGCCGCGGCCCCGTGTGTCCTCCGCAGCGCGGCTGCCGCAACGGCAAGCTCGCGGCGACGGACACGCCGGCGCTGACGCAGGCCATCCGCTAGGCTAAGCAGACACCCGCAGGCGCGCGCCGTCCCACCCCGCGCGCCTCCAGGTGCCATGCCGCGTTCCCTCCGCTCCCTGTCGTCCCGTCTCCTGGTGCCGCTCGTGGTCGCGGCAGCCGCCGCCGGCTGCGCGTCCGCCACCCGCATGTCCCCCGAGGATCGCGCCTCCCTGGACCGGAGCCTCAGCGGCCCGGACGCGGAGCAGTACCTGCGCGTCTCCGCCTACCTGACGCCCTTCTTCGGGGACGCGTCCAAGCGGCTGCTCACGCCCTACCCGCCGGAGGACGTGCGGCTGGTGGACGACACCCAGGGCAAGCCCATCAACCCCGGCCCCATCCAGGCCATCCTCCCGGCCGGCTCGCGCGTGCGGATCTCCAAGGTGGAGTTCCCCACCGCGTGGGTCGTCACCGAGCGCGTCCTCTACTCGCCGCGCACCTGGCCGTGGGTGTACGTGACGGTGGAGGGCGCGCCCGCGGGCGAGCAGGTGGTGCTGGTGCTGCCACCCAACCTGGACCGGCCGGACGCGTTCCGCGCGGAGCTGGGGAACACGCTGTCCCCCCACCCGCTGACGGAGCAGCTCAACGGCTTCAGCGCGGCGGTGCGGGAGGCCGTGCGCACCAAGAAGCTGGTGCCGGACATGCCCGCGGACGCGGTGCGCATGGCCTGGGGCCCGCCGGAGTCCGTGCGCCGCACGCTGGAGGGCACCGCGAAGAACGAGGAGTGGCGCTACACCGGCGAGCGCCGCAAGGCGTTCCTCAGCGACGGCAGGCTGGTGCGCGCGGAGGAGGCGGGCAGGTCCGTCCTGCCCTGAGTCCCTAGCGCCGGCCGCCGCGGCGGTGCTGCTTCTTGCCGCCGCCACCGCCCTTGCGCTGGGCCTGGGCCTCGCCGGGCCGGGTGAGGCGGGGCAGCTCCCCGGCCATCACCGGCCAGTAGTCGCCCTTGAAGAGCTCCTCCACCAACTGGGCCTGGGTGAGCACGTCGCGCTTGAAGAAGGTGGCGCCGCGGCCCATCTCGTCCAGGGAGCCGCGCGCGTCGCTGCCGCCCACGCAGGGCACCTTGAGGACCTCCGCGGCCTCCACGGCCAGGTCGTTGGCCGTCTGCTTCACCTTGGCGTTGTAGCCCTCCACCGCGCACAGCACGCCGGACAGCGAGCGCACGTAGTCCATGGCGGGGTTGGGCACGTCGCGGTCGAAGGGGCGGGCCGCGACGATGGCCGCTCCCAGCGCCTTCACCTTGGGCAGGCACTCGGCGGCGCTCCAGGGCTTCTCCCGGTTGCTGCCCCACATCTGCACGGGCTCCGGCGCCAGCTCCGGCTTCGGGAAGAAGCACAGGTACTGGCCCCGGTCCGTCACGAGCTCCAGGCCCACGAAGACCTTCACCTTGGACTTCGCGCCGATCTCGAAGAGCTCGTCGCAGCCGTCCTGGGTGTTCGTCTCCGTGAACGCCACCGCGTCCAGGCCGAACAGGGCCGCCCGCTCCAGCACGGCGCGCGGCTCCAGGTCGCACCCCTTGGACAGGTGGGAATGGGCGTGTAGGTCGATGAGCATGGGCGACGCGTGCCTAACAGGCCTCCCGGGGCCTGTCGAGCCCGCGCGCACAGGCCCTCAGGCGTACGCGTAGGACTGGAAGTTGCCCTGCTTGGCCTGGCTGTTCTTCTCCTCGTACGTGCGGATGAGGTAGCCCATCAGCATCAGCGAGGACGTGTTCTCCAGCACCCGCGACGGATCCTTCGAGATGAGGTTCGCGCTGTAGTTCAGGAAGAACTGCGCCAGCTCCTCGCCCGCCTCCTTCACGATGAGGGCGTTGAGCGCACTCGGTTCCATGGTGCGGATGGTGTTGATGAAATCCACCGCCAGGTCCTTCTTCGTCTTCATGTCCACGGTCCTGCCCCCTCTTTCCGCCCATGCCCCTGGAGCCGGAAATGGCCCCGGGCCCCGCCCCAATCCAAGAACCGGGTGCGACCGGGTGAACCTATGCATGCCGGTCCACCTGCAAACCCCCACCCCTCGGCGCCCCCCCGCTCCCTCACGGATCACGACCGGGGGTCCGCAGCATTTTTGACACCCCGAAACGGCGTGTGCGATAACCCCCGGTCAAGCCTTTTCTCACCACCCACAAGGAGTGGCAGGCGATGTTCACGGGCGTGAAGGTCTTCTCCGCGACGAAGGCCAAGGAGCGGGAAGAGTTGGGTGAGAACGTCACCCGCTGGATCAAGAGCAACGCGGACCTGGAGATCGTGGACCGGGTCGTGTGTCAGTCCTCGGACAACGAGTTCCACTGCTACACGCTGGTGCTCTTCTACAAGCACGCGAAGCCGCCGGCCTGACCGCCGCGGCAAGCCCTGGACTCCTCCCGGGCCCGTCCTCTTCCGGCCACGCGCCTTCCGGTGCGTACGGGGAGGCCGGGCCTTTCTGTTTCCGTATGTTATGGTCCGCGCCGTGGCGCGCTTCGGGGACGACAGCGGGGAGGAGGACCGACAGTTGCGCACGGACGCCCTGCCGGCGATCCGCTCGGCGCGGGTGCGGGTGCGGCTGGTGGTGCTGTCCGGCCCGGACGCGGGCCAGAGCTACCCGCTGACGCCCGGGCGCTACCGGGTGGGCGCGGACGCCAGCTCGGACGTCATCCTCGCGGACCGGGCGGTGTCCCGCAGCCACCTGCTGTTGGACGTGCGCGAGGACGGCATCCAGGCGGTGGACGTGGGCTCGCGCAACGGCTCGTTCTGCGAGGGCATGCGCTTCACCACCCTGGAGGTGCGCCCCGGCGCGGTGCTCACGCTGGGCACCACGGAGCTGAAGCTCGTCCCGGAGGCGGAGAAGGCGCACGCCCTGCCCCTGTCCAACCGCGAACGCTTCGGCAACCTGGTGGGCCAGAGCCGCCGGATGCGCGAGGTGTTCACCCTGCTGGAGCGCGTGGCCCAGGGCGAGTCCGACGTGCTCATCCAGGGCGAGACGGGCACCGGCAAGGAGCTGTGCGCGGAAGGGCTGCACCTGCACGGCGGGCGCTCCAAGGGGCCCTTCGTCATCGTGGACCTGGCGGGCGTGGCGCCGCAGTTGCTGGAGTCGGAGCTGTTCGGCCACGTGAAGGGCGCCTTCACCGGCGCGCAGGCGGACCGGGCGGGCGCCTTCGAGCGCGCGCACGGCGGCACCCTCTTCCTGGATGAAGTCGGGGAGCTCCCTCTGGAGGTGCAGCCCCGGCTGTTGCGCGCGCTGGAGCGCCGGCAGGTGAAGCGGGTGGGCGCCAACGACTACCGCTCGGTGAACGTGCGGGTGGTGGCGGCCACGCACCAGGACCTGGAGGGCGCGGTGAAGGCGGGCCGCTTCCGGGGAGACCTGTTCCACCGGCTCGCGGTGCTGCGCGCCACGCTGCCGCCCCTGCGCGAGCGGCCGGAGGACATCCCGCTGCTCATCGACACGGTGCTGGAGCGCATGGGCAAGCCGCCCAGCGCCCTGTCGGACCAGACGCGCGCCCTGCTGGCCCAGTACCCGTGGCCGGGCAACGTGCGGGAGCTGCGCAACGTGGTGGACCGGGTGGTGAGCCTGGGCGAGTCCGCGCTGCCGGAGCTGCCGGACACGCCTGCCCCGCGCCCTGCCCTGTCCCCGGACCTGGGCCCGGAGGACACGCTGCCGCTGGCGCTGGAGCTGCCCTTCAAGGAAGCGAAGGAGCGCCTCATCGAAGGCTTCGAGCGCGACTACCTGCGCACGCTGCTCGAGCGGTGTGGCGGCAACGTCTCCAAGGCGTCGCGCGAGGCGGGCATCGACCGCGTCTACCTGCGCAAGCTCCTGCGCAAGCACGGGCTGGTGTCCGGCCCGGACTGACGGCGGTCCCCTGCCCCCACTCGCGGTCGCGGTCCCCGTGGCCCGGGTGACACTGGGGCGGACCTCCCTGCCGGGGGTGGTTGTCGGACCGGGTTTCCGCCCCATCTTGGGAGCACCAACGCTCGCGAGGTGGGTGCCATGCGCCAGGGATGGGGGAGGTGGCTGTTCGCTGGAGGGCTCGTGCTGGGCGTCACTGCGTGCCAGTCGCGGGACGGGGCGGTCGCGGAGAGCGGCATGGTGCCGCGGCTGACGGTGCTCCAGCCCGGGCCGGCGGTTCCCACGGAGGAAGGCACCGGCGGCAGCGGAAGCGCGGGCGCGGCGGTGGCGTCCGAGAGCGTGCCGGACTTCTACGGCACGGTGACGCTTTCGGGCTCACGGGGCTTCACGGTGCGCGATGACGACGGCGTGGAGCGGCCGTTCGTGGTGGCGCCGTCCACGCGCATCCTGCGCGACGGCAAGCGCGTGGCCCGCGCCCAGCTCCGGCCCGGCGTGCTGGTGCACACGACCTACGGCGAGCGGCTGGGGACGTGGGTGGCCACGGACGTGGAGATCTACTCCGGCACGCCGTCGCGGGACCTGACCGCGGCGGCGACCGTCACGCCGGTGAAGCGCTGAGCGTCAGTAGACGGCGAGCGCCTGCGGCAGGTGGTAGCTGACGATGGTGAGCACGGGGATCTTCGGGCCCTCGTCCTCGTCGTCGGTGGTCATGCCGGAGGTGACGCGCAGGCCGTCGAAGCGCGCGAGGATGACGTAGTCGCGGCGGGTCTCCAGGAAGGGATCCGGCGCGGCCAGCCGGCCCAGGGCTTCGCGGCCGGTCTCCTCGGAGAGGTTGTCGTAGGTGCGCTCGGAGGCGGACTGGGTGGTGCTCTCGCGGGTGAAGATGGAGCCGCCCACGCGGCCCTCGCCGGTGAGCGCCGTGCGTCCGCCCAGGTCGCCGGAGGACTCCATGACGGTGTCGGTGTTGTACGCGACGCCGACCTCGCGGCGGGAGGCCACGGACTGGAGCCCCTGCTCCACCAGCCACAGCGTGGGGCGCTCCCCTTCCGAGCGCTGGTCGGCCACCTGCGCGCGCAGGAGCACGTAGCGGCCGCGGTAGGTGTCCGGCTGGGCGACGGCGGACGCGAGCGAGAAGATGGGCACCTTGCGCGCGTGGAGCAGGCGCAGCTCGCCCTCCACGCTGCCGCCGCGCTGGGCCACCACACGGGCGATGAGGTTGGCGGCGTCCGGACGCACGCGCAGGTCCTCCGCCCACGCGCTGCCCAGCACCGCGCCCAGTTGCGTGAAGCCGGGGGCCTCCGCGCACACCTTCAGGGCCAGCCACGCGTCGTCGCGAGAGGTCGCCTGGAGCCGGCGGGCGGCGGTCTCGCACGAGGCGGGCGTGGGGTAGCGGGCCAGGAACGCGCGGGCGTCATGCGGCGACGCGGGCGGCTCCTCCGCGGCCACGGAGTGCCGGGGCGCGGGGGCCGGCGTCTTCGGAGGGGGCGCGTCCGTGAGGGCGCGGTCCTCGAGCGCGACATGGGAGTGCGAGGCACCGCAGCCGGTGGCGAGCGCACCCAGGAGGGTCAGCAACGGAAGACGGGGCATGGCGCGGGGCTCCTTGAAGTGCGACAGCGCGGCGGACTGGATGCGCGATGAGGCTGCGCGGGACGGTGAAGCCCTGCGGACTGGATGCGCGATGAGGCTGCGCGGGACGGTGAAGCCCTGCGGACTGGATGCGCGATGAGGCTGCGCGAGACGGTGAAGCGCTGCGGACTGGATGCGCGATGAGGCTGCGCGGGACGGTGAAGCGCGGCGGACCGGGAGACCTGCGTGCCCGACGGACAGGGCGTGCCCCCGGAGCGCGGTGGACGCGCTACAGCGAGGCGGAGTCGGTGTGCTGGCTCGGGCGCGGCGGCGCCTGGCGCGGGATGGACGCGGAGGCGGGCAGCATCAGGGAGCACGCGTCGTGGCAGCGCTCGTCCATGCACGCGAGCGTGGTGGGCCCCGCCTGCTGCCGCGACACGGCCGCGTAGCAGCTCTCGCCGTTGCCGGGGCACTGGCTGCGCGCGGCGCACTCACAGCAGGTGGAGGCCACGGAGGCCATCAACTGCACCTCCTGGAGCACGGAGGACAGCGCGCGGTAGCAGGCGCGCGCCGCGGGCGCGAAGCGGCCCCTGGCATCCACCACCGGCGTGTTGCCTTCGATACCGCAGCGGCCCACGACGTCCGCGTACTTGCGCTCGCAGACGGCGACGAGCTTGGGGTCGGGCATGCCGTCCCGCGCGTTGCTCACGGCCTCCGAGCAGAGGGCGCGCGACGCGTCCTTCAGCAGCTTGATGTTCGCGGACTCCACGTCCGCGTTCGCGCCCTTGGAAGGCGGCACCTCCGCCTCGAACACACACTCCTTGCCCGCGCGCAGCGTGTCGATGGTGCACGACCACGCGGTGGGAGACGCATCCACGAGCGGGGGCGCGCCCAGCGCTTCGGGAGGCAGGGACGACGGCGCGGGGCCGGACGGCGCGGCGCCGAGGATGAGCAGGGACAAGAGCATCGCCTTCATGGGGATGGCAGCGTAGGACGTTGGCCCGCGCCGCTCAAACCGCTCCGCCGGGAGGATGTTCGTCCACCATCATGCCCGGGGGGCCCGGTGGACCGGTCTCCCGCCGCCCCGGAAGCGCCTTCGTCCGGCCGATGACGATGGGCGGCTCGATGAGCCGGGGCGGTGTCGCCCGCGTGTCCGCCGGGTCCGGCACCCACACCGGCTCCTCCGGAGAACGTCCCCGCTTCCACCGTCGCGGCACCCGCCGGAACCCCACCGGGTACACCGTGAGATTGCCCGTCTCGTCGAAGTGGAGCCGCAGGAAGTTCTTCCAGTCCGGGATCGACAGCGCCGAGAACGCCTCGTTGGGGTGACAGGAGAACACGTTGAGCGACAGCAGCAGGTACACGCCCACCACCAGCGGCCCCACCAGCGCACCGCCGCCGAACAGCAGCAGCCCGCTGAAGAAGTCCCGCCGCAGGCTCCACTGGAGCTCCGCCGCCAGCGGCGAGGCGACGGCGGACACGCCCCACGTGAGCAGCAGCGCCACCCCCATGTGCGCCAGTCCATGCGCCACGCCGGCGGCCTTCTTCCAGAGAGGCCCCCTCCGGCGATCCGCGAACGCGACCGCGCCCAGCACCACGCCGGCCCCCAGCACCATGGAGCCCGTGCTCTGCAACGCCGCGTTGATGAGTTCCCGGAACGAAGGCGCGCCCACCGCCCCCTCGTTGAGGTTCGCGGCCACGCCCCAGCCCAGCAGCGTGTAGACGGCGCCCATGAACACGCCGAACCAGGGGTTGATCGCGGTGAACAGCAGGTTGCGCCAGGTGAGCCACTGCGACGTCCGCCGCGACGGGTAGCTCGCCTTCTGCACGAAGCCGCCGGGACTCTGGTCCACCTTGGGCAGGTGCGTGGGGTGCAGGAACGCCCCTCCCCCACCCGCGATGATCTTCTGCCGCCCGTCCGCGTTCTCGTGACGCCGGTAATGGTGCAGGTCCCCCGCGAGGAAGACGCTCACCTTCTTGCCCAGCACCTCCTGCTCCAGGAAGTCGATGTTGTGGTCCAGGAATCCGCGCCCCGCGTGAGGCACCACCTGCTGCTTCACCCACGCGGGCTCCGCGTTGCAGAGGATGATCCGGTCCGTGCCGTGGATCCGCGCGGCCACCTTCTGGAAGAACTCCACCTGCGGCGCGTCCAGGTCGGACTCCAGTTGGAAGTCCGTGCCCAGCAGCCACCAGCCGTGCGGCAGCCTCAACGCGAAGTAGCTGCGCTGCTGCTGCGTGCGCCAGCCATTGGAGCGCCGGCCCTGGCAGAACAGGCGCGTGAAGGACACCAGGCCGTCATACCAGTCATGGTTGCCCGGCACCGCGAACAGGTGCGGCCGGTGCCGCCGCTTGTTCAGCGCGTCCTCGTACGGCACCACCGTGCGCGCCTCGTACTCGTCCACGCTCGCGGTCGGATACACCTCGTCCCCGCCGAACACGAGCACGTCTCCGCCCCGCGTGACATGCGTCGTGCCGGACTCGTCCGTGAGCGCCAGCTCCGGCGCCATCACCGCGGACGCCACCGCGTAGGTGGAGTCCCAGCCGTCGCCCAGGTCCGCCACGTAGTCCAGCCACAGCTCGTCGCGCGGATGGCCGGTGTCGTCCACCGAGTAGTCGAACGCCAGCGGCTGCGGCCGGGACACGGCGTCCAGGAGCCGCCGGTCCGCCTGCTTTCCGAACGTCCCGGACAGCAGCGCCTTGATGCCCGACTTCGCGAGCACGGCCGGGTCGTACCAGGACACCATCTTCCGGCCCGGAGGCGTCTGGGGCTCGGGCTCGACGCGCTGGCCCGGGATGCGGCTCACATCGGAGGCGCGGACGGCCATGGCCCCTCCTCCGCTTCCCGCCACGTGCGTCCGCGCGTGCCCCGGCGGAACGAATCGATGAGCGAATCCGCGAACCGGTCCGCGAGCGCCGCGATGGTGAGGCTCGGGTTGGGCCCGACGGGGCCCGGCATCATCGCGCCGTCGGCCACGTACAGGCCCGGGTGTCCGAAGGCTTCACCCGTCGCGTCCACCACGCCCTCGTCCGGACCGCGCCCCATGGGGCAGCCGCCCAGCGGGTGCACCGTGATGACCCGGCTCAGGTAGCTGAGCGGGTTCTGCAGCAGCCGCCCCTCCAGCGTCCGGGCGATGTCCGCCATCGACTGACGCACCTGATCGAAGTACTCGCGAGACCCGCTCATCCGCCAGTCGATGGCCAGCATCCCGTCGTCCGTCAGCCGCATGTGGCCGTTGGGGAGGTCGCGCCCCATGCCCAGCAGCGGCAACGACGTCGCGGAGCCCAGGCAGTCCCCCAGCATCTCGGCGATCTCCTCGCTCACGTCGGAGTCGTGCGCGTGTCCCGTCCACCCGCGAATCAGGCGCCACGCCAGCTTGAGGCCGCGCTCCATCAACGGCACCTGCCGCGCGCCCTCGTAGAGCCAGTTGACGAACTCCGGGTAGCCCGCGTCCTCGATGTAGTAGCCCCGGCCCGTGCCGCCCTCCTCCTGGCCGCGGAAGTGCAGCGCGCTGGTGATGACCGGCCCGTGCCCTCCCTCCAGGATGCGGGGCAGTTGCTTGCCGGTGCTCGAATCGTGGCACTGGCGCATGAAGCCCAGCAGGTCCCCGTTGCCGCAGAAGCGCGTGCCCAACTGTCCGCTCAGCCCGGGGAAGTTCCGCCGGTTCTTCAGGAGCAGGAACGGGGTGCCGAACGTGCCCGCCGCCAGCACCAGCCGGTCCGCCGTCACGGTGCTGCGCGGCAGCAGGGACTTGGGGCCTTCGCGCGGCACGTCCTCCGGCGTGTCCGTGTGGTCCAGGTACCGCACCACGTAGCCGCCCCCTTCCGAGGGCCACAGCTCCGTCACCTCCGCGAGCGTGCGCAATTCCGCGCCCGCGCGCTTCGCCGCGGACAGGTACGTGTAATCGAGCGTGTTCTTGCTGCCCGAGTTGCAGCCGATGTCGCACTCGCCGCAGAGGTGACAGGTGGTGCGCGTGCGGCCGTGGAGGTTGGGGTGCTCCTCGCGGATGGGCTCGCCCGGGACGGGCACCTCGCCGGGGTTGCCGAACGTCACGGCCAGCGGCGGAAGCTGCCAGTCGTCCGCGTGGCCCAGGCGCTCGGCCGCGATCCGCATGGCCAGCGTCTTCGCGGTCGAGGCATACGGCGGATGCTCCAGCGGGTAGCGCTGCGCGTGCATCATCCGCTCCACGGCGTCGTAGTGCGTCTCCAGGTCCGCGCGGGTGACGGGCCAGTCCTCGTAGCCTCCGCCATGGAGGTCCTCGTGGATGAAGGTCTTCTCGTCCTTGCGCAGGAGCACGTTCGCGTAGATGAGCGACCCGCCCCCCAGCCCCGAGGACACCACGCCGCCCAGCCCCTGGAAGGACCAGAGGTTGAACAGGCCGAGCATGCCCTTGCTCGGGTCCCAGAAGTTGCGGCGCATGTCGTACGGACTGCGCGCGAAGGAGCCCGGCGGATACGCCTTGCCCCGCTCCAGCACGCACACCCGCAGGCCCGCCTCCGCCAGCCGCCACGCCATCACGGAACCGCCGAAGCCAGAGCCCACGATGACGACGTCGAAGTGCTCATCCCTCGTGGCCATGGGGCGCCTCCCCTTCGTGCTCGCGCACCGGTGCCTCCGGGGCGTAGAGGTCCCAGAGCGCGCCCAGGAACAGGCGGCCGAAGCGCGCCATCATCTCCGCGCCCTCCACGCCCCCGCGCGACGAGTGCATGCTGGACACCAGGTGGAGCAGCTCGCGCATGCCCAGCACCAGGACGCCCGCGCCCACCACCGGGCCGCGCGCGTCCACGCCTTCGTGCAGGTAGCTGTAGAGCCGGGTGGTGTCGCGCCAGAGGTCCGGGCCCGGGTCGTCGCGCAGCGTCTTCGTGCCGTCCAGGTAGTAGTCCTGGCCGTTCGCCTGGAAGCGCAGGCCGTAGCTCATGATCTTCGTGCGCGGATCATCCGTGGCGCGGAAGAGGTTGAAGCTCCCGTCGCGCACGGGCAGGTCCATGCCCAGCGGCTTGTATTGCACGTGCGCCACCAGCCGGGCCGCGTGGTCCGGATCGCGGATGAACGCCTCCATGTCGTCGATGGTGATGGTGCAGTGCATGGTGAAGGGCGTGGAGCGCCCGTCGTGGGCGCCCGCCTCCGGGTCGGTGGTGCCCATCGCGAGCGGACCGGACATGGTCTCGCGGAAGCTCAGGTCGTAGGCGGGTTCGGTCATCTGCGTGATCTCCGGGGTGAGGGGCAGGCCCCGGCCGTCCGCCACCGCCAGGTAGCGGCAGGCGTCCGAGTAGCCCTGGTCGATGAGGGTCGCCGCCGTGATGTGGCCCGCGTAGAAGTCCGGGTCCAGGGGCAGCGGGTGCTCGGGTTTGATGAGGTGCACGGTGATGGGCCGCGCGTGTCCCGGCACGCGCTCGCCCGCGAGGATGCGCGCGTTGAGCTCGCGCACCTGCTCCAACTGGGCGAAGAGCGCGCCGTTCGCGCTCAGCTCGATCATGTGGACGTACTGGTGGAAGAAGCCGTCGGAGTACCTGGGCGTGTTGCCGATGCACCAGACGATCCACACCTCGTCCGCGCCCCGGCGCACGGCCTCCATCACGTTGGCGTCCTGGATCCACACCGAGTCCAGGTACAGGTGGCTGTCCTTCGCCACCGGGGGCATGAAGAGCGGCAGGGAGATGCCCGCCACCAGCAGGTCGCGGTCCACGTCCGTGTGCGGGATGGCCTCGTTCGTCTTCCGGGTGAAGTCGCACACGTTGAAGGTGCCGGCGCGGTCGCGGTTGGCGCGGATGGCGTCCACGTCCACGCCCAGGTGCGGGAAGACGCGCTGGATGATGCCGTCCGCGTCCCCCAGCGCGGTGAGCTTCCAGGGCCGCGCGTAGTCGTCCAGCGGCATCAGCGACACGAAGTCCTTCACGTCCAGCGTCCGCCACCGCTCGCACATCTCCGCGGGGGACTGGCCGGACAGCCACATCGCCAGGGTGATGATGCCGCCGGACGTGCCGTCCGCGTGGCGGAAGGACAGCCGCGCGTCCGTCAGCGCGCGCAGCACGCCCGCCTGCCACGCCACGCGCATGCCGCCGCCCGCGAGCACCAGCGAACGCCGGGGGCCCTCCGCTGGAGACACCGGGACGGCCGCGCCCTCCCCGAGCGCGCGCGGGGACGGCCGGGGAGGCCCGCCATTCCGGGTCGCCTCCGCGACACGCAGCGCGCTGACGGAGGGGCTGGCGACCTCTGGAGAGGCCTCCTCTGTCCGCGGCTTGAGCACGGTGATGATCTGCTCGCGCTGGCGCAGCGACGCGTAGAACCCCAGCACCAGCACGGCGGACAGCAGGTCGAACGCCGCCACCCCCAGCGCCAGGGGCGACAGCAGGCCGCGCGCCACGCCCACGGTCACCATCCCGCAGGCGCCCACCTTCTGGAGGCCGGTCCATAGGAAGGCGGCGGGGTTCGCCCGGGGCTCGTGCAGGCCGTGCAGGAGCAGGCCGCCGAACAGCACCATGAACATGCCCACGATGCGGAAGAAGTGCGCGGGCGCGGCGGACGCGTCCGCGTGCAGCAGCCGCAGCTCCAGCCCCGGCAGGAACATCTGCGCCGTGCCGGTCGCGATCGTGATCCACCCGATGGCCGCGAGCGCCCAGCGCCACGGGCGTCCGTTGACGCGGGCCTGGCGCTCCAACCATCGCGACGCGGCCGGGCTCATGCGTGGGCCTCCCGGCGCGCCGTCACGGACAGCCCCACGCGGAGGCGCTTCGCCGCCGGGTGCTCCGCGCGCAGCACCCGGTGCACGAAGTAGCCCAGCGTGAACAGCCACTGCACCGTCCACAGCCCCACGCGGATGCGGTTCATCCGCATCCACGCGTCCAGCACCTCCCTCAGCCGTTCGGGCGACGTGATGCCGGCCGCCATCTCGGCGTTGTACGGGAAGATGAAGATGCGCGTGAGCAGCGTGGCCACCGCCACCGCCAGCAGCACGACCAGCGGGTACAAGAGAAGGGCCGTCCGGCGCTCGCGCCACGCCAGCACGCCGGAGGACAGCAGCATCACCGCCGTCATCCAGGTGAAGAACCGCGTGGCCGCCTGCACCTGCGGCACGAACTGCAGGAAGTAGTTGTCCACCGTGAGCTGGGGCGCGATGGGGAACGAGAAGAGGATCAGCGACCAGCCCGTGCCCAGGTACATGGACGTGCACAGGAACAGCAGGCACGCGTTCGCCAGATCCAGACGGCCGCCGCGCTTCATGGACGCGCTTCCTCGCGAGGCCGTGCTCCGGGCACGGGCCCCACGGCCTGGAGCGCCTCCGGCGGTGCTCCCTCCGGCTCCGGCGGCGGCATGGGCGTCTGATCCTGCCCCAGGTCCACCACGCTCTTGAGCCCCTCCGGGTACGTGTCCGGAGGCAGCGTGGGCTCGGTGAGGAACCACGCCTCGCAGTGGTCATCCAGCACGCCGCTGGACGCCGGGAAGAACCCGGTGAGGAACGGCCGGGGGGAGATGCCCAGGTCCCTCAGCACCTGCACGCGCGGATGGTCGCCCAGCTCCAGCGTCCCCCACGCGCGCCTCCCCAACCGGAAGCCGAAGCGGCCCCGGAAGTAGATGGTGGACTTCATCAGCATCCCCCGGAAGGCGCAGTAGTTCACCGCCGCCATCCGCAGCGGCAGCCACGCGAGCTTCGGCCGCTCGATGCGCACGCGCACCGCCTGCTGGCCGCCCTCCTCGTAGCGGCTGCTCACGGAGCCGTCCTCCATGCGGAAGTCCAGCCGGGCCAGGTGCTTGGGCATGCCCCAGATGCCCTTGCCGCCCTTCACGGAGATCTCCGTGTTCACCGGCAGGTCCACCACGTACTGCCCCACGCCGAAGCGCTTCTGGAACAGCAGGGGCAGCAGCGGCGGCGCGGGCCTGCGCCCGTGCGTGCACGCGAGCGCGATGCTGAACTCGATGTACGCGCCGATGTCCGTCTGCTTGTAGTCGATGACGGAGACGAGCAGCACGCTCCGGTCGCGCGACACGCGCAGCGGGTGCAGTTCGTTGCCGGGCAGCAGGGCCGCCGCGCGGCGCGCGTCAACGGTGAAGGCGGCCAACATCGCCGGGGCCCCCTTGGAGTCCACGGGCAGCGCGTAGGGAATGTCATCCACCCGCGAATAGCGGCCGGACTGGGTCTGGATGCGTCGAGGCAGGAACATGGTTTTGCCTTTCGTCAGTGGATCACCGGGCGATCCAGCTCGGAGAGGATGAGGGGGAACACGTCCTGGGACGCGCGCTTGCCCATGAAGACGTCCA
This sequence comes from Corallococcus sp. AS-1-12, assembly GCF_020036995.1. Lineage (NCBI taxonomy): Bacteria > Pseudomonadati > Myxococcota > Myxococcia > Myxococcales > Myxococcaceae > Corallococcus > Corallococcus sp. AS-1-12. Next base: position 484,414 of record NZ_JAIQDD010000001.1, on the reverse strand, counting down.
GGTGGCCGTAGTCCGGCAGGAGGTGCAGCGCGTGCCGGCCCGGGTGGAAGCGCTCCAGGTGTTCGAAGCTGCGGCGCTGGCTCTCCGCGAGGAAGCAGCGGTTCTGCTCGCCCGCGAGGAAGACGAACCGCGCGTCCGTCTGGGGCTCGCGCACGCCCAGGTCCTCCGGCAGCGCGCGGAAGCCCTCCACGGGCACCAGGTGGCCGGCGCGCACGCACGCGTCCATCTGGCGGAAGAAGCTGAAGGGCACCGGGCCGAACTCGTGCTGGAGCCAGTCATGCGTCTGGGCGTTGAGGTTCTCGTGGCGCCACAGCACCGGGAAGCCCGTGCCGTAGGTGAAGCTGGTCCAGCGGCAGACCAGGTTCTGGCACTCGTGATGCGTGGCCTGCACCACGTGCGTCAGCATCCGGGCCGTGCGCGTGGGGCCGCCGTAGGCCCACTGCGGATCCAGGAAGGGCGTCAGCCGCGCGACCAGCGGCACGGCGTAGTGCAGCTTCACCTTCGCGGTCGCGGGCACCACCGGGTGCAGCGACACCGCGTTGGTGATGATGAGGTCCACCTCCGGAAGGAGCCCCGCCACCGCGGCCATGGTGAAGCTGGTGGAGCCCTGGCAGTGGATGATGGCCTTGACCTTGTCCGCGCCCGTCTTCTCCCGCACGGCGCGGATGGCGGGCGGGTGGTCCATGACGGCGGCCTGGTCCAGGGTCCACTCGCCCGGCTCCACGTCCATGCTGGCGCGCCAGTTCTCCAGCCACACGTCGTAGCCGTCTTCAATCAGCGCATCCACGACGGTCTGGCGCACCGGCGCGCGGAAGATGTTCCCGCGCACGCCGGCGCCGTGCACCAGCACCACCGGCCCCTTGTCCGCCCTCTCGACGCCGCTCAGGTGCACCAGGTGCAGCGCGCGGCCGTCGCCCGCGAGGAAGGGAACGATCTCCTCGGTGTAGCGCGGCTCATGGATGGTCTCCGCGGACATGACAGCATCCCCCCACACCGCAAACGTTGGTCGGTGCGCGAGGGCCGACAACCGGCGTGCAACCCCACGCGGGGCGGCGCTCGCTGCGGCAGACCGGGACCGCGGGCAACGGCGCGGCGCCTCCCTGTCACGCCGCCCGCGCGGGCCTTCGGAGTGCTATGCGGGGGGCATGGGCACGGATGCGGGCTGGAGTGACTACGAGGGCGGCGCGACGCTCGGGGGCATGGGCAGCCAGGGAGGCACCATCGTGCGGGACGAGGGCCTCCGCGGCCTCCTGCGTCTGACCTACGAAGCGGACGACTCGCGCTCGTTCCATGTCGTCACCTGCGGCATCTCCGGCTGGCTGGCGCATCCGCGCTTCTTCGACAACGCGGCGGACGCGCTCCACGCCTTCGAGTCCATGAAGCCCGCGTTGGAGGAGCTGGGCACGACGCTCCCCGAGGGCGGGCCCCGGTCCACGGCGGACGGACGGGCGGCGGGTCCACTGCTCGCGGCCTTCCGAGTGCGCTTCTCCTGAGTCGAGGCCCTTCCGCGCAAGGATTGCTTAAGGTTCTCCCGCGATAACCCGGTTCGCCGTCCGGTCAGCCCCGGGCGGTCCGCGGGTGGCCCCTCGCCGCCCCCGGCTCCCGAGCTCCCGGAGGAACCCCGGATGAAGAGCGAATCCCCCCAGGACCCTTCCCCCAAGGTCATCACGCGCCGGAGCCTCCTGCGCGGCATCGGCCTGTCGCTGGCCGCGGTTCCCGTGGCGAAGCTGCTCGTCGCCTGCGGAGGCGACGACACGACGGGCGGCGACACCAACACCGACGCGGGCACGGACACCGATGCGGGAGTGGTGGACCCGGGCACCTGGGCCACGGGAGGCACCGCGGCGATGACAGCCGCCGCCACGTATCCGGATCCGTTCGCGTCCGGCATGGGCACGGTGTGCAACCTCAACTGCGAGGCAACGCTGGGGCCCTGCTACGCGACCACGGTGGACCGCAAGGACATCAGCGAGGGCCATGACGGCCTGCCGGTGCGCCTGGCCTTCCTCGTCGTGGACGAGTCCTGCAAGCCCATCCCGGGTGCCACGGTGGACATCTGGCACGCGGGCCCGGAGGGCCTGTACTCCGGCGAGGACGCGAGCGACTTCTGCACGTCCGGGGACGCGACGGCCCGGTCGGCGCGGTGGTTCCGCGGCGTGCAGACCACGGACGCCAACGGGCGCGTGGACTTCGACACGTGCTTCCCCGGCTGGTACAGCAGCCGCACCATCCACATCCACTTCACGGTGCGGGTGAACGGCCAGGAGTTCGTCACGTCGCAGTTGTTCTTCGACGACGCGACGAGCGACGACATCATCAACCACCAGCCGCTCTACGACACGCGCGGCGCGCGCGACACGACCAACCAGAACGACACGGTGGTCTCCGCGGACGCGGTGGGCGACTACCTCTTCGCCACGCAGCGCATGTCGGACGGCGCGATGCTGGCGTCCAAGACGCTGGTCATCCGCTCGTCGCTGGACAACGCGTCCTGCGCCATACCGGGCGGCAGCGGTGGCGGTGGGCCCGGCGGTCCGCCTCCGGGCGGCGACGGAGGCATGGGTCCTCCACCTGGCTGGGATGGCGGCATGGGGCCGCCGCCCGGCTTCGACGGGGGCACGCCCTGAACTAGGGTGAGCCGGGCCCCCGGAGTCCTCCGGCGGGTGTCCGAAGGGAGGCATGGCGCATGGGCGACCGCATCCTGCTGGTGGAGGATGACGACGCGCTCGGGTCCCAGATTGTCGGGCACCTGCGCGGCGCGGGCTTCGAGCCCGTGTGGTGGCGCGAGGGCCGGCTGCTGGTCTCCGGCGACCTGCCGGACGTGAGCCTCGTGGTGTTGGACCTGATGCTGCCGGGCGCCTATGGCATGGACATGCTCAAGGCGCTGAGGACCTTCTCGGAGGTCCCGGTGCTCATCCTGAGCGCGCGCAACGACACGCTGGACAAGGTCCGGGCGCTGAAGCTGGGCGCGGACGACTACATGACCAAGCCCTTCTGGCCGGAGGAGCTGGTGGAGCGCGTACGTGCGCGCCTGCGCCGGCCCACGTTGCAGAAGGAGCAGGCGGTGGTGGAGGTGGGCCCGGTGCGCATCGACCTGCAGGGGCACACGGTGCAGGTGCAGGGGCGGCCGGTGGAGCTGACGCGGGTGGAGTTCGGCTTGCTCGCGGCGCTGGCGCGCAGGCCGCAGGAGGCGGTGACGCGGCAGTGGCTGGTGGAGCACGTGTTGGATCCGGAGCGTGAGGGCACGGAGCGCACGTTGGACGTCCACGTGTCGAGGCTGCGGCGCAAGCTGGGGCCGGTGAAGTGCGTGGAGACGGTGTGGGGCGTGGGCTACCGGCTGGTGCCCGGGGAGGATGCGTGAAGCTGCGGTTGCGGCTGGCGCTCACGGCGGTGGCGGTGACGGTGCCCGCGGTGTTCGCGCTGGTGCAGGTGGAGCACTCGGTGCGCCGCCGCACGACGGACGAAGTCATCATCGCGTCCACGCTGTCGCAGATGCAGTCCGGCGGCCGCGAGCGCTGCGAGGCCGCGCCCGAGACGTGGATGGTCCGCGCCCGTTCGCCCCAACGTCCCCCCTGGGAGCGCGAAGGCCTGCCCGACGGCAACGGAGGTCCGCCCTCCGGCAAGGTCGCCCCGAACGCCCCCCCGGGCAAAAGGCCCGCATCCGGGGGCCCCAGGCCCGGGGATGAAGGTCCGCCGCGCATGGAGCCCCGGGGGCCGCTGGGACGGCGCCTGCCCCCGGTGAACCTCTACCCGTTCGACGGACAGTTCGTTTCGCGAAACCCGCAGGCACCGGCACTGGACGACGAGCTGCGCAAGGGCGCGCGGGAAGATGGCGTGGGCGTGCGCCGCTACTCGAAGGCGGACGGCGCGCTGGTGCAGGACCTGCTGTTGCGAATGCCCTGGGATGGAGGCCCCTGCGAGTACGTGCTCGCGCGGCGGGTGGAGCCCGCGGAGTCGCCGGAGGTGGGACTGCCGCCACTGTACGTCTGGGGAGTGCCCACGTTGATCCTCCTGTCCGCGATGGTGGTCGCGCTGGGACCGGTGGTGCAGCGCCTGCGCCGGCTGACGGAAGAGGTGCGAGCCTCCTCGGGCAGCGGCTACGAGCAGCCCGTGACGGTGAGCGGCAGCGACGAGATCGCGGAGCTGGCCCGCGCCTTCCAGCAGGCGCGAGCGGAGATCCAGGCACAGATGGCGCACCAGCAAGCGCGCGAGCAGACGCTGCGGGACTTCCTGGCGAACACGACGCACGACGTGATGACGCCGCTCACGGTGTTGCAGGGGCACCTGGCCGCGATGCAGCAGCGGATGCGAGCAGGTGAGCCATTGGAGTCAGGCCTGATGGTGTCCGCGATGAGCGAGGCGCACTACATGGCCTCGCTGGTGCACAACCTGGGAGCGGCGGCGAGGCTGGAGGCGGGAGCACCGCAGGTGCAGCACGCGCCGGTGGACCTGAACGCGTTGGTGTCACGGGTGCTGGGCCGGCACCAGCCCATCGCGAGGCCCCAGCGCATCGCCCTGGAGAGCGGAGTCCCGGCGACGCCCACCTGGGTGATGGGCGACGAGACCTTGCTGGAGCAGGCGGTGAGCAACGTGGTGCTCAACGGCATCCGGTACGGCCGCGAGGACGGCCACGTGGCGGTGGTGCTGGAGACGACGCGCCACCAGACCTTCCACCTGAGGGTCATCGACGACGGACCCGGCATCGCCGAGGAAGAGCGTTCCAGGATCCTGGAGCGCCGCTTCCGAGGCAACGACGCGAGGACACGAGAGCCACAAGGCCAGGGCCTGGGCCTGCACATCGTGCACAACGTAGTGGAGCTGCACGGCTGGAAGATGACCCTGGCCCCCTCGGAGTACGGAGGCCTGGAGGTCGCCTTCACCGGTCCGCTGATTCCCCCGCCGGAGTGACTGGACCCGATACATGGGGCCTGGGCCTCAAGTCAGCCCGAGTCGCTCCCACGGACCGGCTTCTGACTCAGCGAGACCGCTTCACCACATACGGCCACGCGGCCTGGAGCGAGTCCTGTGACGCCTCCCCGAACAGAGCGATGGCGTCCACCGGCCGAGCCTCCCCGGTGAGCTGCTCGACGCACCATGCTTCCAGCGCATTCCGCAGACCACGCAGCGGCCCGTTGAGATTCTCCAGCGCGGCATCGGCCAGCAGCGCGCGAGCCTCGGCCCAGTGCCCCTCTCGACACGCCACCACTGCGGAAGCGAGCGGGGCGAACCACAAGGGAAAGTCCACCCGCGACCGCGCCTCAGCCAGACGGGGCGCCACCCGTGCCAGCCGACCTTCGATCGCATCCACCAGCGCGAGCGCCGCGGACAACACCGCGCGGAACTGCGCCGTCAAACCCTTCCGTGACTCCAGACTGGAAAGCTCCCGCCCCGCCACCGGCAATTGCCAGATCTGGAGCCGGGCGATTCCGATGTTGTACATGGGAACGACCTGGACCTTCGCCAGGGGCCGCGACGCCTCGAACCGCTCGAGCGCGGCGGCCACCCTCCCCTCCGACAACAACTGGAGCCCCTCGTCCGTGAGCTGCTTGCTCCGGCGGTAGCGAGGAAAAAGTAGAGGGCTGTCGGCACCAGCAGGACGAACAGGACGACGGGAAACATCATCATCGCCAACTGTCGGTCGGGGATGAAGTGGTGCAGGAGCTGAGGCACTCCAAAGAACACCAGCATCACCACCACGGCGTACGGCCGAGATTTCCGCATGGGCCTTCATCGACACAATTCGTAAGCAAACCCCGCGCCCAGACCATCAGGAAGGGCCGCGCGAAGCGTGACCGTGGGCCGCGACGTCGTGCGTGTGCGACCGCCAAGGTGGGGCACGGACAGAGGCGCCCGACGGGGCCTCGTTGCATCAAAACTTGTCCGACCGTCGGACCAGTTTCCGCCGCGTGTACCCAAGGCCGGGCTGGACCGGTGCGGGCGTGACGCCGTGCGTGCATGAACACCAAGGTGGGGCGCGGAAGAGGCGCCCGCCCGGGGCCGGTGGCCTCAAAACCTGTCCGACAGTCGGACAGGTTTTCGCCTCCCGCCGCCCGGGGGTGGGCTTGGCAAGTCCGCGATGCGGAAGGTGGGCCGCACGTCCATGTCAGACCCCTGTGGTGGGATGGCGACGCTGGAACGAGGAGGGGGATGGGGATGGAGCGGCGAGGACTCGTGGCGTACGTGGAAGCGCAAATCGAGCGCGATATCGCGCTGGGACGGCTGCACCCGAGCGGGCAGTTTGGCTCCGAAGCGAAGCTGGCGCGTCGTTATGAGGTGTGCCGGGGCACCATCCGCGAGGCGCTGCGGCGGCTGGCGGCGCGGGGGCTGGTGGTGCAGCGCCCAGGGCGAAAGACTCGCGCGGTGGCCCTGGATGAATCGCTGACGCTGGAGAACCTGGGGCTGGCGCTGCATGACGCGCGCTCCCCGCAGGCCCGGTGGCTGCTGGAGGGCTACTTCAGCCTCAAGCGGCAGGTGCTGGTGGAATTGCTCGTCGACTGCTGTTCGAAGGCTTCGGACCGCGACCTGGACCGGCTGGGGAGCGCGTGCTTCCGGCTCCAGGACGCGGCGCGCTGGGAGTCGGGGGCAACCTGCGCCCAGGCGGAGTTCGAGCTGCTTCGGGAGGCTGCACGCGTGGCGGAGCGGCCCGGGCATGTGCTCCTCGTCCAGTCCCTGCAGCGGGCCTTCATGGGAGGAGCCGCCGAACTCCTGCCGCTCCTGGGCGGAGCCACGCTGCGCGCGTGGGCCTCCCGCGCGATGGCAATGCTGCATGAGCGCGACGGGCGGGCGCTTCAGCACGAGCTGCCGGCGCTGATGAAGGCTTGCGATGAGCTCGTCCTGAATGCCTTCGCCCCCGCTCCGCGGGCATCTGTCTCTGCCGAAGCCCCGCACAAACAGGAGACCAGCCTCGGTGCGCCCGCACGAGATGAGACACCGGAGCCGCACCCTTGCAGCGAGGAAGGTAGCACCGCCAATTCCTCATCAGCGGCGTCACACGACGAAGCACCGGAGCACCACTCTTCCTGTGAGGAGCACAGTGCCGGCTCCTCCGTGTCAGCGACAGTGCAGGTCGACACGCTCAAGCGGATCCCATGCATTGAGAAGCATGACACCTGCGTGTCAGCCGCCGCGCAGGACGTGGCGCTGGAGCGGAACAACTGTGGTGAGGAGCGCAGTGCCGGCTCCTCCGTTTCAACAACAGTGCAGGTCGACACGCTGAAGCGGATCCCATGCATCGAGGAGCATGGCGCCTGCGTGTCAGCCCCAGCACAGGACGTGGCGCTGGAGCGGAGTACCTGCGGTGAGGAGAAGCGTGCCCGCGCCTCCGCTTTAGCGGCAGTGCAGGTCGACGCGCTGAAGCGGCTCCCATGCATCGAGGAGATTGGCGCCTGCGTGTCACCCGCCGCGCAGGACGTGGCGCTGGAGCGGAGCACCTGCGGTGAGGAGCAGGGTGCGCGCGCCGCCTCGTCAACGACCGAGCATGACGGAACGCCGGAGCCGCGCTCTGACATGGAAAAGCGTGCCGCCGACATCGTCGCTTCAGCCACCATGCCGGACGGCGCACAGGAGTCGTGCTCCGGTGCGGAGCTGGCGGCTCCCGATTTCCCCTAACGAGCTACCGAGGACACCGAAGCGCTCGGGCTTGCTCCTTGCTTCCAGATGGCGGCACTCCTCGTGGATCCGGACTTCGGGGCGATACCGTCTCCAGTGGCCCAGGATTCCCCCTCTATGCCCGTGAAGAATGCTCCGGGGACATGATGGGCTCTCCCACCTGGGAGTCCTGTTCAACGGCTCAGCACCGCTTAGGACTTTCTTCGGGCTTTCGGCGCGTAGACTGCGGTGGGCCTCTGGCGCTTCCCTACCCATTTCGTTGCTCGGCCTGCGTCGTGCGCGGCGAAGCCTCTTCGTGTTCACTCTCGCACGCTCACTTCAGCTTTGTCTGCGTCCTTCTGGCGGCGGACTCAACTGGAGCCCACCGTGTCCGCCCCCAAGCGGGGCGGACACAGTCCAGCTCCCCTCCCCCTCGCCAGGCCACGAGCTGGACGCGGACCCGGCTTCCCTCCCCCGAACTCCGCTACCGCGTCGCGGCCCGGCGCGCTGGCGTCCGCCCCTTCACGGTCCGGTGCGCCTGCGCCTTCATCGCCGGAACGCGCCGCGCCTTGTGCGCCCGCGCCTTCACCGGGCCCCGGCGCGCATAGCCCGCGGGGCGCAGCGCCTTCTTCGCCACCGTCTTCTTGCGCCTCGCCGTGGCGCGCGCCGCGGGCCGCAGCGTCTTCTTCGCCGCCGGCCGCTTGCGCAAGGTCGGCCTTGCCTTGCGCGCCGGCGCCATCTCCATCCGCCGCAACTGCGACTCGAAGCGCGTCAGCGCCTTGCGGAACAGGGCCGCCTTGCGCCGCGTGTCCATGCGCCCCCCCATCACGCGGCTCCCCATGGGGACGCGCATGGCCTCGCGGCGCAACCGGTGCGCCAGCTTCTCGTACTGGTCCACCAGGCCGCGCGCGCGCCGCACCATCCCCATCAGCTCGCGCCGGGACAGCTCCATCAGGTTGCGCGGCGCGCTGGCCAACACCAGCCGCATCTCCCGCGCGTTCATCAACGCCGTCCCCGTCTCCCGCATCTTGCGCATGTCCGCCCCCTCCCTCGGGTTCGCCAAACAGTCGCAAGCTTTGGGGCCCCTCCCGACAGCGGCAAGGCGGCCACGGCCGGGGCCTGCCCCACCGCCCGTCCCCAGGGAACAGGGCGGATGTCCTGCAATCAGCCGGATGCGCGCACCGGCGCCGCGTCCAGCAGCACCGCCAGCTTCTCCAGCCCCAGCCGCGCACGCGTCTTCACCGTCCCCAGCGGCTGGCCTGTCTTCTTCGCGATCTCACTCTGGGACAGCCCGTCGAAATACCCGAGCAGCACCACCTCCCGCTGCTCCGGCGGCAACTGCGCAATAGCCGCCCGCACCCGCGCCTGGTCCTGCGCCGCGGTGGCGGCGTCATCCGGCGACGGCGGCGTCGCGCTCACCGGAGGCGGCTGCTGCGCCACCCCCTCCACCATCCGCGACACCGTGCCCAGCGACCGCAGCCGGTCGATGGCCCGCGTGCGCGCGATGGTCGTGACCCACGTCTCCAGTCCGCCGCGCTCCGGGTCGAACTCGCGCGCGCGCCGCCAGACGTCCAGGAAGGTCTCCTGCAGCACCTCCTCCGCGTCCGCGCGCGTGGGCAACAGCCGCACCGCGATGGCGAACGCGCGCGCGGAACACCTCGCGTAGACCTCCCGCATGGCCGCCGCGCCGCCGAGCGCCACCTGCCTCAGCAGGTCGCGGTCGGCCGACAGGTCACTCGCTTGCTGTGCAGCGGAGTCGTTGGGCGGCATGGTCATCCCGGATACCGCAACCGGAGGGGCGGATCCCAGCTTCAACCATCGGGGCCCGTCCACCCAGCCCCTCGGGCTGGGCGTCCGCTCCCCTCGTTCCTAACGTTGACAGGCCAACGCGACCAGGCGGCACCCATCTTCAATCAACAACACCCGCGCATTGCCGCCTGGAGCCACTGACTCGGAGTCCTATAAGGGGCCGCCAGCCGATATGACCGAACGACTCGGAAGCGTGTTCATCGAGAACGTCCAGCCGGAGCTGGACGCGGGGCGCTACGCCATCAAGCGCGTCGCCGGGGAGACCCTCACCGTCCGGGCGGACATCTTCAAGGAAGGCCATGACGTCCTCGTGGCCGTCGCCCGCTGGCGCCAGGTCACCCCCGCCGCCCAGAAGACGGACTGGGCCGAGGTCCCCCTCGCCTTCAAGAACAACGACGCCTGGGAAGGCTCCATCCCGCTCGCGAACAACGGCCGCTACGAATTCACGATTGAAGCCTGGCCGGATCTCTTCCGCACCTGGGCCCACGAGCTGAAGCGCAAGGTGGACGCCGGCCGCGACGTGAAGAGCGAGCTGCTGGAGGGCGCCGCCCTGCTGGAGGGCGCCGCCGCGCGCGCGAAGGGCAGGTCCGCGGAGGACCACCGGCTGCTCGCCGAGGCAGGGGCCCGCCTGCGCACGCCGCCCACGCCGGACCACCTCCTCATCGCGCTGTCCTCCGAGCTGGCGGACGCCGCGTCACGGCACCCGGACCGCACGCTCGCCGGCAAGTACGACAAGGTGCTGGAGGTGTTCGTGGACCGGGAGAAGGCGCGCAACGCCGCCTGGTACGAATTCTTCCCCCGCTCCGCGAAGCGCGACGGCAAGACGCACGGCACGTTCAAGGACGCGCAGGCCTGGCTGCCGTACATCCAGAAGCTCGGCTTCGACACCGTCTACCTCCCGCCCATCCACCCCATCGGGCGCACCGCTCGCAAGGGTCGGAACAACAGCCTGCGCGCGGAGCCCGGCGACGTGGGCAGCCCGTGGGCCATTGGCGCCGCGGAGGGCGGCCACAAGGCCGTGCACCCGGAGCTGGGCACGCTGCAGGACTTCCGCGCGTTCGTGGACGCGGCGAAGGCGCACGGCATCGAGGTGGCGCTGGACCTGGCCTTCCAGTGCTCGCCGGACCACCCGTACGTGAAGGAACATCCGGAGTGGTTCCAGCACCGCCCGGACGGCACCATCAAGACGGCGGAGAACCCGCCCAAGCGCTACGAGGACATCGTCAACTTCGACTGGATGGGCCCCGCCCGGGACGCCCTCTGGAAGGAGCTCCGGTCCGTCGTCCTGCACTGGGTGGACAACGGCGTGCGGACCTTCCGCGTGGACAACCCGCACACCAAGCCCATGCGGTTCTGGCACTGGCTCATTCGCGAGGTGCAGGACCTGCACCCGGACGTGCTCTTCCTGTCGGAGGCCTTCACCCGCCCCAAGGTGATGAAGGCCCTGGCCAAGGTGGGCTTCACCCAGTCGTACACGTACTTCACCTGGCGCCTCTTCAAGGACGAGCTGCGCACGTACCTGGAGGAGATCACCCAGCCGCCCGTGGCGGACTACTTCCGCGGCAACCTCTGGCCCAACACGCCGGACATCCTCCCGGAGAACCTCCAGAACGCGGGGCCCGGCGCCTTCCGCCTGCGCGTGGCGCTGGCCGCCACGCTGTCCTCCGTGTGGGGCATGTACTCCGGCTACGAGCTGTGCGAGGGCCGCCCGGTGCCGGGCAAGGAGGAGTACCTGGACTCGGAGAAGTACCAGCTCGTCGCCTGGGACTGGGACCGGCCGGGCAACATCTCCGAATGGATCGCGAAGCTCAACGCCATCCGCAAGGCGCACCCCGCGCTCCAGCACTACCAGGCGCTGCGCTTCTTCGAGTCCGACAACGAGCGCGTCCTCTTCTACGGCAAGCGCTCGCCGGACGGCCTCAGCACGGTGCTGGTGGCGGTGAGCCTGGATCCGTACGCGCCCCAGGAGGCGCTGCTCCGCGCGCCCATGGAGTGGCTGGGCGTCAGCGCGGAGGAGACCTATCAGGTGCAGGAGCTGATGGCTGATCAGCGCTCGCTCTGGCAGGGTCCGGACGTGCAGGTGCGCCTGACGCCCGAACAGCCCGCGGCCATCTGGGCCGTGTACCGCTACCGCCGCACCGAACACGCGTTCGACTACTTCGAGTGACCCCTTCCGAGAGGCGTATGGACCTGGATCCGCTTTGGTACAAAAAAGCGCTCATCTACGAGCTGCACATCCGCGCATTCCACGACTCCAATGGGGACGGCCACGGGGACATCCCGGGCCTGATTGAAAAGCTGCCGTACCTGCAGGAGCTGGGCGTGGACTGCCTGTGGCTCCTGCCGCACTACCCGTCCCCGCTGCGTGACGACGGCTACGACATCGCGGACTACTACGGCATCCACCCGGACTACGGCACGCTGGCGGACTTCCAGCGCCTGGTGGAAGAGGCCCACAAGCGCGGGCTGCGCATCCTCATCGAGCTGGTCGTCAACCACACCAGCGACCAGCACCCCTGGTTCCAGGAGGCGCGGCGGGATCCCAAGAGCCCCAAGCGCAACTGGTACGTCTGGAGCGACACGGACGAGTCCTACAAGGGCGCGCGCATCATCTTCACCGACACGGAGCGCTCCAACTGGACGTGGGATCCGGTGGCCAAGCAGTACTTCTGGCACCGCTTCTTCAGCCACCAGCCGGACCTGAACTACGACAACCCCGAAGTGCAGGAAGCCATGCTGGACGTCATGCGCTTCTGGCTCAACATGGGCGTGGACGGGTTCCGCTGCGACGCCGTGCCCTACCTCTTCGAGCGCGAGGGCACCAACTGCGAGAACCTCCCGGAGACGCACGCGTTCCTGAAGCGCCTGCGCAAGACGATCGACTCCGAGTACCAGGGCAAGGTGCTGCTCGCGGAGGCGAACCAGTGGCCCGCCGACGTGCGCGTGTACTTCGGCGAGGGCGACGAGTTCCACATGGGCTTCCACTTCCCGGTGATGCCCCGCCTCTTCATGGCGGTGCGCCGCGAGGACCGCACGCCCATCGTGGAGATCATGCAGCAGACGCCGGACATCCCGGACAACTGCCAGTGGGCCATCTTCCTGCGCAACCACGATGAGCTGACGCTGGAGATGGTGACGGACGAGGACCGGGACTACATGTACCGGGAGTACGCCACCGACCCGCGCATGCGCATCAACCTGGGCATCCGCCGCAGGCTGGCGCCGCTGATGGACAACGGCCGGCGCCGCATCGAGCTGATGCACAGCCTGCTCTTCACGCTGCCCGGCACGCCGGTCCTCTACTACGGGGACGAGATCGGCATGGGGGACAACATCTACCTGGGCGACCGCAACGGCGTGCGCACCCCCATGCAGTGGACCGGCGACCGCAACGCGGGCTTCAGCCGCGCGGACTACGCGCGCCTCTTCGCGCCCGTCATCGCGGACCCCGTCTACGGCTACCAGTCCATCAACGTGGAGGCCCAGGAGCGGCAGAAGTCCAGCCTGCTCCAGTGGGTGAAGCGGATGATCGGCATCCGCCAGCGCTACCCCGTGTTCGCCATGGGCAGCTTGCGCTTCCTCACCACGGAGAACCGCAAGGTGCTGGCCTTCGTGCGCGAATGGGAGGGCCAGACGGTGCTCGTCGTGTGCAACCTGTCGCGCTTCGCGCAGCCGGGCGTGGTGGACCTGCGCGAGTTCGAGGGCAGCATCCCCGTGGAGTTGATTGGAGAGACGCCGTTCCCCCGCATCAGCGACCTGCCCTATCAGTTGTCGATGGGGCCCTACATGTTCCTGTGGTTCCGGTTGGACAAGCCGCTGCAGGCGAAGGAGTAACCCCGCGTGACCCCCCTGGACCTGACCAAGCTGCCCGACTTCCTCAAGGCCCAACGTTGGTTCGCCGGCAAGGCGTGGCCCATCAAGAGCGTCAGCGTGGCGGACCACGTGAACATGGAGCTGGGCACGTGCTCCTTCACCCTCGCCATCATCGAGGTCGTCTACGAGCTGGGGAACCCGGAGCGCTACCAGCTTCAGGCCCGCCATACGGCCGAGGGGCTGGTGAGCGCGCTGGATGACGACGACTGCGTGCGCGCCCTCTTCAACCTGGCGCGCGAGGGCCGGCAGGTGGTGTCCGGATCCGGCCGCGTCGTGGGCGAGTGGATCACCTCCACGGACAGCGGCGTGGCGCTGCCGGAGCCGCTCACCGTGCGCCGGCTCAACGTGGAGCAGAGCAACACCTCGCTGGTGCTGGGCGAGCGGGTCATCGTCAAGGTCATCCGCAAGCTGGAGGCCGGGGTGAACCCCGAATACGAGGTGGGCCGCTTCCTCGCGACGAAGACGTCCTTCCGCGCGACGCCGCAGTTGGTGGGCGCGCTGAACCTGGAGGGCCCCGCCGGCGCGACGCTCGCGCTGGCGCACCGCTTCGTGCCGGACGCCGTGGACGGCTGGAAGTACACGCTGGAGCGGCTGCGCCAGGAGAAGGCGCTCTCCGAGCGCTTCCTCGGGGAGATGCGCGAGCTGGGCGCGCGGCTGGGAGAGCTGCACAAGGCGTTCGCCTCCGCGGGGCCGGACGACCTGGCGTTCTCCCCGGAGCCGCTGCTCCAGGAGGACCTGCAGCGCTGGAGCGCGTCCATCGTGGGCGAGCTGGGCGTGACGCTGGCGGACGCAGGGCGGCTGCACGCGGACCTGGAGGGCCGGCGCGAGAGCCTCATCGCGTACGCGAAGCGGCTGGCGCAGGTGGCGCCCTCCGGACAGAAGATCCGCATCCACGGCGACCTGCACCTGGGGCAGGTGCTGCGCTCGGAGGGCCAGTGGCTGTTCTTCGACTTCGAGGGCGAGCCGTCCCGCTCCTTCACCGCGCGCCGGGAGAAGTACAGCGCGCTGCGCGACGTGGCGGGGATGCTGCGCTCGTTCGACTACGCGGAGGCCACCGTGGCGCTGGAGGGCGGCCAGCCGCGCGGGCGCGTGGGCCCCACCCGTGACGCGTTCCTGGAGGGCTACCGCCAGGCGACGCGCGGCGCCCCCTTCCTGCCCGACACCGACGAAGCCTTCGACACGATGTTGCGCGCCTTCGAACTGGAGAAGCTGTTGTACGAAGTGCGCTACGAACTCGCCAACCGGCCGGACTGGGTGCGCATCCCCGTCGAGGCCCTGTTGCGGATGGAGGATGCCCAGTGAGGAAGCCTGCGGACAGAGCACAGGTGGACGCGGAGCTGCAACGCGTGGTGGAGCTGCGCCATCCGGAGCCCCACTCCGTGTTGGGCGTCCACCCGGACGGCGACGCGGTGGTGGTGCGCGCCTACCGCCCGGAGGCCGTGGCCATCCACGTCCTGCCGGAGTTCGGGGGCAAGGTGCCCATGCAGCACCGCACCGGCGGCGTCTTCGAGGCGCGCATCAACGGCCGCACGGAGCCCTTCAGCTACCTGCTGGAGGTGGAGTACCCGGGCAAGAAGGTCTTCACGCTGCGAGACCCGTACAGCTTCCTGCCCACCATCGGGGAGATGGACCTGTACTTCGCCGGCGAGGGCCGCCACGAGCGGCTCTGGGAGCGGATGGGCGCGCACCTGCTCCACCACAACGGCGTGAAGGGCACGTCGTTCGCCGTCTGGGCGCCCACCGCCCGGGGCGTGTCCGTGGTGGGGGACTTCAACGGCTGGGACGGCCGCCTGCACGCCATGCGGCGCATGGGGTCCTCCGGCATCTGGGAGCTGTTCGTCCCGGAGGTGGGTGAAGGCACCCGCTACAAGTTCGAGATCAGGCCCGGCCATGGCGGCGGCCCGCTGCTCAAGGCGGACCCCTTCGCCTTCCGCACGGAGACGCCGCCCGCCACCGCGTCCGTGGTGCATGACCTGCAGCGCTACGCCTGGGGCGACAGCGCGTGGCTGGAGGCGCGCGGCAAGCACGTGGACGCGGCCCACCACCCGTGGAGCGTCTACGAGGTCCACCTGGGCAGTTGGCGCCGCGTGGTGGAGGACGGCGACCGGCCCATGACGTACCGCGAGCTGGCGCCGGAGCTGTCGCGCTACGCGAAGGAGCTGGGCTTCACGCACGTGGAGCTGCTGCCCGTGTCGGAGCACCCCTACGGCGGCTCCTGGGGCTACCAGGTGGGGGGCTACTACGCGCCCACCGCGCGCTTCGGGCACCCGGACGACTTCCGCTACCTGGTGGACTACCTGCACCAGGAGGGCATCGGCATCATCGTGGACTGGGTGCCGGGCCACTTCCCGCGCGACAGCCACGCGCTGGGCCAGTTCGACGGCACGGCCCTCTACGAGCACGCGGACCCGCGGCAGGGCTCGCAGCCGGACTGGGGCACGCTCGTCTTCAACTTCGGCCGCAACGAGGTGCGCAACTTCCTCATCGCCAACGCGCTGTTCTGGCTGGAGGAGTACCACGTGGACGGGCTGCGCGTGGACGCGGTGGCCTCCATGCTCTACCTGGACTACAGCCGGAAGCACGGCGAGTGGGTCCCCAACCGCTGGGGCGGCCGGGAGAACGAAGAGGCCATCCAGTTCCTGCGCGAGCTCAACGAGACCCTCCGCCGCAAGCACCCGGGCGTGGTCGTCATCGCGGAGGAGTCCACCGCGTGGCCCAAGGTGTCCCAGCCCGTCAGCGAGGGCGGCCTGGGCTTCACCTTCAAGTGGAACATGGGCTGGATGCACGACACGCTGTCGTACTTCTCCAAGGACGCCGTCTACCGGCAGTACCACCACAACCAGCTCACCTTCGGCCTGCTGTACGCGTTCAGCGAGCACTTCATGCTGCCCTTGAGCCACGACGAGGTGGTGCACGGCAAGGGCAGCCTGTACGGGCGCATGCCGGGGGACGCGTGGCAGAAGCGCGCCAACCTGCGCGCGCTGTTCGCGTGGATGTGGGCGCACCCGGGCAAGAAGCTGCTCTTCATGGGCGGCGAGTTCGGCCAGCCGGCGGAGTGGAACCACGACAAGAGCCTGGACTGGCACCTGCTCCAGGATCCGGGCCACAAGGGCATCCAGAAGCTGGTGGGCGACCTGAACCGCGTCTACCGCGACGTGCCCGCGCTGTACGACTCGGACAGCGAGCCCATGGGCTTCCAGTGGCTGCAGCCGGACGCGTCCGCGGCGAACGTGCTGGCCTTCGTGCGCCGCTCGCGCACGCCGGGCCGCCACGTGGTGTGCGTGGCCAACCTGTCGCCGGTGCCTCGCGAGGACTATCGCGTGGGCTTCCCGCTCCACGGCCGTTATGTGGAGCTGGTCAACACCGACGCCGGGGAGTACGGCGGCAGCGGCATGGGCAACCGGGGCCAGGTGCACACGGAGGCGACGGGCTGGGACGGCCAGCCCGCGTCCGCGGTGCTCACCCTGCCCCCGCTGTCGGTGGTGTGGTTCACGCCGGGGTAGGACGGGCCCGGCCTCACCGGAAGGACTGGGGCATGGCGGCAGGAGCAGCGGCGAAGCGGAAGCTGGGAGCGACGGGCCTGGAGGTGTTCCCGCTGT
The DNA here is from genome assembly GCF_020036995.1 of Corallococcus sp. AS-1-12. NCBI lineage: Bacteria > Pseudomonadati > Myxococcota > Myxococcia > Myxococcales > Myxococcaceae > Corallococcus > Corallococcus sp. AS-1-12. Next base: position 467,546 of record NZ_JAIQDD010000001.1, on the reverse strand, counting down.
GTCTGGGCGGGAACGTCTTCGGCTGGACGGCGGACGAGGCGACCTCGTTCGCCGTGCTCGACGCGTTCGTGGAAGGCGGCGGCAACTTCGTGGACACCGCGGACGTGTACTCGCGGTGGGTCCCCGGCCACGTGGGCGGCGAGTCGGAGACGGTGCTGGGCCGGTGGATTGCCTCGCGCAAGGCGAAGGACCGGCTGGTGGTGGCCACGAAGGTCGGCGCGGAGACGGCGCTGGGCAAGGGCCTCACGCGCGAGCACATCGAGAAGAGCGTGGACGCGTCCCTGCGGCGCCTGGGCGTGGAGCGCATCGACCTGTACTACGCGCACTACGACGACCCGAACACGCCCTTCGAGGAGACGCTCCGCGCCTTCGACGCGCTGGTGAAGGCGGGCAAGGTGAAGGCGCTGGGCCTGAGCAACCACACGGCGGAGCGCGCGCGGGAGGCCCTGGACACGCAGAAGAAGCTGGGGCTCGCGCGCTACCAGGTGCTTCAACCGGAGTACAACCTGGTGGAGCGCCCGAAGTTCGAGGGCGCGCTCCAGCAGGTGAGCGAGCAGGAGGGCCTGGCCGTGGCGCCCTACTTCGGGCTCGCCGCGGGCTTCCTCACCGGCAAGTACCAGGAGGGGCAGCCGGCCCCGGCGTCCGCGCGCGCGGGCAACGTGCTCAGGAAGTACGGCAACGCGAGGGGCTGGGGCGTCGTCGCCGCGCTGAAGAAGGTGGCGGAGCGCCGCGGGGCCACGCCGTCGCAGGTGGCGCTCGCGTGGCTGGAGACGCGGCCCACGGTGGTGGCGCCCATCGCCAGCGCCACGTCGGTGGCGCAGGTGAAGGAGCTGCTCGGGGCCTTCTCCCTGAGGCTGGAGGCGGAAGACCTGCGCGAGCTGGACCGCGCGTCGGCCGCTTAGCCGCGGTCCAACGAAGGACGGGCCCTGGCGCAGCGTGACGCCGGGCCCCCTGCCCTCCAGGAGGAAGTCGGCCGTTCCAGGCCGGGTCGGTGACGGGGAGGCCGCCGTTGATGCGGTTCTGCGCCTGGCAATCCTGCGGGCTGTCCTTGCCGCGGATGAGGGCCGAGTTGACGAACGGGGGCTCGCGAGATGCGCGCCCCTGCTCAGCCGCTTTTGGCCTGGAGTCCCAAGCTCTTCGCGTCAGCGCTCGTCCGAGACGAGCACTGTCTTCAGCCGCTCCAGGACGGGCTCCGGCACGTCGATGAAGGACAGGCCGACCTCGAAGCGGGCCACGGCGTCCTTGGGTAACTTGATGGCCCAGACGACGCGCGCGGTACATTCCAGCGAGCTTCCGTCCGGAAGGAACAGCTCCAGGTCCAGACGCGTGCCCACGTCCTGTGGATCATCCGAGTAGATGCGCGCGCCCCCGAGGCTGACGTCGAGCACCTGCTTCTTTTCACCCACCTTCATTCGCGCGGGACGCGAATAGAGGGGCGCGTGGATGCGAGGGAAAGCGCGGCGATCAATGGGAGAGGTCATCTGGAGCGTCACGTTCCACCATCCTAGCGTGGCTGTCACGAAACGGCATATCGCCCTCCCAGCCGAGGCGGTGCCCCGTGGTGCCGGCTCACCTCCCCGGTGGGTTTGAAGTCACCCTACCCGGCGATCCCGCCCGGGCCCTCGAGCTCCGGTGCGTCCCGCGCCAGCTCGTCGCCGATGAGCACCTGGATGCGGAAGGCCAGCCGCGCCTCCTGCACCACCTCCTGGGCCTGGGCCTCCGTCAGCGGCACCTCGTCCAGCCGGGCCGCCCACCGGGACTGGAAGGCGGGCAGCTCCGCGGCGGACACCGCGTTGTAGAAGGCCGTGCCGCGGCCGTTCTCCAGCTCGAACGCCCTCGCGACGAGCTCCGAGCGCTGGGGCGCGGTGAAGACGTCCTGGACGCAGCGGGCCCAGGCATGGGCGATGAGCAGGTGCGGGGCCTCCACCGCCACCTCGCGGATCCGCTCGGCGTGCAGCCGCGCCTCCGCGCAGGCGAAGGGCTTCGTGCGCGTGTCGCCGCAGAACCAGTCCAGGTCCGCCAGCAGCGCGGAGGCCCGCCGCAGCTCCGGCAGCCGCAGCACGCGCGTGAGCGGGCCGTCCTTCAGTCCCGGCAGCACGGACTCCAGCGACTCGTAGACGACGTGGAGCTGGCGCAGGTGGTTCACGTAGTGGCGCGCCCGCACGAACTGGCCATAGACGCCGCCGTTCCACGAGCCGTGGAAGAGCGCCTCCAGGAAGGGGGACTGCTCCGCCTGGCGCCGCGCCATCCCCGTCCCCTGCTCCAACCGCAGGGACAGCCGCTGCGTGGACGGGAGGCCCGCGAGGGCCGTGGATGCGCAAGGGAGGCGCCTGTCCCTCGCGGAGCGCTCGAGGCCGCCCCAGCGGATCATGCCCCGGACGCCGCTCACTGCTTCCACCCGCCGGTGGGGGCCCCGTGGGCGGCGGCCTCGGCCGGCTCCCGCGCGTCCGCCTCGTGCGTAGGCGGCAGCTCCAACTGGTGGATCGCCTCCACCAGGGTGTGGCCCAGCGCGCGCAGGACGTCCTCCTCCAGGCGAAGCGTCACCGGCCCCACCGCCAGGTGGATGTGCCCACAACTGCACCGCGTCACTTCAGCGCACGGGCCTCGCGCCAGCACCGCCCTGCAGCATCCCTGACCGAGCATCGCGTCCTCCAATTGATTTTGACTATCGAAATCAAATTCATGAGGCCACAACACCCGGCCATCGTCAAGCCCGGCCGATCCGGAGGACGGCGGAAACACCCGAAACACAGACATGAAAACACACCAAGCAAAGACACACATGACAATCAATCGCAGTTAATTATTGATATTTGTTTCATGTTTCACCCCAAAGCCAATACCTGGGCTTTTGTTCATGTAGGCATGAATGCTTGTCGCCACTGCGAAACTCTCTGAAGGTTTGTTCAGGCCCGTTCAGGGGCGCGCGGGGAGGCGGGAAAAATGGCTGAAGGTTTGTTCAGGTCACTTTCCGTCGGGGCCGGCGGTTAGGAAAAGAGGACCATGCGGCGACCACTCGTGCTGACGATCTTCCTGAGGCTGGAATGCCTCCAGCCCGGCTGCAAGTCCCACCCGCCCGAGGCCCCTGGCCCCTCCCCTTCGCTCCAGGACGCGGGCGTGGTGGACGCGGGGCAGCCGCCTGGCCCCTGGAGCCTCCAGGCGGCGCCGGTGGAGGTTCCAGAGGGCATGCGGAGCAGCCCGTTCGACGTGCCGCGCTCCCTGAACATCCCATCAGGCATGTCCGTGGCGGTCTGGGCACGGATGCCGGGGGCGCGCTTCATCGCGTTCTCGCCGGAGGGCACCCTGCTCGTCTCCGTGCCCGGCCAGGGCAAGGTGATGCAGGTGCGCCCCCGCGCGGGACAGGACCCGGAGGTGACGCAGTGGGCGGGCGGCCTGGGCCGGCCCCACGACATCGTCTTCCACGAGCGCGACGGACAGATGTGGGTCTTCCTGTCGGAGAAGGACCGCGTCACGCGCTCGCGCTGGACGCCCGGTGAGACGACGCGCGGCGCGGTGGAGACGGTCGTCTCCGGGCTGCCGGACGCGTCCCTGCCGGAGCTTCACGGCGCCTACGGCCACGAGCTCAAGAACCTGGCGGTGGACTCCCGGCACCGCGTGTACGTGGCCATCGCGTCCACCTGCAACGTGTGCCTGGGCGACACCACCAGCGACCCGCTGCGCGGCGCCATCTACCGGTGGGACTGGCCCTTCTGCAACCCCAACCCGGACTCCCCCAGCGGCCTGAAGCACATGCCCCTGGACCGCGACTACGACATGAACCGGGACGGCTCCCGGGCGGACTGCGCCGCGATGGACAGGACGGACCAGGGCATCCAGGCGCACTCCGCGCCCCTGGGCCTGACGTTCTTCGACAAGGGGGAGCTCAACCCGGCGTGGCAGCGCGGCGCGCTGGTCGCCTACCACGGCTCGTGGAATCGCACGGAGCGGACCGGCTACAAGGTCACCGTCTTCCCGTGGGACCTGGCCACGCACCAGCCCACGGCGGAGGTGGACCTGGTCACCGGCTTCACAACGCCGGACCTGGGCGTGTGGGGCCGGCCGGTGGACGTGGCCCTGGCCCCGGGCGGCGGCTTCATCGTCAGCGACGACGCCGCCGGAGCGCTCTACCGCATCGCCCCCACCGCCCGGCCGTAGCCCGGCGGCGAGCGGCTCAGCGCGACTCGCCGCGCGCCAGCTTCTCCACGTAGTCCGCGGGCAGCCCGGCGCTCTTCGCGCCGCGCACCAGCGCCTCCACGAAGCGCGGGCTCACCGGCCCGTCGGAGGACGCGCGGCGCGGGTTGGTCACGAACGCGGTGGCCTCCACCTCCTGGCCGTCCACGCGCACGCGCACCGTGCGCTCCACGCACATGCTGGTGACGAAGCCCTCCTTGTGCTGGACGATGGGCCAGTCCTTGCCGGGGATTTCAAAGAGCCGGCCGTACACCCGCGCGCCCGGCGCGTCCGTCAGGCCCGCCACCCGGCCGCCCCACCAGCGCGACGGGAAGTCGTACACCAGGTCCACGTCCAGCGCCTCGGCGAGCCGGCCCTCCGGCAGCTCGAAGAAGCCGTAGCTGTGCTGGTGCTTCCACTCGTCGAAGGCGGCCCGGTCCAGGATGGTCGAGTACGCGAAGTAGCGCCGGGGCGCGTTCGCGTCCGCCTGCTCGCGCGCCTTCATCACCTGATCGTAGTGCGAATCCATGGTCTGTCCTCCTACCGGCTACCGCTCGGCCTTGCCGCGCGACAGGGCGCCGTCGCGGAACGCGCCCAGCACCCCGCCCACGTCCAGGCGGGACGTCTTGATGAACAACCGCAGCGCGCGCTCCACGTGGTCGGCCAGCACGGCCATGCGCTCCAGCCGCCGCAGCTTCTCCGCCTGCACGCCGCCAGCGCCCTCCGCCAGCCGGCGCGCCTCGGCCAGGTCCGCGCGGATGCGGGTGACGAAGGCCGCCTCGCGCTCCTCCACCACGTGCGTCACCATCCGCACCAGGTCCGTCTCCGCCGCGTAGCGCCACACCGTGTCCTGCGGCACGCGCACCCGCTGGACGACGCCCCAGTGCTCCAGGTCGCGCAGCAGCATGGACACGCCGCCCTTGGACAGATCCAGCTCGCGCTCGATCTCACCGGCGGTCAGGGGTTCGCCGCGCAGGTAGAGCAGGCCCCAGACCCGGCCCTGGTTGCGCTTGAAGCCCCAGAACTCGATGACGTTGCCCACCGCCTCCACCGCGATGGCTTCCCATGGCGCCAGCCGTCCGTTCTCCGGCGGCGCGACGGTCTTCTGGCTCCCGGGATCCCCCCCAGTCCACAGGTAGCCCTTCATGCAGCGCGTCCCTTCACCTGCTGCGCGATGCCCTCCGAAAGCCGGTGCGCCCAGCTCATCAGCTCCGCGCCCGCGGCGTCGTTGGCGAAGGGCCCCAGCTTGTCGAGCGCCGCGCCAATCTCCTGGTTCATCATCTCCATGGACGCCTCCACCGCGCCGGTGGCCTCGATGGCGGCGCCAATCTCCCGGGTGCGCTCCGGGGTGATGACGGAGAACGCCCACGCGTCCTTGAGCTTGCGGCGCAGGGACTCGTCCCGGGACACCGCCAGCAGGATGGGCAGCGACGGCGTGCGCGAGTGCACGTCCGCGTACCGGGGCTTGCCCACGTCCGTGCCCAGGATGTCGCGGATGTCGTCGGCGATCTGGAACGCCACGCCCAGGTGCCGGCCGAAGGCGTCGAAGCGCGCCTGCGCCTCCGGCTGGTCCGCCAGCGTCGCCGCGGCCTTGCCGCACCAGCCGAACAGCGAGCCCGTCTTGCCCTCGGCGATGTAGCGCAGCCGCGTGAGCGGCAGGTTCATGTCGCCACGCGCCTCCACCTCCGCGATGGCCGCGCGGGTCATCTCCGTGACGATGGCCAGGCCGCTCTGCACCAGGCGCGCGTCCAGCAGGGACAGCCGCGACAGCGCCGTGGACAGGATGAGGTCGCCGCTCATCACCGCGACGATGTTCCCCCAGCGCGCGTTCACCGTCGGGCGGCCCCGGCGGAACATGCCCGCGTCCACCACGTCGTCATGCAGCAGGCTGGCCGAGTGGATCATCTCCGCCGCCACGCCCACGTCCACCAGCCGGGCGGCCGGCACCCCCACCACGCCACCGAACAGGCGGACGAGCATGGGACGGGCCCGCTTGCCCCCGGCCCCCAGGCACAGGTGCCGCGCCGCGTCCATCAGCGTGTCGCCCTTCACGTCCGGCCCGACGTCACCATCCGCGAGCAATTCGGTCAGACGCTGCTCCACCTGCCCCAGAAACTCCGTCAGCTCGTGAGCGACATCCATGTGCGCGGTCTCCTTCCGGGTCGTTCATATAGTTCAAGACCGCGTGAACTGCACCTGAATCCCTCCTGCCCTCCAAGCGGGCGGACAGTGGGCTGAAAGCGACGAATAAGGCCGGTTGGTGTCCGGCCGGGCCCGGCGGTCTCCTTGGAGGTCCGATTGAGGGGGAATGCGAGCCCGTGGGAAACGAATCCCAGTGTCCGCCGCCTTCCGTCGCCGCCTCGTCCAGAGCTTCGCTTCCCTCGCCACCGGCGTCCCCCTCTTCCGCCCTGGCGCCTCGCTGCCCGGCTCGTCCGCGCCCCTGCTGGGGGCCCCTCCGCCCCCGGACGGCCGCCCGGGCCCGCCCCTGCACCGGCGCCTGAGGGCGTCGCTGAAGGTGTCCATCGTGGAGGGGATGTTCGCGGAGGTGTTCACCGCGTGTGCCGGCCCCACGGTGCTCACCGCGTGGGCCATCGCGCTGAAGCTGGGGCCCTTCCTGGTGGGCGTGATGACGGCGCTGCCGTTCTTCGCGCAGTTCGTGCAGTTCCCCGCCGCGTGGCTCACCCTCTGCTTCGGCCACCGGCGGGTGGCGCTGACGGCGGTGTGCCTGTCCCGCCTGGCCCTGCTGCCCCTGGCGCTCCTGCCGTGGCTGGGGCTGTCCCTGGAGGGGCGCCAGCACCTGCTGCTGGCCGTGGCCGGGGCGTCCGCGGTGCTGGCGGTGGTGGGCAACAACGCGTGGGTGGCGTGGATGGGGGAGCTCGTGCCGGGCGCCGTGCGGGGCCGCTTCTTCGGCAAGCGCACCGCGCTCACCACGCTGATGGGCACCGCCGCGTCGCTCACCGCGGGCCTGCTGATGGACCGGCTCAAGGGGCTGGACGGGGTGGGCCTGGCGCTGCCCATGCTGGCGCTCGCCGCCTGCGTCATGGGCGTCGTCACCACGCTGATGATGGCCGCGCAGCATGATCCTGCGCCCCCGGGCACCGCTCCGAAGCTGGAGCTCAAGGCGGCGCTGCTGCCCTGGAAGGACGACGGGGCCCGGCGGGTGCTCCTGTACCAGGTGGCGTGGAACGCGGCGGTGGGCGTGTCCGCGCCCTTCTTCGCGCTGCACAGCCTGCAGAACCTCAAGATGACCTTCGTCATCATGGCCCTGCACGCGGCGGCGGTGGCGGGCGTGCGCGTGCTGACGGCGCCCCTGTGGGGGCGCGCCATCGACCGGCTGGGCGCGCAGCCGGTGCTGATGCTCTGCTCGCTGGGCATCAGCGCCATCCCCATGCTGTGGCTCTTGCCCTCCGCGGGGACGCTCTGGCCGCTCCTGTTCGACGTGCTCCTGGCGGGCGCGCTGTGGAGCGGCCACGGCCTGGCCATCTTCGCGCTGCCCCTCACGGTGGCGCCGCGCCACGGCCGGCCCTTCTACCTGGCGGCGTTCGCCACCGCGGGCGGGCTGGCCTACGCGGCGGCGGCGGCCCTGGGCGGGGCGCTGGCGGCGCGCGTGCCCCAGCAGTTCATGCTGGGCGGCCACCTCTGGGTGAACCTGCACGTGCTCTTCGTCGTGTCGTCGGTGGCCCGGCTGGGGGCCGCCTTCCTCGCGGCCCGGGTGAACGAACCGGGCGCCGCCACCACGCGCACCGTGGCCCAGGTGGTGGAGCGGTTCCTGCCCCGCCCCCGCCCGGCTACAGCCGGTAGTCGCGCACCATCGCCGCCACGCGCTCCGACAGGAGCTTGAGCGACACGGCGGACTCGCTGGTGGCGGAGATGCGCTTCACCGTGTCGCCCATCACCGTGTTGAGTTCGTTCACGGCGGTGAAGATCTGCTCGATGCCGGTGGCCTGCTGGTTCACCGTCTGCGAAATCTGACGGGCGGACACCACGCTGTCCCGGACGATGGAGGACAACTGGCGCAGCGTGTCCCCGGACGTGCGCACCTGCGCGAGGCCCGCCTCCATGCGCTGCGTGCCCGCGGCGGTGATCTCCACCGTGGCGAAGATGGCGGTGCTGATGTCCGCCAGGATGCCGCGCACCTGGTTCGTCGCGCGGATGGACTGGTCCGCCAGGCCGCGGATCTCCCGGGCCACCACCGCGAAGCCCTTGCCGTGCTCCCCGGAGCGCGCCGCCTCGATGGCCGCGTTCACCGCCAGCAGGTGGGACTGGTCCGCCAGGTCCTTCACCGTCTCCGTGATGCCGGAGATCTGCTCGGTGCGCTCGCCCAGGGCCATGATGCGCTCGGCGATCTGCTCCACCTGCGCGCGCAGGGCCACCATGCCCTCGATGCTCTCCGTGATGGCGATCTCGCCCGTCTTGCCCAGCACCTCCGCGCGCTCCGCCACGTCGATGACCGTCTCCGCCGCGCGCGACGCCACCACCGACGTCTGGCGGATCTCCTGCGCCGTCACCTGCGTCTCCTGCAGCGCGGCGGCGTGGCGGGACACCATCTCGTTCTGCCGGCCCGCGGAGTCGTTCAGGTGGTCCACCGAGCCGCGCAGCAGGTCCGACGACGCCTGGAGCTGCTGCAGCAGGTCCTTCACCTTGGACACCATCATGGAGAAGGCCTTCGCCAACTGGCCCACCTCGTCCGTGCCCCCCACGCGCACCGTCTCGCGCAGGTCGCCGTGCTCCGCGATGCGCTGGGCCGCCTCCGTCAACTGCACCAGCGGCGCCGCCACCCGGCGCGCCAGCAGGATGCCCACCACCACGAAGAGCGAGAGCGCCAGGACGATCACCACGCTCACCCCGGTGGTGATGGCCCGCACCTGCGCGCGCGCCGACGTGCGGTTGAAGCCCACGTGCACGGTGCCCGCCCCGTTCGCGAAGCGCGCGCTCACGTCCAGCAGCTCCGCGTCCCGCACGTAGAACGTCGCCTCACCCTGCGCGCGGCCCAGCCGGTCGCGCAGCTCCCGCATCGCGGCGGCGTACTCGCCCGCCACGGCGCGCATCTGCCCGGCCCCGTCGAAGACGGCCACGTAGGCCACCTGGTGGTGGCGCACCGCCTGCTCCAGCACCGCCTGGAGCGCCTCCGTCTGCCCCCCGGGCATCGCCGCGGGCAGCGTGGCCGCCAGCGCCGCGGGCAGCGCGCCTCCCACGTCCCGGCCCTGCGCCTCGAAGGCGGAGCTGACGCGCGGGATGAGGTACCCGAAGAAGAGGACCGTGAAGAACAGCGCCACCAACAGCGGCGCCAGCGTGAGCTTCTGGGAGAGGGAGAGTCGCATCCGGGAGCGGCGCCAAATCCAGAGGAAGTCTGGGAAACGAAGCCCCCCTGGACCATCCAGCGAGGTGCCGCATTGTGGACAATCCAGAGGAGCCGGCGCAATGGCCGCGCGCATGCCGGCCCGTGAAAGTCAGACACCGCGCCCTGGGTAGCGACGAACCCGGGGCGCGGGGGTCAACCCGGCCGCGTCAGCCGGCCTTGAGGTTGGAGGGCGCGCTCTCGTCCCACTTCCCCATCAGGGTGTTGGACGGGAGGGTCTCATCCAGCAGCTTGTGGGCGGCCTCGGCGCCGGTGACGGGCAGGCCCTTCCTGTCAATCAGGCCCAGTTGCACGAGCACGGAGGCCTGATCCCAGTAGATGTGCTCGTGGTAGAGCTTGTCGCCGCGGAAGTTCACCACCGCGACGAAGGCCGCCTCCACGTACTTCCCGGTGGGCGGGATGCCCGGGAGCATCCAGTCCATCTCGACGTCGTGGGTGAAGCTGAAGATGAACTCGTCCACCACGCGGTCCGCGCCCACCGTGCGCGACAGCAGGGTCATCTTCGTGTCCTTGGGGTTGGCGTGCACGAAGTGGTTTTCGTAGAAGCGGTGCAGGTACTCCGCGCCCACGCCCCCCGTCATCACCGGCACGCTGTTGACGTACGGGTGCGACACCATGGTCTTCATGGTCGCGGCCGCGTCCCGGGCGGCGAACTCCAGCTCCGTGTGCTTGTCCCACAGCGCGGCCAGGTCGTAGCGCGGCCCCATCACGCGCTTGAGCAGCGCGAGCGTGCGCGTGTGCGCCGTCATCATGGAGGGCCGGTGCCAGGCCGGCGACCCCTCGCGGAAGAAGCCGTGGCGCACGCCCTGATACACGTACAGCTCCACGTCGACGCTCACGTGCTGCTTCACCCGCGCCACCGCGGCCGGGGGCACGAAGCCGTCCCACTCCGCGTAGTGGAGCACCATGGGGACCGCGTTCTCACCCGCCTGCGCGAGCACGTCCTCCATGCCCGGCGCGCAGTAGGCCACCGCGCAGTCCACGTGCGCGTGCGCCGCCAACTGCGCGGCCAGCGTCCCGCCCAGCCCGTAGCCCAGCGCGCCGACCTGCTTCTTCCCCCGGAGCCCCACCACCTCCGGAAGCGAGCGCGCCCAGGCCACCACCGGCTTGAGGTCCACCTCCTCCGGCTCCCCGCGCGAGGCGAGGTCCGGCACCACCACCACGTAGCCCTCTTCACTGAAGCGCTCGGCCATCAGCTTCAGGTGGGCGTTGCCCTCGAACGCCTCCACCATCAGCAGCAGCAGGGCCGGACCCGTTCCAGAGGCGGGGCGTCGCACCCACGCACGCATCGGGTCGCTTCCATCCACGGGAATCCACGTCGAGTTGTCGTTCATCTGTCGCGCACCCTCCCCAAAGCGGACACACTTCGCGCCCGGACGGACCGGCTCCCGGACGTCTGGCATTGTAGCAAACCCTCCACATCCTTGCCTCATCTTGTGAGAGGTTTTGATGTGGATGGATTGTTGTATGCCTTTGCCATGGAGTAATCAGCCGGGACTGCAATCTCTTGTCCGTGACGCGGACGGCCTTGTGTTTCAGGCCGTCATCGGCTCGGCGAAGCCCGCGCAGGCGGAGTGCGCGCGCGGCTCAACCAAAGCCTGACGCGGAAGACACATCGAGAAGATCGTACCGGCGTCCGGGGTGGATTCCACCCGGAGGGTGCCGCCGTGGGCCTCCACGATGCTTCGCGCGATGTAGAGCCCCAGGCCCAGGCTCTCGCGCTGGCCCGGGCCGTCGCCGCGGCGGAAGGGCTGGAAGAGCGTGGGCAGCACGTGCGCGGGGATGGGGGCCCCGGCGTTCTGGACCTCCAGGTGGACGGTGTCCGCGCCCTGCTCATAGGTGCGCAGGCGCACGGGCGTGTCCGGCGGGCTGTACTTGAGCGCGTTGTCCAGCAGGTTGGCCACCACCTGCGCCAGCCGGTCCAGGTCCCAGACGCCCGGGAGGCTGTCGCGGGCGAAGTCGCACAGGATGGAGCGCTCCGGCCTGGCCGCGCGCAGCTCGTCCGCGAGCTTGCGGCACAGCTCGTTGAGGTCTCCCGCGCCGGGCACCACCGGGATGCCGCCGCCCACGCGCGCGCGGGTGAAGTCCAGCAACTGGTCCACGATGCGCTGGATGCGCTCGCCGCCCCGGGCCACGCGCTCGAAGGCCTTGCGCTGGGCCTCCGGCAGCAGCTCGCGCGACAACTGGCCGTGGGCCGTGGCGAGGATGGCCGAGAGCGGCGTGCGGATGTCGTGCCCCACGATCCCCACCAACTGCTGCTCGAGCTCCGTCGCGCGCTGCAGCTCCTCCTCCACGCGACGGCGCTCCGCCAGCTCCAGCGCCTGCTGCCGCAGCTTCTCTCCGCGCAGGTACAGCTCCACGAACACCGACACCTTGGCGCGCAGGATGTCCGGGTCCACGGGCTTGAGGAGGTAGTCCACCGCGCCGTATTCGTAGCCCCGGGTGACGTAGGCCGCTTCCCGGCTGAGCGCGGTGATGAAGAGGATGGGCAGGTGCCTCGTGCGCTCGCGGGTGCGCACCAGGCGCGCCGTCTCCAGGCCATCCAGCCCCGGCATCTGCACGTCCATCAGCACGCACGCGTACTCGTCCAGCAGCAGCGCCTTCAGCGCCTCGTCGCCGGAGCGCACCGACACCACCTGCTGGCCAAGCGGCTCCAGGATGGCCTCCAGGGCGAGCAGGTTCGACGGTGTATCGTCCACCAGGAGGACGCGCGCGCGGGGAGCATCAGGCGCCTCATCGGCGCGGGGGTGGGCGGACACATCGGAGACGGCGGTGAGCACGGGCGTCCTGGGAACGGAGGGCTTCAAGGAGGCGTTCACTCGGGCGTTGAGGGTGGTGCGGCTCGGGGTGCGGGCACGAGGCCGGGGCCACGCGGAGCCGCCGGATGTCGAGCGCCCGGTTCCAACACGGCCCCTTCGCCGCCTTCTTCCCTGCACCTGTATTCAAAAGCCACAGCAAGACAGGAATTCGTAATCAAAACTGACCCGTTGCAATTCCTGTCAGGGGCGTAGACTCCGCGCGCATGACGCCCCCGCTTCCCCGCACCCTGTTGCTCGGCCCCACAGACCTGCGCGCGCTCGTGGAAGGCGTGGGGCTGGACGTCCTGATGGATGAGCTCATCCAGGCGCTCACCGTGGCGCTGCGGGAGCTGGACGAGTCCGTCCTCCAGGTGCCCAAGCGGGAGGGCTTCCAGGTGGCGGGCGACCCGCGGCCCTCCGGGACGATGGGCTGGATGCCCGCCCTGCGGCGCGGGGACAGCCTGACCGTGCGGGTGGCCGCCTCCCTCCCCGGCAACCGGGGGGACTCGGGGCTGCCTACCCTGGTGGCGTCCCACAGCGTCTATGACGCGCGGACGGGCCACCTGGTCGCCGTGATGGACGGCGTGTTCGCCACGGCGCTGCGCACGGGCGCGGCGTCGGCGGTGGCCAGCCGCTACCTGGCGTCCCCGGACAGCCGGGTGCTGGGGCTGGTGGGCTGCGGCGCGCAGGCCGTGTCCCAGTTGCACGCGCTCAGCCGCGTGTTCCGGCTGGAGCAGGTGCTGGTGCACGACGTGGATCCGGACGCGGCGCGCTCCTTCGTGCGGCGCGTGGCGTTCCTGGGGCTGGACGTGCGGCCCACGCTGCTGCCGGACCTGGAGCTGCGCTCGGACATCCTCTGCACCGCGACCACCGTCGCGCCGGGCGCCGGGGCCGTCATCTCCGGCCACGCGCTCCGGCCGCACGCGCACGTCAACGCGGTGGGCTCGGACCAGCCGGGCAAGGCGGAGCTGCCGCTGGCGCTCCTGCGGCGCAGCCTCGTCGTTCCGGACTTCCCCGCCCAGGCGCGCCTGGAGGGCGAGTGCCAGCAGCTCCACCCGGACCAGATTGGCCCGGACCTGGCCACCGTGGTGCAGCAGCCGGAGGAGTTCGAGGGCTGGCGCGAGCGCAACACGGTGTTCGACTCCACCGGCCACGCGCTGGAGGACCACGTGGTGACGCGCCTGCTGCTGGATCACGCGCGGCGCATGGGCCTGGGCACCCCGGTGTCACTGGAGGCGCTGGGCGGGGATCCGCTGGATCCGTACTCCCAGGTGCGCACGGACGCGGCCGGACGCGCCGAGCCTCCGCGCCGCGCCACCGGCAGTTGATGGAACACGTCCGTCACACAACTTCCCGCCCACGCCGCCGATAATCGCGAAAGCAACAGCTCTCCACTATTCCTGGAATCTTTCACCATGACTGTCCGCGCCACGTCCCCCCGCGCCACCGCCACCGCGCCCGCGAGCACCGCCGCCACCGCGCCCCGCACCGCCGCTCCCACGCGCGCGGCGGCCGCGTCCACGGCCCTCACGGCGCCGCCGGCCGGCCTGGGCAAGGGGGACTCCGGGGCGAAGGTGAAGCAGCTCCAGCAGGGGCTGGTGAAGCTGGGCTACATGACGCAGGCGCAGATGAACACGGGCGCCGGCTCCTTCGGGCCGCAGACCGAGGCGGCGGTGAAGAAGTTCCAGACGGCCCACAAGATCTCCGCCACCGGCTACTACGGGCCGCAGACGGCGGCGGCGCTGACGAAGGCGCTCAAGACGACGACGCCTCCGCCCACGGAGCCGGGGAAGTTCACCAAGCCGGCGGTCATCAGCGCGCCCTCGCCCAACAGCGACTCGCGCAACGGCGCGGACATCGACACCATCGTGCTGCACCACACCGGCACCAACAACGGCTCCGGGGACCTGTCGTGGATGCGCAACAAGGACAGCAAGGTGTCCGCGCACTACATGCTGGACCGCGACGGGAAGATCTACCAGCTCGTCGGTGACGACAAGCGCGCCTGGCACGCGGGCAAGGGGGAGCTGCACGGCGTCCCCACGGACGTGAACGCGCGCTCCATCGGCATCGAGATCGTCAACGACGGCAGCGGCAAGACGGCCTTCACGGAGGCGCAGTACAAGTCGCTGACGAAGCTCGTGGGCTACCTGAAGCAGGAGTACGACGTGCCCATGAAGAACATCCTGGGGCACAAGGACGTGGCCGTGCCCAAGGGCCGCAAGGACGACCCGGCGGCCAACTTCGACTGGTCCCGGCTGCGCAAGGGCATTGGCGGCTGAGCAGCGCTCCCCGCGCCGCCCGCCCTGCCGTCGCGTGTGCACTTCCGCCAGGGCGTGCTAGAAGACCGCTCCAGTGCTCCGACTCTGGCTCTTCCTCTGCCTGCTGCTGCTCGCTCCCATCGGGGGCGGGCTCGCGCACGCCTTCGGGCCGGCGCAACAGGCGGAGACGTGCCTCACGGGCTGCGCGGATGACGACGCGCAGGGCCAGTGCGCCCCCACCTGCGTGGACTGCGCCTGCTGCTCGCACGTCAGGCCCCTGGCCGTCGCCGTACCGCTGCCGGGCCTCGTGGACTCCCTGTTCCGGGAGCCCCCCATCACCCCCGAAGCCCTGGAGCCGTCCTCCGCCGACGCGGACGACATCCTCCATCCCCCCATAGTCCCTCTGGCTTAAGGCTCGCGTCCGCCGTCGTTCGCTCGCGCCCCGCCACCGGTGTGCCCGGCCTCCTGCCCGGGTGCATGGGTGCGCGCGGCCCGCCTTCCGCAAGAGGTCCTCTTCCGTGCCCATCCGTTCCGCGACGGCCGCCCTCGGGCTGGCCGCCGTCATCCTCTGGCCGCGCCCTGGTGGCGCGGATCCCTCCCGAATCTCCCTCCAGGACGCCCTCGCCCTGGCGCGCGAGCACGCCCCGGCGCTGGTCCAGGCCCGGGCCCGCGTGCGCGCCGCCCAGGGGCCCCTGGCGAGCGCCGCGCCGCTCTTGCGCGAGAACCCCCAGCTCGACGTCCAGGTGGGCTCGCGCAGGCTCCCCACGGGAGACCATGGCCTGGACCTCGCGGTGGGCCTGGCGCAGCCCTTCGAGCTGGGCGGCAAGCAGGGCCTGCGGCGCGAGGTGGCGCGCGCGGGCCTGTCCCTGGAGGGAGCCCGCCTGCGCGACGCGGAGCGGCTCCTGTTGGGGGACGTGGCCGCCGCCTACCTCCGCCTGCTGCAAGCCCGGGAGCGGCGGAAGCTGGTGGAGGCCGCGGCGGAAGCGGCGGAGCGCACCGTCCAGGCCACGGAGCGGCGCTACGCGGCCGGTGACGTCCCGGCCGTGGACGTGAACGTGGCGAAGGTGGCCCACGCCCGCGCCCGCGCGGAGGTCCAGGTCGCCACCGGCGAGGTCCAGGCGCTGCGCGAGGAGTTGGAGGCGCGCGTGGGCCAGCGCGCGAGCCCCCAGGCCACCTACGACGATGACCTGTGGTCGCTCGCGCGGGCGCCGGTCCGCGACGTGCCGGACGGCGCGGGAGCGCGCGCGGACCTGGTGGCGCTGGAGCAGGAGCAGGTCCAGGCGGAGGCCGCCGCGACGCTGGGCCGGCGCCAGGTGCTGCCGGACGTGACGGTGGGCGCGCGCTACCAGAAGGAGGCGGACGAGACGGTGTTCCTGGGGACGCTCAGCGTGCCCCTGCCCCTCTTCGCCCGCGGCCAGGAGGCGCGCCTCGTGGGCGAGGCGGAGGCGAGCCGCGCCGGACAGGAGCTCGCCGCCGCGCGCACCGTCGTGCCCGCCCAGGTCCAGGCCGCGCGCCACCGCTACCGCGCGAGCCTGGCCGCCCTCGGGGACCTGGAGCAGGTGCTGCCGCTCCTGGATGACAACGAGGCGCTGGCGCAGCGGTCCTATGACGCCGGGGAGATGGACCTCGCGGCCTTCCTCCTCGTCCGGCGCGACACATTGGAGACGCGGGCCGCGTGGCTGGAAGGCCTGCTGCGATTGGCCCTGGCCCGGGTGCAGTTGGAAGTCGAGACGGGAGTCCTGCCATGAAGCCCACCCTGCTGCTGCTGTCCGTCCTCGTGGGCCTCACCGCCTGCAAGTCCTCCAGGTCCGAACACGACGACGCGCACGAACACGGCCACGACGAGGCGGCCCCGGAGAAGCTCCACGTCGAGTCCGGGGACGTCATCCACGTGCACGTCCCCCAGGAGATGCTCCGGGACCTGCGCGTCACCACCGAGAAGGTGGAGGCCCGCCCGGGCGGAGAGAGCGTCACCGCGCTGGGCGAGCTGACCTTCAGCGAGGACGCCTACGCGGAGGTGGCCTCGCCGGTCTCCGCGCGCGTGGCCTCCGTCGCCGTGACGACGGGCCAGGCCGTGAAGCAGGGCCAGCGGCTGGCGGAGCTCCAGAGTCCGGAGCTGGGCCGTGCCCGCGCGGACCTCCAGGCCGCCCAGGCCCGCGCCGCCGCCGCCCGTCAGGCCGCGGACCGCAAGCGCACGCTGGCCGAGGAGCGCATCGTCGCGCGCAAGGACGCGCAGGCCGCTGAAGCGGACGCCGCCGCCGCCGAGGCGGAGGTCGCCGCCGCGAAGGCCGCGCTCACGGCGCTGGGCGCGGGCGGCCCCGGAGGGGATGGCACGTCCGGCTTCGTGCTCAAGGCGCCCATCGACGGCACCGTCGTGGAGCGCACCGCGCGGCTGGGGCAGATGGCGGATCCCTCCCAGCCGCTCTTCCGCGTCGGAGACCTGTCGTCGCTGTGGCTCATCGTGCACGCGTTCGAGCGGGACGCGGTGCGCCTGAAGCCCGGCGCGGACGCGCGCGTCACCCTGGCCGCGTTCCCGGGCCAGGAGTTCGCCGCGAAGGTGGGGCACGTGGGACAGCAGGTGGATCCGCGCAGCCGCACCATCCCCGTGCGCCTGGAGCTGGACAACGGCAAGGGGCTGCTCAGGCCGGGCATGTCCGCGTCGGCGTCCCTCCCGCTGGGGGATCCGGGCGCCACGCTCACGGCCGTGCCGGCGCCAGCGCTCCAGCGGCTGGCGAACGGCTGGGTGGTCTTCCTTCCCACGCCGGAGGCCGGCGTCTTCGAGCAGCGCGAGGTGGGCCGGGGCCGCAGCCTGGGCACGCAGGTGGAGGTGCTCAAGGGGCTCTCCGTGGGCGACGAGGTGGTGGTGGAGGGCGCGTTCCTCCTCAAGGCCGAAGTGGAGAAGTCCCAGGGCGGAGGCGATGAACATGGCCACTGATCCCCGCGAGACGTTGCCGGGGCGCATCCTCCGCGCGTCCTTCGCCCGGCCCGGGCTGACGGTGCTCATCGTCCTGGCGATGGCGGCCTTTGGCGCGGTGGCGCTGCGCAACCTGCGCCAGGACGTGTTCCCGGACCTGTCCGCGCCCATCTTCAACGTCATCGTGCAGAACCCGGCCATGGGCGCCGAGGAGCTGGAGACGGCGGTGGCCATCCCCATGGAGGTGGCGCTGGCGGGCCTGCCCGAGGTGCGCCGCATCCGCTCCACGTCCCAACTGGGCGTCACGCAGGTGACGGTGGAGTTCGAACCGGACGCGGACTACTTCCGCAGCCGCCAGTACGTGGCGGAGCGCGTGGCGCAGGTGGAGGGCGAGCTGCCCCTGGGCACCGACGCGCCGCTCGTGTCCAGCCTCACCGGCCGGCTCAACGAAGTCTTCGAGTTCACGCTGGAGGCGGAGCCCGGCACCGCGGACCTGATGGCGCTGCGCGACCTGGCGGACTTCGACATCAAGAACCGCCTGCTGGCGGTGCCCGGCGTGTCGGGCGTGGAGCGGCTGGGCGGCTACCTGCGCCAGTTCCAGGTGCTGTTGGATCCGGATCAACTGGTCGCGCGCGGCATCACCCTGGACGAGGTGCAGCACGGCCTGGAGGGCGCCAGCGTCAACGCGGCCGGAGGCTTCGTCACGCAGGGCCCCATGGAGTGGGCCGTGCGCGCGGTGGGCCGGGCGGAGACGGTGGAGGACCTGAACAACACCGTGGTCGCGCTGCGGGACGGGACGCCGGTGCTGCTGGGGGACGTGGCGGACGTGCGCGAGGCCCCCGCGGTGCGCCGGGGCATGGCGCACCGGCTGGACGGCGAGGTGGTGAGCTGCCGCGTGAGCAAGCAGTTCGGCGCGGACACCGTGCGCGTGGCCGAAGGCGTTCGCGCGGCCATCGAAGAGCTGCGCCGCTCGCTGCCGCCGGGCGTGCACCTGCGCGTCGTCTACGATCAGTCGGAGCTGGTGGGCTCCGCGCTGGGAGGCGTGGGGCGGGCCATCCTGCTGGGCGCGTTCCTGGTGGTGGGCGTGCTCTTCCTGCTGCTGGGGGACTGGCGCGCGGCGCTCATCGTCACGCTCACCCTGCCCCTGTCGCTGGCGCTGGCGGGGCTGCTGCTCAAGGCGGCGGGCATCGGGTTGAACACGATGACGCTGGGCGGGCTGGCCATCGCGGTGGGCCTGCTGGTGGACGCGGCCATCATCGTCGTGGAGAACGTCATCCACGACCTGCGCGAGGGCAAGGGCCGCCGCCCGGTGCGCGAAGAGGCGCTGGCGGCGGCGCTGGAGGTGGGCCGCCCCATCGCCTTCGCCACGCTCATCGTCGTCGCGGTGTTCATCCCGCTCTTCGCGATGACGGGCATCGAGGGCCGCATGTACCAGCCGCTCGCTGCGGCGGTGGTGGCGTGCCTGGCCGCGTCGCTCGCGCTGGCGCTCACGCTGGTGCCGGTGGTGTCGGGGCTGTTCCTACGCGCGCCGCGCGAGGACTCGCAGGAGGACGTGTGGCTCATCCGCAAGGTGAAGGCCGCGTACGCGCCGCTCCTGGACCGGTGCATGCGCCACGCGGGCCTGGTGCGCGTGGTGGCGCTGGCCATCACCGTGCCCGCGCTGGGCCTGGCCTTCCTGGTGGGCAGCGACTTCATGCCCAGGCTGGACGAGGGCGCCTTCCTCCTCCAGACGGTGCTGCCCCCGGAGGCGTCCCTGGACGAGGTGGACCGCCTCAACCACCGCGTGGAGGACGTGCTGCGCGGGTTCCCGGAGGTGGAGGACGTGGTGCGCCGCACCGGCCGCGCCGAGCGCACCGAGGACCCGATGCCCCACACCCTGTCCGACGTGCTGGTGGTCCTCAAGAAGGACTCGACGGGCGGCCGCGAGGCGCTGGAGTCGCGGATGCGCGAGGCGGTGGAGAAGGTGCCCGGCGTGTCGGTGCTCTTCACCACGCCGCTGGGGATGCGCATCGACGAGGGGCTGGGCGGCAGCCCCGCGGACCTCTCCGTGCGCGTCTTCGGGCCGGACCTGGACACCCTGGCGCAGCTCGCGGAGAAGGCACGCGCGCTGATGGCGAAGGTGGAGGGCGTGGAGGACCTGCGGGTGGAGCGGCTGAGCGGCCTGCCCCAGTTGCGCGTCGCGGTGAACCGCGCGGCGGTGGCGCGCGTGGGGCTCACGCCCGGGGACGTCATCCGGGCCGTGCGCGTGGGGCTGGTGGGTGAGGAGGCCGCGCAGATCTGGCGGGGCCAGCGCCGCTACGACCTGGTGCTCCGGCTGGCGGACCACCGCCGGGGGGACGTGAACGCCATCCGCAACCTGCTGGTGGACGGGCACGACGGCACGCGCATCCCGCTGAGCCAGTTGGCCACCATCGAGGAGACCTCCGGCGCGGGGAGCGTGCGCCGCGAGGCGGGCAGCCGGCGCATCGCGGTGGAGGCGGGCGTGTCCGGCCGCGACCTGGGCAGCACGGCGGCGGAGGTGCGGGAGCTGCTGGCCGCGCAGTTGAAGCTGCCCACGGGCTACTTCGTGGACGTGGGCGGCAAGGTGGAGAGCCAGGAGCGCGCGGCGCAGGCGCTGACCGTGGCCATCACCCTGGCGCTGCTGGCGGTGTTCGTCCTGCTGTACCTCGCGCTGGACTCCGTGGCGGAGGCGCTGGTCATCCTGGCCACGCTGCCGGACGCGTTCGTGGGCGGCATCCTCGCGCTGCTCCTCGCGGGCGAGACCTGGAACGTCTCCAGCCTGGTGGGCCTCATCGGCCTGTTCGGCATCGCGGTGCAGAACGGCCTGGTGCTCGTGGCGCAGACGAAGGACCTGATGCACCGGGGCAGGCCCTTCGCGGAGGCCGTGCGCGAGGCGAGCCTCGGCCGCGTGCGGCCCAAGCTGATGACCGCGGGCACGGCCATCCTCGGGCTCCTGCCGCTGCTGGTGCTGCCGCTGCACGGGACGGAGATTGAGCGTCCCCTGGCGGTGGTGATGGTGGGCGGGCTCGTCACGTCCACCCTCTTCACGCTGCTGGCCCTGCCCACGTTCTACGCGCTGGTGCACGGGTTCCAGGAGCGCCTCGCGGCGCGCAGGGCTGCTAGAAGGCCCGCGGCATGAGCCTGTCGCCCGAAGCCATGGACGCGCTCTTGCGCCATCACCACGCGTTCCTCGCGTTCCTCACGCCGCGCGTGGGGAGCCAGGAGGCGGCGCGCGAGGTGCTTCAGGCCGCGTTCGTGAAGGGCATGGAACAGGGGGGCGCGCTGCGCGAGGAGCAGAGCGCGGTGGCCTGGTTCTACCGGCTGCTGCGCAACGCCCTGGTGGACCGCCACCGCCGGGGCCAGCGGGAGGTCTCCACGCTGGAGTCGCTGGCCCACGAGCAGCCCCTGTCCACCGAGGACGCGAGCGGCCTGGAGGCGACGGTGTGCGGGTGCGTGGCGGGGCTCGCGGGGACGCTCAAGCCCGAGTACGCGCAAGCCGTGCGCCGGGTGGACCTGGAGGGGCTCACCGTGGCCGCGTACGCGAAGGAGGCGGGCCTCTCCGCCAACAACGCCGCGGTGCGCCTGCACCGCGCCCGGAAGGCCCTGGGCGCGCGGCTGGTGGAGCTGTGCGGCCACTGCTGCGCGCAGGGCTGCGTGGACTGCGACTGCGCGCCCGCGTGAAGAATCCGCTGTAAGAGCGCGCGGGGCCGGGCGTCAGCGGGGGTGAACGCAGTGGGAGGTCACCCATGGACGTCGCCACCTTCACCCGGCCGGCCCTGCCCGCCGCCACCCTCGCCTTCCTCCTCTTCGCCATGGTGTTGCCGTCGGTGCGCCTGCGCCGCCGCACGGGCCGCCCGGCGCTGGTGCTGCACCGCTCCGGCCCGCCGCTCCAGCGCGTCATCGGCGCGGGCATGGCGCTGTTCATGGGGGCCATCGTGCTCTGGAGCGCGGCGCACCTGGCCTTCGGGGAGCAGGCGCTGGGCGTGTGGCGCGTGCCGGACGCGCTCCGGTGGAGCGGCTGGGCCCTGGTGGCCGTGGGGTTCGCCTTCACCGTGCGGGCCCAGGTGGAGATGGGCGCGTCGTGGCGCATCGGCATCGACTCGGAGCGGACGGAGCTGGTGACGCGGGGCCTCTTCGGCGTCGTGCGAAACCCCATCTTCAGCGGGATGCTCGTCGTGGTGACGGGCATGGCGCTCGCGGCCCCGAGCGCGTGGACCGTGATGGGCTGGCTCGACTACGTGCTGCTGGTGTCGCTCCAGGTGCGGCTGGAGGAGGACCACCTGCTCGGCCTGCACGGCGCCGCCTATCAGCGCTACGCGGCGCGCGTGGGGCGCTTCCTCCCCGGCGTGGGGCGGCTGGAGGCCCCCGGCCTGGACGCCGCGCCGCGCATCACAGTGTGACGTGCGCGGTCACACCTGGCACGAAGCGCCCATGCGAGCGTGTTGCTTCCGACGCTGTCATTCCATGGGGTTGCGATACCTGACGCCCTGGCCCGGCCCTTGCTCGACAGGCGCCGGTGCCCTGGCTGCCGTACGGACACATCCCTTCTCGAGGTCTCGTGTGAATTGGAAATCCCCCTGGCTCCTCGCGGTTCTGCTGCTCGGTGGCTGCGCGTCCATCCAGAAGGAGCGCGGTCACCAGGAAGTGGCGGCGCTCGTGGAGGAGCGGACGGGCTTGAAGACGCGTTGGAACCAGGGGACGCCGGAGGACGCCCAGGTCCAGCAACACCTGGACGCCCTGCTGGCCGGCGACCTCACGTCGGACCGCGCGGTGGAGGTGGCGCTGCTCAACAACCCCGCGCTCCAGGGGACGTACGAGGAGCTGGGCGTGTCCCAGGCGGACATGGTGCAGGCCGGGCTGCTCACCAACCCGTCCTTCGACGGGAGCATCGGCTTCCCGCTGTCCTCGGAGGGCGGCGTCGAGCACGAGTTCTCCATCGTCCAGAGCTTCGTGGACCTCTTCACGCTCCCCCTGCGCAAGCGCGTGGCGAAGGAGCAGTTCCTCGCGGACACGCTGCGCGTCGCGCACGAGGCGCTGGCCACCACGGCGGAGGTCCGCCAGGCGTTCACGGAGGTGCAGGCGCGGCAGCAACTGGTCGCGCTGCGCCGCGAGGTGTACCAGGCCGCGGACGCGGCGGCGGACCTGTCCCAGCGGCAGCGCGCCGCGGGCAACATCACGGTGCTGGCGCTGGCCACCGAGCAGGCCGCGCTGGAGCAGGCGCGGCTGGAGCTGGAGCAGGACGAGCTGGCGCTGGTGGAGGCGCGTGAGCACCTCACCCGCCTGATGGGCCTGTACGGCGAGAGGGTCCAGTGGAAGCTGACGCTGAAGCTGCCGGAGGTCCCCGCCGCCGAGTCCTCGCTGGAGCACCTGGAGACGCTTGCCATGCGGCAGCGGCTGGACATCGACGCGGCCCGCAAGCAGACGTCGCTGTTGTGGAACGCGCTGGAGCTGGCGCGCAGCACGCGCTTCTTCGGCCGCGTGGAGGTGGGCGTGCACACGCACCAGGACGCGAACGGGCCGCGGCTGCTGGGCCCCACGCTGTCGCTGGAGCTGCCCATCTTCGATCAACGTCAGGCGCTCATCGCGAAGCTGGAGGCGCAGCACCGCCAGGGCGAGAGCCGGCTGATGGAGCTGGCGGTCAACGCCCGCTCGGAGGTGCGCGCGGCCAGGGCGAAGCTGGTGACGCTGCGGAACATGGCGGAGCGCTACCAGAAGGTCGTGCTCCCGCTGCGCACCACCATCCTCGAGGAGTCGCAACGCCAGTACAACGCCATGCAGATCGGCCTTCCCGGCCTCCTCATCGCTCGGCGCGAGCAGGTGGAGGCCTGGAGGGCGTACCTGGAGACGGTCCGCGACTACTGGATGGCGCGGGCCGACCTGGAGCGCCTCGTGGGGGGACGCCTGCCCTCCACCGCCGCTCCCGCTCCCGCGCCCACCCCCACCCCTTCTCCCGAGCCCACCCATGAGCACCATGAATCCCACTGACGAAACCCAGGGCCCCACCGAAACCCCCGAGTCTTCCCCCGGCCTCACGCGCCGGGGACTGCTCGCGCGCACCGGAGCCACGCTGGCGACGGGAGCCCTGCTGATGCACGGCCGCTCCGCCCAGGCGCAACCCAGCGCACCCGGCGCGAAGGCTCCGCGCGAAGGGTCCATGGCGGACGCGGGCGGCGAGGCGGGCCGCGGCTACCGCCCCGTCGTCGTGCCCAACGGCGCGAAGCTGCCGTGGAAGAACGTGGGCGGCGTGAAGGTGTTCCACCTGGTGGCCCAGGAGGTGGAGCACGAGTTCGCGCCCGGCCTCACGGCCACGTGCTGGGGCTACAACGGCCACGTGCACGGGCCCACCATCGAGGTGGTGGAGGGCGACCGCGTGCGCTTCTACGTCACGAACCGGCTGCCCGCGTCCACCACGGTGCACTGGCACGGCGTCCTGCTCCCCAGCGGCATGGACGGCGTGGGCGGGCTGAACCAGAAGGCCATCGCGCCGGGCGAGACGTACCGCTACGAGTTCACGGTGCGGCAGGCGGGGACGTGCATGTATCACTCGCACCACGATGAAATGACGCAGATGGCGCTGGGCATGGTGGGCCTGTTCATCATCCACCCGCGCAGGCCGGTGGGGCCGCGCGTGGACCGCGACTTCGCCATCATGCTGCACGAGTGGCGCATCGACCCGGGGACGCGGCGGCCGGACCCCAACGAGATGACGGACTTCAACATCCTGACGATGAACGCGAAGGCGTTCCCGGGCACGGCGCCGCTGGTGGTGCGCAAGGGCGAGCGGGTGCGGATCCGCTTCGGCAACCTGAGCGCGATGGACCACCACCCCATCCACCTGCACGGCTTCCAGTTCCGCATCACGGAGACGGACGGTGGCCGCATTCCGGCGAGCGCGCAGTTGCCGGAGACGACGGTGCTGGTGCCCACGGGCAGCACGCGCACCATCGAGTTCGTGGCGGACGAACCCGGTGACTGGGCGATGCACTGTCACATGACCCACCACGTGATGAACCAGATGGGTCACGGCATCCCGAACATGGTGGGCGTGAAGCCCGGAGACCTGGACACCAAGGTGCGGCCGCTGCTGCCCGGCTACATGACGATGGGCCAGACGGGCATGGGGGACATGGCCGGCATGCACCACATGCCCATGCCCTCGAACTCCATCCCCATGGTCGGCGGCAAGGGCCCCTACGACGAAATCACCATGGGAGGCATGTTCACCATCCTCAAGGTGCGCGACCGGCTGGACGGAGAGGGCGATCCCGGCTGGTACGCGCCGCCGAAGGGGACGCTGGCGCAGCTCGCCCACCCGGACGAACTTCGCCGGGACGGCATCGACGTCTGAGGGGCCAGCCAGGGGCCGCCTGCGCCCGCCTGGAGGCGCTGGCGTGGGGCCCGGGCATCGCTCCCATCGCCCGCGCCAGCGGCGATGCCCACCTTTCCCGCATCGATTCAGCGTCGCCCGCCAGCCGCCGCTCGGGCGACAAGGGAAGAGCCATGGCGACCGTCGCGGAGTTCATCCGGAGCCAACACCCCGACATCCTGCGGTGCTGGGTGGGCGAGGCGACCCAGACCGCGTCCGCCCGGGGACTGGACGGGCCCGAGTTCAGGAACGTCATGCCCCGCTACCTCGCCTCCCTCGCCACAGGCCAGGCGTCGAATGGCTCGGCGACTCGCGAGCAACTGCGGCACGTCGAAAGTCATGTCTCCGCACGGCTTCGCCAGGGCTTCCACGTGGCCGAGGTCGTCGAGGAGTTCGCCCTCCTGGGCCGGTGCATCTGCCGGGCGTGGTCCGCCGCGCCTCCTGAAGCCCAGCCCGACGTCGCGGACGTCGCGCGGCTCTTCACCACGCTGCATGCGGCCATGGAGGCCGTCACGGACCTCTTCAGCAGATACCTGCTGGAGGATGAGCAGACGGAGAAGCGCTACCTGCGGCTCCTCCAGAAGGTGGCCAGTGAATCCCCGGGGCTGGACGGGCCGGGGAGCCGGAAACAACTGACGGAGCTGCTCGAGGTGATCCTCGACGCCATGGGAGCCCAGAGCGCGGCCCTGCTCCTGTACGAGCCGAAGGACGAGCGGCTGGTCACCGCGGCCTCGGCGGGGCGCGCGCATGAGCAACTGGAGCGCTACGCGGCCTCGATGGACCTGTCGACCTTCGCCGGGACCATCGCGGCGGCGGGTGAGGAGACCTGCTCGCTCTGGGACGCGGGGACCACGGAGCTCGTGGTGGGTGAGTCCCTCCGCGGGGGAGGCATCCACTCCCTGTTGGGGGTCCGGCTCCCCGCCCATCACGCGCTGATCGGCGTCCTCTACGTGGGCCTGACGGCCACCCGCGAGTTCACGCTCCAGGAGAAGCAGCGGCTCCAGACCCTGGGCCAGCACCTGAGCGTCCACCTGGAGAACGCCCGGCTGTACGCGAACCTCCAGGAGAAGGTCGAGGCGCTCCAGGCCGAACGAAGCCGGCGCGAGCAGTTCGTCACCATCCTGGCCCATGATCTCCGCGGTCCCCTGTCGGCGGCGAAGATGGGGGCCCAGACCCTCCTGCGCACTCCGGAGAAGCTGGATGCGCGGCGCGACCTGGCGCTGAAGATCACCCGGAACATCGACCGGACGGACCAGATGGTGAGGGACCTCCTCGACGCCAACCGCATCGAGGCGGGCCAGCGCCTGCCCCTCCGGCTCGATGCGTGCGACCTGGGAGCGATTGCCCGCGACGTCGTCGAGGAGTTGACGGCCCTCCATGGTGAGCGCTTCGTGCTCGAGGCGGACGGACACGTCCAGGGCATCTGGAGCGCGGAGGAGCTGCGCCGTGCCTTGTGGAACCTGGGCACCAACGCCATCAAGTACGGCGCGGCCGACCGCCCCGTCACCTTCACCGTCACGTCGACCGACGCGGGAGCACGCGTCTCCGTGCACAACCACGGCCGGATGATTCCCCGTGGGGATCAGCAGAACATCTTCCAGCCCTTCTTCCGGACCCGCTCCGCGCAGAAGGAGCTGTCGAGCGGTTGGGGCCTGGGACTCACCCTGGTGTGGGGATGCGCTCAGGCCCATGGAGGAAGGGTCGAGTTGACGAGCGAGCCGGGCGAAGGGACGACCTTCAGCCTGGCGCTGCCCCGGGACGCCCGGCCATTCCAGAAGGAGCGGGAGGCGCCCGCGGAGCTCTCCGCGGGGGTCTGACGCGGCGCCGCACGGGGGATGACGCTCCCGCGCCTCACGCCTGCTTCACCGGGCAGGCATGCGGAGAACCGTCCGCCGCCCGGAGATGGCGGCACTCCGCGCGCGGCATCCCCACCTTCGTCGATGAACGGAGGAACAGCCCCATGCAATTCGCGGAAAGCGTCGCCCAGGGCCGCATGGTCGTCGCGGCCGGAGGACAGGCGCTCGGCAACGTGGAGACCCTGTCCATCGACAGTGAGACCTGGAAGATCGACTCCATCCAGGTGAAGTTGACGTCGGAGGCGTCCGAGCAGTTCGGCGTCTACTGGAACTACTTCCACGCGGGGCGCATCTACGTGCCGACGCGCCTGGTGCATTCGGTGAGCGACACCGTGCTCCTCTCCGTCACCATCGCGGAGCTCCGCGAGGTGCTCTCCCAGGACGCCGCCAGCGCCCCCGCCTGAGGACGGCGGTCCTCTTGACGGGCCTGATGGAGTAGGTTCAGGCCTCCCCCGGAGGCCCCCATGACCGCCCCACTGCCGACGCTGGAACGCCTCCCTCGTGGAGCGCTCACGCTGTTCCGCATCCGGGCGCTGCTGCGCATGGGCCTCTACGGTGGAGTCGCGTTCGCCGTGGCGCTGGTGTTGAGCTTCGCGGGCAACGAGCGCTGGCCGTTCCTGCTGCCGTGCGCGGTGGTGCTCGGCTTGAGCGTGCTGACGGCGTGGTATCCGCAACGCGCGCACGAGCGCTGGGGCTGGGCGCTGCGCGAGCACGATCTGGTCATCTCCCACGGCGTGCTCCTCCATGAGGTGGTGTCCATCCCCGCGGGGCGCATCCAGCACGTGGACGTGCACCAGGGCCCCATCGAGCGCTCACTGGGGCTCGCGCGCCTGCAGATCTACACGGCCGCGGGCAGCGGCGCGGACGGAGAGATTCCTGGCCTGACGCGGGAGACCGCGGACGCCCTGCGCGAGCGCTTGGTGCGGCGCGAGGCCGACGATGTCGTCTGAGCCGGGGGTGCTCGCCGTCCCGGAGGAGGTGCCCTGGAAGCGGCTGAGCGCGAAGGCGCCGCTCGCGGCGTTGGTGCCCCTGTCGGCGACGATTGGCCCGAAGCCCAATCCCTCATCGACGTGCTCCCGGCCCGGCGCCCCGCGCGCCGTGGGTCGCCCGTTCGGCTTCCCGGGTAGCACGCTGGCGCCGCGTCACCCCGCGCGTTCACCCAGCGCCTTCATCCAGATGACGACCGCCACGGCCCCCGCGTCCGGGACGCCCTTCGCGCGCTCTCCCAGGTAGCTGGCCCGCCCCAGTCGCGGTGACATGCTCGCGGTCGCCTCCGCGCCCTGCTCCGCCGCGCGCGTCGCCTCCGCCCACGCCTCCCCCAGCGTCCTCCCCTCCCGGACCGCGCGCATGAGCGCCGCCGCCGCCGGGTGCAGCGCGTCCACCATCGTCCGGTCTCCCGGCTTCGCCCCGCCCAGCTCCGACACCGCCTCCGCCGCCGCTTCGAACGCCTTCGCCCAGGCCGCCGCGTCCGCCGGCTTGTTCGCCAGGAAGCGCGCCGCCCGCAGCAGCGCGGTCGCGTAGAACGGCCCGGAGCTGCCGCCGATGTTCCGGCGCAGCGCCTGCCCCAGCTCCGTCAACGCCCCGGACGGCGTGGCCCACGCCCCCTCCGGCAACGCGCGGATCGCCGCCGCGCCGCGCGCCAGGCTCAGGCCCAGGTCTCCGTCCCCCGCCTTGCTGTCCAGCTCCGTCAGCCTCGCCTCCGCCGCGTCCCAGGCGTCCGCGACCGCCAACGCCGCCGCGCGCACCTGCGCCATCACCGGCTGCGGCTTCCGATGCCCCTCCACCGTCGGCAGCGCGGCGCGCGCGCGCACCACCTGACGCCGCGTCACCACCTGCCCCCGTCCCGGCCACGCTGGCGCCTCCGTCGGCGCGTCCAACCGCGCGAGCCGCGCGTCATCCACCTTCATCAACGTCAGCGAACACCCCGGCATCTCCAGCGCGGACAGGAACGTGCCCTGCCACGCACGCTCCACCGCCACGCCCCGGTCCGCCAGGAACGCCAGCGCCTTGCGCGTCACGATGGCCAGCTCCATGGGCGGCGTGCCTCCCAGCCCATTCACCATCAACACCACCCGGTCGCCCCGCCCCACCTTCCGGTCCTCCACGATGGTGGACAGCAACGTGTCCGCCAGCTCGTCCGCGGGCTGCAAGGCCACGCGGCGCACGCCCTGCTCACCGTGGATGCCCAGCCCCAGCTCCACCTCCGCCTCCCCCAACGTGAAGCCCGGCTTGCCCGCCGCCGGCACCGTGCACGGCCCCAGCGCCACGCCCATGCTGCCCAGCGCCGCCGCCGCTTCGGTGGCCTCGCGCGCCACCTCCGCCAGCGACGCGCCCGCCGCCGCCGCGGCCCCCGCCACCTTGTGCACCAGCACCACGCCCGCGATGCCCCGGCGCCGCTCGGGCTCCACCGTGTCCCGCAGCGCCACGTCGTCCGCCACCACCACCACTTCCGTCGGGATCCCCTCCGCCCGCGCCAGCTCCGCCGCGAGCCCGAAGTTGAGCCGGTCCCCCGTGTAGTTCTTCACGATGAGCAGCGCCCCCGCCGTCCCCGCCACCGCGCGGATCGCCGCCAGCACCGCGTCCGAGCTGGGCGACGTGAACACGTCCCCCGCCACCGCCGCGTGCAACATGCCCGTCCCCACGTAGCCCGCGTGCGCCGGCTCGTGGCCGCTGCCGCCGCCCGACAGCACCGCCACCCTCCTCGCCCCCAGCGCCGCCGGCACGTCCGCGCGCACCACCACCGTCTCCCCCTCCAGCAGCGCCTGCCCCGGCGCCAGCGCCACGAACCCCTCCAACATCTCCTGGACCACCGCGCGCGGCGCATTGACGAGCTTCTTCACCATCGACTCCTTGGAGGGAACGGACAGGGGACGGACTGCGCTCGGCGTCCACCCTTCCGCTCCACTCGCGACCCGTCAAGCTGGACCCACGGCGCGAGGCCGCGGAGAGACGCTTGTGTCACAGAAACCGCTTTCCCATTGACTCCCTGAGTTCCAGGGTGATGACCATCATTGCCAGTCTCCCCCTCGCGACACGACATGGCGACCTCCCAGACAACGTCCCGGCACCCGTCCCTGCCCCGCCCCATCGAGGGTGAGCTCAAGTTGGAGCGCTCGAACGAGTTGCTCGCCGAGGCGCGCAGGTGGGTGCCCGGCGTCACCCAGACGATGATGAAGAAGCCGGACCACTTCGCGCCCGGCGCCTTCCCCGTGTTCCTCACCCGGGGCCATGGCGCCCTGGTGGAGGACGCGGACGGTCAGGAGTACATCGACTTCATCCAGGCGCTGGGCGCCAACATGCTGGGCCACAACCACCCGGCCGTCGTGGAGACGCTTCGCAGGCACCTGGCGGAGGGCATCCTCCACTCGCTGCCCACGCCGGTGGAGGTCTCCGCGGTGAAGGCGCTGGTGGAGGTGATCCCCGGCGCGCGGATGGCCCGCTTCTTCAAGACGGGCGCGGACGCCACCTCCGCCGCCGTGCGCCTGTCGCGCCACCTCACCGGCCGCGAGCACATCGTCACCGTGGGCTACAACGGCTGGCACGACCACTTCATGCACGACACCCCGGGCGTGCCCCAGACGGTGGCGAGGCTCACCACGCGCCTGCCCCTCTTCACGCCCCAGGACGAGCCCGCGCTCCTCCAGCACCTGGAGCAGCATGGCGAACACCTGGCCTGCGTGCTCCTGGCCATCCCCTACAACCGCACCGTCACCCGCGAGTTCCTCCTCCAGGTGAAGCAGGCCTGCGCGAGGCACGGCGTGCTGTTCGTCCTGGACGAGGTCGTCACCGGCTTCCGCCTCGCCCTGGGCGGCGCGCAGCAGTACTTCGACCTCCAGGCGGACTTCGTCACGCTGTCCAAGGGCATCGCCGCGGGCATGCCCCTGTCCGCCATCGCCGGCCCGGAGAAGTTCCTCAGCCGCCTGGGCGAGCTCCACGTGTCCACCACCTTCGGCGGCGAGATGCTCTCCCTGGCCGTGTGCGAGGCCGTCATCAACGAGTACCGCCGCACGCCCTACATCGAGCAGATCGCCAGCCTGGGCAGGCGCCTGCGCGACGGCATCAACGCCCACGCGCGCGAGGCGGGCTCCACCCTGGAGGTCATCGGCTACGACGCCGTGCCCTTCTTCCGCTTCGACAAGGTCGTCCCCGAGCACGTCGAGAAGATGATCCCCTTCCAGGCCGGCATGGCCCGCCGGGGCGTCCTCCTGCGCCGCGACCTGAACTTCATCAGCGCCGTGCACACCGTGGAGCAGATCGATCACACCATCGCCGCCGCGGGCGAGGTGCTGCGCGAGCTGGCTTGAGCCAGGCGAAGCATCCGGCCCCCGGGATCCAAGGACCCCGGGGGCCGGTTCATCACGGGTGGCTCAGGTGCACATCAGCCAGGAGCACTTGCCTGACTGGCACTCGCGGCCGGAGGAGCACAGCGAACCCTTGGGGCGCTTGTTCACGCACTTGCCGTCGTTGGTGCCCCAGCCGCAGAACTGGTTCGAGGCGCAGTGCGAGTCCGTGGAGCAGGTGCAGACGCCCGGGATGTCACCGCAGGCGTCCAACGCGCTGCACTGGTTGGACTTGCACTCCTGGTCGAAGCGGCACGTCTCCGACACCAGCTTGGTGCTGGGGGCGTAGGCCTTGCCGCAGAGCTTCGGGTACGCCGCCTCGCGGGTAGCCTTGGCGACGTAGGGGTCGACGCCGCCGGTGTCGATGTCGTTCGCCGCGTCCGCCATGCCGGTGCGGGTGCCGTTGGCGCGCTCCCACATCCGGATGAAGGTCTCCGCGGAGCCCTCCAGGCCCGTGGTGTTGACGCCCAACTGCTTCAGGTCCTTCACCACGTCCGGCAGGAGGCCCACGTGGGCCAGGCCGTACACGTCGAAGTCGGTGCCCAGCGGCGGCGGGCCGGAGACGCGCTGCTGCTCCTCCTGCGCGTCCGCCTCCGCGCGGAAGCCCGCGGAGCACGCGCCGAAGTCACCGAAGCGCGGGCGCGTCTGCTGGATGAAGCCGTTCAGGTCCGCGCCGAAGCCCATGTTGACCTTGAGGCCCTGGCGGCCGAACTCGTACGCCTGCGCGAGCGAGCGCGTGGAGCCCTGGCAGTTGTTGGCCACCGGCGTGCGGTTGTAGTTGCGCGTCTCGTCGTGCGCGGTGCGCAGGCCGAACATGCCGCCCGTCTGGCGCACGTAGCGGACCACCCACGACGGCGTCGTCTTCTCGTTGGCGGCCAGGTCCGGGTTCATCACCTCGCGGAAGTGGCCGTGGGAGATGAACAGCGGGTAGTACGTCCGGGCCTGGGACAGGGCGAAGGCGTCCTGGACGCTCTTCTCGGACATGTGGGCCATGTCGATGAGCATCCCCTTGTTCATCATCTCCTGGACCAGCGCCTGGCCGTCCGCGGTCAGGCCCTTGGTGTTCTTGCAGTTGGCGTCCACGTCGAAGCCCAGCGTGAAGCCGTTGCCGGTGAGGCCGCAGTCCGTGTCGATGTGACAGTTCTCCAGGAACTGGGCCACCTGGAAGATGGCGTTGTGCGGGGCCGCGCCGCCAAAGCGGTTGTCCAACTGGTGCACCGGCTGCAACGAGCGCACGCCCAGCGAATAGACGCGGTTGAGCTCCGCGCGCCAGTCCTTGGTGCCGAAGAGCTTGCTGGACTCGATGGAGAGCACCATGGCGAGCTTGCCCTGCGAGATGATCTGCCGGGCGTGCGCGGGCGACAGGGCGATCTCCGCCCAGTCCGTGCGCGCGTCGAAGTCGCGGGCCATCTGGAGCTGGACGTCCACGTCCATCATCTCGTCACAGGGCCGCTTGAGGTTCTGGTACGGCAGCGCCTTGCAGAGGAACTCGTTGCTGACCAGCGACACCATGACCAGGGACATGCCGCCCTGGCGGGCCTTGTTGAGCCAGCCCTCCCACGCCTGCTGATGCGCGATGGTGTCCCAGCGCGGCCACTGGGTGGGCGTCTCCATGCGGCCCAGGTGCAGGCCGGTGTCGCCCTCGGTGCCCTCCACCTGGCCGATGACCTCCGACGCCACCGCGCCGCCCACGCCGAAGACGTCCGACAGGATGGGGATGCCGCTCAGGTTCACGCTGCCGGCGTTGGGACACAGGTTGAGCATGTCCCGCAGGTCCATGCGGACGCGCGCGTGGTCGCTCTCCGGCATGCCGCCGTCACAGCTCGCCAGCGTGCCGGTGTGGCTCCCGTGGAACCACCCGCCGCCGAAGGCCTCCTCCGCGAACATGTGGTGGTGCATCTCCGCGAAGCCGCTCACCGCCAGCGGCTGGGCCGCCTGCGCGGGCGCCTCCGGGGGAGCGGGCGGCTCGTCGGTGACGGGCCCGCAGGCCAGCGCGAGCGACGTGGCCGCGAGCAGCGGTGAAGACAGAAATCTTGAGACAATTCGGGAGCGACGCGACATGCAGTGCACCTTTCCGGGTGGAGGTTCACCGGGCGTATCAGCACCTGTTCCAGCTAATCAACTCTAGCGGTCTAAGCACGGTGACGCATGGCATTGACGCGCCGCGCAACGCAGTGGGTTGTCACCAGCTCGCGCCGTGGCCATGAGTGCTTCATGGCGGCCACCGACACGTTCCCCGACCCTCCGCTCCCGGAGCTGCTGAAGCGCGCGGGACTCCTGCGGCGTCAGGGTCGGTTTGGCTCGGCCACCCAGTTGCTATGGGCCAGGTTGGAGAGCAACGCCTCGCTCATCGAGCTGTGCCGGAAGGGCTCGGAGCGCATTGCCGGTAGCGAAGCCATCCTGGCCCAATGCGATCAAAAGCTGGAAGTCGCCCGGCGCTGTCTGGACAAGCCGACGCGGCGCTGGTCCTTCACCTTCTGGGAGGTCCTCCACGAGGTGGACGGGCTGCTGCTGCTCGTGATGCCCCAGGCCATGCTGGTGCCGCGAGCACTGGAGATCCAGCAGCAGTTCGAGCGCCGGGTGACGGACGCGCGAGCCGCGCTCTGGCTCGGCACGGACAGGAGGAACGGGCCCCTGCCCCATTGTGTGCGCAGGCTCGCCCGGCTGGACACGGACGGCTGCTGCGCCTCCACCTCCCCGCCCCTCGGCGGGGAGGAGCTTGGCTACTGCCGCCACGTGCTGCGCGGCGCGCTCGACACCGTCAACCAGCAGGTGGACAAGACGTTCTGGCAGCTCTCCATCAACGTCTCCCTGCAGGTCTTCAGCACGCTGATGCTGCTGGGGGTCTTCATCGTCTCCGCCTTCCTGCTGTCCCAGAATTTCGTCGAGGACTGGCCCCATACCCTGGTGCGAAAGGGCCTGCTGCTCATCGGCCTCGCGGGGGCCTCCGGGGCCATCGCCTCCAACATGCTGTCCAAGGAGCGCTTCGTCGTCGCCACGGGGGCGACGAGCCGCTACTTCGCCTACCACCTGATGGTGAAGCCCGTCATCGGCGCGTTCGCGGCGCTGATGCTCCTCTTCCTGGAGCGGTCCCGCCTGCTGCTGTCCGTGGAAACACGGGACGCTTCCAGCAGCGCGGACACCGGCTCCGCCATCCTCCACATCGTCGTGAACGACAACCAGGCGGCCTTCTTCACCATGGTCGCGCTGGCGGTGGTCGCGGGCTGGTCCGCGGACAGGCTCCTGGGCTCCGTCATGGACAAGGTGCTGAGCAAGCTCCTGGGCCAGTCGGAGAAGGTGCTGCCTCCGCCCGGTCCCCCGGTGCCTCCCTCCGAGCCGCTCCCGGAGGCGCAGTGACGCTCACGCGGGCGCGTGGGCCTCATCCCGGCGCACGGCCCTCCGGGTGAAGTGGGCCAGGGCTTCCAGCAGCTCGTCCGCCATGTGCAGCGCGCCAGGCCTCCACGGCACGGTGAAGCGCGCGTCCATGCTCGTCTGGCGGATGTTGGACAGCCACTCGTGCACCTGCCGCTCGGAGTAGCCCGCGCTGCGCGCCGCCTCGTGCAGCAGGGAGTACTCGCGCAGCAGGAAGGTGGAGAACGTGACCGGGTCGTCCGCGCCCAGCGCGATGGGGACGGGCGGCGGCGCGCCCTCCTCGGCGCACGGGGGATTGAGGCGGAGGATGGGGTGGTTGCGAAGGTCCAGCAGGTTGCCGATGAGCAGGTTGCTGGACGGGTTCACCTCCACCACGGTCCCCCGCGCGCCCACGTGCCGGCGCATCGCGGCCTGCACCGACCGGAGCGTGGCGATCTCCGATGCGTCCAGCGGGATGTCCACCAACTGCTGCCCGCGCTGGAACACGCGCTCGTCCTCCCGGTAGGCCATGAGGACGCGCCGCACGTGGGCGGCGTTGAGCACCCGGCTCCAGTTGAGGCGGCGGAAGGCCCGGCTGAAGGCGTCCAGGCCCACGCCTCCCTCGTCGCGCGCCAGCGGCGGGCACCACAGGTTGTGCAGCACGTGGTGCGCCTCGGCCAGCACGTGCGGCGCCACGCACCTGCCGAAGACGGCCTCGGACAGCTCGCGCAGGAGGTTCTCCACCCGCTGCGGCCGTCCGGGTGGGGCCTCCGCGGACAGCGCCAGGGGCAGCCGGTAGTCGCTGTACAGCCGCCACTCGAAGACCAGGTCCCACAGCCGGTCCTCGGCCGGCATCATCACCGCGCCCACGGACTCGGCCCACGCCCCGGGCTCCACGCCCAGCGCGGTGGCGTGGCCCAGCCGCCCTCCCGTGCGGTCCAGGAGGTAGTGCACGCTCTCGTAGATGCGGCGCAGGCCCTCCATGAGGTGCCGGTAGTCCTCGCCCACGTGCGATGTCAGCTTGAGCGGTGGCGCGCCCCGTGACTCCCGCTTCGCCGCGGCGCGCGCGGCGCCCCACCGGATGTAGCGGTACAGCGGCGCCAGCACCCACGTGGGCACGCTCAGCTCGTCCGACGCCACGTCCAGTCCCCGCACCAGCCAGAGCGACAGCGGCACCGCCCGCAGCAGGTCCACCAGGGCCTCCACCTGCACGGACTGCGCGGCGAAGTAGTCCGAATAGCGCCCGCCCAACTGCACGCGCCGCTCGGGCACCGGCTCCGCGTACGTCCCCATGCCGTGGGCGGGCGGCTGTCCCTGCGCCCAGTGGTGGCTCGGGTCCCGGTCCTTGATGAGGTGCATCACCACGCCGAACTCCGGCGACCGCCCATCCGCGACGCGCTCCCCCGTCCGGGTCAGCACGCCCCGCCATGACCGGGTGAGGGAGGTCAGCTCCTCCGCGATGCGGATGGGGTCGTCCGAGGGGCTCGTGCGCACCTCCAGCGCGGCGATGGGTTGATCCCCGCCCGCCACCGCGTACGACACCTCCGCGCGCACGGCGCTCAGGGGCCCCTTCATGGCGCGCGGACGGCCATAGAAGCGGATGAACCATTGGAGCCCCGCGGTCAGCGGCCGCTGCACGTAGGCGCGGTAGCTGAGGCACCGCACGCGCTGGACCTGCCAGAAGAGGCGCTCGAAGTGCACGTCCTGGAGGCCCGTGTGCTCCAGGGCCGCCAGGTGCTTCAGGCCCGAGCGCACCAGCCAGCGCTCGCCTCCATTGGGCGTGTCCAGCCGCAGCCGGAGCGCGATCGGATCACACCGCCGCCACACCTCGTCGAGCGTGGCCGGGGGCTCGGTCACGTTGTGGGCCGCCAGCGGATGCAGATCCTCATAGAGGCCGCGCAGCTCATACAGGTCGGGGAGCACCTCCGCGCGGCCCCTGGAGAGCGCCTCCAACGTCCGCGCGAGCACGCGCCTGCGCTGCGGCAGCCAGGCCCGGGACTCGGAGAGGCCGCGCACGAAGTCCAGGAGCAGGGGCGTCTCGCGGCGCAGCAGGAGCTCCGCGAGGACACAGCGGGTCACCGCGGCCGCCAGCAGCCAGCACAGCATCCGCTCCCCGTCCTCGAAGGGGACCCCGGGCCCCTTCAGCGACTTCGCATCCAGCTCCGGATCCCCCACCGCGGACAGCAGCGAGGCCCACAGCAGCGGGAAGTCCATGCCCGCGCCGACGTGGTGGTGGACCTCCGCCACGCCGCGATCCAGCAGGTGCCGCACCAGCAGGGGCGGCTCGATGTCCACGCGCGTGGGAGGCGGCTCCACCGGCACGGCCGCCAGCAGCAGGTCCTCCGGCATCGCGAAGGTCAGCCAGCGGTAGTGCGTCAGCGCCTCCACCGCCTCCGCGCCCGTGCCCTGGAAGATGACCGTGACGCCGGGCCGCCGCTCCAGGTGGGTGTCCGCCAGGTTGCGCAGGTAGTGGAACATGGACACGCCCTGGCGTGGGGACTGCCGGTGGCGGGCGTGTCCTCGCGACGGGAACCAGAACGCGTCGCGCACGGCGATGATCCGATCCAGCGACCAGCCGCTCGCGTGCTCCGACAGGCGCTTCTCGCACTCGCGCCAGAGCGCCCAGGTGGAGCCGTCATCGCTCGCGTCCGGAGACGGCTCCAGCTCCGTCACCGCCGAGCGGAAGGCCTCGATGCTCGTCAGCGGAAAGCTGGCGACCTCCGCGCGCACGTACGCCTCCGGGACGCGGCGGGGGGCCAGACTGCCGGCGGGTGGGCGCGAGCCGTCCTGGTTCACGAGTGCAGTTGGATGCGGGAGGCGTCCAGCCCCGGCACCACCTCCGCCAGCGGATCCCCCATGTGGTCCACCACGGCGAACCAGGCGTTCACCACGGTGTCGAGCCACTCCTGATACCTGGCCGAAGCAGGCCCGCCGTCCGCGCCGAGCGCGCTCCGGAGCGACTCGGCCGTATTGGAGAAGTGCACCGCTTCGCGCACCCGCTGGCGCCGGAGCGCCGCCAACCGGATCCCCTGGGCACGCCAGTCCTTCAGCAGGGCATCCCACCCGGAGCCAGCACCCGGGGCTCCAGCCGGCGACGGCAGCAGGTCCCGCGCATCGGAGGCGAGCGCGAACTCCGGCAGGACCTGGAGCGGGAGCGTGTTGCGCAGCCAGACCCGCGCCGTCCACTCCCGGCCATACACGGCGCTGCCCTTGGCGCAGTGGGAGACGAGTTGCTCCACCTGTTGGCGCACCCGCGTTTCGTAATCCGTGACCCTGGCCTGACTCAGCTCGGGCTTCAGCACGGACATGACGCCGGGGTCCCCCTTCCAATGCCAGTGGCCCAACGGATCGCCCGCCACGGAGCAGATGTTCTCCACCCACGCCGCCTGGATGAGGCGGGCGCGCAGGTTGGCGTCCTGGGAGTCATTGAGGAACTCCAGGGGGAGCTGACCGAGGAACGCGCGCCACTGGGCGGTGAGGATGGCGAACTCGATGAAGGTGCTCCACGAAGGAGGCGTCCACCAGGAGTCCACCTGGACGAACGGCGTCCCGTTCGTGTGCTCCACCCAGAGCTCGTGCACGGTCACGACCATCTCCGGGCTCATCTCGAAGGGCGTCACGTTCGCGCTCAGCACGCGGGGCTGCTCGAACAGCATCAGCACGTCATGCAGGATCATGAACCAGCCCGCGACGTTCGCGGGCATCGGCGCTTCGCGGCCGGCTCCCGTCAGCTCCTTCAACACCAGCACCACGTCGTGGAAGCGGCGCAGGTGGATCTCCGTGCTCAGCAGCCGGTCGTGCGATTGCGGTCCGTCTCCGTCCAGGTCGCCGGGGATCCCCCGCAGGACGCCATGGAGGCTGGTGCGCTTGACGCGACGGACGGGCTTGCCGGTCAGGTCCAGGAAGACGCGTCCCTGGTCGTCATGCCGGAGAATGCGGTGGAGCAATTGCTCGCTCGCCCAGGCCGGCAGGTCGCTCTCGTCGATGGCGTTGCGGAGCATGTCCTTGGCGATCCGGACCGCGGCCCCGCCCTGCTCCTGAGCGCTGAAGCCAGGGGTCGATGAGCCAGGTCCATGGACCTCACGCCGGACCGCATGCCAGAGGTCCTGCAGGGTCCGCGCGGGCAGCCTGAGGGCGTTCCTGCCGGCGTGGGTGAGGATCGGCTCGTCCTTGAGCGCGCTGGATTCGTGCGCCTGCTGACCGTCATCGGCGGCGACGGCGTCCCGGTAGGCCCGCGCCACGTCGGCCTGGAGTTGATGCTTCAGGTCGAAGAGGGCGGCGAGGGATTTCAGCAGCGGTTCCCCGCTCCGCGCTCTTCCCGGTAAGTCGATGCGTCCCAGGAGCTGGCCCAGGGATTCGCTCTTCCCTCCCTCCACGGTGAAGTGCCAGGCCTCGTAGGGCTCCACCGGCCTCAGCGAGATGCGGTAGCTGGGGGGCAGCGCCCGGCGCAGCGTGGTGGCGGCCTGCCGCCGGGCGATGGCGAGCGTCTCCTCCTGATCGCTCACGCCGATGCCGGCCTGTCCGGAGACGATGAACTCCTTCTGGAAGGAGCGCTCCATGAAGCGCTGGAACTCCTGGTGGCCCGCGGCCAGCACGAACCAGAGGTGGCGGCTGGCCACCATGCGCGTGAGCTTCACGATGTTGTAGAGGTGCTCGATGCTGCGGTCGACGTTGTCGATGGGCAGCACCAGCAGCACCTGGTCCCCCCCGGACGGACCGAAGCGCGGCATGGCCAGCGTGCGGGCCACGTCCTCCATGGCCTCGGCGAAGCGCGTCTGGAAGTTGGCGTAGATCTCCGACGCGCGGATCTGCTGCTCCGCGCGCACGCGGGCATCGGTGGTGGCCGGGATGTCCTCCCACATGAACGACGCGTCACGGATGAGGTGATCCAGCTTCCCCCACGTCTCCTCCGCGCCCTCCTCCAGGATGGAGGAGGACCATCGCGCGGACTCACCCTGCGCGCCCTTCACGTGCCGCTGCTCGTCCAGCGCGGCCCGCACGCGGACCAGCAGCGTGGCCAGCAGGTTGGCATTGGGCGAAACGGGCTCCAGGTCGAGCGGCTCCAGCCAGTGGATGCGCCGCTCCAGCCGTTCGAGCATCCGCGCCAGCTCGACTTCGTGCCCCGAGTCACCGACGAAGTGCTTTGAGTCCGTCAGGGCCTGCACGGCGCTGAGCAGGAGGGTCGTCTTCCCGGAGCCACGGTCACCGGAGATGAGGAGGCTGGTGGACAGGTGCTCGTTCTCGTGGCCCGCGACTCGCGCGCTGTTCTCGCAAGCGGCCTCCAGCCAGGAGAAGAGCTTCCCGAGTCCCTCGCGGGTGGAGGTCAGCAACTGCGCCCACTCGAAGGCCCGGGCCTCCGGAAGGGGGGTGGGCAGGTACGGCGTGCGCGCGCCCGGGGCGCTGTCCGGTGTCGTTGCCATGGCCCCGGAGGATGGCCCTGGGGCCGCACCGTGCGAATCACCCTGGAGTGGTGAGGGATGTCACGCCGAGGAAGCAGCGCGGGCGCGAAGTCCGAGCCCCGCGACGTGCACACCGTTGCGGGAGGAGGCGGCGCATGAAGCCAGGGCGGCACACACCCGAACTCGAATCCTTCTATCACCTCGGACCCGGCCCCCTGGGGACGCATGCCTGCCATGGCACCGCCTGCTTCGTCGCGCGCCACCTGGATGCCGTGCGCTGGCGGCAGGCCACCTCGGGTGACACCCGCGTCTACTGCCTGGGCCAGTGCTACCGGGCACCGTCCGTGACGGGAGAGGACGCCCGCCCCGAGGTGCACGTCCGGGCACCGCAAGCCATCACGCTGGGGCGCGTCGCCCAAGGCGGAGCGCGCGACCTGCCGGAGGCCACCCGCCAGGGCGCCTACGCGGCGCTGGAGCAGGCGCTGTCCTCGCCCCCCGAGGCGCTCATCGCGCAGGTGGAGCAGTCCGGGTTGCGCGGCCGGGGAGGCGCGGGCTTCCCCACCGGACGCAAGCTGCGCGCGGTGGCCGCCGCGCCAGGCGAACAGAAGACCGTCGTGGCCAACGCGGACGAGGGCGACGCCGGGGCCTATATCGACCGCTTCCTGATGGAGGACGATCCCCACGCCGTGCTGGAGGGCCTGCTCCTGGCGGCGTACGCGGTGGGCGCTCGCCGGGGCGTCATCTACGTGCGAAAGGAGTACCCGCTGGCGGCGTGCGCGCTGCACGTGGCCCTGCACGAGGCCCACCGCGAGGGCGTGCTGGGGCCACGCATCCTGGGCAGCGCGTTCTCCTGCGAGATCTCCATCGAGGTGGGGCGCGGCAGCTACCTGTGCGGCGAGGAGACGGCGCTGCTCAACGCCCTGGAGGGACGCCGGCCCTTCGTGCGCGCGCGGCCCCCCTACCCCGCCCAGGCGGGCCTGTTCGGCCAGCCCACGCTGGTGCAGAACGTGGAGACGCTCGCCAACCTCCCGTGGATCGCACGCCATGGCGGCGAGGCCTACGCGGCGCTGGGAATCCCAGGCAGCCGGGGCACGAAGGTGCTGTCGCTCAACTCGCTCTTCCAACGCCCGGGGCTCTACGAAGTGGAGCTGGGCACGCCGGTGCGCACCGTGGTGGAGGAGCTGGGAGGCGGGCTGCGCACCGGACCGCTGAAGGGCGTGCTCATTGGAGGGCCGCTGGCGGGCATCCTCCCGCCACGGCTGCTGGACACCCCGCTGGGCTTCGAGGAGCTCCGGGCCGTGGGCGCCTCCGTGGGGCACGGCGGCGTGGTGGCCTTCGACACGCACACGTCCATCGCCGCGCTGGTGCACCACGTCTTCTCCTTCGGCGCGTACGAGTCGTGCGGAAGGTGCACGCCGTGCCGCATGGGGGCCCGGCACGTCGAGCAGCTCTTCGCGCGCGTGCTGGAGACCGGCGCCGCCCCCCGTGCCGGCGCCGCGGACTGGGAGGAGGTCGCCGAGGCGCTGCGCCTCACCAGCCTGTGTGGACACGGCATCGGCCTGGGGGAGTTCGCCCGGAGCGTGCTGCGCTACTACCGGGAGGAGGTGGAGGCATGCTTCGGGTGACCATCGACGGTCAGCCTCACGAGTGCGCGCCCGGCACCGTGCTGGAGGCGCTGGAGTCCCTGGGCATCTCCCTCCCCGCGCTGTGCGCCGACGCACGCCTGACGCCGGTGGGCGCGTGCCGCACGTGCATCGTGGAGGTGCGGGGTTGCGATCATCCGGTGGCCGCCTGCACCACTCCGCTCGTGGAGGGCATGGAGGTGCGCACGCGCAGCCCCCAGGTGGAGGCGCAGCGCCGGGTGCTGCTGCGGCTGCTGGCCGCCCAGTACCCGGCCGAAGCGGTGGAGCGCCATCCGGACAAGCCCTTCCACCGCGCGCTGCGCGAGTACGGCCTGGAGGACGAGGTGCGCGGCGCACCCCGGCCGGAGTCGCTGGACGACTCGCACCCGTATCTCCACGTGGACATGTCCCAGTGCATCCACTGTTACCGCTGCGTGCGCATCTGCGACGACGTGCAGGGCCAGTTCGTCTGGCGGGTGTGGAACCGCGGCGCCGCGACG
This sequence comes from Corallococcus sp. AS-1-12, assembly GCF_020036995.1. Taxonomy (NCBI): domain Bacteria; kingdom Pseudomonadati; phylum Myxococcota; class Myxococcia; order Myxococcales; family Myxococcaceae; genus Corallococcus; species Corallococcus sp. AS-1-12. Next base: position 425,610 of record NZ_JAIQDD010000001.1, on the reverse strand, counting down.
CACATCCTCCCGGACGGGCCGGACCTGAGGCAGAGCTCGTGCGTGTCCTGCGGGGCGTGCGTGGACAGTTGCCCCACCGGCGCGCTGGAGGACCGCACCCTGCTGGACCGGGGCTGGCCGGAAGCATGGACGCGGACCATCTGCTCCTACTGCGGCGTGGGCTGCGAGATGGACGTGGGCACGCGGGACGGCCGCATCGTCACCGTGCGCCCCTCCCGCGAGGGCCCGTCCAACCGGGGCCACCTGTGCTCCAAGGGGCGCTATGCCTTCGACTTCGTGACGGCGCCGGACCGCGTCACCGTGCCGCTCCTGCGCGAGGCGGGCGGCTGGCGGCGGGCCTCGTGGGACGAGGCGCTGGGCTTCATCGCGGAGCGCCTGCGCCGCCTGCGGGACGCGCACGGCCCGGACTCGGTGGGCATGCTGGGCTCCGCGCGGGCCACCAACGAGGAGAACTACCTGGCGCAGAAGCTGGCCCGCGTGGTGCTGGGGACGAACAACGTGGACTGCTGCGCCCGCGTGTGCCACGCGCCCAGCGCCGCCGGGCTGAAGCGGATGCTGGGCACGGGCGCCGCCACCAACTCCTTCGAGGACGTGGAGCACGCGCGCACCCTGCTGGTGGCGGGCAGCAACACCACGGAGTGCCACCCCGTCGTCGGCGCCCGCATCAAGCAGGCGGCGCTCCGGGGCGCGAAGCTCATCGTCATCGACTCGCGGCGCACGGAGCTGGCGCGCTACGCGGACGTGCACCTGCGGCCCCGGCCCGGCACGGACGTGCCGCTGCTCAACGCGCTGGCCCAGGTCATCGTGACCGAGGGCCTGTGCGCCCCGGACTTCCTGCGCGAGCGCGTGGACGCCGTGGAGGACTTCCAGGCCTTCATCCGCGACTGGACGCCCGAGCGCGCCGCGCGGCTGTGCGAGGTGGACGCGGAGGACCTCCGGAAGGCCGCGCGCCTCTACGCCACGCACGGCCCGTCCATGATGGTGCACGGGCTGGGCATGACGGAGCACGTGCAGGGCACGGAGACGGTCATGGCGCTGGTGAACCTGGCGCTCCTCACGGGCAACCTCGGCGGGCCGGGCATGGGCGTCAACCCGCTGCGCGGACAGAACAACGTGCAGGGCTCCGCGCACATGGGCTGCGAGCCGGGGCAGCTCACCGGCTACGTCCCCTTGGAGGAGCACCGCGCCCGCTTCGAGGACGCCTGGGGCGCGCCCCTGCCCTCCACGCCGGGGATGGATCTGATGCGGATGATGGAGGCGGCGCGCGGCGGGCGGCTCAAGGCGCTGTGGGCCTTCGGCTACGACGTGCTGCTCACCAACCCGGGGGCGAACACCACGCGCGAGGCGCTGGAGCGGCTGGAGCTGCTGGTGGTGCAGGACCTGTTCCTCAACGAGACGGCGAAGGCCCTGGGCCACGTCTTCCTGCCCGCGTGCACGTCGTTCGAGAAGGACGGCACGTTCATGAACGGCGAGCGGCGCGTGCAGCGGGTGCGCGCGTCGCTGCCCCCCATGGGAGAGTCCCTGCCGGACTGGGAGATCCTCTGCCGTGCGGCGCGCGCGCTGGGACACCCCGAGGGCTTCGCGTTCACCTCTCCGGAAGAAATCTGGAACGAGGTACGGCGCGTGTGGCCCGTGGGCGCGGGTCTGTCATATGCGCGGCTGGAGCGCGGCGGTCTCCAGTGGCCCTGCCCTGACGAAACGCACCCGGGCACCCGGGTGCTGCACACCCGTGGCTTTTCCCTGGGCCCACGGGCGGCGCTGCGCCGTATCGGCTACACGCCGTCGCCGGAGGCGCGCTCGGACGACTTCCCCTTCGTGTTGATGACGGGCCGGCGGCTGTATGGGTTCAACGCGGGCACCATGACGTCACGCACGCCCCACGCGCGGCTCCAACCCGGGGACTGGCTGGACATGGCCCCGGCGGACGCGGAGCGGCTGGGGCTCCAGGAGGGCGCGCGCGTGCGGGTGCGCAGCCGCCATGGCGAGGCGGTGCTGCCCATGCGCCGCGCGGAAGGACTGCGGCCCGGCGAGCTCTTCACCACCTTCCACACCGCGGAGACCTTCATCAACGCCGTCATCGGACCGCATCAGGACCCGTATACCCATACGCCCGACTACAAGGTCACGGCCGTCCAGGTGGAGCACGTGGAGTAGCCGGGGCGCGGCGGCGAGCGGCGCCTCGCTCGTGGCACCCCGCCCTCCGCCTCCCTACCCTCATCCACGAGGTCCCGGAGTCCGGGCCGGGAGGTGCCATGGCCGACGCACAGTCCCAGACCGCGTTGAGCGCCCTGCGCATCGACCGCTCCGCCGCTCCCGTGAAGCGGCGGCGCAGGCTGCGCTGGCTCATCCCCGCCGGGCTCCTGGTGGGGGTGCTCGTCCTGGTGGCGGCCCTGGTGGCGCGCCGCGCGCCCACCGTGCGCGTGGCCGAGGTGCGCGAGCCGCTCCCCGGCGAGCAGCAGACGGAGCTGTCCGCCTCCGGCTACGTCGACTCGCGGCGCCGCTCGGTCATCGCGCCGCTCGTCGCGGGCCAGCTCGTGCAGGTCGCCGTGGAGGAAGGCGAGGCCGTGCGCAAGGGCCAGGTGATTGCCCGGCTGGATGACCGGGACGCCCGCGTGGTGCTGGACCGCGCCGAGGCGGCGGTGCGGGCCTCCGAGGCCCAGCTCGCCGCCTCCGAGGCCCAGACCCTCAACGCGGAGCGCACCACGCAGCGCACGCGCAACCTCGCCAGTCAGGGCGTCATCCCCCGCGCCCAGCTCCTGGACGTGGAGACCGCGGGCCGCGCCACGGAGGAGGCCCTCAACCAGGCCCGGTCGCAGCTCGCCGTCGCCCGCCGTGCGAGCGAGGCGGCCCGCCTCCAGCTCACGCACACCGTGGTGCGCGCGCCGTTCGACGGCACCGTGTCGAAGAAGCTCGCGAACGAGGGCGCGGTGCTCGCGCCGGCCGCCCTCACCGGCACCAACCTGGGCGGCATCGTGGAGCTGGTGGACCTCAACGCCCTGGAGGTCGAGGCCGAGGTCAGCGAGGAGCAGCTCTCACGCATCCGCATCGGCCAGCCCGCGCTCATCTTCCTGGACGCCATGCCGGAGCGCGCCTTCCCGGGGACGGCGACCACGGTGCGCCCCGCCATCGACCGCTCCAAGGCCACCGCCACCGTGCTGGTGCGCTTCCAGTCCGTCCCCCAGGGCGCGCTGCCGGACATGGGCGCCAAGGTGTCCTTCCTCCGCCAGCCGCTGCCCCCCGGGGAGCTGGCCGCGAAAGGACAGCCGCCGCGCGTGCCCGCCAGCGCGGTGGTGCGCGACGCGAAGGGCGCCGCCGTGTGGGTGGTGAAGGACGGGCGGACCACGCGCCAGCCGGTGCGCGTGGGCGAGCGCGTGGGGGACGAGGTTTCCCTGACGCAGGGGCCGGGCGCGGGCACGCAGGTGGTCGTGGCCCCGGATCCGAAGCGCCTCCGCGACGGCCGGCGCGTGAAGGTGCAGGCGGGGGGCGGATGAGCCTGGATGCGCCATCCGCGACGGCCCCCATGGTGCGCCTCCAGGGCGTGTCCAAGACGTACCGGCGCGGCACGGTGGAGGTGCCCGTGCTGGCCGGGGTGGACCTGACCATCGGCACCGGCGCCTTCGAGGCCTTCATGGGTCCGTCCGGCTCCGGCAAGTCCACGCTGCTCAACCTCGTCTCCGGGTTGGACCGGCCCACCACGGGCGTCGTCGAGGTGGCCGGCCGGGACCTGGCGGAGATGGACGACCGGGAGCTCAGCGACTGGCGCGCCGCCCACGTGGGCTTCGTGTTCCAGCTCTACAACCTCATCCCCGTGCTCACCGCGGCGGAGAACGTGGAGCTGCCCCTGTTGCTCACGCCGCTGACGCGCGGGGAGCGGCGCCAGCACGTGGCCGCGGCGCTGGAGCTGGTGGGGCTGGGCCACCGCGTGGGCCACCGCCCGCCGCAGATGTCCGGCGGCGAGCAGCAGCGCGTGGCCATCGCCCGCGCCATCGTCTCCGACCCGGACCTCATCATCGCGGACGAGCCCACGGGGGACCTGGACCGCAAGGCGGCGGAGGCCGTGCTGGATCTCTTCGGCGTGCTCCACCGGGACCTGCACAAGACGCTCGTCATGGTGACGCACGACCCGCACGCCGCCGAGCGCGCGGGCCGCGTGCACCACCTGGACAAGGGGGTGCTCCAGTGAACTACGTGGGACTCGCGGGCCGCGACCTGATGCGAAACCCGCTGCGGCTGACGCTCACCGTCCTCGCGGGCGCGGTGGGCGTGACGGCCTTCATCTTCCTGAGCACCGTCGTCGACATGTTCTATTACAACGCGCGGGCCGCGCAGGTGGACCGGCTCATCGTCCGCAACAAGGTGTCCTTCACCCAGCCGCTGCCGCTGTCCTACTACGCGCGCATCGCCGCGCTGCCGGGCGTCACCTCCGTCACGCACCAGGAGTGGTTCGGCGGCACGCTGGGCGACACGCAGAAGGACTTCTTCGCCAACTTCGCCATCGACGCCCGCACCTTCCTGGACGTCTTCCCGGAGTTCATCGTCCCGCCCGCGCAGCTCGCCGCCTTCCGCGGTGACCCATGCGGCGCGCTCGTGGGGGAGCAACTGGCCCGGCGCTTCGGGTGGAAGGCGGGGGACCGGGTGACGCTCAAGGGGCAGCTCTACCCCGGCGACTGGACGTTCAACGTGCACGGCATCTACCGAGGCGCGCGGCCCGGCGTGGACACCACCGCGCTGGTGTTCGGCTACCGCTGCCTCAACGAGAGCGACCGGCTGACCGAGGCCATGAAGGACAAGGTCGGCATCTACGCGGTGCGCGTGGACGACCCGTCGCGCTCGGCCGAGGTGGCGGCGGCCATCGACCACCTGTTCGACAACAGCCCCTACCCGACGAAGACGGAGAGCGAGAAGGCCTTCCAGTTGGGCTTCGTGGCCATGTCCTCCGCCATCGTCACCGCCGTGCGGGTGGTGTCCTCCGTCATCCTGCTCATCATCCTGCTCGTCATCGGCAACACGCTGGCCATGGGCGTGCGCGAGCGCACCCGGGACATCGCCACCCTGCGAGCCCTGGGCTTCCGCCCGCGCACCGTGGTGGCGCTCGTCTTGGCCGAGTCCTCCTTCATCGGCCTGTGCTCGGCGGCGCTGGGCGTGACGGCCGCGCCGGTGCTGGTGAGCCTCTTCGCGAAGCTCATCGCCTCGCGGTTCGGCCCCATGCCGGACCACCTCACGCGCTGGCACACGCTCTGGGTCTCCGCGCTCGCGGCGGTGGCGGTGGCCCTGCTGGCGGGCGTGGGGCCGGCGCTGCGCGCGGTGCGGCTTCCTGTGGCGGAAGGCCTGCGGAAGGTGGCCTGAGCGATGGTGCCGCTCTTCTACAACGCCCGCAGCCTGTGGGCGCGCCGGCTGTCCACCGGCCTCACGGTGGTGGGGCTGGGGCTCGTCGTCTTCGTCTTCTCCGCGGTGCTGATGCTGGCCAACGGCATCGAGTCCGCGCTGGCCTCCGGAGGGGACGCGTCCAACGTCGTGGTGCTGCGAAAAGGGGCCACCAGCGAGCTGGTCAGCGGCATGGAGCGGGACGCGGTGCGCATCCTCGCCACGGAGCCCCAGGTGGCGTCCGGGGCGGACGGCCAGCCGCTGGTGGCCGGAGAGCGGGTGGTGCTGCTGACGCTGCCCAGCGGCAGCACGAAGGCGATGAACACGTCCGCGCGAGGCATCAGCGCGGAGAGCTTCGAGGCGCGGCCGGAGGTCCAGCTCGTCGCCGGGCGCAGGCCCCGGCCGGGCACCAACGAGGTGGTGCTGGGCCGCTCGCTCGTCGGGACGTCACCGGAGGCCACGCTGGGAGGGGAGCTGCGGTTCGCCCGGCAGCGCTGGCCGGTGGTGGGCGTCATCGCCGCCCGGGGCGGCGCCTTCGAGTCCGAGGTGTGGGCGGACGCCATGCGCCTGGGCACGGCGTTCGGCCGCGACGACTTCAGCTCCGCGGTGGTGCGGCTGCGCTCGCCCGCGGAGGTGGACGCCTTCGTGAAGCGGGTGGACGCCAACCCTCGCTTCACGCTGGAGGCCAAGCCGGAGCCGAAGTACTGGGCGGATCAGGCCAGCGGGCTGGCGGCCTTCATCCGGGTGCTGGGCCTCTTCGTGTCCTTCGTCTTCAGCGTGGGCGCGGTGCTGGGGGCGATGATCACCATGTACGCGCAGGTGGCGACGCGCGTCGCGGAGCTGGGGATGCTGCGCGCGGTGGGCTTCCGGCGGCGCAGCGTGCTGGCCAGCGTGGTGGTGGAGTCCGCCATGCTGGGCGCGGCCGGAGGCGTGCTGGGCGCGCTGGGCGCGTTGGCCACGCGGTGGATCCACATCCGCACGCTCAACTTCCAGACGTTCGCGGCGGTGAGCTTCGGCTTCTCCCCCACCCCCGCCATCCTGCTGGGCGCGCTGCTGTTCGGCACGGCGATGGGGCTGTTGGGCGGGCTGCTGCCCGCGCTGCGCGCCGCGCGTCTGTCCATCCTGGACGCGCTGCGCGCCTGAAGGCCATGAACCCCTCCTCCCAACCCCAGGGCGAGCGTCATGGGCTCCCCGCCATGTGGGGCCGGGCGCTCCTGCTGGGGCTGCTGCTCGTCGGACTGGCGCTGCTCGCGTCCTCGGAGGCGTTCCAGTCCCGCCTGCGCCAGGTCGTCGACGCGGTCGCGCCGATCATCTCCACGCATCCGGTGTGGGGCGCGGTGCTCTTCGTCATCCTCTCCGCCCTGTCGGCGATGCTCGCCTTCTTCTCCAGCGCGCTGCTGCTGCCGGTGGCGATCCAGGCCTGGGGAAAGGCGATCAGCGCGCTCTTGCTCTGGGTGGGCTGGATGCTGGGCGGCGCGTGCGCGTACGGCATCGCCCGCGCATGGGGCAGGCCCGTCATCCGCAGGCTCACCTCCGCCAGCCTGCTCGCCCGTTACGAGGAGCGCATCTCCCGGCGCACGCCCTTCGGGGTGGTGCTCCTCTTCCAGCTCGCCGTCCCCTCCGAGATCCCGGGCTACGTGCTCGGGCTCGCGCGCTATGGCCTGCGCCGCTACCTGGCCGTGCTCGCCCTGGCGGAGCTCCCCTACGCGGTGGGCACGGTCTACCTGGGCGCCAGCGTCCTGGAGCGCCGCACCTCCGTGCTGCTGGGCCTGGGCGCGGCCGGCATCCTCGTGGGCCTGTGGGCCTTCCATCTGCTGCGCAAGCGCCTCGGCGCGCGGTCGCCAGCGGGCCGGAGGGGGGATGGCACCTCGTGACCTGCCACGGCCGGCAGCGGGCCCCACTTTGTTCCGGATGCCACGGTCACTTTCGGGAGAGCACGCCATGCCTGTTTCCTGCTCGGGGGAGCAGCCCCTGTACTTCGAGGACCGTGTGGATGCGGGCCGGCGGTTGGCGCGGAGGCTGCTCGAGCGCGGCTACACGGGCGAGGACACCCTCGTCGTGGGGCTGCCCCGGGGCGGCGTCCCTGTCGCCTACGAGGTGGCGGCGGCGCTGGGCGCCCCCTTGGATGTCTGCGTGGTGAAAAAGCTCTGCGCACCGGAGTACCCGGAGCTGGGCCTGGGGGCGGTGGCGGAGGGAGGCGTCATCTTCCTCAACCGGAAGCTGATGGACGAGCTGGCCCTCAAGGAGGACGACCTCCGTGGAGCCATCCGCCAGAAGACCGCCGAGGTGGACGCACGCGTGAGGTGCTTCCGCCAGGAGGCCAGGCCGTCGCGGGTGGAGGGAAGGCGCATCATCCTCGTCGATGACGGCATCGCGACCGGAGCCACCGTCCGGGCGGCCCTCCAGGCGCTGCGCGCGAGGAGGCCGGGGCGGCTGGTCCTCGCCGTCCCCGTGGCGGACACCCTGACGCTCAACGAGCTGAAGCCGCTGGTGGATGACGTGGTGTGCGAGTGCTCCACCCTGTCGATGTCCGCGATCGGCCAGTGGTACCGCGACTTCCTCCAGGTGCCCGACGAGGAGGTGGTGGAGCTGCTGGCGCTGGCGCGGAGCACCTCCAAGCGGCGCCGTGGCACGGTCCCGGGATGACCGGGCTCAGGGCCCCTGGTTGTCGCGAACGGCGGCGGCGGTCTGGTCCAGCTCCGCGGACAGCAGCACCCAGAGGTCATCGAGCGAGACGAGCCCCGCCACGTGTCCCTGCTCGTCCACGATGGGCAGGCGGCGCACGCGGTGCTGCCGGAAGGCGAAGAGGGTCCTGTCGATGGAGTCCTCCTGACGGACGACGACGGGCCGGGACGACATGGCATCCGAGACGGGGGTGGCGGCCGGGTCCTTCCGTGCGGCCAGCACCCGGGTCACGATGTCCCGGTCCGTCAGCATGCCCACCGGACGCAGGTCCTGCTGCACCACGACGAGCGCGCCCACGTGCTGGTCGCGCAGTGCCTCCGCGGCCTCGGACACGCTCTGCGTGGGCTGGATGATGGCCACCGGCTTGCGGCAGAACCTTGCGAGCGACATGGTGCCTCCCCGGACGTCGCGGCCGTGCGTCCAGTCGCACGTCCCGTTGGCGAGGTGTCCCCGCGCGCGTCCTCCTCCCCAGGACGCAGCGCACGCCAGCGGCCGGATGCAACCCACGGCCCCCCCCGGCGCCGCCACCATGGCCCGAGTCGTACCGGAGGGCAGACCGGATGCCCGCCGGTGTCGGATGCCCTACGGGCGCTGGTACCGGGGGACGGCTTGCCGCAATCCCTCTCAAATCCCAGCCTGGGATGCCATGCAACTCCTCAAGCTGGGACTCGCCTGTGTGTTGTTGCTGGGGAGCCAGGTTGCCTGGGCGCATCCGTCGCGTCCGGCCGTCTGGGGCGAAAGCGCGATGGTGAAGGTGCGCCCGGAGACGCCTCCCCGCGTCCAGCGCTCCGTGTCGCTGACCGCCGCGCGCAACGAGTTCGTGTCGTTCCAGGTGGTGCTTCACGGAGGCCGCTCGGGCCTGCGGGGCGTGAGCGCCGTCCTGCCGGAGCTCCTCGGGCCCCGGTCGCGCATCCAGGGCGGGGACCTGCTGCTCTACCGGGAAGCGCTCCTGGACATCACGACACCCACGCCTCCGGGGACCACCCCCGGGCGGTGGCCGGATGGCCTGGTGCCGGACGTGGACGAGGTCGTCGGCGAGAAGCGTCTGGCCTTCCCCTTCGACGTGCCCGCGGGCGAATCCCGCGCCATCTGGGTGGACGTGCACGTGCCGCCCCACGCGCGCCCCGGCAACTACCGCGGCGCCGTCTCCGTGAAGGGTGACGGCTTCACGTCGCGAGTGGAGGTGCGCCTCCAGGTGGTGGATGCCCGCCTGCCGAGCACGTCCTCGCTGCGCAGCGCCTTCCTGCTCTGGCCGCCCCACGTGTGCCGTGCCTTCACCGGAGATCCGGTGTGCCCCGTGGACACCCAGGTGCGCCTGCTGAAGCTCTTCCACCGGATGGCGCTGGAGCACCGCCTCACGCTGGCGAGCGCCTTCCCCCGCGAGGTGAACCTGCCCACGTGGGACCTGCCGGACTACGAGACGTTCAATGAGCGCTGGGGGCCGTTCCTCGACGGCACCGCCCCCAACCGCCTGCCCGGGGCGCGCATGACGGCGTTGCAGTACCTGGGGCCGGCCAACGGCGCGGCCCTGACCGAGTTCCAGACGGAGGCGGAGGCGCGCGGCTGGCTGTCACGCTCCTTCGACTACGTGGGGGATGAGCCGCCCTACGGCACCACCTGGGAGGCCGTGGCGGCCCGGGCCGAGCTCACCCGCACGGCGGCCCCGAAGCTGCGCACGCTGCTGACCAGCACCGTCACCGAGGTGGAGGCCCACGGGCTGCTGGAGGAGATCGACATCCTCACCGTGCTGGTCAACTTCATCGACGGAACCCAGCCTCCCTACGTGGGGGACCAGCGCCCGAAGTACGATGACTTCCTCGACCTGCCCCACCGGGAGCTGTGGCTGTACCAGAGCTGCGCGAGCCACGGCTGTTCCGCCTCGGAGCCGCCCCCGCCGGAGAACAAGCCCGGCCAGGGCTGGCCCTCGTACATGGTGGACCGCTCGGCGGCGAAGGCGCGCGGCATGCAGTGGCTGGACTTCATCAACGGCGCCAGCGGCGAGCTGTACTACCAGACGGTGGGCCTGCTCTACACCGCGTGGACGACGCAGTTCCGCTTCAATGGCAACGGTGACGGCACGCTCTTCTATCCGGGGCTGCCCTCCATCATCGGCGGCACCACCGAGATCCCCCTGCCCTCCATGCGCATGAAGCTCATCCGGCAGGGCATGCAGGACTACGAATGGCTGAAGCTGGTGAGTGACGCGGGAGACCCGGCGTATGCGCGCGCCGTGGCCCGGAAGCTCATCCCGCACGCCTGGGCGGTCCCCGACGACGGCGAGGCCTTCGACCGGGCGCGGCTCCAGCTCATCCGGCGCTACCTGCAGTTGTGCCGCGACCGCGCCACGGCGCCGTAGGCCATGGCGCGCGCGGCCCTGCTCACGGCTCGTAGCAGGGGCCGCTCTGGCGGACCTCGACGGTGGACCACTCCGCCGCGGGGCACTGCGTGGCCAGCTCCAGCGCCTCCTCGCGCGTCTTCACGTCGATGAGGAAGAAGCCGCCGATGATCTCCTTGGACTCGGTGAAGGGCCCGTCGCTGAAGCTGAGCTTCCCGTCGCGCCGCTCCACCCGGACGCCCTCCGCGTCCGAGCGCAGGGAGTCCGCCGCCTGGAGGATGCCGCGCGCCTGGAGCGAAGCCCCGAAGCTCCGCATGCGCTCCATCCGGTCCGCCGCGACGCGCTTCTCCTCCGCCGTCTGGGGCTTCCCGCCCCCCGTCTGCATCACCACCAGCATGTACGACATGGCCCGCTCCTTGTTGGGGGCGCAGCCTATGCCACCGGTCCGACGCGGCCACCACTCCCCTTGGGTTCGCCAAGGGGAGCGTCCCCTTCGCCAGGTCGGCAGGAAACCTCACGCAGGACGCGCGGTGACCCACCTGCCGCCCTGGTTTCGCTTGGGACGCCATGCCGTTCTGTTCCCGGCTGTGCCCCTTCAATCCACGCTGGAGGGGCACACCGGGGGCACATGCGCCGGGGCATCCGGGAGGCTAGTTCGTGCTGATCTCGTCCTGGGACACCTGGGGGCCCCGAGGGCGCCGCATGCCCAGTTCGATCATCACTTCGCGGGATCGCTTCGCCATCTCGTGCAGCTCCGCCACTGCTTCCTTCCTGCCGTAGGCGGCTCCCTCTCCAAGCCACCGTCGCAGGTCCGCCGCCAGCTCGCACGCCGTCTGGTAGCGGGCGTCGGGGCGGGGTTGGAGGAGCTTGCGCAGCGTCACGCGCAACCCCTGCGGAAGCGGCTCCGTCAATGCCTCCAGGTCCGCCTGTGTGTAGGTCGCCGCGCGCCAGATGGCATCCGCCACCATCGGCGGGCTACCCGCAAGCTGAGCCCGCTTGATGGCATGCCGAACGCGCCTGCGTTGCCGGACCGAAAGCGCGCTCTTCGCCTCTTCGGTCAAGTCATCCGGGGCATCGAGGATGTTCTTCCCCGTCGCGAGTTCAAGCAGGACATTGCCCAGGGCGAAGAGGTCTGAACGCGAATCCACGCGGCCTGTCAGGAGCATTTCCGGGGACGAGTAGAAGGCATCCCCCTGCGGCCGACGCACCGTGGACGAAACGCGGCCTGGCAGGTCCGACAGGGTGAGCCCGAAGTCGGAGATCCGCACATCGCCGTTCCAATCGACGAAGAGGTTCTCCACGTCGAGCGCCCGATGGACGATGTTGAGGGGGCGCCCCCGCTCATCCTGCGCATCGTGGGCATGCTCCAGGGCCTCCGCGACGCGAGCCCCGACATGGAGCGCGAAGAGGGGCGAGAACCGGCGACCGCACTCCCCGGCGAGCGTCAGCAGGTTGCTGATGCTGTGGCCTGACGGATGCTCGGTGATGACGTACCAGCACCCTTCCGCCTTGTGCAGCCCGTGGACGCGAAGAATGGCCGGATGGTCGAGGTACGTCGCGAGGCGCACCTGCTCTTCCAGCTTCGTCCGCGCACGCCTGACGCGGGGCAGCTCCGTCAGATTCGGAACGCCGACCGCCTTGAGCAGCACCTTGCCTCGGATGCTGCCCTCGGGAGTGCGGCGCCGGGCCAACAGGAGGCTCAACCCGTGGTGGACCTCTCCCAGGTCTTCGCGGAACTCGTACTGGAAGCCGTCCCGCGTGAAGAGAATGGCCCCGCGTGGAAGCCTGAACTCACTTGCCGACATGCGCTTTCCTCCACTCGCGCAGGCATTCAAACCAACGCGTCACGGGGACGTTACCCGTGGGATGGGAAGAAACGGAACGACCCTGGGAGGTCATGTCGCGCTTGCGGAGAAGGGGCCCCAATCGAACACCTACCCAATACGTCCCCGATCCGGTCAGGGCCAGCGGCGCACGACACGACCGCCACTGCGGTTGAACGCCTCCACCTTGCCGTCCTTGAACCCCGTGGCCCTCATCTCCGCCACGACGCAAATGGGGTACTCGTCCTGCCCCGGAAGCTTCACGCGGTCATACCGGACGACGAGCGCCGGCCCATCCGCACGCCCCATCTTGTCGGAGAGGTAATAGGCCTTGCCGTAAAAGCGCGTCCCAGGCGGGGCGACCGCCTGTTGTCTATCGGAGCCATGTCCTTTCGGGACCGCCCCCACGACCTCCGCGCCAGCGGTGAACCACACCTCTTCTTCTGGTTGGCGGTCGTCGAGTCGGATGGAGAAGATGTCGCTGTATGTCCAGTGAAGCTGCTCCCGCATTGCCTCTTCCGCGCCTGCCGGACAGGTGAAGGACTCGGGCCGGATCTGGGCCCCGGGGCAACCCGCCATCAGAGCGGCGGCGAGCGACAGCGACGCGCACTCGACGGCGGCAACGGCCCTCTTCGTCATGCGAGGTGTGCGGCCCGGGGGCGGCGTTTCAGTCTGCGGGGTCTTCACGATTGAACCTTCCTTCGAAGCAGCGGCGATTGAGGGCCCCGGGGTCGTCATGGGCGAGGGGCTGGGGGTGGACATAGCAGGAGGGGTTGTCTCGGGCGGTGCGGAACGAGCAGCGACGGAAGAGCGCTCACCCGAGGCCACGCGCGGCTCGACAGGGGCCCAGGAGACGACCATCGAGGCGCGCCAAAGGAGCGCGACAACGACAATCGCGACAACGCCAGCGAAAATCGCACGCCACCGGCCCCGGCCTCGCGGGCGCTCAACCCGGGCGACGTGTCGCTTGAGGGACCGGGGGGCAGAGGGCGACGCCAGTACCGTGGGGGCCACCACTCCGTGACGCTGTTCCGATGGCGGATGCCCCGGCACGTCGTATTCAGCGCTGGGGTCAGCCCGGAGTTCCGCCAACTCGCGGCGCAACGCCTCGGTATCCACCGGACGCCGTTTGGGATCCTGGGCCAGCATGCTCTCAATGAGGTCGCTCACCGCCTCTGGAACCCGCGCATTCGCCGAGCGAGGCGACGGCGGAGGAAAGGCCGCATTGTTCAAATCGAAGCGTGGACGGAACTCCGTCGGTCGCGGGTCCGTCAGCAACTCGTGGAGCATGACGCCGACCGCGAAGATTTCGTCGGCGACCTGGAAGGCGTAGCGGGCTCGCTGCTCGTCCTTGTGCTCGCGCAGGAACTGGAACTGCTCGGGCGCGCGGTAGCGGTCCGTGCCCGGAGGCAAGCCCCCGTCCGTCAGGTCTTTGGCGAGCGTATAGGTCGCGCAACTGAAGTCGATGATGACGGGCTCGCCGTCGCTCTTACGGATGAGCACGTTGGACAGCTTCAGGTCCCGATGCAGGATGCTCCGGCCGTGCATGTAAGCCAGCGCACCCGCGAGCTTCTCGAAGACGCCGAGGACTTCGCGCACGGTCGGATGCTTTCTTTCGGCCCACTCCGCGAGCGTCCAACCGTCTACGTAGTCGAGCGCGAGATAGAGGTTGCCGCTCTCCGCGAAGCCATGCCCCTGCGGTCGGACGATGTTGGGGTGCTCCAGCATGAGCAGCACCGTCAACTCCCGCAGCGTCCGAGCATGGGTCTGCTTGAAGTCGCCGCTGGCCTCCCGGTGTTGAGCCAGCTTGATGGCACGGTGCCGACCGCTCTTTTCCCCCAGGAAGACGCGGGCAAAACCTCCGGCCCCCAGGGGTTTGGCCACCTGCCACCCGTCAATCAAGGAACCCGGAGGAGGGTTGAGCAACGTCGCGCTCATCGGGCATCTCCTGCGGTGGGCTTCGGGAAACGCACGCCCGGAATCGTGAAACGACGCCCATCATCCCCGCGCACTTCCAGGGTGAAGATGAGGTCCGCTTCCGTCTTTGGCACTTCCACGACCGCAAGCACGCGCCTGCCCTCGCCTGGAGCAATAGGCCCCGGCTTCGTTGTCACGAGTCGCGCCCGCAGGGGCACGCCCACACGCCCCAGGAACATCGCGTCTTGGGGTGACCATGCGGATTGGTTGGAGTGGTTCACGATCTTCATGTCCGCCAGAATCCAACCCGCGCCCCGAAAAGCCGTGAGCCACTCCAACGCAAGCCCCTGCATAGGCCGTTGTCCTTGGCTTATGGACGTCGTGACCCCTTCATTGTCCACGTAGCCGAGCAGCACGAAGTCTTCAGGCTTCGGCGCCGGGGCTTGGATGGGCTGGCAGGCCGTATTCGGCGCCTCCGGTCGCTGCACATCGATCCGCGTGTCCACTTCCGCCGGGTCGGTCACAAGCACGAAGGCGGCCCGCGCGGGTGCCCTGCCGTCAACGAAGAAGACCCCCATCTCCTGCTGCTCGTCCTTCCGGAGGTCGGACACGGCCTGGACGATGACCGACCGTTCCCCCGCATCCAGGACGCGGATCCGCGACTCATCGAAGGTGAGGGACTTCCGCTGAATCGGAGCGGGGAACAAGAGCAGCGTCGGTGAGTCCTGGGCGATGTGGACCACGGGCAGGGGTTCACCCGCGGTACCCGCGACGGTGACAGGCCGTTCCCGTCTGACACGGCCCCCAGGTGATGGCTCGGCGTGCGCCACAGCTCCCCACGCGAGCGCAAGCGCAAGGGCCAATCTGAAAGGTTGGAGCAAGGATGCGTGACCTCCCAGATGGGCACGCTAGCATCGCCAACACTCGCGCAGGGGTGCTCTCTGCGCGCGGCTGCCAGATCCAATGGGACACAGCATTGGATCCGGGCGCCTGCGGCAGATCTTCACGGCAGCGGCGTTGAACAGGCCCGTCTGCGGGAGAACGCGCACCTGCCGGAGGACCAGCGGCAGCCCATGTTGGAGGTCATCTACCGGGCCTCCATCGAGGTCCGTCACTCCATCGTCTTCGCCACGTTGATCATCATCCTCGTCTTCCTGCCGCTCTTCTTCCTGTCAGGGCTGGAGGGGCGGATGCTGGCTCCGCTGGGGCTCGCGTACATCCCCGGGCCATCCTCGCGGGGGCGGGGCTGGCGCTGGTGGCCACGCTCGCCGTCGTGCCGTTCCTGGGGCGCGCGTTCCTCCCCGAGTTCAACGAGGGCACGCTCACGCTCAACGTCGTGACGTTGCCGGGAACGTCCCTCCAGGAGAGTGACCGGCTGGGCCGGCGCGTGGAGGAGGTGCTGTTGTCCTTCCCCGAGGTCACCTCCACCTCCCGGCGCACGGGGCGCGCGGAGCTGGACGAGCACGCCCAGGACGTCAACGCGGCGGAGCTGGACGTGGGGCTGGACTTGTCCCGGGGAACGCGAAGCAAGGAACAGCTCCTGGAGGCCCTTCGCAAGGCGCTGACGCAGGTCCCGGGTGTCATCGTCACCATCGGCCAGCCGCTCAGCCATCGCATCGACCACATGCTGTCGGGGACCCGCGCCAACATCGCGTTGAAGGTGTACGGCGATGACCTCGACCAACTGCGCACGCTGGCCGAGCAGGTGAAGAAGGTGGCGGAGACCACGGCGGGGGCGGTGGACGTGGCCATCGAGCAGTAGGTGGACATCCCCCAGATTGGGATCCGCGCGGACCGCGACACGGTGGCCCGCTACGGACTCACTTCAGGAGAGGTGGCCGAAGCGGTGGAGCGCGCCTTCGCCGGAGAGACTGTCGGCACCGTGCTGGAAGGCCAGCGCGTGGTGGACATCGCGGTGCGCCTGGATGACGCCTCCCGAGAGGATCTGGACGCCATCGCGGCGACCCCCATCGACACGCCCACGGGCCACCGGATCCCGTTGAAGATGCTGGCGAGCCTCACGCGGGAGACAGGCCCCAACACCATCAGCCGCGAGGGCGTCCAGCGCAAGATGGTGGTGCAGGCCAACGTGGCGGGGCGCGACCTGTCCACGGTGGTGGAGGAGCTGCGCGCCCGCATCACGCGCGAGGTGCCGATGCCCACGGGCTATTACGTGGACTACGGGGGACAGTTCGAGAGCGCGGAGGCCGCCACGCGCACCATCGGCTGGTTGAGCGTGGGCGTGGTGGTCGGCGTCTTCATGCTGCTCGTCGTGGCCTTCGGCTCCGTGCGCAACGCCCTGCTCACGCTCATCAACCTGCCGTTGGCGCTGATCGGCGGGGTGCTGGCGGTGGCGCTCACCTCCGGCGTGGTGAGCGTGGCGTCACTGGTGGGGTTCATCACGTTGTTTGGAATCGCCACGCGCAACGGCATCCTCATGGTGAGCCACTACGAGCACCTGATGACCGTGGAGCGGAAGGGGCTCGCGGAGGCCGTGGTGCAGGGCTCGCTGGAGCGTCTGGCGCCCGTGCTGATGACGGCGCTGTGCGCGGGGCTGGCCCTGGTGCCGCTGGTCATCGCGGGAGGCGAAGCAGGCAACGAGATCCAGGCCCCCATGGGCGTGGTCATCCTGGGAGGGCTGCTGTCCTCCACCTTCCTCAACATGCTCGTCGTGCCGGTCCTCTTCCGCCTCTTCGGGCGCGCGTCCCCTTTCAGGACGCCGCGGATCTCATGAGTCCCGCCCGGGCCAGCAGTTCGCGCACCCGCCGCGCCAGTTCGAGGTGCTCGGGGTTGGCCACGGTGAATCGCTCTGGAGTCAGGATGATCAACGAGCCTCGGTCCTCCACGGGCTCGATGCGCACGGGGGCAGGCAATGGCGGCACCTTGCCCCGGTGACTGGGGAGGTACGTCACCCAGCCGAGCCACGGGTCGTCCTTGCCCTGCCTGCCGTCCATCTCCCGATACGCATCGGACATGGCCACGGCCCAGTCGGGCTCCCAGGCCAGCGCCATGCTGCGCATCACGGCCGTCAGCATGGAGGCCGTGAGCAGGCGCTCCGCGCTCTCCCCTTTCGACGGGAGTGACAGGACACACACGTTGGAGTTGCCCTGTGCGTACCCTCCACAGGTCATATCCACGGCCATGAAGTCCTGACGAGTGCCATCGTTGTATGCGCTGACCGTCAGCCCCAGGTGCTCGAAGGGCGGCCCACCTGGCTCGCGGTTGACGCCACGCCGAAACGCTTCCGTCAGGGTGGGCAGGTCGGGAGGCATGAGGGGCGTCTTGCGCCCCTTACCGCGCGGCTTGGGAATCTTGTTCCAGTTCGCCAGTAACGGGTCGCACGCGGCCAGGAGGTTGAGAAAGGTTGCCGCTCGCTGAGCGCACTCCTCGGGAGACTCTCGTCGTGGCCCCCAGTAGGCCCCAACGTAGTACGTCTCTGGATAGGTCCCGGATTCAGCGTAGTTCGTCATGAAGTGCAGCTCTCAAGGGTTCAATGTGCGCACTCGCGTGGGGATGACGATGATCTCCGTCACATTGTTGTTCTCTAGCAATTTCCGAATGGAGTCTGCCGCATGCTTTTCGGCTACGTGCCATTCAATCCGAATGCCCATTCCACGGACGATGTCGACCTGTCGTTGGCCTTGATTCACGAGTTCCCGGGCCTTGCCCGAAAGCCTGAACCATTCCTTGGGAGCGAGATTGTCCTCGAAGAACGCAGCGTATCCGGGCCCCTTGGCGTCCAGTAGCACGCCGTCCCTGAACCCATCGAACTTGACGCCTCCAACCTTCGTGCTCGTACCACCGACCCAATACGCCTCATCCGCAGTGTGCCCTGTGACCTGCTCCTGGTAGCCCCTGGCTCGCGGAGACATCGACTCGTTGGCGGGCGCCCACTGTCCGGGGCCCTTGGACGGAGCCGCGCCTTTGCCGGTCGTGTTCGCCCGCTGGAGGATGACGGCCGCACCGGGTCCGCCGCTCAGCGCAGCCGCCGCGCGCCCTGCAGGCACCGCGACGCGCTCCAACGCCAGCGCGCCCTCCGCCGACAGCGAGAGCACCGGCGCAGTGGCCTCCGCGCCCAGCGCCATCCCTTTCAGCGTCCGCGTCGTGGCTGAAGCCGCGCCCCCTGTCATGATCAGGCCCGTCGTCAGCCGCGACACTTCACGGATCTGCTCGCCACGGGTCATGGACTGGAAGCGCTCCCAGTACATGGGCGACGAAGTGATGAGCGCTGCTACACCCGCTGGCAGGTTGCTCAGCCCTGCGATGCTGTCCACGGGGCGCGTCAGCAGTTGGCCCAGCGCGTGGTACAGCTCCACGAACGCATCTTCCGCTCCATCCAGGGTGCGGTTGATGACATCCGCGTCGTCGTACACCTCGGCCAGCGGGCGCCAATCCGAGGCCTGAAGCCGCGCGTCCACAGTCCGGAAGACACCCCCCTTGCCGCTGTAGAAGCGGCCCAGCTCGAAGCCATGCGCTCGGAAGGCGCCGTCCTTCCACTCGACCGTCGCCACCTTCTGCTGTGTGCGCCCGGTGAGGGCCCACGCCAGAGCGCCATCCGGTCGCAGCACCGCGATCTGCTCCCGGGAGAAACGCTCCACCCGCCGCAACAGCTCCTGCCGCGTGACTTCGCCTCCCTCCATCACCTCGCGCAGGATGAAGCCCACGGCCATGCGAGGCGGGAAGGTGCTCAACGTGACGGGCTTTCCCAGCAGCACCTCCAGCAGACGCGCGGCCTGCGCGGGCTTCAGCCCCCCTCCCAGAGGGCGCTCGTCCCGCGCTTCCAGGCCCGCGTTCGTCAGCAGCCGATCCCAGACGTCCGCCTTGGCCTCCGTGCGAACGGGACGTGCCCACGCCCCAGGAGAGTCCGTGGCCGTGGAGGACGTGTAACTCAGCGTCCTTCCGGACGCGTGCGGCACGGATGCGCAGCCGGTGAAGAGGAGGACCACGCACCCGAGCAGGACTTCAACGCGCATTGTCCAACCCCCTGGCCCACTGACGCGAAGGCCCCTGCACTCCAGTGTAACGCACGGAAACGCGCCTTATCCCCCAGGTACGAAAGTCCCGAAGGTCTGGCTCAGCCACTACGCCCGCGCCCACCACATCGCAGCTCGAATCGCGACCGCGCCCCGCGAGCCGGGATGTCTTGATAATCCGTCACTCCCATGTATCAGCGACTTGCGTTGACAGGCCCTCCGAAGCCCTGTAACCCCGAGGCATCGGAGCCAGACACCATGATCGTCCGGGACGCGCTCGAGCACGCGAAGCACTGGGTGGACACCGAAGGCAGCCGGATCCCCGGCTTCGTGGGGGCCTACGTGGCGGGGCGCATGGCGTCGCTCCCGCTGGACACGCCCTTCAGCGCGTGGCGTGACGTGGACCTCGTCATCGCCACGAGCGACGCGGAGCAGGCCCGGGCGTCGCGCCTGGAGATGCTCCACAAGGGCGTCATCGTCGAGTGCTCCGTGCTGGACGCGGCGCTGTTCCAGAAGTTCGAGGCCGTCGTCTCCAACCCGGAGCACGCGGACAACGTGCGCGAGGGCCGCATCCTCGCGGACCCCACCGGCGCCTTCCAGACGCTGCACGAACAGGTGGCCCGGGAGTTCCCCCGCCGCACCTGGGTGAAGGCCCGCTGTGACTCCCACCGGCGCGCCGTCCTGGGCCACCTGGAGCAGGCCCTGCAGGACGCCGGCGCCGGGGCCATCCCCCGGATGCTCCTGAACTTCCACGCCGCCATGGTGTACCTGTCGGGGCTCGTGGCGCTGTCCCACCTGAAGCCCATCACCGTCCGCCAGTGCTACGTCCTGTCGGGGGAGCTGCTGGAGCGGCAGGGCCACGCGGCGCTCCACGAGGAGTGCCTGGCGCTCCTGGGCTGCGCGGACCTGTCCCGGCAGGAGGTGGAGGGCTACCTCGCGGACTTCATGAGGGCCTTCGACCGCGCCGTGGAGGTGAAGAAGGGCGACGTGCCCTACGGCTTCAAGCTCCGCGCGCACCTGCGGGGCGCCTACCTGGAAGGCACGCGGGAGATGATCGACGCCGGGCGCCACCGCGAGTCGATGTTCTGGTTCTTCGGCCTCTACTTCCTGGCCCTGATGGTCATCCAGAACGACGCCCCCGAGGCGGAGAAGGCCGCGTTCCAGGCCCGCTTCCACGCCTTCTTCGGCCGGCTCGGCTTCCTGCCCAACGCCCCCTGGGCCGCCCGCTTCCAGCAGACGAAGGCGGTGTTCGAGAAGCTCTCCCGCGCCGCGGACGAAGCCATCGCGAGCAACACCTCCCTGCCGGACTGACGCGGCCTCCTGCCATGGCGAACGTCCTCATCGCCCCCTACCCCAGCCACGGCCACGTCAACCCCACGCTCAAGGCCGCCCGGGCCCTGCGCGAGCGCGGCCACCACGTGGTGTACGCGGGCCCCGTGGATGCCCGGGAGCTGGTGCTGCGCGCCGGGTTCGAGTTCTTCCCCGTGCTGGAGGCGCAGTTCCCCGAGGGCAGCTTCCACGCCTTCGGGGCCCGCGGCTTCCTGGAGCACGTGCGCAAGCTGCGCCAGTACTCGCGGCGGGTGGATGACGCGCTGAAGGCCATTGGCGACGGCGCGCTGGACGACCTCTTCGAGCGCACGCGGCCGGACGTCGTCGTGTGCGACTCCATGCTGCCCTATCCCGCCATGGTGGCGCGCAGCCGCCAGGTGCCCGCCGTCTTCTTCAACGTCACCATCCCGCGCGAACTGGTCCACCCGTTCCTCGCCCGTCCCGCCACCGCCCTCCCGCGCCGGGTGCGCGCCGTGGGCGTCCACACGCTGCTGTCCGTGATGGAGCTGCTGGGGGTGGCGCCCGCGATGCGCAAGCGCAACGCGCGGATCGCCCAGCGCTACGGCTACCCGGTGGAGGAGCTGGCCACGGAGCCCGAGCCCATCCTCGTGCGGGGCATCCCGGAGCTCATCCTCGCCCCGCGCGAGTTCGCCGAGCCCTCCGGCAGCGTGGACTCCACGTACCTCTACGTGGGGCCCAGCGTGGACCTGGATCGCCCTCCGTCCGACTTCCCCTGGGAGCGCCTGGCCTCGGACAAACCGCTCGTCCTCTTCTCCCTGGGAGGCATGGGCGGCTACAGCCGCGCCCTGGAGACGCGGGTGCTGGACGCCATGTTCGAGGTCGCCCGGGCCCGGCCCCAATGGCAGTTCGTCTTCGCGGTGAACCCGACCCACGAGACGCAGCGCTTCGACGCGCTCTCCAACGTGGTGGCGGTGAAGCACGCCCCGCTGCTCCAGTTGCTGGAGCGCGCCGCCGTGGCCATCACCCACGGCGGCTTCAACACCGTGAAGGAGTGCATCTACTTCGGCGTGCCCATGGTGGTCGTCCCGCTCGCGTTCGACCAGCCGGCGGTGGCGCGCCAGGTGGAGCTGCGCGGCCTGGGCGTCCACTGCCCGCCCAAGACACTGGACGCGTCCCAGATGCTGCGGCACCTGGACGCGCTGGTGGGGGACCCCCGGTGGCGCAAGGCCATGGAGCCGCTGCGCGAGCGCTTCCATGACAGCGAGCGCAACGCCTCGGCCGCGGACGCCATCGAGCAGTTGCTCCAGGCGCCCGGGGGCCGGACCGCCGCGCCTACGCCGGCTGCTTCCGCACGGTGAGCTGGAAGCCCTTGCGCACCACCTTCAGGTGGCGCGCGGCGGCGGAGACGAACGCGTCGATGCCGATGTCCGGCCGGTCGATGCTGTCGTAGTTCGCGAGCTGCGCGGTGGCCATGCCGTAGTCGTCGAAGGTCATGATGCCGCCCGGCTTGAGCAGCCGGAAGCACAGCACCGCGTCCTCCAGCGTGTCATACGCCTCGTGCGAGCCGTCCACGTAGATGTAGTCGTACACGGGCTCCGGCGGGAGCTGCCGCAGGACGACG
The DNA here is from genome assembly GCF_020036995.1 of Corallococcus sp. AS-1-12. Lineage (NCBI taxonomy): Bacteria > Pseudomonadati > Myxococcota > Myxococcia > Myxococcales > Myxococcaceae > Corallococcus > Corallococcus sp. AS-1-12. The sequence goes on along the minus strand of NZ_JAIQDD010000001.1, from coordinate 403,602 downwards.
CCGGACAGGCCCGCGCGCTTCTCCACGCGGTCGGCCGCGCCGCTCGCCGCCAGGTTCTCGTCGAACCGCTTCGCCGCGTCACCCTGGAACAGGTCCACGCAGGTCAGCCGGGAGGTGGGGTGCGTGAGCACGTTCTCCAGCAGCCAGAGCGAGGAGCGCCCCTCGAAGCTGCCGATCTCCAGCGCGCGCACGCCGGGGGCGCCCATCAGCGGGGCGAGCGTCTCGCGCCACTCGGCCTCGCAGTTGGACATCCAGTCCGAGGAGAAGCGGTACTTGCCCACCTGCCGCGCCGCCGGGTTGCGCTCCAGATACCCGTGCACCGCCGTCTTCACCTCCGGGCTGACCCAGTTGAAGTCCAGCAGCCGCGTGAGCGCGGTGCGCACCGTGAGCTTCAGGTTGTCCACCGAGGCGGCGTGCGGCCCCAGCCGGGCCACGGCCCCGTCCGTCAGCATCCCGCTCAGGGTCTCCACTTCCTGGATCCACCCGAGGATGGCGGGGTTCGCGGCGGAGGGCTCCATCCGAAGGAAGCCCTGGAAGCGGGCCGCCAGCGAGGACACCTGCGATGCGAGATCAATCCCGGGATTCACGCTGCGACCTGCCTTTCACCTGTGAAGGGGCCGGGATGGTTCCATGACGCAACTCGCGCGGTCAACGAGAGGCAGGCAATACAAGAAAGAAAACCTCTTCCCGAAATCGCCTATAAGAGCGCACCTCCTCCGTCAGGGCCCGGCGGCCCGCCCACCTTCGACATGAACGACACGCGCCTCCTGGTCAGCAGCATCATCCGGATCACCGAGCCAGGCGCGCACAGCGGCTCCGTGCGGCTCGTCAGCGCGAAGGAGCGGCGCGTGCTGGCGACGTGGCCCATCCCCGAGTCGCCGTTTCGCGCGTTCGATCCCAACCCTCGCGGCGGGCTGCGCGGCGCCCGGGGCATCAGCGGGGATGGGGAGCGCATCGTGGTGTCGGTGACGGACCGCCTCTATGTCTTCGACCGCGCGTGGAGGCAGGTGGGGGAGCTGACACATCCGCTGCTCGGGCAGGTGCACGACATCCTGGTGGAGCCGGATGGCGTCTGGGTCACGGCCAGCGCGTCGGACGTGGTGATGAAGCTGGGCTGGGACGGCGCCGTCCTGCGCACCTGGAGCTGGCGGGAGGACACGGCGCTGGCCCGGGAGCTGAACCTGCTGGACGCGCTGAAAGGCGAGCCGTGCGACGACTACCGGGATCCGCGCAAGCTGCCCGCCGCGTTCGACTTCGTCCACGTCAACAGCGTGGCGCGCTGTCCGGAGGGGCTGCTGTTGTCCTTCGGCTTCGTGCCCTCGCGCGCCTCGCGGCGCATCCAGTGGTGGTTCGACCTGCCCGGCGCGCTGCAGCGGCGCCTGGGGAAGAAGGAGCAGGCGGCGCGGCCCTCCAGCCTCTTCGCGCTGCGCTTCATGGCCTCCAGCTTCACCACGTCCTCGTGGGTGGGCGTGCTGCTGCCGGACCAGGGGCCCGCGCGCGTCGTGGCCCGCCAGGACGGCATCATGCGGCCCAACCACAACCTGCTGCGGCACGCGGACACGCTCGTCTACAACGACACCCACGGCAACCGGCTCGTGCAACAAGCGTGTGACGGGAGTTGGACGAAGCACGTGCAAATCCCCGGCGACCCGCCCTTCGTCCGGGGGCTCGCGCCGTTCGGCGGCAACCGCTTCCTCGTGGGCAGCCAGCGGCCCGCGGCCCTCTACGTGGTGGACCTGGACGCCGGGAGCTGTGAGCGGCTGCTGGAGCTGGAGGGCGGCTCGCCGCACGAGTGCGTCTACGGCATCCACGCCGTGCCGGACGGCTTCGCCGAGCCGCCCGCCGCGCTCTGGGGACACCCCCCCAAGGCCCCCGGTGACGACGTCCACCCACAGGTCGCCTGAGCCCCTGTCGCAGGCCGACGCGTCACATCCTATTTGTCTCGGATAACAAGTTAATTCAGTTCCAAAGGAATGGCTCAGAATCACGGCTGGTCAATTTGACCTTGTGAATCAGCTTTTCCTATCCTCCGCGCGCGATGCCCCCTGCCCGCTCTCCGAGGCCTTCTTTCGCAGCACCTTCGCACTCCCCACGTCGCGGCCCCTGGAGGCATCGTGCGCTCGCGCTCGCGCTGCTGCTGGGTGCGTCCGCCTGCGACGATGACGAGCCGGAGTCGCCGCCCGCGCCGGAGCCGGCGCCCCGCTACGAGGCGACGATCCGGCGCTCGGGCAACGGCGTCCCGCACATCACGGCGAAGACCCTGGGCAGCGCGGCCTTCGGCCAGGGCTACGCGTTCGCCCAGGACAACGTGTGCACGCTGGCGGATCAGATCCTCAAGGTGCGCAGCGAGCGGGCCCGGTTCCTGGGCCCGGGCGCCGGCAACGCGAACGTGGCGAGCGACTTCGGCTACCTCGCGCTGGGCGTCCACGCGCGCGCGAAGGACGCGCTGCCGGCGCTGCCCGAGGACGTGCGGGCGATGATCCAGGGCTACGTCGCCGGCTACAACCACTACCTGTCCCAGGTGGAGCCCGCCGCCCGCCCCGCGGCCTGCGCCAACGCCGCGTGGGTGAGGCCCATCGACGACGTGGACCTGATGGCGTACCACATCAGCCTGGCGCTGCTTTCGAGCAGCTACCAGTTCGTCGCGGCGGTGACCAACGCCCAGCCGCCCACGGTCACCGGCGGGCAGCACATCGACGTGCCGCCGCCGCAGGCCTTCCAGCAGCTTCGCGACCACGACCTGGGCAGCAACGGCTGGGCCATTGGCGCGGAGCGCTCCGCCACCGGCCACGGCATGCTCGTGGCCAACCCGCACTTCCCCTGGCAGGGTGAGCTGCGGCTGTGGGAGAGCCACCTCACCGTGCCGGACGTGATGAACGTCTACGGCGCGTCCCTGGTGGGCGTGCCCGGGGTGCTCATCGGCTTCAACGACAACGTCGCGTGGACGCACACGGTGTCCGCCGGCCAGCGGATGACGCTGTACCGGCTGAAGCTCGTGCCGGGCAAGCCGACGCACTACACGTACGACGGCCAGGAGCGCGAGATGGTTTCGCGCACGCACACCATCCTGGTGCGGCTGCCGGACGGCTCGCTGACGAACGTCTCGCGCACGCTCTACAGCAGCCACTTCGGGCCCATGCTCGCCATCCCGGGCGTGACGGACTGGACGGCGCAGGTGGCGTACACCTACCGGGACGCGAACCTGGAGAACACCGTCCTGCTGGCCCAGTTCCACGCGATGAACCGGGCCAGGAACCTGCAGGAGTTCAAGGACGCCTTCGCCACCGTGCAGGGCATCCCCTGGGTCAACACCCTGGCCACGGACCGCGACGGCAACGCCTGGTACACGGACGCCGCGGCCACGCCCAACCTCAGCACCGCGGCGCTGGATGCGTGGCAGCAGGCCATCTCCGGCGCGGATCCGGTGGCGACGCTGTTCTTCCGCAACCTCAACCTGGTGCTGCTGGACGGCAGCACCTCCGTCAACGCGTGGGTGGAGGCCCCCGGCGCCCGCAGCCCCGGCCTGGTGCCCTTCGCCCAGGTGCCGCAGTTGGCGCGCCGCGACTTCACCTACAACGCCAACGACAGCTACTGGCTCACCAACCCGGCGCAGCCGCTGGAGGGCTACTCCCCGCTGCACGGCCCCGCGCGCCGCAGCCAGCAGCCGCGCTCGCGCATGAACCTGGTGATGCTGACCGAGCAGTCGGCGGACGGCGCCTCCGGCGCGGACGGCAAGTTCACGCTCGAGGAGCTCCAGGCGGCCATCCTCAACAACCGCAGCTCGGTGGCGGAGCTGCTGCGCCCGCAACTGGTGGAGCGCTGCCAGCGCACGCCGTCCGCCACGTACCAGGGCAAGACGGTGGACCTCACCCAGGCCTGCGCGGTGCTGGCCGCGTGGAACGGCCGCTTCGACACGGACAGCGTGGGCGCGGTGCTGTGGCGCGAGTTCATCGGGACGTATCCGGTGAACCAGTTGCTCAACAAGGGCACCCTCTTCGACACGGCCTTCGACCTGAACGCCCCCTTCACCACGCCGAGCACGCTCACGCCCGCGCCCGCGCAGGGTGAGGACCCGGCGCTCGTGAAGCTGGCGCAGGCCGTGACGCTGCTGGGCACCGCGAAGATCGCCGTGGACGCGCCGCTGGGCACCGTGCAGTTCGCGCCGCGCGCCGGCCTGCGCATCCCCATCCACGGCGGGCACAACCGCGACGGCGTGGCCAACGTCGCCATCTCCGGCACGCTCCAGTCCTCGCTCGTCGACCCCGTCCCCGCGCGGGGCACGGTGCTCAACGGGGAGACGGGCCTGAGCACCAACGGCTACGTCGTCAGCAACGGCTCCAGCTTCATCCTGGCGCTGGCGTACACCGCGACCGGCGTGGACGCGCGCGCCCTGCTCACCTACGGCCAGTCCGGCGACCCGGCCTCGCCCTACTTCACGGACCAGACCCAGCGCTTCTCCCAGAAGCAGTGGCGCACCGTCCTCTTCAACGAAGCGGACATCCTCGCTGACCCGGCGCTCACGCAGCAGGTCGTGTCGGCCCAGTAGGCAGTCCCGTCTCACGTCACAAGGGCCGCTGGCCCGCGACGCTCCACCCCGGTCACCCGTCCCCGTCGGGTGCCCGGGAACACCTTCGCCCATGCCTTCGCGGGCCGTCCGCCTCCCTCCCCGTGGGAGCGCGGACGGTCACGCCACGGCCCTGGACCGCCCCCGGACCCGGGCTCCGTCGTACTCCATACCTACCAATAAATCGTGAAAAACATGTCTGTCAAACTTCACGTGGATTGCAGTGCTACTCCGTCACTCGTCGCGCTGCTGCGGCAGCGGGCGGAAGCACGCGCGGAGGCGCCGCTCTACACGTTCCTGGAGGAAGACGGCTCTGAAGTCACGATGTCGCGGGGGGAGATGGACCGCTGGGCGCGGCGCATTGGCGCGGCGCTGGAGGCGGTGAGCCCGGCGGGGGCGCGGGTGGTGCTGCTGTATCCGCCGGGGCTCCAGTACATCGCGGGGTTCTTCGGGTGCCTCTATGCGCGGCGGATCGCGGTCCCGGCCTATCCGCCGGATCCGATGCGGCTGGGCCGGACGCTTCCGCGGCTGCGCTCCATCATCGAGGACGCGCGCGCGACGGTGGTGCTCACCACGTCGTTCATCGCGTCGTTCGCGGAGATGCTGTTCGAACAGGCGCCGGAGCTGAAGGCGCTGCACTGGGTGGCCACGGACGAGCTGCCGGAGGAGACGGGGCAGGACTGGCGGCCCGCGGACGTGGCGAGCGACGCGCTGGCGTTCCTCCAGTACACGTCCGGCTCCACGGGCACGCCCAAGGGCGTGATGCTCAGCCACGGCAACCTGCTGCACAACCTGGGGCTCATCTCCCACGCGTTCGAGAGCCGCCAGGACTCCACGGGCGTCATCTGGCTGCCGCCGTACCACGACATGGGGCTCATCGGCGGCATCCTCCAGCCGCTGTACGCGGGGTTCCCCGTCGCGCTGATGTCGCCGCTGGACTTCCTGCGGCGCCCCATGAAGTGGCTGGAGGCGGTGTCCCGGTTCAAGGGCACCATCAGCGGCGGTCCGAACTTCGCGTTCGATCTGTGCGTGCGCAAGAGCACGCCGGAGGAGCGCGCGGCGCTCGACCTGCGGAGCTGGGAGGTCGCGTTCTGCGGCGCGGAGCCCATCCGTCCGGAGACGCTCGCGCGGTTCACGGACGCGTTCGCGCCCTCGGGCTTCCGGCCGGAGTCGCTCTACGCGTGCTACGGCCTGGCGGAGGCGACGCTCATCGTCTCCGGCGGCAAGAAGGGCGTGTTCCCCGTCCACCGTCCCTTCGACTCCGGCGCGCTCTCGCGGGGCGAGGCCCGGGAGGATGCCAGCGGTCCGCTGCTGGTGGGCTCCGGCGGGAACCTGCCCGACCAGGAGATCCGCATCGTGGATCCCGCGACGTGCGAGCCGTGCGCGCCGGGCCGCGTGGGGGAGATCTGGGTCCACGGTCCGAGCGTCGCCCGGGGCTACTGGGAGCGCCCGGAGGAGACGGCCCGCGCGTTCCACGGCCGCGTGGCGGGCGGCGGCGACACGGTGTACCTGCGCACGGGGGACCTGGGCTTCCTGGCGGACGGGGAGCTGTTCGTCTCCGGCCGGCTCAAGGACCTGATCATCCTCCGGGGGCGCAACGTCTACCCGCAGGACCTGGAGCAGACGGTGGAGCAGAGCCACCCGGCGCTGCGTCCGGGCTGCACCGCCGCGTTCGCCGTGGACGTGGACGGCGAGGAGCGGCTCGTCGTGGTCCAGGAGGTGGATCCGCGCCGCATGACGGATCCCGACGAGGTGACCGCGCGGGTCCGCCAGCGGCTCGCGGAGCTGCACGAGGTGCCCCTCCACGCCCTGGTGCTGATCGAGCCCGGGAGCATCCCCAAGACGTCCAGCGGCAAGATCCAGCGCAGCGGCACCCGCGCGGCGTTCCTCGCCCATGAGCTGCCCGTGGTGACGGCGTGGCGCGAGGAGGCCGTGACCGCGGCCACCCCGGCGCCGTCCGCCCCTGCCCTGCTGGCACCGGACGCGTCACTCGCCGACACCACGGCGTGGCTGCGGGGGGCGATGGCCCGGAGCCTGCGCCTCGCGTCGGGCGCGCTCGACGGGGATCTGCCGATCACCCGCTTCGGCTTCGACTCGCTCGGCGCCATCGAGCTGGGGCACGCGCTGGAGACCGGCGCGGGCGTCGCCGTGCGCATGGAGGAGCTGCTCCGGGGGCCCACGCTCCACGAGCTGGCGGTCCTGATCCACGAGCGCCGCCGGTCCGCGAGCCCCCTGCCCGCGCCCATCGCGCGCCGGGCGGACGACACGCCGCCGCGCCTGTCCCCCGGCCAGGAGCGGCTGTGGTTCCTGGAGCAGTTGGAGCCCGGGAGCGCGCTGTACAACATCACCGCGGCCGTGCGGTTCCAGGGCCCCCTGGAGCCGGCCGCGCTGGAGCGCGCGTTCCAGGACGTCGTGCGCCGCCACGAGACCCTGCGGACCACCTTCCACGCGGCGGAGGCGGAGGGCGCGGCCGTGGTGCGCATCTCTCCGGAGGCGTCCTTCACGCTCGGCACCGCGGACCTGCGCGCGTTGTCCGCGCCCGCGCGTGAGCGGGAGCTCCAGCGCCGCGCCGACGCGGAGGCGCTCCAGGGCTTCCACCTGGGCACGGGGCCGCTCCTGCGCGCGGTCCTGCTCCGGACCGGAGAACACGAGCACGTGCTGGTGCTCACGATGCACCACATCATCGCGGACGGCGTGTCCATGGAGGTGCTCGTCCGGGAGCTGGCGGTGCTCTACCCGGCGCACGCCGAGGGCCGCCCTGCCACCCTGCCGGAGCTGACGCTGCGCTACTCCGACCACGGCGCGTGGCAGCGGGAGCTGCTCCAGGGCCCCGAGCTGGAGACGCTGCTCGGCTTCTGGCGCGGCGAGCTGGAGGGCGCTCCCGAGGTCCTGGACCTGGCCGTGGCGCAGCCCCGGCCGTCCACGTCCACGCACCGCGCCGCCAGCGTGGAGGTGGGCCTCTCCGCCGAACTCCTGGAGCGGATGAAGGGGCTCGCGCGGGAGCAGGGCGTGTCGCCCTTCGTCGTCCTGCTGGCGGCCTATCAACTGCTGCTCGGCCGCTACTCGGGGCAGGACGACATCGTCGTGGGCACGCCCGTCCATGGCCGCGACCGGCCGGAGGCGCGGGACCTCATCGGCTTCTTCGTCAACACGCTGGTGCTGCGCACGCGGCTGTCGGGCTTGGCCTCCTTCCGGGAGCTGCTCGCGCGCGTGCACGACGTGACGCTGCGGGCCTACGCGCACCAGGACCTGCCGTTCGAGAAGCTGGTGCAGGCGCTGCGGCCGGTGCGCCACCCGGGCGCCTCGCCGCTGTTCCAGCACGTGCTGGCCATCGTTCCGGATCCGCTCGCCACGCAGCCGCTGCCGGGCCTCACCCTCCAGCAGTGGGAGCTCCCCAGCCACTTCCTCCAGGGCGACCTGCGCCTGGCGCTGTCCGAGAGCGCGGCGGGGCTCCGGGGCCGGCTGGAGTACAGCACGGACCTGTTCGACGTCGCGGCGGTGCGCCAGTTGGTGGCGCACCTGGGAGGCCTGCTCACCGCGGCGGTGTCCCAGCCCGATGCCCCGCTCGACAGCCTGGACATGCTGGAGGCCGGTGAGCGCCACCGGCTCCTCGTGGAGTGGGCGGAGACCGGCACGGGAGAGGCGGACGAGAGCTGCGCGCATCGCCTCTTCGAGGCCCAGGCCGCGCGCACACCCGACGCCACGGCGCTCTGTCTCGGCGACGAGACGCTCACCTACCGGGAGCTCAACGCGAGGGCCAACCGGCTCGCGCGCGTGCTGCGGCAACAGGGCGTGGGCCCGGAGACGCTCGTCGGGCTGTGCTTCGAACGTTCGTTCGACATGGTCGTGGGCCTGCTGGCCATCCTGAAGGCGGGCGGCGCGTACGTGCCGCTCGACCCGGCCCAGCACCCGGAGCGGCTCGGCTTCATCCTGGACGACACGCGCGCGCCGCGGGTGCTCACGCGCCACGCCCTGCTCCCCCGGCTGGGCGGACGGGATGACCGTGCGCTGTGCATCGAGGACGTGGAGTCCTTGTGCGCCCGGGAGTCCGGCGAGGACCTGGAGGGTGGCGCCACCAGCGGCTCGCTGGCGTACGTCATCTACACGTCGGGTTCGACGGGCCGTCCCAAGGGGACGCTCCTGCAGCACCGCGGCCTGTGCAACACGGCGCGCGAGACGGCCGCGATGATGCGGCTGGGCGTGGGCAGCCGCCTGTTGCAGTTCTTCGCGCTGAGCTTCGACGCGGCGGTGTCGGACATCTTCCCGCCCCTGCTGTCGGGCGCGGCGCTGGTGCTGGCCCCCCGGGACGCCGTGATGCCGGGGGCGCCGCTGGAGCAGACCCTGCGCGAGCAGGAGATCACCGTCGTCACCCTGACGCCGTCCGTGCTGGCGCAGTTGGATCCATCCCAGGCCACCGGGCTCCAGACGCTGCTCACGGCCGGCGAGGCGTGCACGCCAGAGCTCGCGCTGCGCTGGGCGGACCGGCTGCGCTTCGTCAACGCCTACGGCCCCACGGAGGTCACCGTCTGCGCGACGCTCAACCCGAACGTGGATCCGGAGCGGCCCACGCTCGGCCGGCCGCTGGCCCATGTGCAGGTGTACGTGCTGGACGCGGGGCTGCGGCCCGTGCCGGTGGGTGTCCCCGGGGAGCTGTGCGTCGCGGGCGTGGGGCTCGCGCGCGGCTACCTGGGCCGGCCCGACCTGACCGCCGCGCGGTTCGTGCCGAATCCCTACTCCCGCGTCCCCGGCGGCCGGCTGTACCGCACGGGTGACCGCGTGCGCCGGCTGCCTGACGGGGGCCTGGAGTACGTGGGCCGCGTCGATGATCAGGTGAAGCTGCGCGGCTACCGCATCGAACCGGGGGAGATTGAAGCGGCGCTGCGTGCCCGGCCGGGCGTGCGCGACGCGGCGGTCATCCTCCGCGAGGACAACCCGGGCGATCCCCGCCTGGTGGCCTACGTGGTGGCCACGTCCGACGTGGCGCGCAGCCTGCGCGAGGCGCTGGAGTCCCAGTTGCCGGACTACATGGTCCCCTCGGCCTTCGTGCCGCTGGAGGTGCTCCCGCTGACCTCCCACGGGAAGCTGGACCGCAAGGCCCTGCCGCCGCCGGGCGCGCAGAGCACCTCGGAGGACGGGACCTTCGCCGCGCCCACGACGGACACGGAGCACCGGGTGGCCGCGCTCTGGGCGGAGGTGCTGAAGACCGACCGCGTCGGCATCCACGACGACTTCTTCGACCTGGGGGGTCACTCCCTCATGGCCACGCAGGTGATCGCGCGCCTCCGCACGGCGTTCGGGGTGGAGCTGCCCCTCAGCGCCTTCATGAACGACGTGACGACGGTGGCCGCGATGGCCCGTCACATCGACGCGAACACCCAGCCCCGCCGCGTCGTGCCCGCGCTGACCGCGCTGCCTCGCACCGGTCCCCTGCCCTTGTCGCTGGCGCAGGAGCGGCTGTGGCTGGCCGACCAGCTCTCCCCGGGCTCGCCGCTCTACAACGTGCCCGCCGCGGTGCGGATGCACGGCACGTTGAACCTGCCGGCGCTGGCGCAGGGCCTGGCCGAGCTCATCCGCCGGCACGAGGCGCTGCGCACCGTCTTCCGCCAGGACGAGGGCCACGCGGTGCAGGTCATCCAGCCCGCGTCCCATCCGGCGCTGCCGGTGGTGGACCTGTCGGATCGCCCGCGCGACGAGGCCGAGGCCGGCGCACGCCGGGTGGCGCGCGAGGAGGCGGTGCGCCCGTTCGACCTGGAGCAGGGCCCGCTGCTGCGCGCGGTGCTCGTGCGCCTGGCCGAGCAGGAGCACGTGCTCTGCCTGACGCTGCACCACATCGTCTCCGACGGCTGGTCGGGCGGCGTGTTCCTGCGCGAGCTGGCGGCGGTCTACGGCGCCTTCAGCCAGGGCCAGCCCTCGCCGCTGCCGGACCTGCCGTTCCAGTACGCGGACTATGCCGCGTGGCACCGCGGCTGGCTGGAGTCCGGCACGCTGGCGGAGAACCTGGGCTGGTGGCGCAAGCAGTTGGACCAGCTCCCCACGTTGCAGTTGCGCTCGGATCTCCCGCGTCCTCCGGGCGAGCGCTTCCACGGCGACGGCCGGCGCTTCACCCTCCCCGCGAAGCTGACCGGGGAGCTGGAGGCGCTCGCGCGCGCCGAGGGCGCCACGCTGTTCATGGTGCTGCTCGCCCTGTTCGACGTCCTGTTGCAGCGGCACACGGGGCAGGACGACATCGTCGTCGGAACGGACATCGCGGGCCGCGAGCACGAGGCGCTCGAAGGCATCATCGGCTTCTTCACCAACCAGCTCGTCCTGCGCACGCGGCTCTCCGGGCAGCCCACCTTCCGGGAGCTGCTCGCGCGCGTGCGGCAGGTGGCGCTGGATGCCTACGAGCACCAGGAGACCCCGTTCGGACGGTTGGTGCAGGAGCTGCGCGATCAGCGCGCCACCACCGGTCAGCCGCTCTTCCAGGCCAAGCTCGTGCTGGAGAACGCCCCCATGCCCGCGATGCGGCTGCCGGGCCTCTCGCTGGAGCTCATGGAGGGCGAGAGCAACGGGCTGGCGCGCTGGGACCTGCTCTTCATCCTCACGCCGGAGGAAGGCGCGCTGAAGGTCGTCGCCGAGTACAACACCGACGTCCTCGACGGCGAGGCGATGGAGCGGATGTGGCAGCACTTCCTGCGCCTGGCCCACGCCGCCGTGGCCTCCCCCGGACAGCGCATCTCCGCGCTGCCCATGCTGCCTCCCGGTGAGCTCCAGCAACTGGCGGCCTGGAGCGGCCCGGTGCTCGAAGTCCCCCGCGCGCTGTCCATCCCGGCGTGCTTCGAACAGCGCGTGGCGGAGGCCCCGGGCGCGGTGGCGCTCGTGTTCGAGGGCCAGGCGCTCGACTACGGCGGGCTCGACCGCCGCGCGAACCAGTTGGCCCACCACCTGCGCGCGCAGGGCGTGGGGCCCGGGGCCCGGGTCGCGCTCGCGCTGGAGCGGTCGCTGGACCTGGTGGTGGCGCTGGTGGCCATCCTCAAGGCCGGCGCGTCCTACGTGCCGCTGGACGCGAACGATCCACCGGAGCGCCTGGGCTTCCTGCTGGAGGAGACGCGGCCCGCGGCCATCGTGACGACGTCGGAGATCGCGGACGGCCTGTCCTCGCAGTGGATCCCCTTCGTGTGCGTGGACACGGACGCGGCGGTGATCGCTCGCAGGCCCGTGCACGCCCCCGAGCACGGCGTGGGCGCGGAGTCCGAGGCCTATGTCCTCTTCACCTCCGGTTCGACGGGGCGGCCCAAGGGCGTCGCGGTCCCGCACCGCGGCGTGCTCCGGCTGGTGCGCGAGCCGGGCTGGGTGCGCCTGTCACCGGAGGAGACGCTGCTCCAGTTGGCGCCGCTCGCCTTCGACGCGTCCACCTTCGAGGTCTGGGGAGCGCTGCTCAACGGCGCCCGGCTGATCATCGCGCCGCCCCAGGCGCTGTCGCTCGACGCACTCTCCGGGCTCATCGCGCGTGAGCGCGTCACCACGCTGTGGCTCACGGCGGGCCTCTTCCACCAGGTCGTCGATTCGCACCTGGGAGCGCTGGCGCCGGTGCGGCAGTTGCTCGCCGGGGGTGACGTGCTGTCGCCTCCGCACGTGGCGCGGGTGCTGGAGGCGCACCCGGGCTGCCAGGTCATCAACGGCTATGGCCCCACGGAGAACACCACCTTCACCTGCTGCTTCCCGGTCCCACCCCGCGAGGACCTCCGCGCGGGCGTGCCCCTGGGCCGGCCCATCCCGGGCACGCGGGTCTACGTGCTCGACGCCGCCATGGAGCAGGTCCCCATCGGCGCGCCCGGCGAGCTGTACGCCGCGGGAGACGGCCTGGCGCATGGCTACCTGCACCAGCCCGCGCTGACCGCGGAGCGCTTCGTGCCGGATCCGTTCGGGACGAAGCCGGGCGCGCGGCTGTATCGCACCGGCGACCGGTGCCGCATGCGCCGGGACGGCACGCTCGAGTTCCTCGGCCGCGTGGACCAGCAGGTGAAGGTCCGCGGCTTCCGCATCGAACCGGGAGAGATCGAGACCGCCGTGCGCAGGCATCCGGCGGTGCAGGACACCGTGGTGATGGTGCGGGAGATCGCCGGGGAGAAGTCCCTGGTGGCCTACGTCGTGCCCACCGAGGGACGGACGCTGACCATCGACGCGGTGCGCGCGTTCCTCGCGGACAAGCTGCCCGCGCACATGCTGCCGGCGGCGCTGGTGACGCTCGCGGAGCTGCCGCTCACGGCCAACGGCAAGGTGGACCGGCGCGCGCTGCCGGCCCCGGACGGCGAGCGCCCCGAGCTGGGCACGAACTACCAGGCCCCCCGGACGCCCACGGAGGAGATCCTCTGCGCCGTGGGCGCGGAGCTGCTCGGCGTGGCGCGGGTGGGCATCGACGACAGCTTCTTCGACCTGGGCGGCGACTCCATCCGCGCCATCCAGTACGTGGCGCGCTGCCGCGAGCGGGGCCTGGAGCTGTCGGTGGCGACGCTGCTGGAGAAGCAGACCGTCCGCGCGATGTCGGAAGCGCTCCAGGGTCAGGTGCGGGCCGCGGCGGACGCGGCCACTCATGCGCCGTTCGCGCTGCTCTCCGAGTCCGACCGCGCACGGCTGCCCCCGGACCTGGAGGACGCCTATCCGCTGGCGACGCTCCAGGCGGGCATGCTCTTCCAGAGCGAGTACAGCCAGCAGACCGCGCTCTACCACGACGCGTTCAGCTTCCACCTGGAGGTGGACCTGGAGCCCGTGACGCTGCGGCGCGTGCTGCGCGAGCTGGCCATGCGCCACGCGGTGCTGCGGACCTCGTTCGACCTGGCGCACTACGACGTGCCCTTGCAGTTCGTGCACCGCGAGGTGGAGGTGCCGCTGCACGTGGAGGACCTGAGCGCCCTCTCCCGCGCGGAGCAGGACCGCCACCTGACGGCGTGGCTGGAGCGCGAACGCTCCCGGCCCTTCACCTGGGAGCAGGCGCCCCTCATCCGCTTCGGCTTCCACCGGCGAACGGAACGGACGGTGCAGCTCTCCGTCATCTTCCACCACGCCATCCTGGACGGCTGGAGCTTCGCCTCGCTCCTGGCGGAGTTCCTCCCCCAGGCCCTGGCCGCGCGCCAGGGGGTGGAGGCGCCCGTCCCGCCGCTGGCGGCGGCGTACCGCGAGTTCGTGGCGCTCGAGCGCCAGACGCTCGATTCGGAAGCGGCCCAGCGGTACTGGCGCGAGCAGTTGGCGCAGGTGTCGCGCGCGAGGTCGAACGTCGCGCCCCGCTCCCCGGCGCAGGGCCCCGGGCAACTGCTGTTCCGCGAGTTCCCCCTGACGGCCTCCGTCGCCCAGGGCCTGCGCGCGCTGGCCCACCAGGCGGTGGTGCCGCTCAAGAGCGTGCTGCTCGCCGCGCACCTGCGCGTGCGTGGCGTGCTGGACGGGTCGTCCCACGTGGTGTCGGGCTTCGTGGTGAACGGACGCCCGGAGGTGACGGACGGCGAGCGCGTCCTGGGCCTGTTCCTCAACAGCGTGCCCTTCGCGCTGGAGCTGGGGGGCGGCACCTGGGTGGAGCTGGTCCGCGAGGTGTTCGCTCGCGAGCAGGCGCTCTCCCCCCACCGGCGCTACCCGATGGCGCGGCTCCAGCAGCAACTGGGCGGCCGTCCCCTGTTCGACGCGCTCTTCAACTTCGTCCACTTCCACGTCTCCGCGGGCCTGACGGGCATCCCGGGCGTGCGGCTGGTGGAGCCGTACTGGGAGACGTCGTGGCTGGACCTGCCGCTCGACACGACGTTCAGCGTGGATCCGGAATCGCAGGACGTGAAGCTCACGCTGCGCAGCCACGGACAGGACTGGGACGCGGCGAAGCTGGACCGCGTCGCCGGCATCTACCTGCGCACGCTGGAGCGGATGGCCCTGCATCCGAAGGAGCGCTACGAGCGCAGCCAACTGCTGGACGCGGACGAGTACGGCCACCTGCTGCACACCTGGAATGACACGGCCACGGCGTCAGCGCCCGCGCCGCACGTGGCGGCCCTCTTCGAGGCCCAGGCGCGACGCACGCCCGGCGCCGTGGCCGTCGAGTCCGGCGCGGAGCTGCTGACGTACGCCCAACTGAACGCGCGGGCGAACCAGCTCGCGCGCGTCCTGCGGCGCGGCGGCGTGGGACCGGAGGTCCGGGTGGCGCTCGCGCTGCGGCGGACCCCGGACCTGGTGGTGGCCGTGCTCGGCGTGCTCAAGGCCGGCGGCACGTACGTGCCCATCGACCCGAGCTACCCACACGACCGGCTCGCCTACGTGCTCCAGGACAGCGGCGCCCAGGCCCTGGTGCTGCATTCCGATCTGCGCGGCGCGCTGCCGGGCATCAACGGGTACACGCTGTGCCTGGACGAGACCGACCTGTCCTCCGAGGACGGCGCGGACCTGGGCGTGACGGTGGACTCGGAGCAACTGGCGTACGTCCTCTACACGTCGGGGAGCACCGGCCGGCCCAAGGGCGTGATGGTGACGCACGGGGGCGCGGTGAACTACCTCGCGTGGAGCCGTGACGCGTACGACGCGGCGGCGGGCGCGGGGGCTCCCGTGCACTCGCCGCTGGGCTTCGACCTGACCATCACCAGCCTCCTGACGCCGCTGATGGCCGGAGGACGCGTCGTCCTGGTGCCGGAGGGCCGCGCCGGCGAGGGGCTGGCGCAGGTGCTGCGCTCGAGCATGGACCGCTCCATCGTCAAGCTGACGCCCACGCAGCTCTCCCTCCTGGAGACGCAGTTGTCGGACGTGGAAGTCGCCGGCCGGGTGCGCTGCTTCGTCGTGGGCGGCGAGGCCCTGACGTCCGCGGCGCTCGCGTCCTGGCGCAAGCGCGCGCCGGCCACGCGCATCATCAACGAGTACGGCCCGACCGAGACGGTGGTGGGCTGCTGCACCTTCGAGGTGGGCCCGGACGCCCGCTTCGACAGCGCGGTCCCCATTGGCCGCCCCATCGCCAACACGCGGCTGTATGTGCTGGACGCGCACGGGGCCCCCACGGCGGTCGGCGTCCCGGGCGAGCTGTTCATCGGCGGCGCGGGCGTCGCGCGCGGCTACAGCCAGCGTCCGGACCTGACGGCCGAGCGCTTCGTGCCGGATCCGTTCGCCTCCACGCCCGGACAGCGCCTGTACCGCACGGGCGACATCGTGCGCTGGCGCGCCGACGGGCAGCTCGAGTACCAGGGCCGCATCGACGACCAGGTGAAGGTGCGCGGCTTCCGCATCGAGCTGGGCGAAATCGAAGCGGTGCTGGCGGAGCACGCGGCGGTGCGTGAAGCGGCTGTGGCGGTCCGGGACGTGGACGGAGACCGCAGGCTGGTGGCGTACGTCGTGCCCCACGACACGATGCCGGATCCGCTGGAACTGAGGCGCTGGTTGCTCACCCGGCTCCCGGACCCGATGGTGCCCTCGGCGTTCCTGTCGTTGACGGCGCTGCCCCTCACCGTGAACGGCAAGGTGGACCGCCGGGCGCTGCCCGCCGTGGACGCGGACCTGGCCACCCCGGGCGCGGCCTATGTCGCTCCCGCGACGCCCGTGGAGGAGCGGCTCGCGGAGATCCTCGCCCAGGTGCTGGGCGTGGCGCGCGTGGGCCGCGAGGACGACTTCTTCGCGCTCGGCGGCCACTCCCTGACGGCGACCCAGGCGGCCGTGCGCATCCGCGCGGCCTTCCGCATCCAGTTGCCCGTGGGGACGATCTTCGAAGCGTCCACCGTGAGCGCGCTCGCAGCACACGTCGAGCGGGCCATCGGCGCCAGCACCGGCACCCGGTGGGCCGCCATGTCGCGCATCCCCCGCGACGGCGTGCTGCCCCTGTCGTTCGCCCAGCAGCGCCTGTGGTTCATGGATCAGCTAGAGCCGGGGAGCGCGTCGTACAACATCCCGGCGGCGGTGCGCATCGACGGCGACCTGGACGTGGCCGCGCTCGAGCGCGCCTTCGCGTCACTGGTGGAGCGCCACGAAGCGCTGCGGACGACGTTCCGCGCCGAGCAGGGCCAGCCGGTCCAGGTCATCTCCCCGGAGGCCACGGCGCCGCTGCGCCACGTGGACCTGCGCGGGCTGCCTCCAGCGGATCGCGCCGCCGAGGAAGCCCGCCTGATGGCGGAGGAGGGCCGCACGCCGTTCGACCTCCAGCGAGGGCCGTTGCTGCGCGTCACGCTGCTCCAGCGGGACGACCGCGCGTTCCTGCTGCTGGTGACGCTGCACCACATCATCTCCGACGGCTGGTCCACCGGCGTGCTCATCCGCGAAGTGGCGGCGCTCTATGAGGCCTTCACGCAGGGACGCGGCTCGCCCCTCGCGCCCCTCCCCTTCCAGTACGTGGACTACGCGGCCTGGCAGCGGCAGTGGATGGAGGGGCCGGTGCTCGACGCGGAGCTCGACTACTGGCGGAAGACGCTCGCGGGAGCGCCGCCGCTGCTGGAGCTGCCCACGGACCGTCCGAGGCCGCCCGTTCGGGCCTACCGCGGCGCCATCCACCCGTTGGCCCTGCCCCAGGACGTGTCCGAACGGGTGAAGGCGCTTGGCCAGCGCGAGGGCGCCACGCCGTTCATGGTGCTGCTGACGGCGTTCCAGACGTTGCTGTCGCGCCTCTCCGGCCAGGACGACTTCTGCGTGGGCACGCCGATCGCCGGACGCACGCGCGCGGAGATCGAAGGCCTCATCGGCTTCTTCGTGAACACGCTGGTCCTGCGGACGAACACCGCTGGCGATCCGTCGTTCCAGGAGCTGCTGGGCCGGGTGCGCGAGGTGACGCTGGCGGCGTACTCCCACCAGGACGTGCCGCTGGACAAGCTCGTCGAGGAGCTGCGGCCCGAGCGCAGCCTGAGCCACCCGCCCCTCTTCCAGGTGGTGTTCGCGCTCCAGAACGCGTCCACGGCGGAGCTGGCGCTCCCCGGGCTCGTCTTCCGGGAGCTGCCCACCGGCAGCCAGGCGTCCAAGTTCGACCTCTCGCTGTCACTGCGTGACGGACCGGGCGGCTTCGACGGCGTCATCGAATACGACACGGACCTGTTCGACCCCGGCACGATCGACCGGATGGCGGCGCAGCTTCGC
Organism: Corallococcus sp. AS-1-12; assembly: GCF_020036995.1. Classification (NCBI taxonomy): domain Bacteria; kingdom Pseudomonadati; phylum Myxococcota; class Myxococcia; order Myxococcales; family Myxococcaceae; genus Corallococcus; species Corallococcus sp. AS-1-12. The sequence continues at coordinate 385,985 of NZ_JAIQDD010000001.1, read as the reverse complement.
GTGCTGCTGGAGGCCATCGTGGCCGCGCCGGAGCAACGGCTCTCCCAGTTGACGCGCGCGCTCGCGTCCAGTCCCGCCGAGGCCACCGCCCTCCCCGTCCCCGCCTCCCCCGGCGTGCTCCCGCGCATCCGGGGTTGGGTGGAGCGCACGCCCTCCGCGCCCGCGGTCATCGACGGCGAGCACGTCCTCACCTATGGCGAGCTCGACCGTGAAGCCACGCGCCTGGCGCGCGTGCTGCCGCGTCCGTCTCCCGGCGCGACTCGTCCCATCGCGGTGCTGATGGAGCGCTCGGCGGCGATGGTCGTCGCGCAGTTGGCCATCCTCCGGGCGGGAGGCGTGTTCATGCCGCTCGAGCCCACGCTGCCGGACACGCGGCTCCACACCATCCTCGCGGAGTCGCGGGCCACGGCCGTCGTGACCACCCCGGCGCACGCGGCGCGCATCCCGCCGTCGCTGCGGGTGATCTTCGCGGAGGGCACGGCGCCCGGCGCCGAGGCCACGTCGGGCGAACTGCCCGCGGATCCGCCGCCGTCCTCGCCCGCCTACGTCATCTTCACGTCGGGCACGACGGGCGTCCCCAAGGGCATCACCGTCGACCATGGCGCGCTGGCCCACCTGTCGGACTGGCATCAACGGGACATGCCCGTGGGACCCGGTGACCGCGCGGCCGTGCTGGCCTCTCCGGCCTTCGACGCGTCGGTGCTGGAGCTCTGGCCCAAGCTGGCGGCCGGCGCGGCGCTGGTCATCGTCCCGGAGGCGGTGCGCGCGGATCCCGCGGCGATCGCGCGTTGGCTCGCGGACGCCGCCATCCAGACGGTGTTCTTCACCACCGCGCTCGGGGAGCTCGTCCTCGGAGAGCGCCTGCCGGAGCACCACCAGCTCCGCGTCATCAGCGTCGGTGGAGATCAGTTGCGCCGGCGCCCGCCCGCTGGGGCCCGGTACCGCTTCCTCAACGTGTACGGCCCCACCGAGGTGACGGTCCTCGCCACCTGCGACGTCGTGGCGCCCGAGGGTTCCGAGGAGGGGCTGCCCACGATCGGCCGCGCCATCTCCGGAGCGCGCGTCTACGTCCTGGACGCGTCCCTGCGTCCGGTGCCGGCCGGCGTCCCGGGGGAGATGTTCCTCGCGGGCGGCGGCATCGCCCAGGGCTACCTGGGCCGTCCGGACCTGACGGCCGAGCGGTTCCTGCCGGATCCGCATGGTCCGCCCGGAGCGCGCATGTACCGCTCGGGCGACCGCGCCCGCGTGCGGACCGACGGCCGGTTGGAGTTCCTGGGCCGGCTCGACGGACAGGTGAAGATCCGCGGCTTCCGCATCGAGCTGGGCGAGGTCGAAGCGGTGCTCGGGTCGCACCCCGCGCTGAGGGAGGCGGTCGTCACGGTGCAGGACGTGGCCGGAGACCGCCGGCTCATCGGCTACGTCGTGGGCCGTGAGGCGGTGCCGTCCGCGGCGCGGCTGCGGCACTGGATGCTCGAGCGGCTGCCGGAATACATGGTGCCCGCGGCGTTCGTCGCGATGGACGCGATGCCGGTGTCCACCAACGGCAAGGTCGAACGCAAGGCCCTGCCCGCCCCGGACGCGCGCGCCTTCGCGAGCGTCGAAGGCGCCGCTCCGCCGAGGACCCCCACGGAGGAGATCCTCGTGGGCCTCTTCTCGCGGCTGCTCGGCGTGGAGACCGTGGGCATCCGCGACAGCTTCTTCGACCTGGGCGGACATTCGCTCCTGGCCACGCAGTTGGTGTCGCGGCTGCGCGGCGCCTTCGGCGTGGAGCTCCCCCTGCGGGAGCTGTTCCAGGCGGCGACGCCGGAGCACCTGGCCACGCGCCTGGAGGTCTTGAAGCGGGAGCAGGGAGCGCCCGGCATCCCCGCGCTCGCGGTGATGCCACGAGGAGAACGGCTGCCGCTGTCGTTCGCGCAGCAGCGCCTGTGGTTCCTCGACCGGCTGGAGCCCGGCAGCGCGAACTACACCCTCTCCCAGGCGACGCGGCTGAAGGGGCCGCTCGACGTGGACGCGCTGGAGTGGAGCCTGTCGGAAGTGGTGCGCCGCCACGAGAGCCTGCGCACCACGTTCGCGATGGAGGAAGGGATGCCCCACCAGGTCATCTCCGGACACCTCCCGTCCATCCTCGAACGCGTGCGCCTGGAGGGGACGCATGAGGAGCGCGAGCAGGCGGCCCTGCGCCGGTGCGCGGAGGAGGTGCGCCGGCCGTTCGACCTGTCGCGCGGGCCGCTCCTCCGGGCGGTGCTGATGGAGTGCGCCGCGGACGAGCACGTCCTGATGATGACGATGCACCACATCATCTCCGACGGCTGGTCCGTGGGCGTGTTCGTGCGGGAGATGGCCACGCTCTACGCGGCCCGCCTTCGCGCGGAGGCCCCGGCGCTCGCGCCGCTGCCCATCCAGTACGCGGACTACGCGCTCTGGCAGCGTCAATGGATGGAGGGCGGAGTCCTGGAGGCGCAACTCGCCTACTGGAAGGCCCGCCTGTCCGGGGCGCCCCGCGCGCTGGAGCTGCCCACGGACCGTCCGCGTCCCCCGGTGCGCACCTCCCAAGGCGCGAGCCACCGCATCCGCTGGTCCGCCGAGCTGTCCGCGCGCGTGCGCACCGTGAGCCGTGAAGAAGGCGTCACGCCCTTCATGACGCTGCTCGCCGCCTTCCAGTCCCTGCTTGGCCGGTATGCGGGACAGGACGACGTCAGCGTGGGCTCCCCCATCGCGGGGCGCACGCGCGAGGAGACCGAGCCGCTCATCGGCTTCTTCGTCAACACGCTGGTGCTGCGCACGAAGTTGGACGGCGACCCCACGTTCCGTGAGCTGCTGGGACGCGTGCGCGACGTCACGCTGGGCGCCTACGCCCACCAGGACGTGCCGTTCGAGAAGGTGGTCGAGACGCTCCACCCGGAGCGCGACCTCAGCCGCACCCCGCTGTTCCAGGTCCTGTTCGCGCTCCAGAACACGGCGCAGCCGACGCTCGCGCTGCCCGGGCTGGCGGTGGCGCCGCTGGAGCCGGACCTGCCCACGGCGCGCTTCGACCTGAGCCTCACGCTCATGGAGGAGGACGGCGCGCTGACCGGGGCCATGGAGTACAACACCCAGTTGTTCGACCGGGCGACGCTCGAGCGGATGGACGCGCACCTGGTGGCGCTGCTCGAAGGCGTGCTCGCGGATCCGGGGCGGCGTCCGTCCTCCGTGGACCTGCTCTCCGAGTCCGAGCGGCGTGACGTCCTCACCGGCTGGAGCACCACGGCGGTGCCCTTCCCCGACGGGCTCGCGCACGAGCGGTTCGCGCAGTGGGCGGCGCGCGCGCCGGACGCGACCGCGCTGGTGTTCCAGGACCAGCGGGTGAGCTACCGCGAGCTGGAGCGGCGGGCGAACCAATTGGCGCACCGGCTGGCCGGCCTGGGCGTGGGCCCCGAGGTCCGCGTCGCGCTGTGCCTGGAGCGCTCGGTGGAGCTGGTGGTGGGCATCCTCGCGGTGCTCAAGGCCGGCGGCGCGTACGTGCCGCTCGACCCGAGCTTCCCGCGCGAGCGTCTGGCGTACATGCTCGAGGACAGCGGGGCCCGGCTGACGCTCACGCAGCCGCACCTGGCGAAGGACCTGACCGCGCTGGGCGTGGCGGTGCACGTGCTCGAACCCGGCGCGCCGCTGACGCAGGGGATGCCGGACACGGCTCCATCCAGCGCCCTCCACGCGGACACGCTGGCGTACCTCATCTACACGTCGGGTTCGACGGGCCGGCCCAAGGGCACGCTGCTCACGCATCGCGGCCTGCGCAACACGGCGCTCGCGGCGGTTCAGGCGCATGGCTTCCATCCGGAGAGCCGCGTGCTGCAGTTCGCCCCCATCGGGTTCGACGCGTCCGTGTGCGAGGTCTTCGCCACGCTGCTCGCGGGAGCGACGCTGGTGCTGGCGTCGCGCGAGGCCCTGTTGCCCGGACCTCCGCTCCACGCGGTGCTGAAGGACCAGGCCGTCACGGCGGTCACGCTGACGCCGTCGGTGCTGGCGCAACTCGATCCGGAGGGCCTGCCCGCCCTCACCACGGTCATCTCCGCCGGCGAGGCCTGCCCGCCCGAGGTGGCCCGGCGCTGGAGCCGTGGCCGGAAGCTGCTCAACGCGTACGGCCCCACGGAGGTGACCATCTGCGCCTCCATCAACGACGCCGTGGTCCCCGAGGCACCCACCATCGGCCGGCCCTTCCCGAACGTGCGGGTGTACGTGGTGGACGCGCGCCTGCGGCCCGTCCCCGTGGGCGTGGCCGGCGAGCTGCTCGTGGGTGGACCGGGCGTGGCCCGCGGCTACGGCGGACGTCCGGACCTGACAGCGGAGCGGTTCATCCCGGATCCGTTCGGCCAGGAGCCCGGAGCGCGCCTGTACCGCACGGGCGACGTGGTCCGCTGGCGCGCCAACGGCGAGCTGGAGTACCTGGGCCGCGCCGACGACCAGGTGAAGCTGCGCGGCCTGCGCATCGAACTGGGTGAGGTGGAGTCCGTGCTGCGCGAGCACCCGGCCGTGAAGGACGCCGCCGCGGTGGTGCGCGAGGACGCCGGGACCCGCCGGCTGGTCGCCTACGTCGTGAGCAGCGGCCAGGACCTCCAGGCCTCGCAACTGCGCGAGCACCTGTCGCGGCGGCTGCCGCAGTACATGGTCCCCGCGACCTTCGTGGCGCTGGAGTCCCTGCCCCTGTCGTCGAGCGGCAAGCTGGACCGCAAGGCGCTGCCCGCCCCCGACGTGGGGCAACTGGGCACGGCGACCCCGTACGAGGCGCCGCGCAACGACATCGAGCGGACCGTCGCTGGCATCTGGCAGGAGGTCCTCAACGTGCCGCGCGTGGGCCTGCACGACGGGTTCTTCGACCTGGGCGGCAACTCCCTGTCGCTGGTGAAGATCCACAGCAAGCTCCAGGGCGCGCTGGGCATGCAGCTTCCCCTGGTGGAGCTGTTCCAGCACCAGAGCGTGGCCGCGCTCGCGGCCCACCTGCGCCGCGCCACGGAGGCCGCGCCCCCCGCCACGGAGACCGCCGCCGCGGACGAGGAGCGCTTCGACACGCGACGCGCCCTGCTCTCACGGCAACAGGCCCGCCGCCGAGGCCGCGCCGACCCCGCCGAGTCCGACCTGGACGGCGACCCCGAGGATTCCCATGAGTGACACTTCCGAGCGCTCCGCATCCCGTCCGGAAGGCGTGGCGATCATCGCCATGGCCGGACGGTTCCCCCAGGCTTCGACGCTCGAGCAGTTCTGGGACAACCTGCGCCGCGGCGTGGAGGCGCGCACGGAGTTCACCGACGCGCAGATGATCGCGGACGGCGCGGACCCGGCCCGCATCCAGCAGCCCGGCTACGTGCGCGCGGGCTTCGTGCTGGACGACGTGGACCGCTTCGACGCGGGCTTCTTCGACTTCAGCCCGCGCGACGCGGAGGTGCTGGACCCGCAGCACCGCGTCTTCCTGGAGGTCTGCTGGGAGGCGCTGGAGCGCGCGGGCTACGCGACCCGTGCGTTCCGCGGGCTCGTCTCCGTCTTCGGCGGCGCGGGGCCGTCGTCGTACATGTACAGCAACCTGCTGTCCCGCCCGGACGTCCTCCAGGCGATGGGCACGTTCCAGGTCACGCTGAGCAACGACAAGGACTTCCTGCCGCCGCGCGTCTCCCACAAGCTGGGGCTGCGCGGCGCGAGCATCGCGGTGCAGACGGCGTGTTCGTCCTCGCTGGTCGCGGTCCACCTCGCGTGCCAGAGCCTGCTCACGGGTGAATCCGACGTCGCCCTGGCCGGCGGCGTGTCCATCGCCACGCCCCAGCGCACCGGCTACCCCTACCAGGAGGGCGGCGTCGTCTCGCCGGACGGGCACTGCCGGACCTTCGACGCGCGGGCCGCGGGCACCGTGCGCGGCTCGGGCGCGGGCGTCGTCGTGCTCAAGCGCGTGGCGGACGCGCTGTCGGACGGCGACACCATCCTCGCCATCATCCGAGGCTCCGCCATCAACAACGACGGCGAGGCGCGGCTGGGCTACACCGCCCCCAGCGTCGAGGGACAGTCCGCCGTCATCGCCGAGGCCCTGGGCCTGGCGGACGTGCCCGCGGAGACGGTGACCTACGTGGAGGCGCACGGGACGGCCACGCCCCTGGGCGATCCCATCGAGGTCACGGCGCTCGCCAAGGCCTTCCGCTCCCGCCTCAAGCCCGGCGCGACGGCGCGGTGCGCGCTCGGCTCGGTGAAGACCAACATCGGGCACCTGGACGCCGCCGCGGGCATCGCCGGCCTCATCAAGACGGTGCTCGCCCTCCAGCACCGCGAGCTGCCGCCCAGCCTCCACACCGACACGCCCAACCCCCGGCTCGACCTGGGCAACAGCCCGTTCTTCATCAACGGGACGCTGCGCCCGTGGACAGCGGACGGCGCGCCCCTGCGCGCGGGCGTGAGCTCGTTCGGCATCGGCGGGACGAACGCGCACGTCATCCTCGAGGAGGCGCCTCCCCGGGATCCGGCGAAGGCGCCCGGCCGGCCCTGGCAGTTGCTGCCCCTGTCCGCGCGCACCGCTCCGGCCCTGGAGGCCGCCACGCACAACCTCCGGGCCTGGCTGGAGCAGCACCCGGAAGCGGAGCTGGCCCAGGTGGCCCACACGCTCCAGGTGGGGCGCCAGCGGTTCGAGCACCGCCGCGTGCTGCTCTGCCGCGACACGAACGACGCGCTCACCGTGCTCGGCGCGCAGGCACCGGACGGCGCGCAGCGCCTGCGCACGGAGGTCCAGGAGTCCTCCACGCGCCCCGTCGTGTTCCTGTTCCCCGGTCAGGGCAGCCAGTACGTGGGCATGGGGCGGGAGCTCCACGCCTCCGAGCCGCTCTTCCGCAAGCACGTGGACGACTGCTGCAATCGCCTGAAGCCCCTGCTCGGCTTCGACCTGCGCGAGGTGCTGTTCCCGCCACCGGACGCGGACGCCGCGGCGGCGGAGGCGCGGCTCACCCGGACCGAGGTGACCCAACCCGCGCTCTTCGTCATCGAATACGCGCTGGCGAAGCTCTGGGGTGCGTTGGGCGTGACGCCCCAGGGCATGCTCGGCCACAGCGTGGGCGAGTACGTCGCCGCGTGCCTCGCGGGGGTGCTGTCGCTGGATGACGCGCTCGCGCTGGTCGCGGCGCGCGGTCAACTGATGCAGTCGCTTCCGGAGGGCGCGATGGTGTCCGTCGCGCTGCCGGAGGCCGAGCTGCGGCCCCTGCTGGGCCCGGCGCTCTTCATCGCCGCGGTCAACGCGCCCGCGCTCTGCGTGGCCTCGGGGCCCACGGAGATGGTGGAGGCGCTGGAGGCGGTGCTCACCCGGCGCAAGGTCGCCTTCCGCCGGCTGCACACGTCGCACGCGTTCCACTCGGCGATGATGGATCCCATCCTCGACGCGTTCGCCGCGAAGGTGCGCGGCGTGAAGCTGTCACGGCCGCGCCGGCCCTTCGTCTCGAACCTCACCGGCACCTGGATCACCGAGAAGGAGGCCACGGATCCGGGCTACTGGGTGGAGCACCTGCGCCAGGGCGTGCGCTTCTCGGACGGCGTGCAGCGGCTGATCGAGGATCCCTCGAACGTGTTCCTGGAGGTCGGCCCGGGCACCACGCTCGGCGCGCTGGTGCGGCAGGCGGCACGGGCACCGGGGCAGCCGCAGCCCACGCTCCTGTCCACCCTGCGCCATCCGCGCGAGACGGTTTCCGACCGGGAGCGCTTCCTGGAGACCGTGGGCCGACTGTGGCTCGCCGGAGCCGCGTTGGATTTGAACGGCCTCCAGCCCGCGGAGCACCGCCGCCGGCTCCCCCTGGCCACCTATCCCTTCCAGCGGGAGCGCTACTGGATCGACGCGCGTCCCGCCAGCGCACCGCAGCTCGCGCGCGCGGCCTCCCCGGGGCTCGCGCGCAAGGAAGGCGCGCTGGCTGACTGGTTCTATGTCCCGGGCTGGAAGCAGACGGCCCCGCCTGTTCCGCGCACGTCCACCGCGCGCTGGCTGGTGTTCCTCGACGCCACCGTGGGACCCGCGCTCGCGAACCACCTGGAGACCGCGGGCGAGGACGTCGTCCGGGTCACCACGGCGGGCGCCTTCAGCCGCCAGGGCCCCCGGCACTTCACCCTGCCGCCCGGGCAGCCGGAGGCCTACGCACGGCTTCTCGCGGACCTGGACGCCGAAGGCTGGAAGCCCGAACGGATCCTCCACCTGGGGAACGTGCGCGCCGAGAGCCCGGCCCTGGACGAAGCGGTGCGCGGGTTCCACGACCTGCTCCACCTGACGCAGGCCTTGCACGCGAGGGGGACGGCGGACGCCGTCGAGCTGAGCGTCATCACCTCGGGAGCCCAGGACGTCACGGGCGAGGAGGCCCTCCAGCCCGAGAGCGCGCTCCTGGTGGGAGCATGCCGCGTCCTGCCGCAGGAGCACCTCCCGGCGCTGCGCGTGCGCGCCATCGACCTCAACCCCGCCGAGCTGGGGAACGCGCGGCTCGCGAAGCACCTGGCCCAGGAGCTGCGGGCGGAGGCCACCGAGCCGGTCATCGCGTACCGGAGCGGCCGACGTTGGACGGAGACGTACGAGCGCGCGCGTCCACCCGAGCCGGGCACGGGCCTGCTGCGCGAGCGGGGCGTGTACCTCCTCACGGGCGGCCTCGGGCGCATCGGCATGGCATTGGCCGAGGAGCTCGCCACCGCGTTCCAGGCCCGGCTGGTGCTCGTGGGCAGGTCCGCGTTTCCCGCGCGCGAGGAGTGGGACGCCTGGCTCGGAGCGCACGCCCCGGAGGACGCCACGTCCCAGCGCATCCGCCACCTGCGCGAACTGGAGCGACGCGGCGGCGAGGTGCTGGTGCTCCGCGCGGACGTCGGCAACGCGGAGGACATGGCGCGGGTGCTCGCACGGACCGAGGCCCGCTTCGGCGCGCTCCACGGCGTCATCCACTCGGCGGGCAGCCTGGGCGCCAGCGCGCACGTGCCCACGCTCGAAGCCAACGAGGCGCGGCACGCGGAGCAGTTCGAGGCGAAGGTGCGAGGCACGCGGATCCTGGAGCAGGCCCTGCGAGGCCGGCCGCTGGACTTCGTGCTGTTGCAGTCGTCGCTGGCCGCGGTGCTGGGCGGCATCGGGTTCGCGGCCTACGCGGCGGCCAACCTATTCCTGGACGCCTTCGCCGCGCGCCAGGCACGGAGCGACGACACGCCCTGGTTCAGCGTGGACTGGGACGGCTGGAGTGAGGAGGACGCGCTCGAACCTGAGCGGATGGCGCTCACCCTGGCGGAAGGAGTCGCCGCGTTCCGGCGCGTGCTGGCGGGAGACGTCCGTCGCTGGGCCGTGTCGACGGGGGACCTCGCCGCGCGCAGGGCCACGTGGACCCAACCGGCGGCACCGAAGCGGGAGCTGGCGGGCGCCGCATCGCACGCGCGGCCGGAGCTGCCCACCGGCTACGTGGCGCCCCGCGACGCGCTGGAGAAGGAGCTGGCGGAGGTGTGGCAGGAGCTCCTCGGCGTGACGCCGGTGGGCATCCACGACAGCTTCTTCGAGCTCGGCGGGCACTCGCTCCTGGGCACGCAGTTGCTGTCACGGCTGCGAGAGACCTACCGGGTCGAGCTGCCCATCCGCACGCTGTTCGAGACGCCCACGGTGGCGGGGCTCGCCCAGGCCATCACCGCGAGCCGAGGCACAAGCGACCACGCCACGCCGACCGAGCCGGCCATGTCCCCCGTCGCGGCCACCGGCCCCACGAGGGCCCCGCTGTCCTTCGCCCAGCAGCGCCTCTGGTTCTGGGAGCGCCTGGAGCCGGGCACGTCGGTCTACTCCATCCACACCGCGCTCCAGTGCGACGGAGACCTGGACGTGGGTGCGCTGGTGCGCAGCCTCCAGGCGCTGGTGGCCCGCCACGAATCCCTCCGGACCACGTTCGTGGAGGACGGCGATCAGGTCTTCCAGGTCATCGCGCCCCGGCTGGACCTGGAGGTGCCCATCACCGACCTGCGCGACCTCCCGGAGCCCGCGCGGGCCGGGGAAGCGCGCCGCGTCGCCGAAGCGGAGGGGCACCGCCCCTTCGACCTGGAGCGCGGGCCGCTCATCCGCGCCGGGCTCATCAAGCTGGGCGCGCGAGAGCACGTCGTCACCCTGACCGTGCATCACAGCGTGTTCGACGCCTGGTCGCTGGGCCTCGTCATCGGAGAGCTGGCGGAGTTCTACGCGGCCTTCGCGGAGGGCCGGCGGCCCCGCTTGCCGGAGCTGACCCGGAGCTACGCGGACTTCGCGCGCTGGCAGCGGGAGCGGCTCCAGGGTGAGGTGCTGGAGGCGGAGCTGACGCACTGGCGCTCCCAGTTGGCCGGAGCCCCTCCGGCGCTGGAGCTGCCCACGGACCGTCCCCGCCCGGCGACGCCGTCCTACGACGGCGCGAGCCAGCCGCTGGACCTGCCGCGCGAGCTCACGGACGGCTTGAAGGAGCTGGGCCGCCGCGAAGGCGCCACGCTGTTCATGGTGCTGCTCGCGGGCTTCCAGGCGGTCCTCGCCCGGCACTCGGGCCAGGACGACGTCGTGGTGGGGACGCCCATCGCGGGACGCAACCGCAAGGAGCTCGAAGGCACCGTCGGCTTCTTCATCAACACGCTCGCGCTGCGCACGCGCCTGTCGGGCAACCCCACGTTCCGCGAACTCGTGGGCCGCGTGCGCGAGGTGACGCTCGCCGCGTACGCGCACCAGGACATCCCCTTCGACAAGCTGGTGGAGGCGCTGGCGCCCCCGCGCGACCGCAGCCGGTCGCCCCTGTTCCAGGTGCTGCTCATCCTGCAGAACGCGCCGGTGCCCGAGCTGGCCCTGCCCGGAGGCCTGACGCTGCGCCCGCTCGCAGGAGCGGAGGAGGCGGCCCGCTTCGACCTCAGCCTGTCCTTCATGGAGATCCCCAGCGGCCTGCGGGGCACGCTGCGCTACGCGACGGCGCTGTTCGACGCCGCCACCGCGCACCGCCTGCTGGAGCACCTGCGCGCGTTCCTGGAGGCCGTGGTCGCCAGGCCCGAACAGCGCGTGGACGGAGTCCCCCTGCTGTCCACGGCCGAGCGCCGCGAGCTCCAGCGCCTGGAGTCGGGCGTGCGCGAGCCCCCGTCGCCCCGGTCCATCCTCGAGCGCTTCCACGGCCAGGTGGAGCGCGCACCGGCGTCGCCCGCCGCCATCATGGGCGCACGCACCGTGGGCTACGCGGAGCTCGCGCGCGACGCCCGGCGCATGGCCGCCGAGTTGGCACGGCTCGGAGTCCGTCGCGGGACGCCGGTCGCCGTCTTCCTCCCCCGCTCGCCCGAGCTGCTCTCAACCCTGCTGGGCGTGTTCGAAGCGGGCGGCGCCTACGTGCCGCTCGACCCGGGCTATCCGCCGGAGCGCATCGCGTACATGCTCGACGACGCGCGCCCCCGGGTCGTCGTCACGGACGGGCCCCGGCGCGAGCAGCTCCCGGAGGCCTGGCGGCGCCACGCGGTGCTCATCGAAGGCATCGCCAGCGCGTCCACCGAAGGCTTCCAGCCGGTCGCCGTCCAGGGCGACGACGTCTCGCACCTGGTCTACACGTCCGGCTCCACGGGCAGGCCCAAGGGCATCATCTGCCACCACGCCGGCATCCTGAACTACGTGGGCTATCTGGAGCGCACGTACCAGCCGGGCCCGGGGGATGTCGCCCTGCAGCTCGCCTCGGCCTCGTTCGACGCCTCGCTGCGCGACATGCTGGCGCCAGTGCTGATGGGCGTCCCCGTCGTGTTCGCCGAGGGCGAGCGCGGGCGAGACCCGGAGGAACTGCTCGCCACCATCGAGCACCACCGCGTGACGCTGCTGCCCAGCGTGGTGCCCAGCCTGCTCCGCCTGCTGCTGGCGGCGGCGGACACGCGCCCGCGCGACCTGCGCACGGTGCGGGTCATCCTGTGCAGTGGTGAGCGGCTCCTGGCCACGGACGTCGATCGGGCGCGCGCGGTGTTCGGCCCGGGCGTGGGCATCGTCAACCAGTACGGCCCCACCGAGTGCACGCTGACGAGCACGTTCCACCGGGCCACGCCCCAGGACGTCCTGGGCGTGGTGCCGGCGGGGCGGCCCATCGACAACGCGGAGGTGCTGCTGCTCGACGAGTCGGGCGAGCGCGTGCCCACCGGCGTCGTCGGCCACATCCACATCGGCGGCAAGGGCCTGACGCACGGGTTCCTCGGGAGGCCGGACCTCACCGCGGAGCGTTTCGTCCCCCACCCCGGCCCGGACCGGTTGGGCGCGCGGCTCTACGCCACGGGCGACTACGGGCGCTGGCGCGCGGACGGCACGCTGGAGTTCGTCGGCCGGCGTGACGACCAGGTGAAGGTGCGCGGCAACCGCGTGGAGCTGGGTGAGATCGAATCCACGCTCACGCGGCACCCCGGCGTGCGCGCGGCCGTGGTCCTCGCGCTCCCCGAACAGGACGGCGGAGCCAGGCTCGTGGCCTGCGTCGTCCCCGGCGACACGGGCGCGCCCGGCGACAGCGACCTGACCGCGTTCCTCGCGGCCCGCCTGCCGGAGCCCATGCTCCCGTCCGCCTTCATCACCGTGGACGCCCTGCCCCGCACGCCCAACGGCAAGGTGGACCGCGCGGCGCTCATGCCCGCGGCGACGGCGGCCCGGCGGCGCGGAGGTGCCGGCGGCGACCAGCCCGTCGTGGCGCCGAGGACACCGACCCAGGAGATCCTCGCCGGACTCTTCGCGCGGCTCCTGTCGGTGGATCGCGTGAGCGTCCAGGACAGCTTCTTCGACCTGGGCGGACACTCGCTGCTCGCGACCCAGGCCGTGTCGCGCATCCGCGCGGCCCTGGGCGTGGAGCTGCCCCTGCGCGAGCTGTTCGCGCACCCCACCGTGGAGGCCCTGGCCGAGCGCATCGACGAGCGCCTCCAGCGCCTGGGCGCGGGCGTGGACCGGCCGGCCATCGTCCCCGTCCCGCGCGAACAGGCGCTGCCGCTGTCCTTCGCGCAGAAGCGCCTCTGGGTGGTGGACCGGATGCGGCCCGGCAACGCGGCCTACAACATCTCCGGCGCCATCCGGGTGCACGGCGAGCTCGACGCGGGCGTGCTCGAGCGCTGCATCGCGGAGATCGTCCGCCGGCACGAGAGCCTGCGCACGACCTTCGAGCTGGTGGACGGTGAGCCGGTGCAGCACATCGCCGCGGACCTGGACGTCCCGCTGGCGCGCGTGGACCTGTCGGACGTGCCCCAGCCGGAGCTCGACGAGGTGGTCCTCCGCTACGTGAGCGACGAGGCGGGAGGCTCCTTCGACCTGGCCCGCGGGCCGCTCGTGCGCGTGTCGCTGCTGCGCATGTCCGCGCGGGAGCACGTGCTCGTCTTCGTGATGCACCACATCATCTCCGACGGCTGGTCGCGGGGCATCCTCGTCCGGGACCTGATGGCGCTCTACGTCGCCTTCGTCGCGGAGCAACCCTCGCCCCTGCCGAAGCCGGCGCTCCAGTACGCGGACTTCGCCACCTGGCAGCGCGGCTGGCTGAAGGGCGACGTGCTGGAGGCGCAGCTCGACTACTGGCGGCGGCAGCTCGCGGACGTCCCGCCGGTGCTGGCGCTGCCCACCGACCGGCCGCGCCCGCTGACGCAGAGCCTGCGGGGCGCGCACCACCGCGCCACGCTGCCGCCTGCGCTCGTCGAGGCGCTGAAGGGCCTCAGCCGCGCGGAGGGCGCCACGCTGTTCATGACCCTCATGGCCGGCTTCCAGGCCCTGCTCGCGCGCTACACGGGCCAGGAGGACCTGACCGTGGGCACCGACGTGGCCGGCCGCAACCACGCGGACATGGAAGGCCTCATCGGCTTCTTCGTGAACCAGTTGGTGATCCGCGGACGCCTGGGCGGAGACCCGGCCTTCCGCGAGCTCATCCGCCGCGTGCGTGAGGCCTCGCTGGAGGCCTACGCGCACCAGGACCTGCCGTTCGAGGAGCTCGTCCGCGCGCTCAACCCGGAGCGCAGCCTGGGGCACACGCCGCTGTTCCAGGTGAAGCTGGCGCTCCAGAACCAGCCGCTCACGGAGCTCGAGCTGCCCGGCCTGACGTTGAGCGGCGTGGCGTTCGAGAACGACTCCTCCAAGTTCGACCTCACCCTGGTGCTGGAGGAGTTCCAGGGCAGCCTCGTCGGCGTGTGGGAGTACAGCACGGACCTCTTCGACGCGGCGACGATCGCCCGCATGGCCCAGGCCTACCAGCGCGTGCTGGAGGCGGCGGTCTCCGCGCCGGACATGAAGCTGGCCGCCCTGCCCGTGCTCGCGGACGCGGAGCGCCACCAACTGCTCGTCGAATGGAACGCCACGGACGCGGAGCTGCCCGCGGACCTGCGCGTGCACGCCCTCTTCGAAGCACAGGCGCGCCGCACGCCGCACGCGCTGGCGGTGTCCTTCCAGGGGCAGGCGTTGACGTACGCGGAGCTCGACCGGCGTTCCAACCAGCTCGCGCGCCACCTGCGCGGGCTGGGCGTCGGCCCCGAGGTGCGCGTCGGCGTCTGCATGGAGCGGGCGCTGGAGCTGGTGGTGGCGCTGCTCGGCGTGCTGAAGGCCGGAGGCGGCTTCGTCCCGCTCGACCCCGGCTATCCCACCGAGCGACTCTCCCTGTTGCTCCAGGAGTCGGCGGTCTCCGTCCTCCTCACGCAGGCCGCGGTGCTCGACGAGCTCCCCCTGCGCTCCGAGCTGCCGGTGTGTCTGGACACGGAGTGGGCGGGCATCGCGCGCCACCCGAACACGCCGCTGGACGTCGCGGTGGCCCCCGGCGCGCTGGCCTACGTCATCTTCACCTCGGGCTCCACGGGGAAGCCCAAGGGCGTCCTGCTCACCCACCAGGGCCTGTGCAACACGGCCCTGGCCCAGGCGGCCACGTTCGACATCACGTCCGGCAGCCGGGTGCTCCAGGCCGCGGCGCTCGGCTTCGACGCCTCCGTCTCCGAGGTCTTCGCCACGCTCGTGGGCGGCGGGTGCATCCACCTGGCCCCGCGCGACGCGCTGATGCCGGGGGCACCGCTGCGCAACCTGCTCCAGCGCGAGGGCATCACCACCGTGACGCTCACGCCGCCGGTGCTGGCGCAGTTGGATCCGGCCGGACTGGACACGCTGCGGGTGGTCATCTCCGCGGGCGATGCGTGCACGCCGGAGATCGCCGCGCGGTGGAAGCCGGGCCGGCGCCTGCTCAACGCCTACGGCCCCACCGAAGTGACGGTGTGCGCGAGCATCAGCCCGGACGTGAACGCCGAGCGGCCGAGCATCGGCCGTCCGCTGCCGAACGTGCGGCTGTACGTGCTCGACGCCCGCCTCCACCCCGTCCCCCGGGGCAGCACGGGCGAGCTGTACGTTGGAGGCACGGGGCTGGCGCGCGGCTACCTGGAGCGGCCGGACCTCACGGCGGAGCGCTTCGTTCCGTCCCCCTTCGCGACCACGCCCGGAGCGCGGCTGTACCGCACGGGAGACCTCGTGCGGGTGCTCGCGTCCGGGGAGCTGGAGTTCGTGGGCCGCGCGGATGATCAGGTGAAGGTCCGCGGCTTCCGCGTCGAACCCAGGGAGATCGAAGCCGTGCTCGCCCAGGCCCCCGGCGTGGACGAGGCCTGCGTCGTCGCCCGTCCGGATCCATCGGGAGGCAAGCGGCTGGTGGCCTACTTCGTCGCGCGAGACGAAGGCTCGACCGCCATCGACCCGCTGCGCGCGTTCATGAAGGGCCGGCTCCCGGACTACATGGTGCCGTCCGCGTGGGTGCCCCTCGCCGCGCTGCCGCTCACGCCGCACGGCAAGCTGGACGTCAAGGCGCTCCCGGAGCCCGAAGCGGTCAGCGGAAACCAGGGGACGCGCCAGCGCACCCCGCCCCGCACTCCGACCGAGGAGCTCATCGCGGGCGTGTGGAGCGACGTCCTCCAGGGCGCGCCCCTGGGCGTGGACGACGACTTCTTCGAGCTGGGCGGCCACTCCCTCATGGCCACCCAGGCGGCCACGCGCATGAGCGGCATCTTCGGCCTGGAGCTGTCGCTGACGGACTTCTTCGCGAAGCCGACCATCGCCACCCTCGCCGCGCACATCGATTCACTCCGGGGCACGGCCGGGCCGAGCCTCCCGCCCATCACGCCCACGCCCGCGTGCGAGCTGCTGCCCCTGTCGACGCGGCAGCAGGTGTACTGGTCGGATCCGGCGAAGGGCCCGGAGGACCTCGCGCACTCCACCCCGGCGGTGTTCCGGCTGGAAGGTCCGCTCGACGCCGCCGCCTTGAGCGAGGCGCTCGACGAGCTCATCCGGCGCCACGAAATCCTCCGGACGTCCTTCCCCCGCATCGACGGCATCCCCATGCAGCGCATCGCTCCGCACGGAGAGGCACGGCTCCAGGTCACCGACCTGGGCGAGCTGCCAGCACCAGCCCGCGAGGCCGAGGCATCGCGGAGGATCGACGAGGAGCTGCGCCTGCCGTTCGACGTGGAGCGGGGCCCCGTGTTCCGGGCCCGGCTCTACCGGCTGGAGGCGGAGCAGCACCTGCTCCTCATCAACCAGCACCACGCCATCACGGACTACGTGTCCACGGGCCTGCTCCTCGGGGAGCTGGCGGAGCTCTACGCCACGCACCGTCAGGGCCTGCCCTCACGGATCCCCGAGCCCGCGTTGCAGTACCGGGACTTCACCCGCTGGGAACACGCCTGGCTCCAGGACGAAGCCCTGGAGTCCCTGCGCGCGTACTGGAGCCGCAAGCTCGCGGGGCCGATCCCCGCGCTGGCGCTCCCCTACCGTCCGGCACGAACGGGTGACGAAGCCCGTGGGAGCGCCGCCCATCCGTTCCAGCTCACGCCCGAGCAGGCCAGGGCCCTGCGCGCGCTCTGCCGGCGGGAAGGCGTCACGCCGTTCGTGCTGTTGCTCGCCGCCTTCCAGGTGCTGCTCGCGCGGGACGCGGATCAGGAGGACGTCTGCGTTGGCTTCTCGCACGCGAACCGCCCGCGTCCGGAGCTGGAGAAGCTGCCGGGCATGTTCGCGGGCTACCTGGTGGTCCGCACGGACCTGACGGGAGACCCCGGCTTCGTGGACGTCCTGCGCCGGGTCCGGGGCACGTACCTGGAGGCCTTCCAGCACCAGGGCCTCCCGCACGTCGAACTGGCGGCGAGGATGCCACCGCCGTGGCAGGTCGGCTTCTCCTTCACCGCCGTGGAGCAGCACCGCCCGGCCCCCGTGGCGGACCTGACCGTCTCCGTGGTCCCGCTCCAGCGCGAACAGTCCCTGACGGACCTGAAGCTCAACGTCGTCGAGGACGCGGCGGGCCTGGGAGGCACGTTCGAATACAGGGCCCACCTGTTCGCCCCCGAGCGCATCGCGGCCATGGCGGAGGACTTCCAGACGCTGATCGACGCCATCACGCAGGCACCCACGCGGCGCATGAGCGAGCTTCCGCGGCGAGGACCTGGCTCGGCGCTCGCCCTGCCCGGAGACGACACGCCGTAAGGGGGCGCGGCAGGCGGAGTCCCAGGGAGAGCACGGCCAGCCGAACGCCCTTGCTCTCCATGGGCCGGTGCCGCACTTCCTCCATCCAGGGGGGATGCGCCATCGTTCCGCATGCCACCGACAGCTTCCGGAACCCCCTATCTGTTCTTCACGGGTAAGGGCGGAGTGGGCAAGACCTCGCTCGCCTGCGCGACGGCCATCCGGCTGGCGGATGCGGGCAGGCGCGTGCTGCTCGTCAGCACGGATCCGGCCTCCAATCTCGACGAGATGCTGGGCGTCGAGCTGTCGCGCCAGCCCAGGGACGTTCCCGGGGTCCCGGGCCTGATGGCGCTCAACATCGATCCCGAAGCCGCCGCTGACGCCTACCGGGAGCGGGTCCTCGCGCCCTTCCTCGGGCACGCCTCCGAGACGGAGGTGAAGAAGATCCGCGAGGAGCTGTCCGGCGCCTGCACCACGGAGATCGCCGCGTTCGACGAGTTCGCCGGGCTCCTCGAAGCCACGTGGCGCCAGCAGTTCGAGCACGTCGTGTTCGACACGGCCCCCACGGGCCACACCCTGCGCCTGCTCAGCCTGCCCCGGGCCTGGACCGACTTCCTCGACACCAACACCCGCGGCGCCTCCTGCCTCGGGCCCCACTCAGGGCTCACGATGCGGAGGGAGCGCTTCTCCACGGCCCTCGCCGCCCTCGCCGATCCCCAGCTCACAACCGTCGTGCTCGTCACGCGGCCGGAGCGCGCGGCGCTTCAGGAGGCGGAGCGAACCGCGGCCGAGCTGCGCGCCTTGGGGCTGGTCCACCAGCGCCTGGTCATCAACGGCGTCTTCCGGCCCACGGCCTCGTCGGATCCGATCGCCCTGGCCATCCGGGAGCGGGAGCAAGCCGCGCTCGCGCGCATGCCGCCAGCGCTCCGCTCACTGCCGGCCGAGCAGGTGCCGCTGCGGGCCTTCAACATGCTCGGCATCGAGCACCTCCGCGCCCTGCTCGACGATTCCCTCCAGCCGCCTCCGGAGCGCGGGATCACCGCGCCCCCGCCCCACCCCACGGCCTCGCTCTCGGGGCTCATCGACGAGCTCGCCGCGCCCGGCCATGGGTTCATCCTCGTCATGGGCAAGGGCGGCGTCGGGAAGACCACGCTCGCCTGCGCTATCGCCGCGGAGCTCGCCACGCGAGGCCACTCCGTCCACCTGAGCACCACGGATCCGGCCGCGCATGTCGCCTCGACGCTCGAAGGCTCTCTTCCGAACCTCCAGGTGAGCCGGATCGACCCCCGCGCCGAGACCCAGGAGTATATCGAGAAGACGCTGCGCCGCAGGGAGGCGGAGCTCGATGACGAGGGCCGCGCCCTGCTGCTGGAGGACCTGGCCTCCCCCTGCACCGAGGAGGTCGCCGTGTTCCACGCGTTCTCCCATCTCGTCTCCGAGGCGCGCACCTCGTTCGTGGTGCTCGACACGGCACCGACGGGCCACACGCTCCTCCTGCTGGACGCCACCGGGGCCTACCACCGGCAACTGACGCGCAACCTGCCGCCAGAGCACCTGAAGCTCCTCACCCCGCTGATGCGCATGCGCGACCCGGCCTACACCCGCGTCCTCCTCGTCGCGCTCCCCGAGACAACGCCCGTGTCGGAGGCCGCGCACCTGCAAGAGGATCTCCGCCGCGCGGGCATCGAGCCGTGGGCGTGGATCATCAACAACAGCCTGCTCGCCACCGGCAGCCAGGACGCGCTGCTGCGCGAGCGGATGCGAGCCGAGGCCGAGCAGGTGGCTCGGGTCGTGCGCGACCATGCCCGACGTGTCGCGCTCGTCCCGTGGATGGCCCGGGAGCCTGTCGGGCTGGAGCGGCTCCACGCCCTGGCAGCCCATCAAGCCCGGGGTGAGTCCCAGCCCCAGCCAGGGGGATGACTCAAACGCTCCGGGCTCCATCCGCCCGGCGCGCCCAGCCCTCGTGCTCCAGGAACGCCATGACGCGGGCGCGCACGTCATCGCGAATCTCGCGCACGCGCTCCACCGGCTTGCCCTTGGGGTCTTCCAGCGGCCAGTCACCCCGCTTCAACCCCGGCACGTACGGGCAGGCGTCGCCGCACCCCATGGTGATGAGCCACTGAGCGCCCTGCGCCAGCTCGTCCGTGAGGCGCTGGGGCCGGGCCCCCGACAGGTCGATGCCCACCTCGGCCATGGCGGCCTGCACCTCGGGATGAACGCGCTCACCGGGCTGGGTCCCGGCGGAGACGGCACGCGCCCTGGCCGGGTCCACCAGGGCGTTGAAGAAGGCCGCCGCCATCTGCGAGCGGCCGGCGTTGTGGACACAGGCGAAGATGACCGTGTTCATCGCGAGGACCCCGAGGGAGGAGGCGAGGTGTTGTCGAAGCGGCGGGGCAGCACGGCGTCACGGGCCTCGGGGAAGAGCCGCCGCCTGAGCCACAGCGACAGGTAGACGAGCGCGATGAGGGCGGGCACCTCGATGAGCGGTCCGACCACCCCCGCCAGCGCCTCCCCCGAGGCCATGCCGAACACGCCCACCGCCACCGCGATGGCCAGCTCGAAGTTGTTGCCGGCCGCGGTGAAGGACAGTGACGCCGTCTCCTCGTAGCTGAAGCCCAGCCGGCGCGAGAGCATGAAGGCGCTGGTGAACATGACGGCGAAGTAGACGACCAGCGGGATGCTGATGCGCACCACGTCCAGCGGCAGGCGGGTGATCTTCTCGCCCTGCATCGCGAACATCAGGACGATGGTGTAGAGCAGGCCGACGAGCGCGGTGGGGCCCAGGCGCGGCAGGAAGCGCTGCTCGTACCACGCCTCGCCCTTGAGCCGGGTGAGGCCGACGCGCGTCAGCGCTCCGGCCACCAGGGGCACGCCCAGGAAGATGAGCACGCTCCTGGCGATGCTCCCCATGGACACGTCGAACGCGGTGACATCCGCGCCCAGCCAGCCCGGGATGACCGTGAGGAAGAGCCAGCCCAGCACCGAGTAGAAGAGAATCTGGAAGATGGAGTTGAGGGCCACCAGGACGGCGGCCACCTCGTTGCTGCCGCACGCGAGCATGTTCCAGATGAGGACCATGGCGATGCAGCGCGCCAGCCCGATGAGGACCAGGCCGTTGCGGTAGTGCGGCAGGTCCGGCAGGAAGAGCCAGGCCAGCGCGAACATCAGCACCGGCCCCACCAGCCAGTTGAGCACCAGCGAGAGGGTGAAGAGCTTGCCGCGCGTGCGCAGCCGGCCCAGCTCGCCGTAGCGCACCTTCGCCAGCACCGGGTACATCATCCACAAGAGGCCGATGGCGATGGGCAGCGACACGGTGTCCAGCTTCACCTTGTCCAGCCGGGCACCCAGGTCCGGAAAGGCGCGGCCCAGACCGATGCCCAGGCCCATGGCGGCGAAGATCCACACCGGCAGGAACCGGTCGATGACGGAGAGCTTCTTGACGATGCTGGAAGAGGGCGCGGCGGTCATGGGGAACAGGGGCAAAGGGGCAAGAGGTCCGTGAGCTACCGGCAGGCGTTGGGGCCGCGGGTCTTGAGGAGGCGCGCCACGTCCTCGCGGAGCACGTCGTGCCTGGAGAAGGCGGCGACCAGCGCCTTGAGCTGCGCCTTGCACACCTCGTCCATCTGCGGGGCCAGCCGGTAGTAGACCCAGCTCGCGTCACGGCGCGCTTCGACGACGCCAGCGTTCTTGAGCACGGCGAGCTGGCGGGAGGTGTTCGACTGCGTCAGACCGAGAGCAGACTCGAAGTGGCAGACGCACAGCTCCCCGTGGCTGAGCAGCGCGACGATGCGCAGGCGCGTCTCGTCCCCCAGCGCCTTGAAGAGGCGGGTGGCGGAACGGACCTCCAAGGACGTGATGGCGGCCGACATGACGGCATCACGATATTGGAATGTCGTGATTCCGCAACTCCGGGTTCTGTGACAGTGAGGTGTCAGCTCCCGGTTGCCTGGGGCTGAGCCGAGGCAGCCGGCCCTCCATGCGCTCGCCGGCCGATGAACGCCTCGATGGGGCCCGCGGCCTCGCGCGTCTGCTCGGAGTGGAGGAAGTGCGTCCGCAGTTGCTCACAGGCCTGCTTGCAGGCCGGATCCTTCAGGACGCCATCGAGCGCGGCGAGCAGGCGATCCGCGGTGAAGTCGCGGGGCGCGATGGTCCGGCCCACCCCGTGCAGCTCGACCAGCCGCCCGATGTCCGGCTGATCGAACTGGAGCGGGATGGAGACCATGGGCACGCCGAACGCGATGCACTCCTTCACGCTGTTCGTGCCGGCGTGGTTCACCATCACCGCCGCCTTGCGCAGCAGCCCCAGTTGCGGCGCGACCTTCACGGCGATGACCCCGGGAGGCACGTCGAACATCGACGGCTCCATCGACGAACCCACCGCGATGACGAACTGGAGGTCCGGACGCCGCCCCGCCGCCAGGAAGGCCTCGCGGAGGATGCGCAGGTTGTGCGCGGAAGTCGCCGCGAGCGTCCCGAGCGCGAAGAAGACCAGCGGACGCTCCCCACTCAACCGCTCCCAGGGGAAGTCGGGCTCGCGGCGGTCGCGGTCGATGCACGGCTCGATGTAGCAGTATTCGCCCGGGGCGCTCGGCACGCGGACCTCCGCGAACTCGCGCGGGCACAGCAGCAGCTCCGGAGACAGCGCGCGATCCAGCGCGGGCATGCCCCGGGCCTCCTTCAGCGGATAGTGGTGCTTGCGCGCGAGCGCCAGCAGCGAGGGGCGCAGGCGCGGAAAGAACCCGAGCGCCGTGAGGAGCCGCTCGCCCGGCATCGCGCCGCCGCGCCCCGGCCCCCGCTCCGCCCCGGCCTCGCGCGGGATGAGCTCCGGAGGAATCGTCACGTTCATCTGGAGCACCGGGATGCCCAGGCCATGCCCGATGACGGACAGGTGCCGGAGCTTCTCGTCACAGATGAGCAGGTCCGGCCGCAGCGCTCGCAGGGTGTCATCCACCTCCCCGTCCACCATCCGCTGGAGGGCCTGGTTGAAGCGAGCGGCCTGGGTGCGCAGGAACCACAAGAGCCGGGGGCCCTTCAGCCGCGCCGCCGTCGCGCGCAGCTCGCTCAGCTTCCCCTTGGGGAAGACGTCCGCGAACAGGGGCGTGAACTCGAAGCCCTCCGCGCGCACCTCGTCCTCCAGCTCCAGGATGCCCAGGTAGTGCACCCGGTGCCCCCGCCCCTGGAGCGACCGGGCGATTCGCAGGCTGGGATTGACGTGACCCGGCACGGGCAGGGGCGCGAGGACGATGGTGGCCATGGAGCACTTTCGGGCGTGAGAACGCCCAATCCGGTTTATCAGGTGCTTTTATCTTGGAAATATTGTAAAACAAGCCAGCTAGGATCTCCCGTGAGCCACTCCTTGGACATCGCGCCAGTTCAGCCCATCCGCACACCGGCCTGGGACGTCGACGGGGTCCCGGCTCCCAGGGAGCTGCTGGGCATCGTCGGAGGACTCGGGCCCCTGGCCTCCGCGGAGTTCCTGAAGACCATCTACGAGGAGAACCCCTTCGAGCTGGAGCAGGAGGGGCCCGCGTGCATCCTCCTGTCCTACCCGAACGTGCCGGATCGCACGCAGGCCATCCTGCGAGGCGAGGAGACGGCGGTCGTGCGGTGGCTCGAAGGCGTCATGGGCCGGCTGCGGTCGCTCGGCGCCCAGCGCATCGTGATTGCATGTGTCACCATGCATCACTTCCTGGGATACGTCTCCCCCGCGCTGCGTGAGCTCACGGTGTCCCTCGTGGACATGGTGCTCGACGAGGTCATCGCGTCCGGGAAGCGCTGGCTCATCCTCTCCAGCCAGGGCACGCGCACCGCGCGCGTCTTCGAGCGCAACGAGCGCTGGCGCGCGGCGGAGCCGCACCTGCACTGGACCACCCCCGAGGAGCAGGCGGAGCTGCACGAGGTCATCTACCGGCTCAAGAAGCACGGGGACGCCACCGAGGCGACCGCGCTGTGCGAGCGGCTGGTCCGCACCCACGACGTGGACGGCTTCATCGCGGGCTGCACGGAGCTGCACCTCGTCACGCGCCAACTGCGCACGCTGCCTCCGGAGGAGCGGGTGCGGAGCATCGACCCGCTCTTCCTCGTGGCGAACCGCATGCCGGGCCGGCGTCAGCCGGCCTGAGCGCGGCGCCGGCCCTCCGCTCAGTTGAGGAAGGCCTTCCAGGACGACATGAGGAACGTGAGCGCCTGACGCTCGACCTCGCTGAGGTCCGGATGCCAGGTGTCGACGAGGAGGACGGCCCGGAAGCGGTCGGAGTCGTTGCGGACCTCGTGCTCGAAGGAGTCGTCGAACACGATGCAACGCCCCTCCTCCCAGCCGCGCGTCTCGCTGCCGACGCGCATCTCGCAGTCCGGGGGAACGACGAGCCCCAGGTGGCACCGGATGCGGGTGTTGGTGAAGCCGCAGTGGGGCTTCACCTGCGTCCCCGGGGCCATGACGGAGAAGTAGGCCATCCCCGCCACCTCGATGCCCGGCACGTGCGAGAGCGCCCGGGTGGTGTTGGGGCACGAGGCCTGGTTCTCCGCGAACCGGTGGCCCGTGTTGAAGAAGTAGAACGTGTCCCACTTGCCGCGGACCGCGAGCATGCGGGACTCGGGGTGGGTGCTCAGGCTGCCGTACTGCTCCAGCAGCTCCGCGCGGATGGCGGGAAAGGCCTGCTCCAGCGCCGCGACGAAGGCGTAGCGCTGGGGGTCGTGCCAAGGCTTCGCCTCCAGCCCCGGGCACATCATCACGGGGTTCTGGAGCGGCGCGCCGCGGACCTCCGCCGAGGACAGCCCCTCCACCAGACGCGCGATCTTCGCGGGCTCGATTTCACGCTGCTGCGCCCAGTTCTTCAGCGCCATCAAACTCGCGGCTCGGGGATCCATCGGCATGGCTTCGTGTCTCCGGAGAGGCGCCATCCTGACTGGTGGCTGGGAGACAAATCAACAAAATCCAACAACGCCAACTAAACAAGTTTATCTAGATTATCCGGAACACTTGCCAGGGGGACCGAGTGAACATCGCCAAGCCGCGCGCTTCCCGAACAAAGCCTGGGTGGAGGCTCCGGCTGAAGTACCAATGGGCGGGCCTGCGGGGGGCCTACGCGTGGTTCCGGGCGCGGTACGTCCTGCTCAAGCCGCTGCCCGGCGACATCTATGTCGCGACCGCGGCGAAGGCCGGGACGACGTGGATGCAACAGATTGTCTTTCAATTGCTGCACGAGGGACGCGGCGAGTTCGAACACATCCAGGACGTCTCCCCCTTCCTGGACACGCTGGGGACGAAGCCGGAGGGCCGGGCGCTGCTGGCCGCGCTGCCGTCGCCGCGGATCATCAAGACGCACCAGAACCACGCGCTCTTGAGGCCCCCGGCCAGCAGCCGGATCCTCTACGTCACGCGTGCGGCCTCCGACAGCCTGCTCTCCTACTACCACCAGCAGGTCCTCCGTCAGGGAGGGAGCCAGGACTTCGCGCAGTACCTCCAGGGGGCGCTGCGGCACAACGGCTGGTCATCGCATCTGCGGTCGTGGTGGCCGCACCGCCAGGACCCGAACGTCCTGCACGTGCGCTACGCGGACCTGGTCGCGAACCGGGAGCGCGAGTGCCGGCGCATCGCCACGTTCCTGGGCCTGCGGCTGGAGGACGCGTGGCTTCCAAGCATCCTGGAGAAGACGAGCTTCGACTACATGAAGCGGAACACACACCGCTTCGACCCGCTCCGGGGCAGGCCGGAGCGTGGCAGCTTCATCCGCGAGGGGAAGGTGGGCAGCGGTCAGGGCGCGCTCGACCCGGAGCACCAGGCCCTGCTGGAGCAGGCGCTGGCGCCGCTGTACCGCGAGCTGGGCATTCAAGGCGGCGAGGTCTGAAGCTGGAGCCAGGCCGTGGGCCGCCCACCTGTTGACCAGGCGGCGCAACGCCCAGGCCCCGCCAGCCCTTGCCTGGGCCTGTCCGCTGTCGGTCGCGGGCCGCATCGTTCTCCAGGGGAAGCGTGTGATGGAGCGAAAGATGGACGCGGACTTCCAGCCAGCTCGGGCGATCTCTCTCTTCCTGTGCGGCGACGTGATGACCGGCAGGGGCGTTGATCAGGTCCTGCCCCACCCCGCTCCACCCGGCATCCACGAGTCCTATCTCCAAGACGCCCGGGACTACGTCGCGCTGGCCGAGGAGCACAGCGGCCCCATCCGCAAGCCCGTCGGCTTCGGAGAAATCTGGGGGGAAGCGCTCGCCGCACTGGATGCGGCCGCGCCCGACATCCGGCTCATCAACCTGGAGACAAGCATCACCACGAGCGAGCAGTGGTGGCCCGACAAGGGCATCCACTACCGGATGCACCCCGAGAACGCCGCCTGTCTCACGGCGGCCCGGATCGACTGCTGCGCGCTGGCGAACAACCACGTGCTCGACTGGGGCTACCCGGGGCTGACGGAGACACTCGCCACGCTCCGAAAGCTGGGAGTCGCCACCGCGGGGCTGGGGGAAGACCTGGAGGAGGCCCGTCGGCCCGCCTGCCTGGAGGTGGGACCTGGGAGGCGGGTCGTCGTGTTCTCGTGCGGAGACGACAGCAGCGGCATTCCGCCGGAATGGGCGGCGGGGAGGGACAGGCCGGGCGTGGACCTGCTGCCCGACCTGTCCCTCGCGACGGCGCGGCGTCTGGGCGAACGGGTGGCGTCCATCAAGCGCAAGGGAGACGTCGTCATCGCCTCCATCCACTGGGGCGGCAACTGGGGCTACACGGTGCCGGAGGTCCGGCGGGCCTTCGCCCATGCGCTCATCGAGGAGGCCGGCGTGGACGTCGTCCACGGTCACTCCTCGCACCACCCCCGAGGCATCGAGGTCCACCAGGGCAAGCTCATCCTCCATGGGTGCGGTGATTTCCTGAACGACTACGAGGGCATCCACGGCCACGAGGATTACCGACCCGACCTGGCCTTGATGTACCTGGCGTCGGTGGACCCGATGAGCGGCCAGCTCGTCAGCCTGCGCATGCGTCCCATGCAACTGCGTCAACTCCGGCCCCACCGCGCCGCACTGCGAGACGCCGAATGGCTGTGTGGCGTCATGGACCGGGAGGCACGCCGGCTGGGCCCCCGGACGCGGGTGGTGCTGGAGGGAGAGGAGGCACTCGTCCTCCAGTGGGGATGAGCCCCTCTGTGGGCGGCGCGAGGACCAGGCGCCGGGCGAAGCCGCCCCACCCCGTTGCATCACGGACGTGGCGATTCATCGTTTCCGTGGAGCATGAGGCCCGCCGCGCATGCCGCGCGGCGTACGGCATGAGCGAGGAGATGAGTCATGGCACTGCTTCCCATCCGGCGTGCGCGGGAGCTCGCGCGCAGCGAGCAGACGTGGGACCCGTTCGCGCAGATGCACGAGTTGCTCCACGGGGAGCCGGCGGCGCTGCTGCGCAGGATGATTCCAGGAGGTGAGGAGGGCTGGGCGCTCACCCCGGACTTCGATGTGAAGGAGACGAAGGACGCCTATGTCTTCAAGGCGGACCTGCCGGGCATGAAGCAGGAGGACGTGGAGATCTCCGTCACCGGACAGCGGCTGACCATCAGCGGCAAGCGTGAGGAGGAGAAGCGCGAGGAGGGCGAGCGCTTCTTCACCTACGAGCGCAGCCACGGCAGCTTCAGCCGCACCTTCACGGTGCCGGAGGGTGTGGACGTGGACCACGTCAACGCGGAGCTGAAGGACGGCGTGCTCACCCTGAACATCCCCAAGCGTCCCGAGGTCCAGCCCAAACGCATCCAGATTGGTGGGGGCGCGACGAAGGGCAAGGCGTAAGCGGCCCGACATCCCCGTCCGCCTTCAAGGCACGCCAACACGCCCGTGCGACCTCCGCACGGGTGTCCAGGGCGGCTGGCATTGCCAACCCTCCTTACCGCACCGCGCCCGCCACGGGCGCGGGTACCAGCGGTCCGGAGGCGACGATGACGGGCATGAGGGCGTGGGTCATCATGGGGTGGGGGCTGGGCGTGACGCTGGCCACGGGGTGTGGTCTGGAGCCCGTGGAAACGGCCCGGGCCCGGAGCTCCGAGGCCTCGTTGGACACGCGGCATGCCGGGGGCCAGACGCGCTGGGTGCGCCGGGGCGTGGGCTCACCGGGAGGTAACGTCCTGCCGGGTGACGTCACCACGGACCGGGACGGCGCCAACATCGTCGTCGGCACGTACGAAGGTGCACCGGACTTCGGCGGCGGCGCGCTGCCCGCGGTCGCCGCGGAGTCCGGGCACAACGCCTTCATCGTGAAGTACGCGCGCGATGGGCGGCTGCTCTGGTCCCACGGCTATGGCGCGGCGGAGGGAGCCCTCTTCCCGGACACCTATTTCGAGGTCGCCGCCACGGACCATCAGCGCAACATCACCGTGCGAGGAAACACCTCCCACCCGGTGGTGCTCGGAGGCGTCACGGTGACGGGCTTCTTCCTGGCGCAGTTCACGCGCGACGGAGAGGTGCGCTGGGTGCGGACCCTGCGAGGCAACTACGACGGGGCGCCCGGGCTGACCGTCGACAGCAAGGACCAGGTCATCCTCGCGGGCGCCGTGGAGGGGCCAGCGGACTTCGGTGGAGGCCCGCGCAGCACGGGGCCTGTCTCCGCCTTCCTGGTGAAGTACACCCGCGACGGGGCCTGGCTGTGGGACCGCGTCTTCGCCTCGCCGGCCACCGCCTTCCTGGGGGGCGTCGCCACCGACGAGCAGGACGACCTCTACATCGCCGGCTCCTTCGACGAAGCGACGGACTTTGGAGGCGGCGCGCTGCGGCCGTCCGCGCCGGGCGTGGAGACGGCCGTGGTGGCCCGCTTCAGCGCGTCAGGGCGGCATGTCTGGTCGCGCACGCTCAAGGGCGCGACCGCCCTCACCCGGTTCAACGACATCGCGGTGCACGGCAACCGAGTGATGCCCGTGGGCCGGTTCACGGGCCGCTTCACGTTCGACGGGCGCACCTTCATCGGGCGCGCGGTGGGCAGCACGGGCATGGTGCTCGCGATGACGCGCGACGGAGACGACCGCTGGGGCCACAAGCTGGGCTGGCTCGTCTCCCAGGTGCGCTCCGACCACGAGGATCGCGTCACGGTGCTCGGTACGGCCATGCCGGGAGACAACGTGGGCTCGGGCCCACTGCCCCCCGACTCCTCCCTGTACGCCTTCGTCAACAAGTACGACCGGGTGGAGGGAGCGCGCGACTGGGTGCGCACCTTCCCGGAGGAGACCACGCTCTTCACGGGCCTGGGCGTCTCGCGCGAGGGAGAGGTCGCCGTGACAGGAGGCTTCCGTGGCCCGGTGGACTTCGGCACGGGGACGCTCCAGCCCACCACGCCGGACACCTACGACCCGTTCCTCCTGAGTTTGTATCCATGAGACTGCGAGAAACGGATGGTTGACGCGGCGCTACTCGCCCTTGGCGAATGCCTCGGGCTTGACGAGCGCCTTCTCGGAGGACTTGAAGAGGTTCGCCATCACCTTGTCCATGGTCGCGCCAAGGAGCCGGTCGCCGGAGAAGCCCGCAGCCACCGCGATGCAGCCCATGAGGAACGGCGAGGGCGGCTTCGCGAGGAAATCCCCGGACTTGACCAGGAGATAGATGAAAGCAGCGGTAAAGCCACCCAATACCGGCTTGGCGAACAGGTAGTAGACGAAGTATCGCGTCGTGGGCCCCACGGACAAGATGAAGGGATCCTTCGTCATCATGTTGGAGATGATGGCCCCACCCGCGCCCAGCAGGCTGAAGAGCAGGATGCTGCCTTCGTTGATGTCCCTGAAGTAGCTCTGGTAGCGGCCCAGGGCTATTCCGAAGATGAACACCAGCATCACAGCGCTCATGACCTGGATGACTGTATTCAGGGCTGCCTCGGGGGGCGGTCAATGCTTACCCAGGCCCGCGTCAACCTCTGGATGCACTGCTGGAGGATGAAGGACTGCTCCTGGGTGAGCGGCCCCTCGCTGGACAGCCCTTGAGTAGCCATTGGCTTCGAACAGGGGAACCCGCGACTTTCGCCAGCGCCCCTGGCAGGGAACGCATGGGTATTCCAACTCCGGGCGTTCCTAGCTTCGCCCTACTCCCCGCTTGGTTCACGGGGTTGCACCACTTGCCATGGTTCCTGCATGGCACCGGATCCAAAGAAGAACCGACCGTCCTCTCTGTTCAGCCCTACCCCCATCCCCGAGGCCAAGGCCTACCGATGGGACGAGCTCCTGCCTCCAACGCAGGATGCCCTCCGTGATCTCATCGCGTGGCTGAGGGCCGCCTGCGACACCAGCACCCAACCCAACCAGGACGAGCACCTCTCCACCAGCCTTCTCATCTCCGGCGAACGCGGTACTGGAAAGACCACCGTCCTGCTCAGCGCCGCGCAGGCGCTCCAGGACTGGCGGACCTTTCTCTACGGGAGTCGCAAGCTGGAGGACGTGAAGCCGGAGCTGGATCCTCTGGCGCAGCTCTTCCAGGACATCGAAAAGCGCGTCATCTGGTTGGATCCACTCGATCTGGAGCCGCTTCACGCGGACGCCAACCTGCTGGCGACCTTCCTGGTCCGCGTGAGCGCCGCGCTCGGCCAGTCCGAAACCGGCGGCTCCGTCCACGGAGGCACGTCGTCATCTCACTCCTCCCTCCTCGAGGAGAGTGCGGAGGAGGCGTGGGGCCAACTGGACCGGCTCGTCCAGGACGCCACCCTCATGTGGGAGGCCATCCGGTCCACGGATGACCGCACGCGCGCGGAGCTGCAGATCAAGTCGTCCGACACCTTCACGGACTTCCAGCCACACTTCCGCATGGCCATGGAGGAGGTGTCCCGCACACTGTCGATCCCCCGCTTCGGTTCCGCGGGCGGCCCGCAGGTGCTCCTCGTGCTCCCCATCGACAATGTGGACCGGAGCATCGATCACCTCTACAGCATCGTGAAGCTCACCCGGATGGTCTCCAGCCGGAGGATCTGGTTCGTCCTGGCGGCTGGCGCGGAGGAGTTCCAGCTCTTCATGGAGCGCTCCTTCCAGAAGGAGCTCATCACCTTGGGCCAGACAGGCATTGGTGCAAGCGGGGAAGCGGAATCAATCGCCATTGCCCGTCGCCAGGCCGCCACCACGCTCCGCCGGGCACTCCCCCCCAGCTATCGGATCGAACTCGACACCGTCAGCCCGGATCGCGCCTGGTGGTATCCATACGGTCCCGGCGATCAGACACATGACTCTGATGCGCGGCCGAGCCTCCATAAGCTGCTGGATGGGCTCAAACTGCCACATAGGAAAGAGTCCAGCCGGGGGGAACAACTGGAGCACTTCTCCGCGCTCTTCGATATCCACAAACGGCTCGATGGCGAGGTGTCAAAGGCATACCACGAGTCCCTCCAGGTCAATGAGCAAGACACCCACCTCAGGGAAAAGAGCAAGGATGCAGACCGAAGCCTGGAAGAACAGTCCCCGACCCCTCAAGAAGGCCAGAAAATAGAGGCGCCTGTTCTCACGTACGCAGCCAGGCTGGCGCTTTCAATCCCAGCGCGCACCCTGCAAGACCTCTGGCACGCCCTCTACCGCGAGTGGCGGCGCCAGGAAGACGATGGGGGCGAGGCGGGGGATGGGGCAGTCACGGTGGCGACCCTCATGCTTCGCCGTGCCATTGACGAGAGCGACTTGCCAGCCTGGGCAAGCGAGCAGTTGCATAACCGCATCATCCGGCGGAACAACCGGCACAAGATCTTCCTGGATCTCACCGGGCAACCCGTTCGCAAGGACAAACGCACCACCCTGGCGGACGTGGTGGAGTGGCCCCGCTGGGAGGAAGAGGAGGTACGGCTGGATGGCAGTCGCAATTGGAAGAAGGACCTGTCCAGCAGCAGGGTGTTGAGCCGTCAACTCCACCTGCGCCGCTTCGGCGACCTCATCCTCAGGCTGGACGACCTCGAATCGCCCGGTCGCTCCGTCCCGCTCCCTCCGGATGTCGCGGGCTGGTTCATGCTCCTGCACGACGTGCTGATGTTGTCGGAGGAGGAGGAGCCCCGGGTCCTGGTCGAAACCGCGAGCGCCCAGGAGATGACTCCCGACCTCGTGGTGACACTGCATGAGCTCTGGGTGGAGCACTCCGCTCTCGAACCCCACGTGCAGATTGAGTTTCCATGGACTCTTCCCAGATGGGAGACCTACTTCGACTTCATGCTCTTCACCGTGCAGTGGAAGGCCGCGCTCTTCAGGGCGAAGAAGGCCTTCGCGCGGACGGACAGGTCCCATCTCCGCTTCGCGGAGTCATGCTTCCGCTTCGTCCAGGCGGCATGGGTCGACAACCTCTGCTCGATCGCGGGGCCGCAACGGGGGAAGTGGGATTGGAAGGGGACCCTCTTCGCAAGTGACGCCCTGACCGAACAGGGGGGGATTGAGACGAATCCGCTGGAGGCCTACGAACAGCGCGTCCGCCGTCATGTGGGCGAGTTCTACCGGTTCGTTCAAGCTGAATGCAGACACTACGACCGTAGCTGGATCGGGGGGCAATGGCTGGAAGAGTCTCTTCCCCTGTTCATGCTTCCGGAGTTCGCGCCATCCCCCCTGCTCTCACGCCTGCTGGCGTGGGATGGGGGTGGAATGAACGACACGGGCTGGAACTCGTTGCTGAATTTCTGGGAGAACCACCTTCATCTTCTGACCCGGAACCGGGAGCTCCTGGTGCGTGAGCGGGCCACCTGCTCCGCCTCCTACGAACGCCTGTTCAAGGAAACCGGACGGCCCATGCGGCCAAGGTTCCGGGAGCGCCAGTGGTTGAATCAGGTGCTCTGGGCCTGGTTCAGGACCGTGGACCACGACAACTACCGCAAAGGTCGCAAGCTCGAAGTGCTCCAGTTGCTGACACCCCATGAACTCCAGGAGCTGATGCCCAGGGATGAAAACTGGAAGCAGGAACTCGCCCAGGAAGCGGAGCCGCCATGATGCACTCCGGACAGGGCAGGACACTGGGCGCGGTAGCGCCACGGAGCATTCCCGAAGCCTATATGCGAGCCGAAGTGGCGAGCTTTCCACTGACCAGCGAGAAGGCCTTTACGGATGGCTTGATCACGCTGGAGCCCGCGCCGGACTCCCGGAAGGACAGACAGCGGACCTCGGACCTGTGGCGGGAGTGCGAGCAGCGCCTTTCGGAACATGCCAGCGGCTGGTCCCTGGACCGGCTCGTCGCCCTGCGAGACGAGTTCTGGTTCGCCACGTCCAGCCGGGACCAGGGGCGGCGCGGCCTGCACCGCGTGCCCATGGCCCGCTACCTGCGTGCCCTGGCCGAGGCACATCTGGAGCGCCGTCCCGGTGTCACCGACATCGCTCTGCGCACGGATGTCGATGCGGTGGATGCCCTCACCCACTATCGCTGGCTCCTCTTCGCCATGCCGGAGGATCTGCTCCTCTCCGCGGTGCGGGAGGAACCTCCTCCGCTTCGGGTGAACATCGATCCCCCCCTCCTGATACGCCAACTGCTGGACCGGGGCGTTGCGGAGATCCACCACCACATCGGCGCGGGCATGGATTTTCCCCTCCTGTGGGCCGCCCTGCTGTCAGCGCTGGGGAACCCCTCGCTGGAGCACGAGGTGCTGCGGGGGCCGAACCTCCCCTTTGGTGATGGAACGCTGTTCCTGCGATGGCTGTTGGCCGCCGCGGTGGCGCGCTGCGTGCTTGCTGAGTACCTCCTGCGCGGCCAGAACAGATCCCTGCCGGAGTTCCTGCGGGAGCTGGCGAGCGCGTCGGCCTGGCAGTACCAGCGGCGGCGGGTGCTGGTGCGGACGCTGGACTCCCTGGCGAGCGGCTCCCAGGATCTCTTGCCGGACCTAGAGCCCCTGCGGAGCCTCTACGCGGACCTCCACCCAATGGCGCTCCAGAACAACGTCGAGCCTCCTCCGACCATCGAGGACGTCTGGAGGCGGTGCGACCCCATCGCCGTCCGGCTGCGGTTGCGAACCCCCAATGGCGGGGAGCGATGGCTCATACGCCATGGCCTGGCCCGGCTCGACACCCGTGCCCACGAGCCGGAGGCCCCGGAGGACGACGCCTTCACCCGACTCTTCTGGCAGGTGATGCGGATCCGTTGCATCACCTACCGCAGCCTGGTGCAGCGGCCCATGACCGCGGGCCTGCTGTGGTTCATCCGCTTCTCCGGGCGACTGCATCTGGCGACGGGCCCGCTGCGCTCCGTTCGCTCCGAGGCGTCCTATGACGTGGCGGGAGGAGGCCAGTCCATTGCCTCCCTCGAAATACGCACGGGCTCCAGGAAGACTCCCTCCCTCCTGGCCGAGGAGCTGTGGGCCCTGACCTACTCCTGGCGGCGTGTGCTGGAGAAGTTGAGCAGCGGGAACACCGCGGGGAGCCCACCCGAGTTCGGCGTGGTCGTGCTCCTGAAGAAGGAGCGGGACCCCAGACATGCCTGGGAGGAAGGCCGCCCGCTCGCCTATGGCATGGAGACCCATGCCGAGCCGCAGGCACTCCACCCGCGCCAGTTGGGCGGGCGCTTCGCGGGCTACTTCGTCGAACAGTCCGCGCACGTCCGTTCGCTGGTGGAGCTGCTGCGGAGGATTCCCAAGCTGCCGTGGCTGGTGCGCGGGCTGGACGTGGCCGCGGATGAGCTGAGCGTGCCCACCTGGGTGCTCGCGCCCCTGTACCGCGCGGTTCGCCGGGGAGCCGCATGCGCCCCCGGGTTCGCCCACGCGCGCCACCCTCCACCGCTGCGAATGACCGCCCACGTGGGAGAAGACTTCCGCCACCTCATGGAGGGGCTGCGCCGCATCTACGAGTGCACCCAGTACTTGCTGGATCGCACCGGTGGGCGCCTGGGCCACGCCATCGCGCTGGGGCTCGAGCCCCAGCAATGGGCCGAATCCGTGGGGACCGTGATGATGCCCGCCGAGGACCGGCTGTGGGACCTGGTCTTCGAGTGGCGGCTGTACAGCCAGTACCGGATGCCGCCGGAATTTCGCGCGGAGGCGCCCCCTTCTCGGACTCCGAAGGTGGAGAACACCCTCCGGGATCTGTCCGAGTTCATCTTCGGAAGAGCCATCCCACCCGCGGTGCTCGCCGAGGCCCACCATGTCCTGCATCAGCTCTGGTGCTGGCCCGTGGGAAGAGAGGACCGGGACCTGGGGCTGACCACCTTCACCCGCGCGCTCGGGCGCCTGCGCTGGCACGAAGTGCACCAGGCCGTCCATGTCTGCCACCTCCTCGAGCACTACCGTGAGGATGAAGCGGTCTACCGGCGTGGGCAGCACCTGGTCGACGTTGCCCTGGACTCCTCGGAGGTGCAGGCGCTGCGCGCCGTCCAGGACGGCATGCGCCGGGGCGTGGGCGCCCGGGGCATCGTCGTGGAGGTGAACCCGTCCAGCAACCTGCTCATCGGCAACCTGATGGACCTGCGCAACCACCCCATCCTGCGACTGTTTCCACCGCAGGTGCAGGAAGGCGCGCCACCTCCCGTGCCCATCGCGGTGGGCTCGGATGATCCCCTCACCTTCAGCACCTACCTCCTCCGGGAGTACTCCCTCCTGTACGAGGCCGCGATGGGAGCGGGCTATCCGGAGCGGGACGTGCATACATGGTTGACTCACATCCGGCAGACGAGCATGGACGCGCGCTTCACCACCCCCTGGCGGCCCGACGCCCTGAAAATGGCGGACGACCTCCTGATGGCTTTGGAGGCCTACCTCTGGAAGCCCTTCCCGCGAGCAAGGTGACGGGATTCCCCTCCGCGTGACACCCGGGGTCACGCGTCCTTGATCTCGACGCCAGCCATCACGGCCGTGGCGTCGATGATGAGCCTCGGGCGTGGCATGCCCTCCGCCGGAGGCTCCGGGTGGCGCTTGTCGTCGATGCCTCCAAGCAGGGGCGTGCCATGGACCGCGACCTCCCAGTGCCGGGGCACGAAGATCTCGATGCCACCCAGCACGGCGGTGGTCCGGAGGTGGGCGCCCTCCTCCACCGGCAGCGCCCCCTCCAGGTGGAGCACCGCGGCGCCCATGACGGCGGTGACCTCACCGCCTGCCCACGCCTTCGACAGGACGCGCTCGTTGCGCCCGGCCATGATGGCCACGACGGAGGCCCGCTCGCCTGTCACGACGGTCCGCGTATTGGAGGCCACTGCGCCCGAAGCCGGCTGGTTGCGCAGGCGCGGCTCGACGAGCATGCGGATCCCGATGGCCACGATGAGGATCGGCCAGGCCACCGACCAGACGTTCACCGAGAACCAGTCGAGCGCGTCGAGCTGAAGCGTCACGCCGACGATGAGCAGGATGAGCGCGCCCAGGCTCCTGCCGCCGCTCGATACGAGGTTGCCCACGGCGACAACGACCAGCAGCAGCGGCCACCAGGTGCCAAGGAACCAGCCCAGGCCCCCCACCCCCAGTTGGGAGAGGAGGAACAGCACGCCCAGCGTGATGAAGCCCAAGGCGATGATGAAGCGGCCACCGAAACGATGGGGCGCGGGAGCGGGGGCGGCGGTGCTCATGGTGGGTTCCTCCTGAGGCCCTGTGTTGGAGATCTACGCATGGGCGCGGACAGGGGACTTCACCGCCCGGCGTGGGAGCCCTCCCCTGCCGCCGCGGCGCCACCGGACGCGGCGAGTCCACGCCTTGCGCGCCTCCTCCAGCGCCAGCATCCCAACAGCGAACGGCAGCACGAAGAGCCACAGCGAACCAGGCAGCGGAGCCGTGGCGAAGACGCGGTTGCCCCACGGCGTGTAGACGATGAAGCCCAGCAGCAGCAGCTCCACCGCCACGCCCACGAAGAGCAGCGGGTTGTCCCGCAGCCGCACGGAGAACGTGGGCGCGCGCTCCGTCCGGCACAACAGCACGTTCATCACCTGCATCACGACGATGGCCCCCAGGCATGCGGCCATGGCCCGCAGGTGCAGCGGTGCGTTCCACGCCAGCGGTTCGCCGTAGCTCCATCCGCCGCGCCCCAGCACGAAGAAGAAGGCCGCCATGCCCGCCGCTGCCTCCATCACCCCGAGGAAGAGGTACGCGCGCAGCAGCAGCGGCGCATCTAGCAGCCGCCTCCGGAAGTCCGAAGGCGGCTGGTGCATCACCCGGGCATGGGGCGGCTCCGCGCCCAGCGCCAGCGCCGGCAGCATGTCCGTGCCCAGGTCCACCGCGAGGATCTGCAGGATGCTCAGCGGCAACGGGATGCGCAGCAGCACGAAGGCCAGGTAGGGGACGATCTCCGGAACGTTGGACGTGAGGATGTACGTCAGGAACTTGCGGATGTTGGAGTAGACGGCGCGCCCCTCCTCCACCGCGGCCACGATGCTGGCGAAGTTGTCGTCCGCGAGCACCACGTCCGCGGCCTCGCGAGCCACGTCGGTGCCCGCCAGTCCCATGGCGATGCCGATGTGCGCCTCCTTCAATGCGGGCGCGTCGTTCACGCCGTCTCCGGTGACGGCCACCACCTCGCGCTTGCGCTTGAGGGCCATCACCACGCGCCGCTTGTCCACCGGGGCCACGCGGGCGAAGAGCACCTCGGGCGCGTCCAGCGCCAGTTGCAGTTGCGTGTCCGAAAGCCTCCGCAGCTCCGCGCTCGTGAGCACCACCGGCCGCTCCGTCCGCACCAACCCCACCTGCCGCGCCACCGCCTCCGCCGTGCGCGGATGGTCCCCCGTGACGAGGATGACGCGGATGCCCGCCTCGCGGCACCGCTGGATGGCCGCCGGCACCTCCGGGCGGAAGGGGTCCTCCAGGCCCACCAGCCCGGAGAGCACCAGCCCCTCCTCCCAGTGCGACGGCGACACCCCATCCGGCAGACGCCGGTACGCGAAGGCCAACACCCGCAACCCCTCGCGTGCGAGCACCTCGCCTTCATCGCGGAATCGTCCAGCCAACTCTGGCGTCAGCGGGCGCACGCCCTGCTCCGTCTCTACCTCCCGGCACAGCGCCAGCACGGACTCCAACGCGCCCTTGGTGTGGAGCAAGCGCCCCTCCGGCATGCGGTGCACGGTGGAGAGGCGCTTGCGCTCGGGGTCGAAGGGCAGCTCGTCCTCGCGCCTCGCCTCCAGCGGGCCCGGCCGCGCGCGTGCGCCCATGTGCACCAGTGCGACCTCCATCGGATCGCCCGCCAGCACAGGCGCCCCGTCACGACGCACCTCCTGGAGCATGTGGCACAGCCGTGCGCCCTCGAAGAGGCGCGGGTACGAGGCACCCAGCGAGACCAGCGCCTGAGGCGAGGCGTCATGGCGGCCACTGGCGACGAACAGGGCGCGCGCCTCCATCCGGTTCTCGGTGAGGGTGCCCGTCTTGTCGGTGCAGATGACGGTCGCCGAGCCCAGGGTCTCCACGGAGACGAGGTCGCGCACGACGACGTTGCGCCGGGCCATGCGCTGCGACGCCATGGCCAGCGCCAGCGTGACGGTGGGCAGGAGCCCCTCGGGCACGTTGGCCACGATGATGCCAATGGCGAACAGCAGGTTCTCCCACGGAGGCAGTCCCAGCGCGCGGCCGATGAGGAAGAAGACGCCACCGAGCGCCATGGCCAGCACCGCGACGATGTGGCCCAGCCGGACGATCTCCCGCTGAAGTGGGGACAGCTCCGCGGGCGTCGCCTGCGTGAGGTGGGCGATGCGGCCGAACTCCGTCTGCATGCCGGTGGCGAAGACGAGCGCCCGCAGCCGCCCGGTGGTCAGGAAGGTGCCCGCCAACACCACGTTCGGGCTGTGGACCAGTTCCTCCTCACCGCTGGGCCCGGCCTCGCGAAGCTCCGGCACGGACTCCCCGGTGATGGTGGCGTTGTTCACCCGCGCGCCATGCGTCTCCAGCACGCGCGCGTCCGCGGGCACCTGGTCGCCCTCGTCCAGCAGGAGCACGTCACCAGGAACGAGCGAGGAAGCCGGCAGCAGACCGACCTGTGAGTCGCGCAGCACCTTCACCTCAGCGGGCAGCAGCCGGCGCAGCGACGCGAGCGCCCGCTCCGCGCGGTACTCCTGGACGAAGGAGAACACCCCGTTGACGAAGATGACGCACAGGATGGCGACCCCCAGCGTCTCCATGCCCTGGCCGGGCTCCTGCCACGCGGACACGAAGGCCAGGGCCGCGGCCGCCCAGAGCACGAGCGCGAAGAAGTGGGTGAACTGATGCAGGAAGCGGCGCACCAGCGATTCCTGCCGGGCATGGGAGACCTGGTTGGGACCGAACTCGTGCAGGCGGCGCGCCGCTTCCGGGCTGGCCAGCCCCTCCTCGCGGCTGTCGAGGCTGTGCAGGCACTCGGCCACCGTGAGGTGATGGATCTTCATGGGTCCGCGTGGGGGCAGGAAGGCTCGGAAGCCCCTCGCGCGCTACATCTCGGTCCGGATGGACTCGTACACCTCGTGGACGGTCGCCTCCCGGGAAGTGAGGTCCCCCAGGGTCATCACGAGGAGGTTGCGCCGGGCGCCGGACACGAGGGTGAGGTCCCAGTCACACGTCGTTCCATCGGAGCAGGTGCCCGTGCCCTCGGCATGGGTCTGAATCAGGTTGTTGACCCGCCGCGCCTCGGGCTCGCTCAGGAGAACGACATCGCGGAGCTTCCCGCCCATCTCCCGGGTGACGTCCGCCACCAGGTCCTCCGTCGCGCGGATGTCCGTCACCATGAAGACCATGGAGAGTTTCTGGTCCGGACTCGTGGCGATGAGCACGTCGCCGTCCTGGCCGGCCGACCACGATTCAGGCAGCGAGAAGGTCAGCCCCGTCTCTTGATGGACGACGTCACCCGCCAGCGCCGGAGCAGCGAGCAGGCTCAGCATGAGCAACATCGGGACGAAGAACCTGCGCATGGCGCTCTCCGCGAATGGGATCCCATCTGAGATGGAAATGGCGGGGGCGGGACACAAGGGAGCCCTCCGGGGAAGCGCGGCCTCACGGCGTCACGCCTGCCTCCTGGCCCCCTTTCGCGGTCCGTGCCCGCGCCGCCCCACCCTCCCACGCAGGCAGACCGTTACTCCGCGGCGGTCGCGCCACCACTGCCGGGCGGGACGCCATCGGAAGCGCAATGCCTAGCCTGTCCGCCTACGGCCGGACTCCTCCGGCCAAGGGAGGCAACATGCAGCGGACGCATGGATTCGTCGTCGCCGTCGCCACGGCCACATTGATCATGGGGGCGCCCGCCGTCCAGGCCAGCGGCGGCACCACCATTCATTGCGGTGACACGATCACCCATCACACGAAGCTCACGCACAACCTCTCTTGTCCGGGCACGGCCCCCTACGCGCTCCGGGTCTCCGGAGAAGGCGTCGTCCTCGACCTGGGCGGCTACACCATCCGCCGCACCGGACCGGAGAACATTGAGTCTGTCGGCATCACGGTCGACACCAACAGCACGGTGCGCAATGGCACGATCGAGGGCTTCGGCCATGGCGTCGCGACCACCGAATCCTCGGGAGTGCGGAACCTGCGTCTTCACCAACTGGAGCTCGTGGACAACCGAGCCGCCATCTACAACGGCGTCACCGAGATGCGGTTCCTCATCACGGAATGCCGCCTGAGGGGGAACCTGGTCGGGCTGGACGGTGAACCCGACGGATCCACCGGTTTATTCGACGTGCGGTCCTCCGTCTTCACCCAGAACGGGACCGCGATGTACGTGGACTTCCATGACCTCGACGTCCTCGACTCCACCTTCACGTCCAACGAGCTGACCGTCTTCTGCCGGCAGGGCCGCGTCCGCGTCAGGTCGAGCACGATCGCGTGGAATGCCTCCGTGAGCACCATCCCGAACGACGGCGGCTTCCGCCAATGCGACGAGATGCGGTTCGAGAACACGCTCATCTCGAACAACACCGCGCTCGCGCCGCCGGAGGTGCCCGTGTGGCAGCCGCAAAAGCTCTCGATGATCGACTCGCAGGTCGTCAACAACGGGTCGGGTCTCCAGGCGGCCGCCGACACGGTCTACCTCGACGGGAACACCTTCTTCGGCAACGCGGACGGCCTGACGCTGTCCGGCCGCGACTGGCAGGTCCCCGTCGTGCTCACGGGGATCATCCGCGGCAACCAGTTCCTGAGCAACGACGGCGATGGCCTCCGGGTCCAGGTGCCCGGCAAGCCCACGGTGCGCAGCAACGTCGCCCTGGGCAACACGGGCTATGGCCTCTTCGCGCCGACCGCGTTCGACGGAGGAGGAAACGTCGCGCGAGACAATGGCGCGGGCAACTGCGTGGGCCTGATCTGCGCTTCCCACTGACGACGTCCTGAGACACGCCGCGCCAGATGCACGCGAAGGCGCTCTGGTCGTCAGCCCAAGGACGGTGAACCACCTGTCCGGGTCATGGCGGCAATGCCATCCATCCTGGATAGTCGATCCGGTCGCAGGCAGGGTGAGACTCCTCGCATCTCCGTCCCAAGTCCTCTCATCCACCGCGACTGCTTCGCGAGCCTCACGCTCGCGGCGAGGGGGACGAACATGAAAAGAGCAGGCCTTCACCTGATACTGGTGCTCGCGGCAGCGCTGTGCGCGGGCTGTGGTAATTCCGCGGGGGACACCGGGACGGCGCGGTTCGCCGTCTCGGTGCCCCAATCCCTCTCCTCCACCATCGCCCGCGTCGCGGTCGCCTCGGGAGGGCCGGACATTCCTTCTGTCTGGGTGGATCTGGCGCCCACGAACGGCGTGTGGGGCGGCACCATCGGCAACATCCCCGCGGGCACCGACCGCGCCTTCGCCGCGCGGGCCTATGACGCCTCCGGCACCCTGCTCTTCTCCGGCTCCGCCTCCGGAGTCACCATCCTGGCGAACCAGACGACCTTCGTCGCCATCACCCTCCAGCAGCTCCATCCTCCGCCGCCCTTCGACAACGAAGCGCCCGTCATCGAGTTCGTGGTGGCCTACCCCAGCACCGTGACTGCCGGAGGCACCGTCTCCCTGCATTCCTCAGCGCAGGATCCGAACCCGGGTGACACGATCGCCTACGCCTGGAGCGCCACCGCGGGCACGTTCGCGTCGACCACCGAGCGCTTCACCTCGTGGACGGCGCCCATGTCCACCGGCATCCAGACGCTGACGCTCACCGTGACGGACTCGCGCGGCCTGGCCTCCAGCGCGATCCTGGTCGTCAACGTCCTGCCCGAAGGCGAGGGCGAAGCCGAGCTGTCCATCTCCTTCAACAGCGCACCGGAGGTGTCCTCGCTCGACGCCGCGCCCACGCAGCTCGTCGTCGGACAACCGACGACGGTGTCCGTCACGGCGTCGGATCCGGACGGGGACTCGCTCTCGTACGCCTGGAGCGCGTCGTGCGCGGGAACCTGGACCGACGCGGTCTCCAGCACCGCTCGCTTCACGCCCTCGCTCGCGCCGGCCGAGGCCTGCAACAACTGCCGCCTGAGCGTCTCCGTGTCCGACGGACGTGGCGGGCACAACACGGGCACCGTCGCCCTGTGCGTCACCAGCACGCCCCCGGTCAACCACCTCGAGCCCGTCATCGTCCGCTCCTACCGCTCCTCGGACACGGCGAGCCCGGACCAGGTGCTCACGTATGAAGTGGTGGCCAGCGACCCCGAGGGCTCCACGCTCAGCTTCGCGTGGGACTCCAGTGTCGGCACGACAGGCACTCCCGTGCAGTTGGGCACCCACAGCCGCGTCACCTGGACGGCGCCCACGTGTATCCGCCCGGGCACGACTCCCACCGTGACCGTGACCGTGACGAATGCCTTTGACCTCACGACCAGCCGGAGCTTCACGGTGGAGGGGCTGCCGGACTGCACGCTCGTGGGCCACTGGGATCCGACCGGCCCCATGGGCGGCGGTCCCCGGTGGGGCCACACCGCGACGCTGCTTCAGGACGGCAGGGTGCTCATCGCGGGAGGAAGCGCGCAGAAACGGAGCTTCTACCTCGACACGACGGAGCTGTTCGACCCGGCCACGAACACCTGGAGCGCGGGCGCGCCCATGAACGCGCGCCGCCTCTTCCACTCAGCGACCCTGCTGCTCGACGGCAGGGTCCTCGTCGCGGGAGGCGAAGGCTTGGAGGGCGTCGAGGGCTTCTCCAATGGGGCGGAGCTGTACGACCCCACCACGAACACCTGGACCCGGACAGGCTCGATGGCCCAGGGCCGCTCCAGGCAACTGGCGACGCTGCTGCCGGACGGCAAGGTGCTCGTGGCGGGAGGCGAGGACATCAACGGCTACCTCACGTCCTCGGAGGTATACGACCCGGCCACGGGAACCTGGAGCCCGGCGGGCGCCATGGCCGAACCCCACTTCTCCACCGCGCCGCTGCTGCCCACGGGCAAGGTGCTCGCCGTGGGTGTCACCGAGGCGGAGCTGTATGACCCGGCCACGCGAACCTGGAGCCTGGCCCATCCTCCGCTCGCGCCCGTGGGGAGCGAACCGGTGGTGCTGTTCGATGGCAAGGTGCTCGTCGCGGGGGGCAAGACGGCGCAGTTGTATGACCCCTTCCTGAACACCTGGTGCCTGACGGGCGCCCCCCTCGAACCCATCGGAGGCCCGGCGGTGCGGCTGGCCGATGGCAGGGTGCTCGTCGTGGCCCCGTCGCTGGCGGAGCTGTATGCGCCGGACTCGGGCACGTGGAGCATGGCCCCCGCGCCGGCCATCGTTCGCATTGGCTACACGGTGACGGCGCTGCCTGACGGCAGGGCGCTCATCGCCGGGACGCCTCCCAACACCGAAATCGATGAGGAGTCCGCGGAGGTCTACACGCCGTGAGGCGCACCCTGCCTCACCGGGTGCGGGTGCGCGCGCCAGTGCTGTGCGCGGGCTGAAAGGTCGCATCCAGGGGACACCGGGACGGCGCGGTTCGCCGTGTCGGTGTCCTCCGGCCTGCGGGGAGACCGGCTTGGGAGCGCCATCGAGTCCGTGCGCTCTCCTCGGCGCGCGCGGCAATACCTTCATGACGGTGCGCGGAGGGAGGGAAACCCATGGTGCCGGCGCTCCTCACGGACCTCTATGAGCTCACGATGGTGGACGCCTACCTCGCGGAGGGGCTCCACGAGGAGGCGGCCTTCAGCCTCTTCGTCCGCCGCCTGCCCGCGCACCGGAACTACCTGCTGGCGTGCGGCCTGGAGCAGGCCCTCACCTATCTGGAGACACTCCGCTTCTCTCCCGGTGAGCTCGCCTGGTTGGAGTCACTGGGGCGCTTCTCCCGGCGGCTGCTGGACTGGCTGGAGCACTTCCACTTCACCGGCGACGTTCACGCCGTGCCCGAGGGCACGCCCGTCTTCGGGCAGGAGCCGCTCCTGGAGGTCGTGGCGCCCCTGCCAGAGGCGCAGCTCGTGGAGACGTATCTCATCAACCAGGTGCACCTGCAGACGCTGGCGGCCTCGAAGGCGGCGCGGGTGGTGGAGGCCGCGCGTGACCGGCCCGTGGTGGACTTCGGCGTGCGGCGCATGCATGGCGAGGACGCGGGCCTCAAGGTGGCACGTGCCGCCTATGTCGCTGGGGTGAGCGCCACCTCCAACCTCCAAGCCGCGCAGCGCTATGGCATCCCTGTGTCGGGCACCCTGGCGCACAGCTATATCCAAGCGCACGACGACG
The DNA here is from genome assembly GCF_020036995.1 of Corallococcus sp. AS-1-12. Lineage (NCBI taxonomy): Bacteria > Pseudomonadati > Myxococcota > Myxococcia > Myxococcales > Myxococcaceae > Corallococcus > Corallococcus sp. AS-1-12. The sequence goes on along the minus strand of NZ_JAIQDD010000001.1, from coordinate 342,158 downwards.
AGCTCGCCGCCTTCCGGGCCTACGTCCACCGCTTCCCAGACACGACGCTGCTGGTGGACACGTACGACACGCTCGAAGGAGTACGGAAGGTGGTGGCGCTCGCGCGGGAGCTCGGGCCGGACTTCCACGTGCAAGCGGTGCGGCTGGATTCAGGGGATCTGGCGTCGCTCTCGCACCAGTCCCGCGCGCTGCTGGACGCCGCGGGTTTGCAACACGTGCGAATCTTCGCGAGCGGCGGTCTGGACGAGGACGAAGTGGCGCGGCTGCTGTCGCATCAGGCGCCCATCGACGCCTTCGGCGTGGGAACGGCCATGGGGGTGTCCGAGGACGCGCCCGCGTTGGACATGGCCTACAAGCTGGTGGAGTACGCGGGCCGGGGGCGGCTCAAGCTGTCACCGGGCAAGGTGCTGCTGCCCGGACGCAAGCAGGTGTTCCGCGAGGAGCAGGACGGCGTGGCGAGGCGGGACGTGCTCGCGTGTCATGACGAAGTGCTCCCGGGGCGTCCCCTGCTGCGGCGGGTGATGCACGCGGGCCTGCGGCAGGAGGGCGCCTCTCCACCGCTGACGGCGCTCCGGGCTCACGCGCGGGAGGAGTTGGCACGCCTGCCACGGGAGATGCGGCGGCTGGAGCCGGCACGTCCTCCCTACCCGGTGGACGTGAGTCCCGCGCTGAGCGCCTCGCAGGCGCAGGTGGTCGCCCGATTGCGCGAGCGACTGGAAGCGCACTGATTGCGCTCACCCGTGAGCAGCCACGCCATGCTTCCGGGCCCCTAGGCAGCAAGAGAAGAGCACGCACCTTGGCGGGCACCATGCCCCCCTTCTTCCGCTCTCCCCGGCCTGCCCGCGCGCTCGGGTTGTCCTTGTTCGTGGTTCCCCTCTTGATGGCGCTGGCGTGCCAGGTCTCCGCGCCCTCCGAGTCTGAAGATGCGCTGGAGCCGCAGTCGCCGCGTCTCGTCCTGGAGCCCGGACAGCTCGTTGTCTCGATCACCTTCGATGACGCGCGGGCCAGCCAGGTCAACGCGGCAGCCTTGTTGGAGGCGCGCGGCCTGCGAGGGACCTTCTTCGTCAGCAGCGGGCGGATCGGCCTCTCGGGATACCTGACTCTGGATCAGCTCCGGCGCTTCCAGGCCGCTGGCCACGAGGTGGGCGGTCACACGGTGTCGCACGTCCAGCTCCCCACATTGGACGTGGACTCGCAGCGCCGCCAGGTGTGCGACGATCGCGTCGCCCTGATGAACGCGGGGTTCCGGGTGACGTCGTTCGCCTACCCGTCCGGAGCCCGGGACGCGACCACCGAGCAGGTCGTCATCGGTTGCAACTACAACTCCGCGCGAGAGTCTGGCGGCCTGCGTACGCCGGACAGTTGTTCGGGTTGCCCCTACGCGGAGACCGTTCCGCCACAGGACCCATTCGCTATTCGCAACCACGGCTCCATCCAGAGAACCCAGACGCTGGCGGACCTGCAAGGCCTGGTGCTCCGCGCCGAGTCCGCCGGGGGTGGCTGGGTGCCCCTCGCCTTCCACGAGATCTGCCCGGGCCCGTGTCCGACGTCCGAGACGTACGGCATCAACGTGGCCACCTTCACGGCCTTCCTGGACTGGCTCGCGGCGCGCTCCTCGCGGGGCACCTTCGTGCGCACGGTGGATCAGGTCATCGGGGGCGCGGTGAAGCCACCCGTCAACGGGCCGCCACTGCCCGACGCGGGCACGCCCCCTCCCACGCAACTGCTGGCGAATCCGTCCCTGGAGACCGACAGCAACGGGGACGGAACTCCGGACTGCTGGCAGCGCGGCGGCTATGGCGCCAACTCCTACACCTGGTCGCGGACCTCCGATGCCCACTCAGGGAACTGGGCCCAGCGCTTGAGCATCACCAGCTACTCCAGCGGGGATCGCAAGCTCATCTCCTTGGAGGATCTCGGAGCGTGCGCGCCGCCGCTCACCACGGGTCACCGCTACAGGGTGTCCGCCTGGTACAAGGCCACCGCCGCGCCGCTCTTCAAGGCGTACTACCGCAACGCTTCAGGCGGCTGGGTGTGGTGGGCCCAGAGCGCCCTGCTGCCCACGCGAGGCACCTACGGCTACGCCGAGTGGACGACGCCCCCCGCGCCCTCAGCCGGCCGGGCGCTGAGCATGGGGCTGGCCCTGGAGCGCGTCGGCACGTTGACGATGGATGACTTCAGGCTCGAGGACCTCGGTCCAGGCGCCGTCGCGCCGCTCGAGCCCGAACCGTCGCCGGTCCCATGAACGGCAGCCGACAGGGAGGGACGGGCTGGAGTCCGGCGGCGCGGTCCGCTCGCCCTGCCCTGCTTGCCGGTCCGGAGCGCGCAGCGCACTTGATGAAGGCATGACGCTCATCCACCAGTTCATGCCCGACTGCGCGTTGCGAGAGGTAGACCGGGTGCCCACCGCCGCGAGCCCCGAGAAGGCCTGGGCCGCCGTGCGAGCGATGGATCTGCACGACGTCCCGTTCATCCGCTGGCTCTTCGCGCTCCGGCTGCTCCCCGAGCGCATCCTCGCTCGCCTCCGTGGCAGACCGGTGCGGAGGTCCCCGCACATGCGGATCGACGACATCGCGGCGCCGGGGAACGGCTTTCTCGCGCTGGCCGAGGCCCCCGGAAGCGAGAAGGTGATCGGCGCCATCGGGCGCTTCTGGCGACCACGCATCGACTTCGTGCGAGTGACGCCCGGGAGCTTCACGGCGTTCAGCGAGCCCGGCTTCGGCAAGCTCGCCTGGAACATCCGGGTGGAGCCGCGCGAAGGAGGCGGCGCGTGGCTGGGTGTCGAGCTGAGGGTGACGGCGACGGACGCGGCCTCGTGGAGACGCTTCCGGAGGTACTGGTGGCTGATCGGGAGGTTCTCCCGGCTCATCCGCCGGAGCGAGCTGCGAAGGATACAGCGGCAGTTGGACCGCGAGCGCTCGCGCGGAAACGCGGCTCCGTGCGACCGGACACCGCTGTCAGTCTCGCTGTGAGGCCCGTGGAGTTCCACCCCTGCGCGGCGGCACCTGTTGCCGTGAGAGAGCCCGCGGTCCTGCCTTGCCGTGGAGGGCGAAGCGTTCGCGGAGGAGCTGGATGAAGCGGGTCAGCGGGGCGGGACGCTGACGGGATGCACGGGTGACCGCGCTCCAGCGGCGTCGGATTCCGCGAGGGGTGAGCCGCACGGTCTGCAGCCCGTGGCGCGGGTCCGGCAGCATCCATTCAGGCAGCGCCGTCACGCCGATACCGCCCCGCACCAGCTCGATCAACGCCTCGGTGAGGGGCACCGGAGAGACCCGGTGCGGCTCGAGGCCCGCGGGCCAGAACACGCGCGTGAAGACATCAAGTTGCTCCCGGGGCGCGGCATAGGTGAGCAGGTGCTCCCGCACCAGGTCCTGCGCCGTGACATGTCCCTGCCGCGCCAGCGCATGGCCCGCGGGGACCACCAGCAGGAGTTCGTCCTCGAAGAGCGGGGTCTGCGCCAGTCGGGCCTGCTTCGGGACGTCCGGGGTCAAGGCGAGATCCAACTCGCCATTCAGCAGCGCCCCGAGCGGCTGACGAGTGGCCTCCAGGACGATGCGCAGCTCGACGCGTGGATGCTCGGCCTGCCACTGCCCGAGGATGGGCGGCAGCCAGCCATACACCGTGTAGCAGCCCGTGCTGAGACGGAGCAGGTCGTCCTGAGGGTGCGCGCGGCAGATCGTCTCGGCCTGGGCCACCTCGCTCAACACCCGCCGAGCGGAGAGGAGCAGCTTCTCTCCCGAGCCGGTCAGGAGCAGCCGTCGCTGGCGGCGCTGGAAGAGCTGCACGCCCAGGCGCTCCTCGGCGTCACGGAGCTGGTGGCTCAGTGCCGAGGACGTGAGGTGAAGCTGCCGGCTCGCCGCGGCCAGGCTCCCCGTGTCGGCGACCGCGGCAATCAGCCTGAAGTGACGGAGCTCGAGCATGCCGGGCAGCTTCACATGAACGCGATTCATCATCATCGCGAAATCGTTTCGCTGTGCTCATGTAGCGCCCATCCGTAACGTGGGACTTCCAATGCCAGGAGGACGGACGGATGCCCCACACAGACAGCTTCCCGAGGACGCAGAGCCCTGTCGTACGGCCATGCGCGTGTGAGCGCATCGAGGGGGAGCAACGGGTAGGCCCCTCGAACAGCGAGAGCCGGAACGATCGGGCAAGTCGCCGCGACTTCCTGCGTGCGGCGGCTGCGTTTTCGGTGGGCGCGGTCCTGCTGCCCGCTGGCATGGGCCGCGCGGCGAAGGCTGCCGACAACGCCGCGCTTCGTGCCCAGCGGCTGGCCTGGGCCGGAGTGCGGCTGCGGCTCGGACAGGACACGCTCTTCGTGGATCCGCTGATCGATCCCACCGTGTGGGGGACCGCGCTGAAGGACCCGCTCGTCCCGCTGGACGTGAGCGGCGGGAACCGCTTCGTCCTGGTGACGCATCGCCACTCCGACCACTTCGATCCGGTCGCCGTCCGTCAGGCGTTGGGGGACACCGGGACGCTGGTGTGCGCCCCGGACGTGGCCGTGGCGGCCGCGGCGTCGGGCCTCCGCGTGCGGTCCGCTCCGCTCTACGAGCCCATCCTGCTCAACGACTTCACCGCCACCGCCGTCCCCGCGGCGGACGGTTATGGAGATCCCCAGGTCTCGTGGATCGTCTCTGGAGGAGGCCGCCGCGTCATCCACTGCGGCGACACGCTCTGGCACGGCTCCTGGTGGCGTATCGGGCGTCAGTTCGGCCCCTTCGACGCGGCCTTCCTGCCCATCAACGGAGCGCGCTTCGGCTGGCGGAAGCCCGTGAGCGACGTGCACGCCGTCCTGACGCCCGAGCAGGCGGTAGCCGCGGCCGTCGTCCTGGAAGCGCGGCTCCTCGTGCCCATCCATTACGGCGTCGCCGCCTCCGATGACTACCAGGAGGTCCCAGACGCGGAGGCGCTGCTCTTGGCCGCCGCGCGCAAGCGGAAGGTGAGCGTGGAGTTGGCACGTCCGGGAGAGTGGCTGACCTGGCAGGCCCGGACCTGACTGCTCCACGCCCTGCGCCAAGGCAGGCAAGCCTGAGCAGTCCATCCCTCCACCCAGCGTCTGTCATTGCCCCCAACCCCGGGAGCAGATGCCGCGCCCTGGCACCCACCCAAGCTTGCAGGCCACCGCGAGGGGGCATCACGCCCTGTCGGGAGGGGGAAGTCATGATGGGCAGGTGGGGATGGAAGTCGTGTGCTTGGCTGCTGGCGCTCGGGGTGGCCGCATGCGGAGTGGCGCCCTCGGAGTCAGGCGAAGTGCCCGCGTCGCAGGAAGCGCCGGACAGGCTCGCGAGCGAGGACACGTGCCCCTCCGCCACGAGGCTCGCGGACTTCTCGGCCGGAGGGCAGTTCGCGGAGCCGTATGAGCTGACAGGCGTGAAGGGGACGCTCTACTTCCCCGTGAACGACGGCATCCACGGCCCAGCGCTCTGGAGCAGCGATGGGACGCCCGCAGGCACGCGCCTGTTCCGCGATTTCGACGCCCCGGTAGGCAGCCTGACGGAGGCGCGCGGGCTGCTCTTCTTCACCGTGGGCCGCACCCTCTGGAGGACGGACGGCACCACGGCCGGAACCCTCCCGCTGATCACCGAGCCTTCGTCGCCCTCCCCCCGCTCAAGCCTGACGGTGCTGGGCGAGTTCCGCAGCCGGCTGTTCTTCCGCATGTACACCCCGGAGCATGGCGTCGAGCTGTGGGCCAGCGACGGCACGCCCGCGGGCACCCGGCTGTACCTGGACGTGAACCCGGGCCCTCCCTCCAGCTTCCCCGACGAGCTCGTGGAGACGGCCAGCGGCAATCTCGTCTTCGAGGCGTACGTGGACAAGGACCTGGAGCCCCACGCGGTGCTGGAGGTGTCCCCCACCAAGGCCGTCGAGGAGCTCTTCCGCGTGGGCGGTGGCGGGGATACCGCCGTCTTCCAGTTGATCGCCGTGGGTGACCGGGTGTTCTTCCTGGTGGACGAGACGGACGGCTCCCCGTTCCTCTACGTGAGCGACGGCACCCCGGACGCCGCCACGCCGCTCTACTACTGGGACGAGGTGGACACGCCGTTCTCTTTCACCGCCTATGCCGGCAACCTCTACTTCACCGCCGTGGAGAGTGACTACCCCGGCGCTGGCGTGGAGCTGTGGCGGAGCGACGGCACGCCCGAAGGCACGGGGCGGCTGGCGGACATCTTCCCGGGCCAGGAGGGCTCCTATCCCCGGGGGCTGACCGTGTTCGAGGGCCTGCTCTACTTCTCCGCGGACGACGGTGTGCACGGGCGCGAGCTGTGGCGGAGTGACGGCACCACCGCGGGCACGCGGCTCGCGCGAGACATCCGCCCGGGCGCGGAGGGCTCCTCGCCCTACGGCCTCACGGTGGCCAGCCGCAAACTCTACTTCGCGGCGGACGACGGCACGCACGGGTTCGAGCCGTGGAAGGTCTTCCAGGGCCGCGCCCGGCTGGTCGAGGACATCATCCCCGGCCCCATGGGCTCGGCGCCCGGAATCTACGGCGCGGGGTCTGGCGAGTCCGGCGTCTTCACCCGCGCCGGCAGCTACCTCTTCTTCCCCACCGAGTCCGCCCAGCTCTGGTCCATGCTGACGGGCGCCTACTGCCCGCCGTCCGGCACGCGCTGACGCATCCCTCGAACCGGGCAGGAGCCCAGGTCGCCGCGGGAGTGTCGAGTCCCCAAAGACAAAGGCCCTGGAGTCACCGGCTCGCACCGGAAACTCCAGGGCCTCTATTTGGTCGGGGCGACAGGATTTGAACCTGCGACCACTTGCACCCCAAGCAAGTGCGCTACCAGGCTGCGCTACGCCCCGAAAACCGCCGTCGTGAAACGGTGCTGCCTTATGCCCTCGCCGCTTTCCTGGGTCAAGCGCGAGGTGACGGGCGCCGGTGAAAAAAACCTACTCGTCGCCCTCTTCCATTCCCTCGTCGAAGTCCTCGCCCCGGGCCTCCGCCGCGTCCGCCGCCGCATCCTCCTGCGCGTCGATTTCCGCGTGGTTCTCCGGCGGTGCCTCGCCGTTCAGCGCGCTCTTCAACACCTGGCTCGGCCGGAAGGTCAGCACCCGGCGGGCGCTGATCTCGATCTCCTTGCCCGTCTGCGGGTTGCGCCCCACGCGCGCCTTCTTCTGGCGCACCTGGAAGTTTCCGAACCCGGAGATCTTGATCTTGTCCCCGCGCTCCAACGTCTCCTTCACGGTGTCGAAGACGAGCTCGACGATCTCCGCCGACTCCTTCTTGGAGAAGCCGACCTTCTCGTAGACGCCCTCGATGATGTCCGCTTTCGTCATGCGAGTCCTCTGGCACCCGTGATGGACCGGTGAACGCGGGGCATGGTGTCAGCCTTCCCCGAACCGTGTCAACGTCCTGACTTCATTCAGGAATTCAGGCGCGCAGCGCCGCCCCCAGCCGCTGGTTCACCTCCGTGATGATGCGCTGGTGGGCCGCCGTGACCTCCGCGTCGGTCAGCGTCCGCTCGGGCGAGCGGTACCTCAAGGCGTACGCCAGGTTCTTCTTCCCCTCGGGGATGGGCTTGCCCGTGTAGACGTCGAACACCAGCGCGTCCTCCACCAGCGGCGCCCCGACCTCCAGGATGACCCGGCGCACCTCCTCGTTGCGCAGCTCCAGCGGCACCACCACCGCCAGGTCGCGCAGCACCGCCGGGTACTTCGGCAGCGCCGCCGCCTGAGGCACCAGCCGCGCCGCCGCGTACAGCGGCTCCGTGTCCAGCTCGAACACGAACACGCCCTCCGGCAGGCCCAGCGCCTTCGCCACGCGCGGGTGCACCTCGCCCACCAGGCCCAGCACCGTCCCGTCCTTCAGCGCCACCTGCGCGCAGCTCCGCGGGTGGTACGCCGGGGCCTCCGCCGGGGTGAAGGCCGCGCTCTCCACGTGCAGGGCGTGCAGCAGCGCCTCCACCGCTCCCTTCGCGTCGTAGAAGTCCACGCGCGAGTCCTTCTGCGTCCAGCTCCGGCCACCGCCCCGCAGGCCCCACACCAGGCCCGCCACGCGCGGCACCTCGCGAGCCGCCGGGCGCATGCCCTGCCCGCCTTCCGCGTCCCGGAAGTACGCCCGGCCCGTCTCGTAGAGGCCCACCGACTCCACCTGGTGGCGCACGCTGCGCGACAGGTTCTCCAAGAGGCCCGGCAGCAGGCTCGTGCGCATCACCGACTGCTCGACGCTCAGCGGGTTCATCAGCGCGATGGGCGCTTCCTTCCCGCCCAGCACCTCCAGCGACTTCGGCGCCACGAACGAGTAGTTCACCACCTCGGACAGCCCCGCGCCGCCCAGCGCGTGGCGCAGCCGGCGCTCGGCCTCCATGGACAGCGGCTCCGGCGCCAGCGTCTCCAGCCCGCGCGGCAGCCGCGCCGGGATGTTGTCGTAGCCGTACACGCGGGCGACCTCCTCCATCAGGTCCTCCTCGCGCTCCACGTCCACGCGCGCCCGCGGCACCTCGTACGTCGTCTGCCCCTGCGACTCCTCCACGGACTTGAAGCCCAGCGCCGTCAGGATGCGCCGGACCTCCGCCTCCGGCACCGCCACGCCCAGCACCTTCTCCACCCGCGCGTAGCGCAGCGTCGCCCGGCGCGGCGCCAGGGGCTCGGGCTGCACGTCCACCCGGCCCGGCGCCACCGTGCCGCCCGACAGCTCCGCGATGAGCTGCGCGGCCCGGTCCAACGCCGGCAGCACCGCGTCCAGGTCCGCCCCGCGCTCGAAGCGGTGCGACGCCTCCGTGTGCAGCGCGTAGCGCTTCGCGGACCGGCGCACGCCGGAGCCGTGGAAGTGCGCGGACTCGATGACGATGCGCTTCGTGCCCTGCGTCACCTCGCTGTCGCCGCCGCCCATCACGCCCGCCAGCGCCTGCGCGCGGTCGCGGTCCGCGATGACCAGGTCGTCCGCGTCCAGCGTGCGCTCCTTGTCATCCAGCGTGCGCAGCTTCTCGCCCGGCTTCGCGGTGCGGACCACAATCTCCTGGCCCGCCACCTTCTCCAGGTCGAACGCGTGCAGCGGCTGGCCGTACTCCAGGAGCACGTAGTTGGTGACGTCCACCACGTTGTTGATGGCGCGCACGCCGCACGCCTTCAGCCGGTCCTGCATCCACTGCGGCGACGGCTGGATGGTGATGCCCTCCACCACCCGCGCCGCGTAGCGCGAGCAGCGCTCCTTCGCGTCGATGCGCACCTTCACCCGCTCCGCCACGGCCTTGCCGGACTCCGCGGGCTTCGGCTGGGGCACCTTCAGCGGCGCGCCCGTCACCACGCCCACCTCGCGCGCGATGCCCAGGTGGCTGAGCGCGTCCGGCCGGTTCGGGGTGACGTTCACCTCCAGCACGGAGTCATCCAGCCCCAGGGCCTCCGCGATGGGGAGGCCCAGCTTCGTGTCCGCGGGGAGGATGAGCAGGCCGGACGAGTCCTCCGTGATGCCCAGCTCCTTCGCGGAGCAGAGCATGCCGAAGCTGTCCACGCCCCGGAGCGCGGCCTGCTTGATCTCCATGCCGTTGGGCAGCTTCGCGCCCACCGTGGCCAGCGGCACCTTGTCGCCGACCTTGAAGTTCTTCGCGCCGCACACCACCTGGAACAGCGCGGAGCCGCCGATGTCCACCTGCGTGACGGACAGCTTGTCCGCGTTGGGGTGCTGCACCGACTCGCGGATCTGCGCCACCACCACGCCGCGCAGGCCCTCGCCGGGGCGCTCCACGCCCTCGATCTCCAGGCCCGCAGCGGTCAGCTTGCGCGCCAGCTCGTCCACGGACGGCGGCAGCGCGACGTAATCACCCAGCCACTTCACTGAAATCTTCACGGGGTTGTCCTCTTGAGTGGTGGGCCGGAATCAGAACTGCGCGAGGAAGCGCGCGTCGTTCTCGAACATCATCCGCAGGTCGTCGATGCCGTAGCGCAGCATGGCCAGGCGCTCCACGCCCATGCCGAACGCGTAGCCCGTCACCTCCGTCGGGTCGTAGCCCGCGGCGGTGAAGACGTTCGGGTGCACCATGCCGCTGCCCAGCACCTCCAGCCAGCCGGTCTGCTTGCACACGCGGCAGCCCTTGCCGCCGCAGGACGCACAGGTGACGTCCACCTCCGCGGAGGGCTCCGTGAAGGGGAAGAACGACGGGCGGAAGCGCGTGCGCGTCTCCGAGCCGAAGAACGCCTTCACGAACGCGTCCAGCGTCCCCTTCAGCTCCGCGAAGCTCACGTCCTTGTCCACCAGCAGGCCCTCCACCTGGTGGAACATGGGCGTGTGCGTGATGTCCGAGTCGCGCCGGTACACCCGGCCCGGCATCACCGCGCGGATGGGCGGCTTGCGCGACAGCATGTGCCGCACCTGCACCGGCGACGTGTGCGTGCGCAAAAGCGACGGGCTGTCCGCCTTCTTCGCGTGCCCCAGGCTGGGCTCGTCCACGTAGAACGTGTCCTGCATGTCCCGCGCGGGGTGGTCCTTGGGCAGGTTCAGCGCCTCGAAGTTGAAGTAGTCGAGCTCGATCTCCGGGCCGACCGCCACCTCGAACCCGAGCCGCGCGAACGTCCGGACGATGTCCTCCAGCGTGCGCGACACCGGGTGCCGTCCGCCGGGCAGCACCGCGCGCCCGGGCAGCGTCACGTCCAGCCTGGGGCCCTTCAACTGGGCCTCCAGCGCCGCGTCCTCCGCGCGCTTCGTGGCGTCCGCCAGGAGCTGCTCCAGCTCCGCCTTGACGCTGTTGGCCACCTCGCCCAGGGCGCGCCGCTCCTCCGGGGGCAGCTTGCCCATGCCGCCCAGTACCGCGGACAGCTCGCCCTTCTTGCCCAGGTAGCGGATGCGCAACGCCTCCACCTGCGAGGGCTCCGACACGCCGGAGATCTCCTGGCGCGCCGCGTCCGCCAACGCCTGCAACCGGTCTCGCATGGTCCTCTTCCCGCCTTCCGTTCACGCCCCGGAACGCCTTCTGGCGCCGGGCAAAAAAAAGGGGCCGCCCCCTGGTGGAGGCAGCCCGTTTCAGCTTCGGGAGCCGGCGTCACCGCCGGCCGTGTCTCAGGCTGCCTTCGCGATGTTGGCGATGGCGGCAAAGCCCGCGGGGTCCGCGATGGCCAGATCCGACAGGACCTTGCGGTCCAGGGAGATCTTCGCCTTCGCCAGGCCGGCGATCAGCTTCGAGTAGGACAGGCCCACCGTGCGAGCGGCCGCGTTGATGCGGACGATCCACAGGGAGCGGAAGTTGCGCTTGCGCACCGCGCGGTCGCGGGTGGCGTAGTCCAGGGCGCGCTCGACGGCCTGGTTCGCACGGCGGTAGCAGTTCTTGCGACGGCCGCGGAAGCCCTTCGCAAGCTTGAGAATGCGATTACGACGACGACGAGCCTTGAAACCCTTTTTGACGCGCATGACACACTCCTGACTTCTGGAAGGGAGCCCCGGGGCGCTGGCCTCACGCCGCTCCGCCAGGACTCACGATTGGTTCAAACCCGAGGACGACTCAGGCGCCGTAGGGGAACAGCTCCTTGATGACCTTCTTCGCGTCCATGTCGCGCAGGTGGCCCGTGCCACGGTTGCCGCGCTTCTGCTTGGGCGTCTTGGAGAAGGTGAACAGGTGCTTGCTGAACGCCTTGCCGAACTTCACCTGGCCGCTCTTCTTCACGTGGAAGCGCTTCTTCGCGGCGCTGCGGGTCTTCAACTTGGGCATGATCCCAAACCTTCCTTCTGCTTCCTGTCGGCCGGCAATCTTCGTGACTGACGGCGGTCCGGGGCACACGGTCCCCGGACGCTTTGGGCGGAAGCCTCTATCACTCTTTTGCCGCGACGGGGGCAGGATTTCCTACAGCCGACGCTGAAACGACCGCCGCGGCGACCGCTGGCCTGGCCTCCTGCTTCTTTCCGGCCGCCTCCACCTGCTGCCGGGCCAGCTCGCGGGCGCGCTGCGCCACCTTCGGGTTGGGGGCCAGGATCATGAACATCTGGCGCCCCTCCATCCGGGGGTTCTGCTCCACCACCGCGATTTCCTTCAGGTCCTTCACCACATCGTCCAGGATGGCGCTCCCCAGCTCCTTGTGGGTGATTTCACGACCCCGGAACTGGATGGTGATCTTCGCCTTGTTCCCCTCTTCCAGGAACCGGCGGGTGTTGCGGACCTTGAACTCGTAGTCGTGCTCCTCCGTCTTGGGGCGGAGCTTCACCTCCTTGAGGTGGACCACGACCTGCTTCTTCTTCGTTTCCGAGGCCTTCTTCTTCTCCTCGTACTTGAACTTGCCGTAGTCCATGATCTTGCAGACCGGCGGCTTGGCCATGGGGGAGATCTCGACGAGGTCGAGGCCGTCCGCCTGGGCGCGTGCCAGGGCTGCTTCCAGGGACATGACTCCGAGCTGCTCGGCGTTGGGTCCGACGACGCGGACCTCCCGGGCTCGGATACGGCGATTGGTTCTCTGATCGCGAACGATGGGAGGACCCTCCGACGGTCGGGGATGGAGGGTGTCCTCCAATCCCCGGAAAGCCGGGCACGTAGTTCAGCCCGGACGGAGAGTCAAGTCCCCCACACAGCTCAGGGCAGCGTGGCTTCCCTGGCCAGCAGGGCCTCGAAGTCCGCGGACTTCATGGACTTGAGGTCCTCGCCGCCGTACCGGCGGGGGGCGACGGCGCCGGCCTCCACCTCGTTGTCCCCCACCACCAGGGTGAAGGGGACCTTCTGCATCTGGGCTTCGCGGATCTTCGCGTTGAGCGTCATGCCGCGCTCATCCAGCTCCACGCGGAAGCCCTTGGCGCGCAGGTCGTCCCGCACCTTGCGGGCGTAGTCCAGTTGACGGTCCGCCACGGTGACGATGGTGGCCTGCACCGGGGCCAGCCACGCCGGGAAGGCGCCCGCGAAGTGCTCGATGAGGATGGCGGTGAAGCGCTCGAAGGAGCCGAAGATGGCGCGGTGGAGGACCACCGGGCGGTGCTCGGCGTTGTCCTCGCCCACGTAGGTGAGGTCGAAGCGCTCCGGGGCCAGGTAGTCCAACTGCATGGTGCCCAACTGCCAGCGGCGCCCGATGCTGTCCGACACCGCGAAGTCGATCTTCGGGCCGTAGAAGGCGCCGTCCCCGGGGGCCAGTTCGTACGCCAGCCCCAGCGACTCCAGCGCCGCCTTGAGGCCGCCCTCGGCGCGGTCCCAGAGGGAGTCGTCGCCCAGGCGCTGCTCGGGGCGCGTGGACAGCTTCACCGCGTAGGTGAGGCCCACCGCCTTGTAGACGCGGTCCAGGAGCTGCACGAAGCGCCGCACCTCGTCGGTGATCTGGCTCTCCATGCAGTAGATGTGCGCGTCGTCCTGCGCGAACTGGCGCACGCGGGTGAGGCCGCCCAGGGAGCCGGCCGCCTCATTGCGGTGGAGCACGTCCTGGGTGTGCAGGCGCAGGGGCAGGTCGCGGTAGCTGTGCTTCTTGAAGCCGAAGAACAGGTGGTGCGACGGGCAGTTCATCGGCTTGAGGGAGAAGTCGTGCTCGCCGGACTCGCTGTCGAGCACCAGGAACATGTTCTCCTTGTACTTGCCCCAGTGGCCGCTCGTCTCCCAGAGGCCCTTGTTGAACATCAGGGGCGTCTTGATCTCCACGTAGCCGTCACCGGCCGTGAGGTTGCGCATCCAGTTGGACAGCGTCTGGTAGAGCGCGGTGCCCTTGGGCGTCCAGAAGGCCGCGCCCGGCGAGTACGGGTGGAAGTGGAAGAGGTCCAGCTCCTTGCCCAGCTTGCGGTGGTCGCGCTTCTTCGCCTCTTCGATGCGCGTGAGGTAGGCGTCCAGCGCCTTCTTGTCGAAGAAGGCCGTGCCGTACACGCGCTGGAGCATGGGGTTGCGGTGGTCGCCGCGCCAGTACGCGCCGCTGGAGGAGAGGATCTTGATGACGCCGATCTTCCCCGTGCTGGGCGCGTGGGGCCCCAGGCAGAAGTCCACCCAGTCGCCGTGGGTGTAGAGCGTGAGCGTCTTGGCGCCCTTGGCGGCGATGTCCTTGACGATCTCCACCTTGAACTTCTCGCCCTTCTCCTCGAAGAGCTTGATGGCGTCCTCCATGGAGATTTCCGTGCGGACGAAGGGCGCGTCCTGCTTGAGCTCCGCGTTGGCCGCGGCCTCGATCTTCTCCAGCTCCTCCGGGGTGAAGGGCTTCTCGCGGAAGAAGTCGTAGTAGAAGCCCTCCTCCGTCGCGGGACCGATGGTCACCTGCGTGCCGGGGAACAGCTTCTGCACGGCGCTGGCCACCACATGCGCGGCGTCGTGACGGATGAGGTCCAGGCCTTCCGGGCTCTTGGACGTGAAGATCTGCAGCTTCGCGTCCTCGTCGAGCGTCCGGGCCAGGTCCATGTCCTGGCCGTTGACCCGGGCGAACAGGGCCGCCTTCGCGAGCCCCACGCCGATGCTGCCCTTCACGAAGTCCGCGATGGTCGTGCCCCGGGCGGTCTGCTTCTGGCTGCCGTCGGGGAGCGTCACCGTGATGGATTCGGACATGGCGGATAAACCCCTGCGCTGGAAAAAACCGCGGGCGGCAGGCTTTTGAGAAAGCCTGCCGCCCGCGAGATGGATCACTTACTGATGATGGGTCGTAGTGGGATCGAACCACTGACCCCTACCGTGTCAAGGTAGTGCTCTACCGCTGAGCTAACGACCCGTCGTGCGGATGGGCGCGGGGAATAACAGCGGGCTCCCGCACCTGTCAAGGAACATGAGCGCGGGCCCTGATCTTCCCCGCGTTCACGTCTCCAACAACGCCCGGACGCGTTTCATCACCGCGTCGAACATGGCGGGGGTGAGCCTCCCCGTCTGGGTGTTCTGCTGGCTGACGTGGTAGCTGCCCACGAGCCACCGGCCGTCCGGCAGCCGGAACTCGGCGCCGTGGCCGAAGGCGGGACGGGGCGTGGGGAGCGGACCGCCCGTGCGGGCGGCCGAGGCCAGCGCGGCGTTCCACCCGATGGCCCCCAGGGCGAGCAGCACCCGGCCGGGCAACAGCGCCATCTCCCGGTCCAGGAACGGGGCGCAGCGGGCCAGCTCCTCCGGCAGCGGCTTGTTGTCCGGCGGCGCGCACCGGCCGGCCGCGACGATGAAGGCGTCCGTCAGCTTCAGCCCGTCGTCCCGGTGCTCGCTGTGCCCCTGGTTCGCGAAGCCCGCGCGCCGCAGGCCCGCGTAGAGGAAGTCCCCGGAGCGGTCCCCGGTGAACATCCGCCCCGTGCGGTTGGCCCCGTGCGCGGCGGGCGCCAGCCCCACGATGATCAGCCGGGCCTTCGGGTCGCCAAAGCCGGGGACGGGCTTCCCCCAGTAGTCCCAGTCGCGGTAGGCGCGCCGCTTCACGCGGGCCACCTCCTCGCGCCACGCCACCAGCCGGGGGCAGGCCCGGCACGCGATGATCTCCTGGTGCAGCTTCTCCAGCTTCGTCACGGCCCCTGCACACTCCCCTTGTAGAGCTGCGTGCGGCGGTAGCGCTGGAGGACGACGCTCAGGACGACCTTGAGGATGGCGCTCGCCGGGACGGCCAGCAGGATGCCCACGAAGCCGAACAGCTCACCGAAGGCGAGCACGGCGATGATGACCGCCACGGGGGCCAGGCCCACCTTCTCCCCCACCACGCGCGGGGTGATGACGAAGCCCTCGGCCAACTGCCCGATGATGAAGGTCGCCGCCACCACCGCGAGCTGCCACGGCCCCTGCCAGGACAGCAGAACGCCCAGCAGGGCCAGCACCACGCCGATGCCCGTGCCCAGGTAGGGCACCATGTTGCCGAAGCCGGCGATGAGTCCAATGGCGATGGCCAGGTCGATGCGCGCCAGGGACAGGCCTACCGCGTAGAGCACCGACAGGATGGCGCCCACGGTGAGCTGGCCCTGCACGAAGGCGGACAGCACCTCGTCCACCTCGCGGAAGCGCTGGGTCACCAGCACCACGGAGCGGCGCGGCAGCAGGTCCTGGATGCGCCCCATGAGGCGCGGGTAGTCCTGGAGGAAGAAGAACGCCAGCACCGGCACCACCGACAGGCCCAGCAGCGTGGCCGCGAAGCGCGCGGTGTTGCCGGCGAAGCTCGCCACCAGCCGCGCCGCCGTGGGGCCCGCGCTCTGGAGCAGCTCGGAGGCCTTCTCCCCCAATTCCGCGGTGCGCTGGCTCACCAGGTCCGGCAGCGACACGCCCAGCAGCGACTCCACCTGCGGCACCACCTGGGTGCTGGCGCGCTGGAAGAAGCCGGGCAGCTTCGCCGCCTCGTCGCGGAACACCGGCACCAGGTACAGGCCCGCGCCCACCATCAGGAGCGTGCCCGCGAAGAAGAGGATGGACGTGCCCCAGGTGCGGTCCACGCCGCGCCTCTCCAGCAGCGTCACCAGCGGGTTGAACGCGTACGCGCCCGTCAGCGCCAGCAGCACCGGCACCGCCACCCCGCCGAACACGGACAGGAGCGCGAACACCAGCGCCAGCGAGCCCACCATCACGCCGGACCAGATGAAGTCGACCCGGCGGGCCTCCGCCTCGTCCAGCGCCGCGGGGTCGCCCGGCGGAGGCACGGGCTCCGGGTGCACGACGTGCAGCACCGGGGACACCTCCGGGGTCGCGATGGGCTGGGGGGCCCCCTTCAGCGCGCGCTCACTGCCTCTCTTGCGACGTCCGATGACCGCCTCCTGTCCCCGCCCATCCTACGGCGTCTTCAGGCCCTGATTGCTGCCCTTGAGCAGGCTCGGGGCGTCGCCCGCCCCCTCGCGGTGCGGGGCGCCGACCCTGGCGCGGACGAGGCCGTCCCGGGACGCGCCCGGAGCTTCAGGGCGAAACGCCGCCGCTTTCGGGCGCCAGGGGCCGGAGCTTCACGTTCAACGTCACCCGCGCGCCACGGGGCTGGTAGTAGGTCGTGTAGGGGTAGAACCCGCGCTTCTTCACCTCCACCTGGTGGAAGTCGGAGTCCCCCAACCGCAGGCTCCGCGACACCCCGGCGAAGTCGGTGCACGTCCCCTGCTCCACGCCGTCCAGGAGGACCTGCGCGTCCGAGGGCTCGCACCGGAGCACCAGGTCGCCGCGCTTGGCGGAGTTGGACGCCATCAACTGCTCCGCGCGGGCCACCGTCGCGGGCTGCTCCTGCTTCGCCGCGCAGGCGCCCGTGAGCATCGCCGCCAGCGCGAGCACCGCCGTCCTCCGGAAGGAGCCCACGGCCATCACTGCGTGACGATGACGACCCGGCCCTCGGCCAGGAAGCGGGTGTTCGCCTCGGTGAGCGCGCGGATGCCCTCGGCGCTCAGGACCAGGTCGGAGCCCTGGAGCTGCGCGGCCTTCACCACCAGGGGCTTGTCGCCCACGCGCGACGCCTTCCGGGCCGCGTCCAGGCTGTTGAACCAGGCCGCGACGCCGGCCGTGCCGCGCGCCTCTGGCGTGAGCACCGTCGCGCCGTAGAGCGCCTTGCCCGTCGCGTCCACCAGCCGGGGCGCGAGCACCGGCTTCGCGCCCAGCCCTCGCGCGTCCACCACGAGCCCCGTGTACTTCGCCGCGCCCTCGGCGTTGAGCACGATGGCCGGCTCCTGCGCGGGCGTCAGGGCCGCGGAGAGCACCGCGAGCGGCACCTCCACGTCCATCTCCACGCCGCTGTCGGAGAAGTAGCGCGTGGCCACGACCTTGTAGCCGCGGATGGCGCCCTCGACGCGGCTCTTCACCTCGTCGCGCGCCAGCTCGTCGCCCACCGTGCGGCCCGCGCTCACCTGGATGCTCCTGGCCTGCTCCAGCAGGTTGCGGAACGCGTCCTGCTTCGCGGCGCGCTCGGCGCCCAGGCGCGCCTGCCCGGGGTTGGCGGCCTTGAGGTCCGGGGCTCCGGCGCCCGTGGCGCGCAGGACCGGGCCCTCCCAGTTGATGCCCGGAGTGCCCGCGCCGCGCGCGGGCTCAGCGGCGGGCGTGGCGGGTGCGGCGACCTTCGCGTCCTTGCCCTGGCCCAGCGCCGTCAGCGGCACGACCAGCAACAATCCCCACAGCGAACGCCTCACGGAGCACTCCTCCCGTTGTCGCCGCGACACGTCGGCGAGCGCACAGGGAACCTCTCCGGTCATTCAAGGGGGGCACTTCGCGCGAAGTCAAGGCGACCCGGGGACAGTCGGATCCGCCTGAGGGGTCCAGCGCGGGGGACCGCGAACCGCCGGTGGCACCGCGCAATCGCGGTGACGCACGCGGAGGGTAACGCCTTGTGTCAGTTGCCTTCGCTGTGACGGTCGACGTAGGCGTCGATCATCTTGCGGTGCCGCTCGGTGAGCAGCGTGAAGCGCACGCCGGACTGCTCCTTGCGGCCCAGCTCCTTCCACTCGCGTACGACTTCACCCTCGGCGTAGATGATCTCCTCGGAGCCGGGGAGCTGGAACTGGAGGCCCACGCGGCGCGCGTCGTGCTGGGGCTCGATGAGGCGCGAGAGGCTGACGCCCTCCTGGCTGATGTCCGCGGCCCGGGTCATGTACGGCACGCCGCCCATGTACTTGTTGAGGTAGATGTCCAGGGGCGCCCGATTGGCCTTCCGCTTCTCGCTCATTGGCTCATGACCTCCGGCTGGTGCAACAGCCTGCTGCGGGGGTGCAGCGACCTGAAGGCACAGTACGTTCAGACGTCATGCGCGCAAGAAAACGGCGCCCTTCCCGCCCCCCAGGCAGGCCTGCGTGCGCCGTGGTTTTCCGCTCGCTGGATTCTTCGCGTTGGCCTGTGCGCGCGGATGAGCGACCGGCGGCGCGCGAGCGGCGCTATGGTCCCTGCCATTCTCGTGAAAGGCGGCAGCATGCGTATGCAGTGGAAGGCAGCCCTGGTCCTGATGCTCGGTGCTCCGGGCCTCGCCCTGGCCCAGGCCCCGACGAAGAGCTCCAAGCCGGCCGCCGCGCCCGCGGCCCCCGCGAAGGCGGCCTCCGCCCAGGAGCCCGTGGACCTCAAGACGGAGGATCAGAAGACCATCTATTCGCTCGGCCTCTCGCTGGGCCAGAGCGTGACGGCGCTCGCCCTCACCCCGGAGGAGCTGGCGCTGCTCCAGCGCGGCATCCAGGACGCGGTCGCCGGCGCTCCGCCCGCGGTGGATCCGAAGGAGTACGCGTCGAAGATCCAGACGCTCGCCAAGGCGCGCATGGCCCAGGTCAACGTCGCGACGTTGGACCGCGCGTCCAAGGAGCCCGGCGCCACGCGGCTGCCCTCCGGCGTCATCTACCGCGAGCTCAAGGCCGGCACCGGCAAGTCGCCCCGCGCCATCGACACCGTGAAGGTGCACTACCAGGGCACGCTGGTGGACGGCTCGGAGTTCGACAGCTCCTACAAGCGCGGCATGGCGGTGGAGTTCCCGCTCAACGGCGTCATCCCCTGCTGGACCCAGGGCGTGCAGAAGATGAAGGTCGGCGGCAAGGCGAAGCTCACCTGCCCCGCGAGCACCGCGTACGGAGAGCGCCCGCCCACGGGCTCGCGCATCCCGCCCAACGCCGTGCTCACCTTCGAGGTGGAGTTGGTGGACATCCCCGGCAACACCGCCGCCACGCCGTAGTGCGCTTGCGACGGGGACCCGCGTGCGGCGGGTCCCCGCGAAGGCGTCACGACACGGGCAGCTTCACGGACCGGCCGCCGAAGGGCGGGTTGGCCATGATGGCCTGGGCCAGCCGGTCCGCGAACGCGCGTCCCTCCTTCTGGAAGGACTCCGTCTCCTCCGCGTTCAGGCGCACGCGCACCTCGAACTGGACGAAGCCGCCCACCACCACTTCGATGGACAGCCCCCCGTCCCGCCCGCGCAGCACGCGGTACAGGAGCGGGCTCTGGAGGAGCACCTCCTCGTCGCTCACGGGATCTCCGCCACCTGCGTGTCCGCCACCGGCGCGTTGATGACCATCACCTCCGGCGCGCCGCCGGACGTGTAGCCGCCGAACTTGAAGCAGTCGGTGTCCTCGGGCGTCTGGCACTTCCACACGCCGGGGTCCGCGTCCACCGGCAGGCGCGTGCAGACCTTCTGCGCGCCCAGGTCCAGCGTCATCATCCGCAGAGGGCCTTCGAAGTTCTTCGCCGGCAGGCCCAGCGCCTGGCCCAGCACCGCGGGGTCGTGCTTGCCGTCCGCCGTCTTCGCCTTCTCCACCGCGCCGTGGATGGACGCCGACGGCGCCGCGAACAGGTAGCAGGCCGTGTCGTTGCAGCGGCCGAAGTTCTTCGCGCCCGTCTGCACCACGAACTTCTGGTACGCGCTGTCCGTCATCAGCCAGGACACCTTGCGGTCCGGGAAGTTCTTGTCCAGGTGCTGATCAATCCCGTAGGGGCTGGCCAGCGTGTCCGCCTCCTTGGAGATGGCCTTCTGCGTGTCGTCGCAGTAGTCCACCAGCGACGCCGTCGACGGCTTCGGCTCCGTCGTGTCCGGCGTCTTGGTGCCGCCCTTCATCGACGCACAGCCCACCACGGTCGACAGCGAGCCCAGCACCAGCGCACGAGAGATGAAATTCAAGGTCAATCCTCCAGAAGAGTTAAATGGGGAATGCCTGAACTATCACAGCGCGGCTTCGGTGGCGCGCAACAAAGCGTCCGCGCTGACGGGGGCTCCGGTGGCGTGGCGCATCCATTCGTCCGGGGTGACGGAGCCGAAGGTGGCCATGCGCTCGAACTCCGCGCCCAGTGGGCCGTGCTGCTTCAGGTGCTCTTCAATCTGGAAGGCGATGAGGTGCCCGAGCGGGTAGTCCGGCAGGTACAGCGGGTAGCTGACCATGTGGCTGTAGATGCCCAGCACCGGGCTGTCCTTCCGCCCCAGCACGGGCGCGTAGTAGCGGTTCCACACGTCGCGCGACAGGCCGGCCACCGCGTCGCGGAGCTGGGCGGGCGTGGCGTCCGGGTGTTCGTACATCCAATGCCACGTGGCCATGTCCACCAGCGCCACGCCGGCGATCTCCCACGCCTGCCAGAAGTCGTTGAGCACCCGCTCGCGCTCGCTGGCCGCGTCCGGCTGGCCCAGGCCCAGGAGCTCCAGGTCGCGCGCCTGGAAGACGAAGGCCAGCGCCTCCGTGAAGGCGTTGTTGGGGACGCCGGACAGGAGCGTGTGGTCCACCTGGTACAGGCTGAAGACCTGCTCCACGTTGTGCCCCAGCTCGTGCACCGCGATGTTGTAGCCCTTGTAGTCCATGCCCCCCTTCTCCACGCGCGTGCGCAGACGCGGGAAGTCGCCCCGGCGCAGCGCCTGCTGGGCATGGCCCGCGCCTCGGGAGGCGTCCACGCGGATGTACGACGCGAGCACGTCCGCCTTCTGCCGCGTGAAGCCCAGCCCCTGGAGGATGCGCGGGATGTCGCGCGCGAAGGCGTCCGCCGTGGGGTAGCGCTTGCGCGTCAGCGCGTCCAACTGCGCCTCCGGTACCTTCGCGCCCGGACGGAAGCCGGGGTACCACAGGTCCTGCGGCTCCAGCGGGCGGCCCAGGCGCGTCTCCATCAGCTTCGCCACGCGCGGCACCAGCGGGGACTCCAGGAGCTGGGTGAGCAGCGCGCGCACGCGCTCCTCCGGCAGGCCCCGGTCCAGTTCGAAGGCGCGGGCGATGCGCGTGGGCGCCACCGGTGAGTACGGGTCCACCTTCCGCGAGGCATTGAACGTGGCGAGCAGCCGCGCGTAGCGCGTGTCCGGCTCCGGCGCGGCGTCCGCCTTCACGGCGCGCTGGGGCGCGTTCACCTCCACCGTCTCCGGCGGCGCCACCGTCACCTTGTTGGTGAACGGGTCCCAGTCCACGCGCGGGTTGTCGATGACGGCGGCGGGGATCGTCTGCGTGACGATGCGCTCCATCACCTGGATGATCATCCGCTGCTTCTCCAGCCCCCGCGGATCCGTGTAGTCCGCCTTCAGCTCGTCGCGCAGGTTCCAGTGGCTGATGAGGCGCAGCCCCTGGGGGAAGAGGCGCTGGCCCTTCGCGTCCACCAGGTGGTGCATCCAGACGTTGTACTCGGCGATGTAGAGGTTCGCGTCCGCGATGGCCTGCGACACCTTCTGCTCCACCGCCGCGGGCACGCGCCGGTTGAAGCGCGACGCGAGCTTCGCCTCCGCCCACTGGCGCCGCGTCCACGACGGGCCCTCCTTCACGCGCTCGGCCAGCGTGGTGAGCGGGAAGTTGAGCAGCACCACGAAGCCCGGCTTCGCGCTGAACAGGTCCGACGTGACGTTGGAGGAAGGGTCATACGCCGCGAGCAGCGGCTCCACCGGCAGCAGCGGCCCCAGGTCCAGGTCCGTGAACCACTGGAGCTCGCGGCCCAGCTCGTTCATGTGGCCGTCGAGCTGCTCGAACAGTCCTTCAAAGCGCGTGAACGTGGCATCCAGTTGGGGGCCCGTGGGCAGGAACTGCTCGCGCGCGAAGGCCGCCAGGTCCCCGTCCTCCGGGCGCCAGAGCGCGGCCACCTGCTCCACGCCCCGCTCGATGCGGGCGCGCTGCGACTCGCCGTGCTGCTTCACCAGCTCCTGCTTGAGCGCGGCCAGGGCCTGCTTCGACACGGGCGCGGACGGCGCGGTGGCGGCGGGCGGCGCGGGGGGTGTGGAGGGCGACGTCGTGGCGCACCCGAGGGCGGCCACCAGGGGGAGGAAGCGCGGACGGAAGGCGGGCATGCGGGCTCCGGAAAATACAGAAGGCCCGACCCTGCAGAGAGTCGGACCTTCATGGGTGAATCAAGAAGCGGTCAGGCTCAGATCGCGCGAACGTTCTGCGCCTGCAGGCCCTTGGGGCCCTTGGTGACTTCGAACTCCACCTTCTGGCCCTCGGCCAGCGTGCGGAAGCCGTCCATGTTGATGGCGGTGTGGTGGCAGAACACGTCCTCGCCGCCGCCGTCCTGGGTGATGAAGCCGAAGCCCTTCGCGTCGTTGAACCACTTCACGGTTCCAGTTGCCATTGCCTTGTTCTTCTTTCATCGCGGACAGGAAGAGTCGCCGTCCGGTCCTACAGAGTTCAACCCTACAAGACGGGCGCAGCCTAAGCGCCCGTCCCCGGGGGTGTCCACTCCCAGCTCACGTCACCAGCCGCACTTCTGGCCCTTGTTCTGCTCCTGCAGCCAGCGGCGCAGCGGGGCGAAGTACTCCAGCATGGGCGTGGCATCCATCTGGCGCGTGCCCGTCATCGCCGCCAGTGCGTCCGGCCACGGCTTGCTCGCGCCCAGCTCCAGCATGGCCTGCAGGCGCGCGCCCGCGGCCTTGTTGCCGTAGATGGAGCACTCGTTGAGGGGGCCCTTGATGCCGGCGGCCTCGCACAGCGCCTTGTGGAACTGGAACTGGAGGATCCGCGCGAGGAAGTAGCGCGTGTACGGCACGTTGGCGGGCACGTGGTACTTGGCGCCCGCGTCGAAGTCCTGCTCCGTGCGCGCCACCGGCGCGGCGATGCCCTGGTACTTCGTGCGCATCGCCCACCAGCTCTTGTTGTAGTCCGCCGGCTTCACCTTCCCGCTGAACACGTCCCAGCGCCACTGGTCCACCAGCAGGCCGAAGGGCAGGAAGGCCACCTTCTCCAGCGCGTCCTTCAACTGGAGGTTGATGACGTTCTTGTCGTTCTTCTCCACCGCGTTGAGCAGGCCCGCCTGCTGGAGGTAGGCCGGGGTGATGGAGAGCGTGAGCGCGTCACCGATGGCCTCGTGGAAGCCGTCGTTGGCGCCGGCCTGAAAGAGGACGGGGAGCTTGTAGTAGTACGTGTAGTAGTAGTTGTGGCCCAGCTCGTGGTGGATGGTGACCAGGTCCTCCTCGGTGGGCTTGATGCACATCTTGATGCGCAGGTCGTTGTCGTACGTCACGTCCCAGGCGGACGCGTGGCAGACGACGTCGCGGTCGCGGGGCTTGGTGAACTGCGAGCGCTCCCAGAAGGTCTGCGGCAGCGGCTTGAGGCCCAGCGAGGTGAAGAACTTCTCACCCAGCTTGACCATCTTCTGCGCGTCGTAGCCCTGCTTCACCAGGGCGCTGTCCACGTCCAGGCTGGCCTGGCCGGGGAACGGCTCCACCAGCGGGTAGATGTTGTTCCACTCCTGCGCCCACATGTTGCCCAAGAGGTGCGCGGGGATGGGCTTGCCGGCGGGCACGGCGGCCTCGCCGTACTGCTTCGCCAGCCGGCCGCGCACGTAGCAGTGCAGCTCGTCGTACATGGGCTTGACCTGGCCCCAGAGCCGCTGCGCCTCCTGCTCGAACTCCGCCGGGGTCATGTCGTAGGACGACCGCCACAGCGTGCCCAGGTCGTTGAAGCCGATGTCCTTCGCGCCCGCGTTGGAGAGGTTCACCAACTGCGTGTAGAGCGGGCGCATGGGGCGGCTGATGGCGTGCCAGCCGGTCCACGCGTCGAGCAGCTCGTTGGCGTTGCGGCTCTCCGCCATGACGTCGGACAGCTCCTCCAGGTCGCGGCACTTCCCCTTGCCGTCCTTGCCGCAGTACTTGCCCTTGCCGTAGAGGCCCTCCAGCTTCGCGGCGGTGGAGGCCAGCTCCGCGCGCTGCTTGGGGTCGGACGGGGCGGGCAGCGTCTGGGACACGCGCAGCAGGTGCAGCATGCGCGCGGTGTCCGCGTCCAGCTTCAGCCCGTCGAAGCGGCGCGAGTCCTTGATGGCGTTGTTGACGTAGGCCATCACCTCTTCGTTGACGGAGGCGGCGTTCCGCTCCGTGTCGTCGGTGATGTACGTGCTCTTGATCCACTCGGCGGTGGCCTGGCGGGTCCAGAGCTGCTTCAGGTCCGCGTTGAGCTTCTCGGCGAACTGCTTCGCCTCCGCGGGCGTGGCCTTCGCGGCCGGAGCGGGCGTCGTCTTCGCCTGCGCGCTGGCGGCGGGCGCCGCGAGCGACAGGGCGGCAAGGGCCGCGCGAATGAGGGACTGGGGAGTGCGGGTCATGGGCGCGGACACTATGGGAAGTGCCCTGCCCTCGCACCCGCGAAGTCACGGCGCCCGCGCGCCCTGCCCCTTGTGTGGACGTTGTGACATCGCCTCCCGACGCAGTGCGAAAACCGCGCGGTCCTTCCATGCGGTGCGCGGCGTCCAGCGCCTCCGGGCGGCTGGGGGCGGCGCCGCCCACGTGGATGACGACGCGGCACTCGGGGCCCGCCGATAGGCCTTCCATGCCTGCGAAGGTCACCACGCTCGCGCCGTATGACTGGAGGTGGGAAGCCGTCCGGAGGGCAACCAGCCACGACGGGCGCGCCCTGCCGTGCCGCTACAGGCAGTGACAGCTTTGCTTCATGCTTCTGGGACACACGAAAGACGCGCACTGGCCGGCGCCAGAGGCGGCGATGGACCAGGCGCGCGAGTTCCTGGAAGCATGCCGGGACAAGCACGTGCTCGTCGTCCCGCACACGGACGTGGACGGGCTCACCTCCGGAGTGCTGATGCTCCGGGCGCTTCAGTCCCTGGGCGCCCGGCCGACGGCGCGCCTGCCGGGCAAGGGAGAGGACGTCCACCACCCGGCCTTCCTGGAGCGGCTGGGCGCCTCCTCCGCGGAGGCCCTGGTGGTGCTGGACATGGGCAGCCGCGCGGAGCCGCTGCTTCCCGGAGTTCCCACGCTGGTGGTGGACCACCACGCATCGGAGGACTTCCCACCCGGCGCGCGGGTGCTCACCGCCTACGGCCATGCGCCCGTGGCGAACACGAGCCTGCTGACGTACGTGCTCACGTCGTCGTTCATCGTGCCCGGTCCGCTGGAGTGGCTGGCGGTGCTGGGGACGGTGGCGGACCTGGGCGCGGACGCGCCGATGCCGTTCCTCCGGGACGCGCTGCGGCGGGCGAAGCGCTCGTCCGTCACGGAGGCGGTGGCGCTGCTCAACGCGGCCCGCCGCTCCAGCCGGTTCGCGGCGCCGCTGGCGATGCAGGTGCTCCTGCGCGCGGGCAACGCGACGGACATCGCGGAGGGGCGCGTGCCCGGCGTGGACGCGCTGCGCGACTGCCGCCTGGAGGTGCAGCGCGAGGTGGCCCGGTGCGCGAAGACGCCGCCGCGCTTCGCGGGCAACAAGGCGCTCCTGCTCTTCAGCTCAGAGGCGCAGGTGCACCCGCTGGTGGCCATGCGCTGGGTGCAGCGGTTGCCGGACCACATCGTCGTCGCCGCCAACACCGGCTACCTGCCCGGCCGCGTGAACTTCGTGCTGCGAAGCCGCGAGCCGCTGGACCTGCTCGCGCTGCTGCGGGGCCTGGACCTGCCGCTGATGGGAGGCTCGTTCGCGCACGGCCATCCGCGAGCCACGGGCGGGAGCCTGCCCCCGGCGGACTTCCTGCGCCTGATGGATGCGCTGGGGTTCGGAGGCCTGAGCGACCAGGACGTGGACCGGCGTGGCGTGGCGCCGGGCTGAGGCGCCCCCGGCTGTTGCGATATGACGGGGTGGATGCCTCGCGCCCTCTCCGCCCTCCTCTTCTCGCTGTGCCTCGCCTGCGGTTCGACAAGCGACGATCCGCCCACCCCCGGTGGCGAAGCCTGCGAGCGGTACTCGTTCCCGCTGTCGGACACGTCGCCCGCCAATCACGTGAGTTCGTGCGGCAGCACCGCGTGCGGCAATGGTGAGAACCCGCCCAACTCCGGCCTGCATTGCTCCACGTGGCTGTCGTGCCGCAACTACACCGAGGAGCAGCCGCGCTGTTCGTGGATCCACAACCTGGAGCACGGCCACGCGGTGTTCCTCTACAACTGCCCGGAGGGCTGCCCCGACGAGGTCGCGAAGCTGGAGGCCGCGATGGCCAAGGCCGCGGTGGGCAGCAACGGCGTGCGCCGCGCGCTCGTCACGCCGGACTCGCAGTTGCCCACGCGCTTCGCCGCGCTGCTGTGGCGCCGGACGTACCTGATGGATTCCGTGGACCCGGACGCGCTCACGTGTCTGCTCGCGCTCCAGGATGTGGATGCCAGTGAGCCGGGGCTGATCTGTCCCCCGTGAAACAAAGGGTGTTCACGGAGGACGTCGCGCGCATGTGAGCGATCCGCCCCACCAGGGTGTCGCGAGCCGCCCGACCTTGCGCGCGCCGAGCTCACGTCTCTTTAATCCGTGTCACGCGCCGCCCTTGTTTCAATTGCTTCCGTGTCCAACGCGGCGGCACTGACACCCCCTCTCGTCGGGGTGGCGCGTCGACATGACCGACACCGTCGACGTCCCCGTGTCTCCCCGGGGTCTGGCTCCTCGAAGCATCGCTGATGCCTTCGAGGCCCAGGCCGCGCTCCGTCCCCACGCCGTCGCCGTCCGCTGTGACGGACAGCAGCTCACGTACGCGGAGCTGGACGCGCGGGCGAACCGGCTCGCGGGCTGGTTGAAGGCGCGGGGCGTGGGCCGCGAGCGGCCCCAGGTGGGCGTGTGCCTGCCGCGCTCGGTGGACCTCATCGTCACGCTGGTCGGCATCCTCAAGGCGGGCGGTGCGTACGTCCCGCTGGATCCGGAGTACCCCTCGGAGCGGCTGGCCTTCATGGCCACGGACTCGCGCGTGCGGATCATCGTCACGCACGCCGGGCTGGAGTCACACCTGCCGTCCGGGGACTGGCACACGCTCCGGCTGGACACGGACGCGGACGCGCTGGCTGCCTTCAGCGACGGGCCCATCGCGCGCGACGTGGTGGAGGACGACCTGGCCTACGTCGTCTTCACGTCCGGCTCCACGGGCCGTCCCAAGGGCGTGTGCGTGCCCCACCGGGGCGTGCTGCGGCTGGTGCTGGGCGCGGACTACGTGCACCTGGGCCCGGAGGAGGTGCTGTTGCAGTTGGCGCCGGTGGCCTTCGACGCGTCCACGTTCGAGCTCTGGGGTCCGCTGCTCAACGGAGGCCGCGTGGCGGTGTTCTCGCGTGGGGCCGCCGCGCTGGACGAGCTGGGAGACTTCCTGCGCGAGGAGCGCGTGACGACGGCGTTCCTCACCACCGGCCTGTTCAACACGCTGGTGGACCGGGGCCTGCCGGGCACCCAGACGCTGCGGCAGCTCTACACGGGCGGAGAGGTGATGTCGCTGCCCCACGCGCGCCGGGCGCTGGAGGCCCTGCCGCACACGCGCATCTTCAACTGCTACGGCCCCACGGAGAACACCACCTTCACGAGCTGCCAGCTCCTGCGCGCGCCGCTCGGCTCCGAGCCCGCGCCCATTGGCCACGCCATCTCCGGCACGCGGATGTACGTGCTGGACCCGGAGGGCCGCGAGCTGCCCGTGGGCGCCGTGGGCGAGCTGTACACGGGGGGCAGCGGCGTCGCGTGGGGCTACTGGGAGCGCCCGGACCTCACCGCCGAACGGTTCCTGCCAGACCCCTTCAGCACCGAACCGGGCGCGCGCATGTATCGCTCGGGAGACCTCGCGCGGCGGCTCGAGGACGGCGCGGTGGACTTCGTGGGACGCGTGGACCACCAGGTCAAGGTGCGCGGCTTCCGCATCGAACCGGGCGAGATCGAAGCGGCGCTGCGCCTGCGGCCCTCCGTGCAGGAGGCCGTGGTGATGGTCCGCGAAGACGTGCCCGGGGACCGGAGGCTCGTGGCGTACGTGACGGCGTCGGAGCCCCTGACGGCGCCGGTGCTGCGGGCCCACCTGAAGGGCCACCTGCCCACGCACATGCTGCCTTCAGCCATCGTCGTCCTGGACGCGATGCCGCTCACGGCCAACGGCAAGGTGGAGCGCAAGGCGCTGCCGGATCCGCGCGACTGCCCCGGGGCCGAGGAGGACTTCGTCGCGCCGGAGACCGCGTTGGAGCGGACCGTCGCGCGGGTCTGGGCGGACGTGCTGCGCGTGGAGGCGGTCAGCGCCACGGCGGACTTCTTCGAGCTGGGGGGGCAATCCCTCCTGGCCACGCAGGCCATTGGCAGGCTGTGTGACGTGCTCCAGCGTCCCGTGCCGCTGCGCCTGCTGTTCGCGAACCCCCTCCTGCGGGACTTCGCCGCCGCGCTGGAGGTGGCCTCTCCGGTGGCGGAGCGGGCCGAGGCGCCCATCCCTCCGTGCACGGATGCAGCACGGGAACACCTGTCGTTCGCGCAGCAGCGGCTGTGGTTCCTGGACCAGTGGATGCCGGGCTCCGCGCTGTATTCGCTGCCATTCGCGTTCCGCCTGGAGGGGCTCCTGGACACGGCCGCGCTGGAGCAGGCGCTCCAGGCCGTGGTGGACCGGCATGAGTCCCTGCGCACCACCTTCCCTGGCGAAGGCGCCGCCATCCAGCACGTCGCCGCGCACCTGCCCGTGACGCTGGAGCGCGCGGCGACAAGCTCGGAGGAAGAGACGCTCGCGTGCATGCAGCGTGAAGCGGAGCGGCCGTTCGACCTGGCCCGAGGGCCGTTGTTCCGTGCGCTGCTCATCCGTGAAGCGGAGCGGCGGCACGTGCTGGTGCTCAACCTGCACCACATCGTCTCCGACGGCTGGTCCTTCGGCGTGCTGTATCAGGCGCTGTCCACGGCGTACGTCGCTCGGGAGCTGGCGCCGCTGCCCCTCCAATATCCCGACTACGCGGCGTGGCAGCGACAGTGGCTCCAGGGCGAAGTGCTCCAGCGGGAGCTGGGCTTCTGGGAGCGGCAGCTCGCGGACGTGCCGCATGTGCTGGAGCTGCCCGCCGACAGGCCGCGTCCCTCCGTGCAGCGGTTCGAGGGCGCCGTCCATCGCTTCACGGTTCCGGCGCGTCTCCAGCGGGCGCTGGAGGAGCTGGCCCGCCGTGAAGGGGCCACGTTGTTCATGGTCCTGCTCACCGGGTTCCAGGTGCTGCTGTCGCGCTACAGCGGCCAGCGGGACTTCGTGGTGGGCACGCCCATCGCGAACCGCACTCGAAAGGAGCTGGAGGGGCTCATCGGCTTCTTCGTCAACACGCTGCCCATCCGCGCTCGCATCGAAGGGGAGCCGTCGTTCCTCCAGTTGCTGGGACAGGTGCGCGACCGCGCGTTGGGGGCGTATGCCCATCAGCACCTGCCGTTCGAGAAGCTGGTGGAGGCGCTCCAGGTCGAACGCGAGCCGAGCCGGACGCCCCTCATCCAGGTGCTCTTCGCGCTCCAGAACGCGCCCACATCGCGGCTCCAGTTCCCGGACGTCACCGTCACCCCGCTGACGCTCGACACGCGCACGTCCAAGTTCGACCTGTTCCTCGCGCTGGAGGAGTCCGGTGACGCGCTCGCGGGCACGCTCGAATACGCCACGGCGCTGTTCGATGCGGCCACCATCGAGCGTTTCACGGCGCACTACCTCCAGGTGCTGCGGTGCTTCGTGGAAGCGCCGGCCCAGGCCATCGGAGACGCCGTGTTCCTGTCGGAGGCGGAGCGGCGGCGGGTGCTCCGCGACTGGAACGCGTCGGCGCGCCCCTACCCTTCGGAGCAGTCCATCGTGGACGCCTTCGCGCTCCAGGTCGCGCGGCGGCCCGAGGCCATCGCCGTGAGCCATGGGCCCGTGACGCTCACGTACGCGGAGCTGGATTCGCGCGCGGAGCATCTGGCCCGGCGGCTGCGGACGCTCGGGGTGGGACGGCGCACGCCGCAGGTGGGCGTGTGCCTGCCGCGCTCGGTGGACCTCATCGTGTCGCTCCTGGCCATCCTCAAGGCGGGCGGCGCCTACGTCCCGCTGGATCCAGAGCACCCTTCCGAGCGGCTCGCCTTCATGGCCACCGATGCGCGGTTGGTCGCCATCGTCACGCATGAGGCGCTGGCGTCCGGGCTGCCCGCGGGGTCATGGACGCCCGTGTGCCTGGATGTTCAGTGGGGTGCCGTGGAAGCACCGGCGGCCGAGCCCGTGATGCCGGTGGACCTGGCGCACATCATCTACACGTCCGGATCCACGGGCCGTCCCAAGGGCGTGTGCATCCCGCATCGGGGCGTGGTGCGGCTGGTGCTCAACCCGGACTACGTGCACCTGGGCCCCGGCGACCGGATGGCGCAGTCCACGACCATCGCGTTCGACCTGTCCACGCTGGAGATCTGGGGCGCGCTACTCAACGGGGCCACGCTGGTCCTGTTCACCAAGGACGAGATCATCGACCCGGATGTCCTGGCGCGCAGGCTCCAGGACGAGCGCGTCACGCACATGGTCCTGGCCACGGCGTTGTTCAACCATGTCGCCCGCTCGCGGCCCGAGGCCTTCCGCCACCTGTCCTGGATGATCTTCGGCGGCGAGGCCGCGGACGTCGCCAGCGTCAACGCGGTGCTCGCGCACGGCGGCCCCACGGCGTTGATCAACGGCTATGGCCCCACGGAGAACACGTCGTTCAGCACGTGGCACCGGGTGCCGCACGTGGGCGTCGAGTCCGTGCCCATCGGTGGGCCGATCGCCAACAGCACGGCGTACGTGCTCGATGCCCGGCACCAGTGGGTGCCGCCTGGAGTCGTGGGTGAGCTGTTCGTCGGGGGTGACGGATTGGCGCTCGGGTATTGGGACCGGTCGGACCTCACGGCGGAGAAGTTCATCCCCCACCCGTTCAGCGACGTGCCCGGTGCCCGGCTCTATCGCACGGGCGATCTGGTCCGGCAGCGCGCGGACGGCGTCCTGGAGTACGTGGGACGCCGCGACCATCAGGTGAAGCTGCGGGGCTTCCGCATCGAACCCGGCGAAGTGGAAGCGGCCCTGCGGCAGCACCCCAACGCGCGGGAGGCACTCGTGCTGCTGCGCGAGGACACGCCGGGAGACCGCAGGCTCGTGGCCTACGTCGCGGCCACGGACACCCCGGACGCGGTGTTCCGCGAGTTCCTCCAGGCACGGCTCCCGAGCCACATGGTGCCCGCCGCCTTCGTCGTGCTGGAGTCGTTGCCCCTCACGCCCAACGGGAAGATCGACCGGCGCGCGCTGCCCGTTCCCGAAGCCTCCGGCACCGAGGGCTTCATCGCGCCCCGGAGTCCACTCGAAGCGCGGATCGCGGGCATCTGGGCCTCGCTGCTGGGCGGACGCGAGGTCGGAGCGCACTCCCACTTCTTCGACCTGGGCGGCCATTCGCTGCTGGCCACGCAGGTGGTGTCCCGCGTGCGGGATGCGCTGGGCGTGTCACTTCCCGTGCGCGCTCTCTTCGAAGCACCGCGCCTGGAGGCGTTCGTCCGGACCGTGGAGGGCCTGCTCGCGCAAGGGCACAGGGAGGCCTCGCGCATCCCCGTGGTGCCTCGCGGGACCGGACCGCTTCCGCTGTCCTTCGCGCAGGAGCGGCTGTGGTTCCTGGGTCGCCTCCACGACGCACCCGGCGTCTACAACATGCCCATGGCGCTGCGCCTGGACGGCCCCCTGGACGTCCCGGTGCTGCGCGCCAGCCTGGAGGCGCTCGTGTCGCGGCACGAGTCCCTTCGCACCACGTTCCCGGAGGGCGACCGCCCCACGCAGCACATCTCCGAGGCGCCTGTCTTCACGTTGGACGTTCAGCGACTCGACGCGCGGGGGCCCGACGACTCGCGAGTCCAGGCGCGGCTGCGGCAGGAAGCGGACCGGTCCTTCGACCTCGCGCGAGGGCCGCTGTTCCGGGCGCTGCTGCTCCAGCTCGAAGGCACGTGCTCGGTGCTGGTGCTCAACCTGCATCACATCGTGTCCGATGGTTGGTCGCTGGGCGTGCTCTACCGCGAGCTGTCCGCGGAGTACGGCGCGCGCCTCCAGGGCCAACTGTCGCGACTGGCACCGCTGCCCGTGCAATACGCGGACTACGCGGCGTGGCAGCGCGAGTGGCTCCAGGGCGAGGTGCTCCAGGAACAGCTCGGATTCTGGAAGGAACAGCTCGCGGACGCGCCGCATGTCCTGGAGCTGCCCACCGACCGTCCTCGCCCCGCGGTGCAGCGGTTCGATGGCTCCTCGTTCCGCTTCACGCTGCCGTCCGCGCTCCGTCATTCGCTGGAGTACCTGTCCCGAGAGGAAGGCGCCACGCTGTTCATGACGTTGATGGCGGGCTTCCAGTTACTGCTGTCGCGCTACAGCGGGCAGCGGGACTTCATCGTCGGCACGCCCATCGCCAACCGCACGCGTGAGGAGGTGGAAGGCCTCATCGGCTTCTTCGTCAACACGCTGCCCCTGCGGGCCCACCTGCGTGACGGTGCTTCCTTCCGTGAAGTGCTGCGGCAGGTGCGCGACCGGGCCCTGGGCGCTTACGCGCATCAGGAGCTTCCGTTCGAGAAGCTCGTCGAGGAGCTGCACGTCGAGCGCGCCCTGATCCACGGACCGCTGGTGCAGGTGATGTTCGCCTTGCAGAACGCGCCCGGCACGTTGCCCCAGCTCCCCGGCCTCCAGGTCCAGGCGGCGGAGCTGCCGCTCCAGACCTCCAAGTTCGACCTCAGCTTGATGCTGGAGGAGACCGGCGACGGACTCTCCGGCGTCCTCGAATACGCGAGCGCGCTGTTCGAGCCCCACACCATCAAGCGGATCGCGGGCCACTTCCACCGCCTGCTCGAAGGCGCGCTCCTCCGGCCCGATGCGGCCATCCACGCCCTGCCCTGGCTGTCCGAAGCCGAGCGGCATCAGGTCCTTGCGTCGTGGAACGACACCGCGCGCCCCTACCCGCGCGACGCCTCCCTGGTGAGTGCCTTCAACGCGCAGGTGGCCGCGCGCCCGGATGCCATCGCCGTGCGACACGGTTCGGATGCGCTCACCTACGCGGAGCTGGATGCTCGCGCCAATCAGCTCGCGTGGGCGCTCCAGGCTCAGGGGGTCGGACGGGATGCGCCGCGTGTCGGCGTGTGCCTGTCACGCTCCATCGAGCTCGTCGTGTCGCTCGTCGCCATCCTCAAGGCTGGTGGCGCCTACGTGCCGCTGGACCCGGACTACCCGGCGGACCGGCTCGCCTTCATGGCCTCGGATGCGCGGCTCGTCGCGGTCGTCACCGCGTCGGCGCTCGCGGATCATGTCCCCTCGGGACCGTGGAAGGTGTTGCGGCTGGATGCGCTCCCGGCGGGTCTGGAACGCCGTGCGCCGCCGGAGGCGTGCACGGGCGATGACCTGGCGCACATCATCTACACGTCCGGCTCCACGGGCCGGCCCAAGGGCGTGTGCATCCCGCATCGGGGCGTCGCCCGGCTGGTGCTCGACCCGGACTTCATCCAGCTCCGTCCCGAGGACCGCATCGCCCAGACGTCCACGGTCGCCTTCGATGCCTCGACGTTCGAGCTGTGGAGCGCGCTGCTCAACGGTGCGACGCTGGTCCTGCTGTCCAAGGAAGAGGTGATCGAGCCCACGGTGCTCTCGCGGCGGGTCCGTGAAGAGGGCATCACGGTGCTGTTCCTGACCACGGCGCTCCTCAACCACGTCGCGCGCACGGACCCGTCGCTGCTGAAGGGCCTGCGGTGGCTCCTGTTCGGTGGCGAGGCCGCGGACCCGGCCTGCATCCGCGCCATCCTCTCCCACAGCGCACCGGAGCACATCGTTCACGCCTACGGGCCCACGGAGAACTCCGCGTACAGCACGTGGTTCTCTCCGACGCACGTCGACCCTGACGCGGTGACGGTGCCCATCGGGCGCCCGGTCTCCAACAGCACGGCGTACGTGCTGGACGCGCACCTGCACCCGGTCGCACCCGGCATCGTCGGCGAGCTGTTCGTCGGCGGGGATGGCCTCGCCTGGGGCTACTGGGAGCGTCCCGACCTCACCGCGTCAGCCTTCGTCCCCCACCCCTTCGCCTCCACTCCGGGAGCCCGCCTCTACCGCACGGGCGACCTCGTCCGTCAGCGCCACGACGGCGCCTTCGACTTCGTCGGACGCCGTGACCACCAGGTCAAGGTGCGCGGCTTCCGCATCGAGCCCGGTGAAATCGAAGCCGTGCTGCGCCAGCACCCGGCCGTGCGCGAGGTGCTGGTGCTCGTGCGCGAGGACTCGCCCGGCGACAAGCGGCTGGTCGCCTACGTCACCTTCCGTGACTCCGTGACGGCCAGCGACCTGCGCGCCCACGTCCAGGCTTCACTTCCCAGCCACATGGTCCCCTCCGCGTTCGTCCTGCTGGACGCGCTGCCGCTCAACGCGAACGGCAAGGTGGACCGCCGCGCGCTGCCTGTGCCCGAAGGCGACGTGCCGACCTCGGCGGGCACACGGCCCCTGACGGCGCTGGAGCAGACGTTGAGCGCCATCTGGTGCGCGGTGCTGAACCGCGCCCATGTCCCCGTCGATGCGAACTTCTTCGACCTGGGTGGACACTCGTTGCTGGCCACACGCATCGTCTCCCGGACGTCGCAGGTGCTGGGCGTTCCCGTCCCCGTGCGGACCCTCTTCGAGTTCCCCACCATCGAAACCCTGGCGCGCGTACTGGAAGGACGCGCGCGGGACTCGTCGCTGTCCGTGCCCGCGCTCCGGAGCTGGCACCGGGAAGGACCGCCGCCCCTGTCGTTCGCGCAGGAGCGGCTCTGGTTCCTCAATCAGTTCCACTCGGACCGGGCCGCGTACAACATGCCCATGGCGCTGCGGCTGGAGGGGGCGCTGGACGTGGACGCCATGGAGCACGCCCTCCAGGCGCTGGTGGACCGGCACGAAGCCCTGCGCACGGTGTTCCCGGGTGAGGGCGTCCCCGCGCAGCGCATCCTGCCCCGGTCGCCCGTGTCTCTTCGC
Source organism: Corallococcus sp. AS-1-12 (assembly GCF_020036995.1). NCBI lineage: Bacteria > Pseudomonadati > Myxococcota > Myxococcia > Myxococcales > Myxococcaceae > Corallococcus > Corallococcus sp. AS-1-12. Next base: position 306,858 of record NZ_JAIQDD010000001.1, on the reverse strand, counting down.
CGGGTCGAAGCCTCGTCCAGGCACGAAGCGGAAGCCCTGTTGCGCGAGGACGCGGAGACGCCGTTCGACCTCGCGGAGGGTCCGCTGTTCCGTGCCCTCCTGGTGCGCGAGGACGCTGAACACCACGTGCTGCTGCTCAACCTGCACCACATCGTGTCCGATGGCTGGTCGATGGGCGTGCTCTACCGCGAGTTGTCCGCCGAGTACGAAGCGCGGCACGCGGGCCGGGCCTCGGAGTTGACGGACCTGCCCGTGCAGTACGCGGACTACGCGGCGTGGCAGCGCAAGTGGCTCCAGGGCGACGTGCTCCAGCGGCAGCTCGACTTCTGGAAGCAGCAACTGGCGGACGTGCCCCACGTCCTGGAGCTGCCCACCGACCATCCTCGTCCAGCAGTGCAGCAGTTCGCGGGCTCCACCCACGTCTTCACCCTTCCGCGGAGCGTGCTCGAAGCGTTGGAGGGCCTGGGCCGCCAGGAAGGGGCCACGCTGTTCATGACGTTGATGGCGGGCTTCCAGTTGCTGCTGTCGCGCTACAGCGAGCAGCGGGACTTCATCGTCGGCACGCCCATCGCCAACCGCACGCGTGAGGAGGTGGAAGGCCTCATCGGCTTCTTCGTCAACACGCTGCCCCTGCGGGCCCACCTGCGCGACGGTGCTTCCTTCCGTGAAGTGCTGCGGCAAGTGCGCGACCGGGCCCTGGGGGCGTACGCGCACCAGGAGCTTCCGTTCGAGAAGCTCGTCGAGGAGCTGCACGTCGAACGCGCGCTGAGCCACGGGCCGCTGGTGCAGGTGATGTTCGCCTTGCAGAACGCTCCCGGGACGCCGCCCCAACTCCCGGGCCTCCAGGTCCAGGCGGTGGAGCTTCAGACCCCGACCTCCAAGTTCGACCTCACGCTGGCCCTGACCGAAACAGCGGAAGGCCTCAGCGGCACGTTCGAGTACGCGACCTCCCTGTTCGAACCCCGCACCCTCGAACGGATGGCGGACCACTTCCGGCGCCTCCTCGAAGGCGCGCTGCATCAACCGGACGCGGCCATCCACGCCCTGCCCTGGCTGTCCGAAGCCGAGCGCCAGCAGGTCCTCACGGCCTGGAACGACACCGGCCGGCCCTATCCGAGGGACCTCTCCCTGGCCCAGGCCTTCGAAGCCCAGGTGTCCACGCGTCCGGAGGCCATCGCCGTGCGCCATGGGGCCCAGGCGCTCACCTACGCGGAGCTGGACGCCCGCGCCAATCAGCTCGCGTGGGCGCTCCAGGCGCAGGGCGTTGGACCGGATGCGCCTCGCGTGGGCGTGTGTCTGCCTCGCTCCATCGACCTCATCGTGGCGCTGGTCGCCGTGCTCAAGGCGGGCGGCGCCTACGTGCCGTTGGATCCGGACTACCCGGTGGATCGCCTGGCGCTCATGATCTCCGATGCGAAGGTGCATCGGATCATCACGAGCACGGCGTCCTCGAACCGCTTCTCGTCAGACAGCGTGGGGTTCATCCACATCGATGCGTTGGAGGCGCCCGCGCATTCGGGCTCGCCCCACGACGCGACGCGCTTCCATCCCGCGCAGCCCGCGTACCTCATCTACACGTCCGGCTCCACGGGCCGTCCCAAGGGCGTCTGCGTCCCGCATCAGGCCGTGATACGGCTGGTGATGGATCCGGACTACATCCCCTTCGGCCCTGAAGACCGCGTGGCCCAGGCCGCGACGGTGTCCTTCGACGCCTCGACCTTCGAGGTGTGGGGCGCGCTGCTCAACGGCGCGACGCTCGTCCTGTTCTCGAAGGAGGACATCATCGAGCCCGCGACGCTGGCCCGGGGTCTGCGGGACGAACGCATCACCGCGCTGTTCCTCACCACGGCCCTCTTCAACCACGTCACCCGCATGGAGCCCACGGCCTTCAACGGCCTGTCCACGCTCCTCTTCGGTGGCGAGGCCTCGGACCCGGCCTGCGTGAACCGGCTGCTCGAACACGGCGGGCCTCGCAGGTTGGTGCACGTCTACGGCCCCACGGAGAACACCACGTTCAGCACGTGGCAGCTCGTCACGAAGCCCGTCTCAGGCACGGTGCCCATTGGCAGGCCCCTCTCCAACAGCACGGCGTACGTGCTGGACGCGCACCTGCACCCGGTGGCACCTGGCATCGTCGGTGAGCTGTTCGTCGGCGGTGATGGCCTCGCCTGGGGCTACTGGGAGCGTCCCGACCTCACCGCGTCAGCCTTCGTCCCCCACCCCTTCGCCTCCACCCCGGGCGCCCGCGTCTACCGCACGGGCGACCTCGTCCGTCAGCGCCACGACGGCGCCTTCGACTTCGTGGGCCGCCGCGACCACCAGGTCAAGGTGCGTGGCTTCCGCATCGAGCCCGGCGAAATCGAAGCCGTGCTGCGCCAGCACCCGGCCGTGCGCGAGGCGCTGGTGCTCGTGCGCGAGGATTCGCCCGGTGACAAGCGGCTGGTCGCCTACGTCACCTTCCGCGACTCCGTGACGGCCAGCGACCTGCGCGCCCACGTCCAGGCTTCGCTTCCCAGCCACATGGTCCCCTCCGCGTTCGTCCTGCTGGACGCGCTGCCGTTCAACGCGAACGGCAAGGTGGATCGCCGCGCGCTGCCCCGTCCTTCCGACGCCGCGGAGACGGAGGAGGCCGGCGTGCTGCCTCGCACGCCGCTGGAACAACAGCTCGCGGACCTCTGGGCGGAGGTGCTGGGGCGCACGGTCCACAGCGTCACCGCGAGCTTCTTCGACCTGGGCGGCCACTCGCTGCTCGCGGCGCAGCTCGTGTCCAAGCTGTCGGAGCACTTCCCGTTCAAGGTCCCGCTCCAGGTCCTCTTCCAGAGTCCGACGGTCGCGGCGCTCGCGCAGTGGATCCAGGCGAAGCTCACGCCCGATGCACCGGCGGCCACGCAGGGGCCCACGCTCCCGGAGGGCATCGTGCGGCTCCAGGAGGGACGCCCGGACCTTCCGCCGCTGTGGTGCATGCACCCGGTGGGCGGCACGGTGTTCTGCTACCAGGACCTCGTGCGTGCGCTCGGTCCCGGCCGCACGGTGTACGGCTTCCAGGCTCCCGGCGTGAACGGCGAGTGCCCGCCGCTCACGAGCATCGAGGTGCTCGCGTCCCACCACCTGGGCGCCATGCTCCAGTGGCAACCCCAGGGGCCCCACTACCTCGTGGGCCTCTCCATGGGCGGCACCATCGTCTACGAGATGGCCCAGCGCATGCGCGAGCTGGGCATCCCCCCGGCGCTGCTCGTCTTCCTCGACACGCCGGGCCCCGGCCAGATGCCCACGCGGTTCGAGGACGACGCCGCGCTGCTCGCGGCGATGTTCGGCGATGACACCCCCACGCTCGCCCAGCGCCTGCGCGCCCTGCCCCCGCATGAGCAGATGAAGGAGGTGCTGCGGCAGGCCCGCGAGGGCGCGACGGTGCCGGACTCGTATTCGCTGCGCGACCTGGAGATCTTCCTGGACGTGTGGAAGGCCCACATGCGCGCCCTCTTCAGCTACGTGCCCGTGCCCTACGAGGGCGCGGCCACGTACCTGAAGGCCCAGGTCCACGTGCCGCCCCACCCGCTGCACCCGGAGCAGCCGTGGCAGGAGCTCGTGCGGCACGGACTGGAGGTGCTGCCCGTGCCCGGCAACCACCAGACGATGATCGAGCCGCCGAACGTCGAGACCCTGGCGAGGCACCTGACCACGTGCCTGCGACGCACCGAGGACGCCGTGGCCCGAAGCTCGGTCGCCTAGCGTCCGCAAGGAGCCCTCGGCGGCGTGCCCGATGAGCGGACGGCCGAGGGGCGATGCGGGCCCGCGACGGAAGGACTGGGGGCGCCGGAGCGTACTAGCGCTTCCATGACCAACACCATTCGACGCGCCTTCGCGGCGCTGCTGACGCTGACGTGTCTTGGGGCGCTGTCCGCCCAGGCCGCCACGGGTGTGCAGGGCCCCGTGCCTCCGGCCTTCCAGAATCGCTTGATGGTCGGCCTCTTCGAGGAGGCCGGCCAGAGCTGGATGCGGGACAGCAACGTGCCGTGGGACGCGCGCTACCGCTACTTCACCAAGGGCTGGGCGAACAACTGGGGCTATGGCGCCCGTGACGGCAGTTGGGCCGCCAGCTTCTTCACGGAGACGAAGGCGCAGGGCTACGTCCCCGTCGTCACCTACTACCAGCTCTTCGGAGAGCCGGGCGGCGGCGAGCAGGAGACGCTCGCGAAGCTGAAGAACGCCTCCACCATGCGCAGCTACTTCGAGGACGTGAAGCTGCTCCTCCAGCGCGCGAAGAGCTACGGCGGCCCGGTCATCCTCCACGTGGAGCCGGACGCGGTCGGCTTCCTCCAGTTCCAGACGGCGTCCAATCCCAACGCCCCCGCGGCCATCGCCTCCTCGGGGATGCCGGAGCTCGCGGGCCTGCCCAACACCGTCGCGGGGTGGAGCCTGGCGTTCCTCCAGCTTCGCAAGGCCGTGGGCGCGAACAACGTCGTGCTGGGCCTGCACATCTCCGCGTGGGCCAGCGGCAAGGACATCGCGTTCAACTCGCTCACGGATCCGCTCCAGCCGGAGGTGGACAAGGTCGTCAACTTCCTCAAGCCGCTGGGCCTGGGCACCAACGTCACCGGCGCCACCTACGACGTGCTCGTGGGCGACCCGCTGGACCGCGACGCGGACTTCTACCGGCTCACGCAGGGCGCCGACCATATGTGGGACATGAGCGATACGGCGTCCCTCACGTCGCGCTCCTACAACCGCCACGCGGAGTGGCTGCGCCTGTGGAACCAGACCTCCGGCAAGCGCTGGATGCTGTGGCAGATCCCGCTGGGCAACTCCAACCACCTCAACATCACCAACAGCGGCGGTCCGCGCCAGGGCTACAAGGACAACCGCACCGAGTACTTCTTCGGCGCGAGCGGGGATGCGCACCGGCGCAAGTTCGCCAACGTGGGCGTCGTCGCCCTGCTGTACGGCGCGGGCGCGGGCGGCCAGAGCTCCTACCAGAACGACCTGGGCACCGATGGCCAGCCGTACCTGAAGACGCGCGCGGCCACGTTCCTCAACGCGGGCGGGCTGCTCCTGCCCGCGGCCGGCACCACCCTCCCTCCGCCGGGCGGCGGCGGAGCCACCGACGGTGGCACCGTGGACGCCGGCACCCCGCCTATCGACGCGGGCACCCCTGACGGCGGCACGAGCCCCGACGGCGGCACCGGCGCCTCCGACGCGGGCACCCCGGCGGATCCGTCGCAGTACGGCTTCGAGTCCGGCGCGCAGGGCTGGAGCGCCGGCGGCGCCGCGCTGTCGGCGGTGAGCAGCACCACGTCCAAGACCTTCGCGGGCACCCGTTCGCTGGCCGTGCCCTTCAACGGCGCGTCCGGCCAGGGCACGGTGGCCGTGGCCAACGCGGCCGTGCCGTCCGGCAAGACGGTGACGTTCCAGGTGTGGCTGCCCACCGGCAGCAAGATCACCGGCGTCCAGCCCTACACCCTGGAGGGCGCCTCCGCGAACTGGCGCTGGACGGGCAACTGGATCGACGTCAGCAGCCTCAAGGCCGGCGCCTGGAACGCCATCACCGTGAAGCTGCCCTCTGGCTCCACCACCCCGCTGTACCAACTGGGCGTGGAGTTCCAGACGGCGGGCGCGTGGACGGGGACGGTCTACCTCGACGCCGTCACCTGGTAGTCCAAGCAGTCTCCGGTCCCGCGGGCGCGTGCATCCGCCCGCGGGACCGACGTAGGGTAGCGCCGCCCGTGAGTTCCCCGACCAACGCCGCCCCCATCTCCCGCGAGCGCGTGCGCGCCATCGACTGGCTGCGCGGCCTCTCCGTCCTCGTGATGATCCAGACCCACGCGCTGGTGCTGCTCACCCCGGAGCTGCGCAAGAGCGTGTGGACCGGACGGCTGCTCAAGGTGGACGGGCTGGTGGCCCCCGCGTTCATCTTCTCCGCCGGGTTCGCGCTGGCGCTGCTCATGGTGCGCAGCGCCGCCGGGGGCGTGCTGAACGAGCGCGTGCGCCGCAACCTGCGCCGCATCGCGGAGGTGTTCGCCGTCGCCGCGCTCGTCAACGCCGTCTGGTTCCCCATCCGCACGGAGCCCGTGTGGCTCTTGCGCCTGGACATCCTCCACTGCGTGGGGCTGTGCCTGCTGCTCACCCTGCCCATGGCCGCGCTCCTGGCCTCGCGCCCTCGCGTGCTCGCGGGCACCGCGCTCGTCCTGGCGATGGTGGCGTTCGCGCTGGCCCCCTTCAGCGACTCCGCGGGCGAGCCCTGGGCGTCGTTCCTGCGCAAGTCCAGTTGGGCCCCCTTCCCGCTGGTGCCGTGGGTGGGCTTCGCGTGGCTGGGCGCCTTCGCGGGCTGCATCGCGGGCGCGTGGGGCCGCAAGGGGCTGGCGTGGGCCCTGGGCTTCCTCATCGCGCTGGGCCTCGTGGGCACGCTGCTGCCGGGCGTGCTCAACAACCTCTACCCGCCGCACCGCTTCTTCGTCACCAACCCGTCCAACTCCGCCACCCGCTTCATGTGGGTCTGCGCGGTGCTGCTCGTGATGCTGTGGGCGGAGGGCCGGATGGCGCCGGACGCGAAGCCGTCCCGCGCGCGCCGCTTCCTGGAGGTCTTCGGAACCTCGTCGCTGTCCGCCTACTTCTTCCACGAGATGCTGCTGTACTACCGCGTCTTCGGCGTCTTCTCGTTCCAGAAGCTGTGGGGCGACTCCAGCGGGTGGCTGAAGTTCTCCGGCCTGCTCGCCCTGCTCATCGCGTGCACGTTCGTGCTGTGCCTCGCGTGGGATCCGGTGGAGCGCGCGGGGAAGAAGGCCTTCGCGCGCGCCGGACAGTGGCTGCTCAGTGCGCCGCGCTGGCTGAGGCCTGATCGAAGGCGCGGATGATCTCCGGCGGGGCCTGCACCAGCTCGATCAGCACGCCCTCGCCGCTCAGCGGGAACTGATCGCTGGCCTTCGGGTGGATGAAGCACACGTCGAAGCCCGCCGCGCCCTTGCGGATGCCGCCGGGCGTGAAGCGCATGCCCTGCCCCTCCAGCCACTTGACGGCCACCGCCAGGTCGTCCACCCACAGGCCCACGTGGTTGAGCGCCGGGTCATGGACCTTGGGACGGCCGTCCGGATTGACGGGCTGCATCAAGTCCACCTCGACCTTGAAGGGGCCCGCGCCCGCCACGACGATGTCCTCGTCCACGTTCTCCTTCTCGCTGCGGTAGGTGCCGTGGGCCGTCAGGCCCAGCGTGTCCACCCACAGCTTGCGCAGGGCGCCCTTGTCCAGCCCTCCAATGGCGATCTGCTGGATGCCCAGAATCCGGAACGGTCGTGTCGTCTCCATGGCCGGGGACCGTCGCAAAAGGGGTCCCCCCACGCAAGCGCGGCCCACGCGCGGACCCGGGAAAAATTCACGGGATAAACCCATTCCGGAGGTCGGTCGTTTCCAGGGGCACGCTGACTTCCTCCCGTCGTCCCGGAGCCGCCATGTCCCCGTTCTTCTCGAAGCGCCGCGTGTCCTTCGTCAGTGGTGCCCTCCTCTGCGCCAGCCTCGTGAGCGCGTGCTCCTCCCGGGAGCCGGCGCAGGGCCGCCTGTCGGCGCGCGACGAGCTCAAGCCCCAGGCCCTGGCGGCCACCCAGAGCGCCCCCAAGGACGAGGACACGGCCCTCATGGCGCCCCCGCCGCCCCCGTCCACCCCGGCCGCGGACGCCAGGAACCGCGGTGACATCGCCCCGGCCCCCGCCGAGGAGCGTGAGGCGTCCAGTGCCCTGGCGGCGTCCGAGCCGGCCACGCGCCGCGCCGCTCCGGCGAAGGCGGCCATGCCCATGGGCGCGGCGCTGGGCACCCTGGGAGCCGCCGGCGCCCCGGCTCCGGTCCATCAGCCGGTGGAGAAGCGCAAGCTGGAGGTGGACGCGGACAAGGGCGTCGCCGAGGGCGGCAACGTCTTCGAGACCTACAAGGCCAACGCCTTCACCGAGACGGCGAAGGACAACCTGTCCACCTTCGCGGCGGACGTGGACACGGCGTCCTACTCCATGGCGCGGCGCTACCTGCAGCAGGGCCAGTTGCCGCCCACCCAGGCGGTGCGCGTGGAGGAGTTCGTCAACTACTTCAAGTACCGCTACACGCCGCCGGAGGAAGGCGCCTTCACGGTGCACCTGGAGGGCGCGCCCTCGCCCTTCAACGCGCGCCGCCAGTTCGTGCGCGTGGGCGTGCAGGGCAAGGTCGTCTCCCGCTCGCAGCGCAAGCCCGCGCACCTGGTGTTCCTGGTGGACACGAGCGGCTCCATGGCGTCGTCGGACAAGCTGCCGCTGGCCATCGAGTCCATCAAGGTCGCGGTGAAGAACCTCAACGAGAACGACACCGTGGCGCTCGTCACCTACGCGGGCTCCACGCGGGACGTGCTGGCCCCCACGCCCGCCACGGACGTGAAGAAGATCCACGCGGCGCTGGACTCGCTGACCGCGGGCGGCGGCACGGCCATGGCCTCCGGCATGGAGCTGGCCTACAAGCACGCGGTGAAGAAGGCCGCGGGCGGCGTGGTGTCCCGCGTGGTGGTGCTCACCGACGGTGACGCCAACATCGGCAACACCAGCCCCAAGGCCATGCTGGCCAGCATCGAGAAGTACGTGGCCGAGGGCGTCACCCTCACCACGGTGGGATTCGGCATGGGCAACTACCACGACTCGCTGATGGAGCAGTTGGCCGACAAGGGCAACGGCAACAGCTTCTACGTGGACAGCATGAAGGAGGCGCGCAAGGTCTTCGAGACGCAGCTCACCGGCACGCTGGAGGTCATCGCGAAGGACGTGAAGTTCCAGGTGGAGTTCAACCCGAAGGCCGTCAGCCGCTACCGCCTGATGGGCTACGAGAACCGCGACATCGCGGACAAGGACTTCCGCGACGACAAGGTGGACGCGGGCGAGATTGGCGCGGGCCACACCGTGACGGCGCTCTACGAGGTGGAGCTCACCGGCGACGCGCCCCAGGAGCTGGCCACCGTGCGCATCCGCGCCAAGGCGCCCAACGGCACGGAGGCCAGGGAGCAGGCCTTCCCGCTCACCCGCGCGAACCTGAAGCCCTCCATGGAGGCCGCCTCCAGCGACTTCCGCTTCGCCCTCGCCGTGGCCGCCACCGCGGACATCCTCCGCGCCGCGCCCGCCGCGGAGGGCTGGAGCCTGGCCACCACGCAGAAGCTGGCGGAGGGCGCCGTGGCCGGTGACGCCGACCGCACCGAATTCGTCCGTCTCATCGGCCAGGCGCGCGCGCTGACGACCGCGTCCGCCAGCGGCCGCTGAAAGCAGCACCCAGCACGACGCAACGGGGAACGCGCAGCAAGGGGGGCCCTGCCCGCCACCGGGGATGCACCGGTGGCGGGCAGGGCTTTTTCAGGAGGGCTTCAGATGACGGTGATGACAGGGGGCGTGGTGGTGGTGAAGAAGTCGGTGAAGGTCGCCGACCAGTAGGTCCCCGACTTGCCGTTGATCTTGCACGCCTTGGTACCGGAGGCCGTCACGTTGGTCCCAGAGCTGCTGACGCCGAGGCCCCCCGTGGAGATGCTGCCCGTCATGTAGTCGCAGTAGATGTCCGCGTTGCGCGTGGTGGAGAGCGTCGTGGGGTCCACGGCGCGCACCGCCATGATGGTGGCGGCGGAGCCGCTCCAGCCATTCCGCATCGTGAAGCCCACCGCGAGCCCCAGGCTGGAACCGGAGAGGGACACGGTGCCCGGCGGGCTCAGCGGGACGGACTGGACGACCACCGACGCGCCCGTCGTCAGGGTGCAGGTGGCGCCGCCCGTGCGGGTGATGACGACGTTGTACTGCGGCGGAGACGTGGTGATCTGCACCGTGGTCGCCTCGTAGTCACAGCCCTGCGAGGACGCCGTCGTCAACCGCGCACCCTGCCGCGCGAGCTCCGCGCCGTCCTCCTGCTCCGGACCGCCACAGGCCGACAGCATGAGGGTGGACCCAAGACACACCACGGACGTCAGCTTGCTCATCATGGGAATTCCTTTCCTTTTTTGGGGAGGGGGAAGGCCCGGACGCTAACAATCCTGCCTGACGGAACCAATACGCGGAGTCCTGTCTGCCGTTGACGCGGAGCGCCGCGTGTATGATGCGCGGTATGAACCGACCCGCTTCGTTGCGAAATGCGTGGGTGTTGGCCCTGACCTCGCTGGCCCTTGGGGCCTGCGGAGACTCCGCCTCCGGGGGCGGCGTGGCCCTGGGCTCCGAGCAGAAAGGGATTGCGACCTATTACGACGCCAACGGGGGCGGCAATTGCAGCTACGACCCGAGCGGCGACCTGATGGTGGCCGCGATGAACCGCGAGCAGTACGACAACAGCGCCGCCTGCGGGCAGTGCGTGGACATCGTGGGGCCCAAGGGCAGCGCGCGCGTGCGCATCGTGGACCAGTGCCCGGAGTGCGAGAAGGGCCACCTGGACCTGTCCGTGGAGGCCTTCGACAAGGTCGCGGAGCGCAAGGACGGCCGGGTGGACATCACCTGGACGCCGGTGTCCTGCGACGTGGCCGGCCCGGTGAAGTACCACTTCAAGGACGGCAGCAACCCCTGGTGGACGGCCATCCAGGTGCGCAACCACCGGCTGCCCATCAAGAAGCTGGAGTGGCGGCGCGACGGGGATTGGAAGGCGCTGGAGCGCCAGAGCTACAACTACTTCGTCTTCGAGGGCATCGGCGAGGGCCGCTTCCAACTGCGCGTCACCGCCAGTGACGGCCAGCAGTTGGTGGACTCCGTGGAGAAGGTGCTGGACGACGACACCGTGGACGGGGCGGAGCAGTTCGCGCCCCAGAAGTAGGCCGCGCGCCCCTCCGCCCCGTCCGTCACGGCATCAGAACGTCATGATGGACGGGGCCGTGGTGCTGGTGAAGAAGTCCGGGTAGCTGGCCAGGTACGTGTTGCCCGTGCCCGTCTGGCCGTAGATGGTGCCGTTCTTCGTGCCGTAGACGGTCAGCGTGGTGCCGTCGGAGGCGATGGACAGGCTGCCCGAGTAGATGGAGCCCCGGCCCAGGTACACGGACAGGCCCGCGTACCGGACGATGCCCAGCGTGTCCGGCGCCACGTGCCGGATGCCCAGGGACTGGGGCGCGCTGCCGCTGACGCTGGTCTTGTACGTGTAGCTCACGGCCACGCCCAGGTCGTTGGCCGCCAGCGACAGCGAGGGCGCCGTGCCGGTGGACGTGCCCACCACGACGCTGCCCGCGCCATACGCGCAGGTGGCGTCCGCCGCGCGCGTGACGATGACGTCGTAGATGGGAGGCAGCGTGCCCGGCTGCGCCGCGGACGACACCGTGAACGTGCAGCCCTGGGAGGTGCCCGTCACCAGCGCGGACTCCTGGGTGGCGAGGCCCTCCTCCCCCTCCACGCCAGCGCCACAGGCCGTGAGGCCCACGACCGCGCAAAGGGAAACAACAGACTTGACGTCCAGCATGGCATTGCACTCCAGGGTTGGGGTGGAACCGCGGCGCTCCCTATAAAGGCAGACGTCAGACATTGGAAACAGATTGTTTTCAATAAGCGACGATGGTGGGAGCCAGGGTGCTGGTGAAGAAGTCAGGGAAGACGGCCACGTAGCGGTCCCCGGAGCCCGTCTCTCCGGAGATGGGGACGTTCTTGGTGCCGGTGGCGATCAGCGTCGTGCCATCCGGTCCAATGCCCAGGTCCGCGGACCAGATGTACGTCCCCAGCGCGACGGGCATCAGGCCCGCGGAGCGGACGATGGCCAGCGAGTCCGGCGCCACGTGCTTGATGGCCACCGCCATGGGCGACGGGCCGCCCGTCCGGTACGTGTAGCCCACGGCCACGCCCAGGTCGTTGGCCGCCAGCGACACCATGGAGGGCGGATTGGCGTTGGAGTACCCGACCGTCACGGTGCTCGCGCTCCAGGGGCAGGTCGCGCTCGCCTCGCGCGTGAGCTTGATGTCGAAGATGGGGGGAACCGGGACGCGCTGCACGAACGACACCGTGAAGGTGCAGCCCTGGGACGTCCCGGTCACCAGCGCGGCCTTCTGGGTGGCGAGCGCCCCCGCTTCTTCCGCTCCACCACACGCCATGACGACGGCGAGCGCACCCAGGGAAACAGCCGACTTGAAGAATTGCATGGCATTGACCTCCAGGGGTTGGAACCGCGCCAACCCCTTTAAAGGCAAACGCCAGACATGCAAATCGAATCAGCGCCGCAGCATGCCGCGCAGCAGCTCCAGGGCTTCCGTGACCCCCTGCCAGACCTGGAGCGCCTTGATGCCCTCCCCTTCGCCCTGCACGTTGCGGCGGGCGGCGCGCTCCAGGGGCAGCAGCGCGCCCTCCACCAGCTCGATCTGCCGGCTGAGCTCCGCCGGGGACGGACCGTTCGCGGCGCGCTGGAGCGACTCCACCGGGGTGGGCAGGGACACCGACACGGGCCGGTCCGCCAGGGCCGTGATGGCCTTGGAGAGCTGCGCCATGTACGGGCCGAAGTCCGGCGCGGGCGCCTGGGGCATGGGCGCGTTGCGCAGCGTGGGGGCCTCCTCCGCCTGCGCGGCCACGCGCTCCGTGAGGGCCTTGAGCAGTTGCGCCAGGTGCTTGAGGTACGGGGCCAGGTCCGTGGCGGGCGCCTGGGCCTGGGGCGCGGCCGGGAGGGACACCTGCACCGGGGCGGGAGGCTTCTGGGCGGCCTCGCGGCTGACGCGGGCCACCTCCAGCACGGCCTCGCGCAGGGCCTCCAGGTGCGGGGCCACGGGCGTGTCCTCGCTCGGGGCGTTCGCCTGCGCGGCGGCCTGCACCACCGCGTCGCGCACGGAGCCCAGTTGCTCCTCGATGGCGCCTAGCTGTCCGGTGACGCGCGCCACGGGGTCGTCCTCCTTGCCCCCCATGCGCTTCACGCGGGCGAAGCCCTGCTTGATCTCCTCCCAGCGCTTCGCCTTCTCCGGCGTCAGGCGCCCGCGCATCTCCGCCAGCTTGAGCAGGTTCTGCTCCGCCGCGGTGGTGAGCGTCTGGGATTCGCCCTGGTAGTGGTCGTCGATGCGGCGCTCCAGTTCGTCGTCCGTCATCGCGGAGACGACCTTCTCCGCCAGCTTGCCCATGTTGCGGTAGCTGCCCTGCAGCTTGAACGGCGGCTCCGTGCGGAAGCGCTCGTCCTGCGCGGCGGACGCGATGTACTGGAGGTTCACCTTGAGCAGCACCTGCTGCACGCGGAACAGCCGCTGGAAGACGGCGATGATCTCCTGGAGCTCCGCCGCCGCGTAGCCGTGCTTCAGCTCGCCGGAGGGGACCTCCTCGCCCCGGGCCATGCGGATGAGGCGGTGCACGTCCTGCGGGTCGCGCGTGGCCAGCGGCGCGAGCACCGGGTTGGAGGTGAGCGCGTTCTCCAGGTAGCTGAGCGCGAACAGCTCCTCCTTGCCGTCCAGGATGTCACCCAGGTTGTAGGTGTCCGCGCGGTTGGCGAGCATGTCCGGGATGCGGAAGCGCTCGCCCGTCTCCGTGTAGGGGTTGCCCGCCATCACCACGCAGAACTTCTTGCCGCGCAGGTCATACGTGCGCGTCTGGCCATTCCAGACACCCTCCACGCGGCGCTGGCCGTCGCACAGGGAGATGAACTTCTGGAGCAGCTCCGGGTCCGTGTGCTGGATGTCGTCGAGGTAGAGCATCACGTTGTTGCCCATCTCGAAGGACAGGTTGATGCGCTCCACCTCCTGCCGCGCGGTGGCGTTGGGCGCCTCCGCGGGATCCAGCGACTTCACGGAGTGGCCCAGCGCCGGCCCGTTCACCTTCACGAAGGTGAGGCCCAGGCGGCTGGCCACGTACTCCATCAGCGTCGTCTTGCCGTAGCCCGGCGGCGACATGAGCAGCAGCATGCCCATGCGGTCCGTGCGCTTGCCCTCGCCCGCCGCGCCCAACTGCTTGGCCAGGTTCGCGCCGATGAGCGGCAGGTACACCTCGTCGATGAGCCGGTTGCGCACGAAGCTCGTGAGCACCTTGGGCGTCAGCTCCTCCAGCCGCAGCTTGCGCCGCTCGCGGTCCAGCAGGTCGCGCAGGTACGCGCGGTAGGCCACGTACGCGGGCACGCGCACCTGGCGGAACTCGCCCAGCCGCGACAGGAACTCGTCCAGGCGCAGGGACAGCTTGCGGTCCTGGATGCGCGGGTGGCTGCCCAGCAGGCCCGTGGCCTCCGTGGCCGTGAGGGCGCCCGCCGTCTCGCGGTCCAGCTTGCGCTCGGTGAGCAGCACCACCGCCGTCTCCAGCGCGACGTGGGCCGCCTCGCCCGGGCCGCCCTCGCGCTTCGCGAGGAACGCGTCCACCCAGGCGCGGGCGATGCGCAGGCGCTCCGGCAGGTTCTTCTCCAGGCCGCGCAGGTCGTCGTCGAACGCGGTGCGCGAACCGTGGCGGTCCAGGTGCGCGAGGAAGGCGTCCTTCAGCGCCAGGGCCTCGCGGCTGGTGGTGAAGCGCGGGCGGTCCACCGCCAGCTCCTCCACCAGGTAGCGGCCCGCCTGCCGGCCCTCCGCGGGCGAGGCCGCGAGCCCGTGGCCCTGGAGGAACGCGAGCACGCGCTCGCCCAGCTCATCCCCCAGCGCCACCAGGTCCGAGCCGGTGTCGAACGCCTGCCGCAGCCGCGCGAGGCTGCGCGCCCGCCGGTGGAACACGCCCCGGAGCGCGTCGTCCGGATCAAAAGCCCAGTACAGCGCGGCCCAGGCGCGAGGCCCCGGGGCGAAGCGCAGCAGGCCCGCGCCCTGGTGCAGCGCGAGCAGCTTCTCCAGGAGCACCGTCGCGTCCGCGTCGTGCACGCCGCGCTCGTAGCCCTCGTCGAAGCGGTCCGCCGCGTACGCGCGCACGCGCTCCATCAACTGCCCCTGCGCGCCGGCCTCGTACAGCGCCGCGAGCGTGAGGCCGCCCTTCCCCTCCTCCGCGTCCATCAGCAGGCCCGCGGCCAGGTACTCCGCGCGGTACACGTCGCGCGTCTCGGAGACCAGGTGCTGCTCCCAGAGCTCGCGGTACTTCAGCAGCTCCGGGTCCTCCACCTTCTGCGTGTAGTCGGAGCCGGTGAGCTGGAGGTACAGCGCGCCGTCGCGAGGAACGAGCGTCAGCTCCAGCGGCTGCGTGTTCACGTGGAAGCGGTACTGCCCCAGCTTGATGAGGCCCTCGCCGCCCTCGAACAGGTCCTGCTTGTCGCGCAGGGCGCGCAGGGCGTCCTGCTTCGCGGACTTCACCCGCGACAGGACCTCATCCGCGCGCACGCTGTCCTGGAGCGCCAGCAACTGTTCGGACAGTTGCCGCAGCTTGAGGATCATCGCGTCGGACGCGAAGTAGGCGTTGAGCTCATCGTCCGCCTTGAACGACTTCGCCCGGCGCTGCACGCCCTGGAGGATGCGCTCCGCCGCGCTGAAGAGGCCCGAGGCCCGGCGTTGGCGCTCGTCCACCAGCGCCTGCTTGCGCGCGCCGAAGGCCTCCAGCAGCTCCTCGCGCTTCTGGGTGTTCTGCCCCAGGAACTCGTCGAACTCGCCGAAGCGGCCCTCCAGCTCCTCCAGCAGCACGGTGAGCTTGGAGAGCGCCTCGTCGCACTTCTCCGGCGAGTCCGCCTGCGACAGCGCGTTCTCGATGCTCTGCCCCAGGAGCTTGAACTGCGCGCCGAACTCCGCGCGCTTCTCCCTGCCGGACAGCTCCTTGCGCTTCGCCTGGAGCCCCGCGCGAACGCGGTTCAGGCGGCTGAACAGCTCGGAGATGCCTTCGAGGATCCGGGCCCGGGCCAGCGGGTCGCCCACCTGGAGCCCGCCCACCACCTCGCCCAGCACCTCCAGGCCCTGGCCGGTGCGCTCCAGGTCCTCGGCCAGCGGGGCCAGCTCCGCCGTCGTCGCCAGCGGCTCCAGCCGCTCCAGGAGCCCCTCCAGCCGCGAGGCCAGGGGCTGGAGCGCCTCCCCCTTCTGGAGGAAGTCCACGCACGCGGTGCTCACCGCGTCGGACGCGGCCACCACCGCCTGCTCCAGGGCGTCCACGCGCCCCAGGTCCATGTAGCGGACGTCCTTCAGCGTGATCAGGTGCCCCCGGTGCCGGCGCAGGTCCGCCAGGGCGCGCATGAAGCCTTCGGCGTCCGTGAGCCCCTCCGGCTGCGCGTTGAGCAGGAGCGTCTCCTGCGTCTGGAGGGCCTGCGCGAGCGACTCCTCCGCGCGCTTGCGCATCGCGAGGACCTTCTCGAACTCATCGATGATGAGCTCGGAGGTGCGGCGCAGCAGCTCGATGGGCTCCTGGAGCCCCACCTCCGCGTGGGAGAGCCAGTAGTACGCGTCCAGGGCGCGCGTGGCCGCGGAGACCAGGTCCTCGTAGGTGCGGCGCGTGGGCCTGTCCGTCTTCGCCACGCGCGGCAGCGTCAGCGCGTCGCTGATGCCGCGCACCAGCTCCGCGTTGCCCACCTTGCCCAGGTAGCCCGGCGCGGGGGGCAGCTTCGCCGCGTGCTCGTCGGAGACGAACGGCGTCTGCCACACCTGCATGGGGTGCACGCGCGTGGGCTCCTGCGACGAGGCGCGGAACACCACCAGCCCGCCGTCCGCGAAGAGGCTCATGCCGTTGGCCTGCAGCGGCGTCTGCACCTCCTTGCGCACCAGGTTGTACGGGAAGAGCACGTAGGCGCCGTCGTCCCGGCGGTGGAAGACGTAGAGCACGTCCTCCCCGTTGGGCGAGCGCACCGCCTGGTGGAACTCCATCCCCTCCGACGCGCCGTCGAAGACCTTGTAGTCGCCCGTCTGGAGGTAGTAGCCGCCCGGGAAGACGATGCCCTGGTCCTCCGGCAGCCGCACGCAGGACTGGCCGATGGCGTCGATGCGCACCACGTGCTGGGTGCGCGCGTTGAAGACGAGGTAGCGGTGCGCCTTCTCCCGGAACGGCAGGATGCGCAGGAGGATGAGCCCGCCCACCTGCGTCCAGGCGAACTCCGCGTCGTCCAGCGACTGGTCCGGGTCCTCCACCGGCTCGCTGTAGATGCCCAGGCCGGTGGTGGTGTTGTCCTCCACCTTCACGGTGAGGTCGCCCTTCACCGTCTCCACGAAGACCTGATCCAGCACGTTGACGTGCGGGTGCTGGCCCAGCACGTACTGCTCGCGCGTGGCCACCGTCCACTCGAAGTCGTGTGACGGCGGGTAGACGTGGTCGCGCTCGCCCTGGTTGTCCACGTAGGTGGCGCGGCCCTCCACGTCCACGTTGAAGCGGAAGACCTTCAGGTCGCGCGCGGACTGGCCCGTCTGGAACACCGCGAGCAGGCGCGAGTCCCGGCGACGCAACTGCAAGAGCTTCGTGTCCTTGTAGTACTTGTACAGCTCGCTGAAGTCCTTCACGAACCGGGGGTCCGCGAGGAAGCCGCCGGCCTCCGTGGGAGGCACGGCGGAGAGGTCGAAGCCCTCGGCCGTCTTCTCGAAGCGGTGCAGCGAGAAGACGTCCGAGACGGTCGTCTCCTTCTTCAGGCCGATGAAGACGTTGTAGCCGAAGAGGAGGTACTTCCCGACGCTGACGATGTCGCGGGGGACGCAGTTGTTCTCCGTGCGCACCCGCTCATTGCCGATGACGGTGAGCTCCGTGCCGCCGAACAGCGCCTTGCGCCGGGCGTTGAGGTCGTTCGCCTGGGTCGCCAGCGCGTCCGCCTGGGAGAGGAGGCGCGCGCGGATGACCTCGTAGCTGCCGCCCTCCAGCGTCGCCTCGCCCCCGGGCGCCTGGGCGCCCGGGGTCTTGGTGCTGTCAGTTGCCATGGATGTTCACCGGAAAGGAGTTGCGATTGGCGGGACGCTTCAGCCCTGCTGCTTCTGCGCGAGGGCCGCGGCTTCCGACTGCACCAGCGCCTTGATGCCGGCGGCGGTGGTCTCCGTGGGGCTCACCGACATCCGGTTGAGCAGCGCCGCGACGGCCAGGTTCTGCGCGTCGTTGCTGAGGCCCGGCTTGGAGAGGATCTCCTTCAGGTCCGCCGGCAGGTCCTTCTCACCGTTGAGGTAGCCGCCGAGCGCCTTCTTCAGCGACTCGCTGTGCTCCAGCGCGCCGTCCACCGAGCTGCCGACGGACACGGCCTTGATGAAGTTCTCGAAGAACTTCCCGTCGCCGCCGACAATCTGGAACTTCGCGTTGCTGAACGCCTGGGCCAGGACGGTGGCCTGGGCCTGGGCGATCTCCTTGCGGACGTTGATGGCGGCCAGCTCCACGTCGCGCTCCTTCTGGAGGCGCAGGCGGTACTCCTCGTGCTCGCGGCCCACGCCGTCCAGGGCCTTCATCGCGGCGGCCTTCTCCGACAGGCCCCGGGCCTCGGCCATCAGCTTCTCCTGGATGGCGGCGGCCTCGGCCAACTGCTTCTCGCGCGTGGCGAACGCCTCCGCCTCGCCGCGCTTGTGGATGGCGGTGGCCTCGGCCTCCTGCACGCGGGCGTTCGCCAGGCCCTTCTGCTCCGCGCCCGCGGCCTCCGCGAGCAGCTTCTCGCGCACCGCGGCGGCCTGCGCCTGGCCCTGCTTCTCGATGACGGAGGCCTCGGCCTCCTTCACGCGCACCTGCGCCATGCCCAGCTTCTCCGTGGCGACCGCGTCCGCCTCACGCACGCGCACGGTGGCGAGGCCCGCCGCGGCGGACTCGGCCTGGATGCCCTCCGCCAGCCGCATCTTCGCCTTGGCCTGCTTGTCCGCGGCCTCCAGGTCGGCCTCCGCCAGGGTGAGCTTCTCCTTGGCCATGAACACGGCGATCTTCGCGCTCGCGTCCGCGGCGGTGACGTCCTTCACGGACGCCTCCTCCGCGTGCGCCTGGGCGGTGATGATGATCGCCTCCTTGGTGCGCTTGGCGTCCGACGTCACGCGCAGGTCCTTGATGTTCTCCTCTTCCTGGGCGACGGTCTTCTCCACCGCGATGCGGGCGCGGACCACGTCGGCGATGGCCTTCTTCTCCGACTCCAGCGCCTTCTCCTTCGCGATGCGCTGCAGCTCCGTCTCACGCTCGCGGTTGATGGCCTCCAGGGCGCGGTCCTTCTCCACGCGCTCGGACTCCACGCCCACCACGCGCTCGCGGTTCTTCTGGGCCACCTGCACCTGGCGCTGCTTGTTCTCCTCGTTGATGGCGATCTCTTCCTCCGCCTTGATGCGCGCCAACTGCGCCTTGGCGAACTCCTCGCTCTTCACGCGGTCGGCCTCGGCCGTCTCGCGCGCCTGGATGCTGTCGATCTCCCGGCGCTGCTTGGCGGCGGCCTCCTCGCGCTGACGCTCGAGGGAGAAGATGGCCTCGTCGGCTTCCACGTTGCGCTTGGTCACCGCCAGGCGCTCCGTCTGCCGCAGCTCGTTGGTGAAGACGTTCTGCTCGGTGGTGAGCTGGGTGATCTTCCGGATGCCCTGCGCGTCCAGGATGTTGTCCTTGTCGAGCATCTCCACCGGGGTCTGCTCGAGGAAGTCGATGGCGCAGTCCTCCAGCATGTAGCCGTTGAGGTCGCGGCCGATCGTCTCCACCACCTTGTCCTTGATCTCGTCGCGCTTGGTGTAGAGCTGCTCGAAGTCGAAGGACTTGCCCACCGTCTTGAGGGCCTCGGAGAACTTGGCCTCGAAGAGGTTCTCCAGCGTCTCCTGATCCGACGCGCGGGCGCAGCCGATGGACTGGGCCACCTTGAGCACGTCCTCACGCGTCTTGTTCACGCGCACGAAGAAGGTGACCTTGATGTCCGCCCGGATGTTGTCCTGGCAGATGAGGCCCTCCTTGCCGCGGCGGTCGATTTCGACCGTCTTCAGCGAGATGTCCATCACCTCCGCGCGGTGGACGATGGGCAGCACCACGGCGCCGGTGAAGGTGACCGTGGGCTCGGTCTTCATGGTGTTGACGATGAGCACCTTGCCCTGATCCACCTGGCGGTAGAACTTGGCCACGCTGACGAAGATGCCGAAGAGGATGATGATTGCGACGCCGGCGATTGCCGCAGTGGTGATCAGATCCATGGCCTATCCTGTGAAGTCCGTTGGGCGGGCCTTGTTCCAAGCACTCGGGGTCCCCCGCGAAAGCCACCCGGTGCCGATTGCCGCGCCCGTCCGGAGGAGCCCGGAGGACGCCAATGTTCATCGCTGGGCGCGGGCTCGCGCGATGGCCGCGGCCTTCAGCGGATCCCGGAGCTGCTCCATTTCCTGGGGCAGGAGCCAGTCCACCGGCTCCACCTCGTACACGCCCCGCTCCGCGTCGTAGCCGAGGATCAACGCCGGCTGGCCGCGCTTGAGCTGGTTGGGCTTGTCACAGAAGACGTTGAGGATGAGGCCCGCGGCCCCATCGTCGAAGGTGGCGTGGCCATCCCTGGCCGTCACGCTGCCGCTGGAGATGGTGCACACGCGGCCCATCAGCGCCTCACGGCCCGGGGCCTTCTTGGCGATGAAGATGGGGCGCAGGGGCCGCACCGCGAGCCCGCCCACCACCGTCCCCACCGTCGCGCAGACGAGCCCCAGGCCCGTGCTCACGAGCCACGAGGGCAGCATGGACAGCGCCGCGTGCGTGGCCTGTCCGCCGAGCAGCGACAGCGACCAGGAGAGGAACACCACCAGGCTCACCGACACGGTGACGGGGATGCCGCCGAAGCCCAGCATCGCGAGCAGGCCGGTGGCGGCCTCCGCGTCGTGCAGGTGCGAGTGCCCCGCGTGGCCGACGTCATGGCCTCCGACGGCCTTCGCGCCCCCCTCCAGGAGCCCCGAGGTCGCCTTGGCGCCGCCCTCGAACGCGCCGCTCACCGCCTTGGCGCCGCCCTCCAGGTCCACGTCGCCATCCAGCATGTCGATGCCCGCCGCGCCGATGATCACGCACAGCCAGTAGGCCAGCACCACACCGAGGAGGATGGTGAAGATCGCGGTCGGGAACGCCAGGAGGGCGTCGAGGAAGGTCGTCATGCCTCGGGAATAAATTGAGAGGTGGGAGTCGCAACGAACTCTAAACGACTGCACCCCCATCCGAAAATGCCACCCGGGGCTTTTCCGGTCGCCTGCTGTGCGGGCCGCCAGGGGGCACCCGGATTGCCGCCCCGGCGTGGGCTGCGCACTACAGGAGTCGATGCCCTCCCACGCCACCGTTCCAGAATCCGAGCGCGTCCCGCCCGCGAGCCGCCGGGGAATGACCCAGTTGGAGCGCCTCCGGGAGGACGGTCACCGCCGGCTGGGGACGATGAAGCGAGGCTTCCGCTACGTGGACGCGCGGGGCCGGGCGGTGCCGGCAGCGGAGCGGGAGCGCATCGACGCGCTGCGGCTGCCGCCCGCCTGGACGGACGTGGCCATCTCGCCCAAGGCCTCCGCGCGGCTCCAGGCGGTGGGCCGGGACGGCGCGGGCCGCTGGCAGTACCGCTACAGCGAGGCCCACACGCAGAAGCAGCGGGACGCGAAGTACCAGCGCATCGTGGGCTTCGCGCAGGCGCTGCCGAAGATGCGGCGCCAGGTGAACAAGGACTTGCGCCGGCGGGGCCTGGGCCGGGAGCGGGTGCTCGCGGGGATGCTGCGCATCCTGGGGACCTGCTTCATCCGTCCGGGCAGCGAGCGCTACGCCGAGGAGCACGGCAGCTTCGGGCTGGCCACGCTGCGCGCGCGGCACGTGAAGGTGCAAGGCGACACGGTGGTGTTCGACTACCCGGGCAAGTCCGGCGTGCGGCAGCACCGTGAGCTGAAGGACCGGCGCGTGGCGACGCTCGTGCGGCAGTTGTTGAAGGTGCCCGGGCGGGATGTCTTCAAGTTCGTGCTCGACGACGGCGCGGTGGTGGACGTGCGGCGCCGGCACATCAACGAGTACATCCAGCAGGTGATTGGCCCGGGCTTCAGCGCGAAGGACTTCCGCACCTGGGCGGGCACGCTCATCTGCGCCTGCGCGCTGGCGAGGGCCCGTGAGCGCGTGGAGGACGGCGACGGAGGCCCGGTGAAGAAGACCGTGCTCAAGAAGAGCATGGTGGCCGCGGTGCGCGAGGCCTCCGAGCACCTGGGCAACACGCCCGCCGTGGCGAAGGCGTCGTACATCTACCCGTCCGTGCTCGTCCTGTTCGAGCGGGGCCAGGTGGTGGACCGCTACTTCAAGTCCGTGGACGAGCTGGCGGCGAGCGCGGGCGAAGGCATGCACTGCTCGGAGAAGGCGCTGCTGCACATGCTGGGCAGGTCGAAGGGCGGCGTGAAGCAGGCCAGCCTGTAGCCCCGGGCTCGGCCGGGAGGGATGCGGGCGGTGGTGGTTCTCCTCTCGCGCGCGCCGGGAAGGCGCTAGCGTCCGGTCCGTGCCCGAGTACGTGACCCACCGCGACGCCCTGCCCCGCGCGGAGCTGGAGGCCCTGGGGGATGCCCTGCTCGGCTCCCGCTTCGTCGCGCGCAGTCCGTTGATGGGGACGTTCCGCGCGAGCCGGGGCTTCGCGTTCATCTTCACGCGCGAGGGCCGCGCGACGCTGGAGGCCCGCTTCCCGTTCCTGTCCGTCTACCTGCGCCGAATCCTGGATGACGACAGCGCGCGCGGGCTCCTGCCCTGGACGCAGCGCTGGTTCGGGGGCAAGGACACGCGTCCGCGTCCCAATGCGTTCTACCTGAACCTGCTGCTGCTGGACGCGGGCACGCCGGTGGGACGGCACATCGACGCGACGTTGCAGGAGCCGAGCGGCGTCCCGGACGCGACACCGGAGCACGTGAGCGTCCTGTACCTGCGGGTTCCGGAAGGCGCGCGGGGAGGCGCGCTCCGGCTGCTGCGCGACAACCAGCTCCAGGGCGAGGTGCGCCCCAGGCCGGGCCTGCTGGTCCACTTCCGGGGCAACCTCCAGCACGAGGTCCAGGCCTTCACCGGCGGACCGGAGGGGGCCCTGCGCGCGAGCCTCGTCTGCGAGCAGTACGCGTTCGCGGACGACGTGCTGCCCCGGCTGCCGGTGTTCCGCATCCAGTCCAAGGCGGGCTTCTCCGCCTACCTGGAGGCCCAGCGCGAGCGCGACGGCGCGCCCCCTTCCGCGGGAACGCTGGAGGAGTGAGCGCCCGCTGGAGCCCCGCTCCTGGAGCGTGCGTCCGCCCGGGCAGACCACCGCTTGCGCCCATCGGGTGTCATCCCAAGGCTTGAGGTTCACGTTTCGATGGGAGGACGACCATGGCGGGCAAGAAGCTGGAGGGCTACGGCGAGACCAGTGAGCAGCGCCAGCGGCACCTGGAGAACGACGAGTTCTCCGAGCGGGCGCCCCGGACACCCGAGGAGCTGGAGGAGGCGCGCACCGAACCGGAGGACGGCCACCAGGTGGTGACGCTCCATCCGTTGGATTCGGAGCGTCCGGACGACGAGCGCTGAGCCTCCGTCCGTGCCGGACTGCTAGGGTCCGCCCCCGCGATGAGCCAGAGCCTGACCCTGCTTGCGGGCCCCGACGCCCTGCGCATCCTCCGGGAGCGCGGGCTGCGCGCGGAGGACGTGGACATCCTTCCGGGCGCTTCCGGTGGCCCGAAGTGGCTGGGGCTGGAGGGGATCGACCGCGTGCTGTTCGGCGAGCTCCTCCAGCAGCCGCGCACCCGGCCGCTGCACCTCATCGGCAGCTCCATCGGGAGCTGGCGCCTGGCGTGTCTGGCGCAGAAGGACCCGGTGGCCGCGCTGAAGCGCTTCGCGGACGCGTACCTGGAGCAGCGCTATCCTCCCAAGCCCCCGCCCTCGCTGGTCAGTGAGAGGAGCGCGACGATCCTTGAGTCACTCCTGGGGCCGGACGGCATGGAGGAGATCCTCACGCACCCGTGGGCGCGGCTGCACGTGGTGACGACCCGGTGCAAGGGGTTGCTCGCGGTGGAGAAGTCCAGCGTGCAGCTCATGGGCTTCGTGCTGGGCGCGCTGGCGAACGCGGTGAGCCGCCGGACGCTCGCGCTCCACATGGAGCGCGTCGTGTTCCACACCGCCGGGGACACCAGCCCCTTCGCCGGGCTCAAGGACCTGCCATCGGTCCACCGTCCCCTCACCCGCGACAACCTGCGCCCCGCGCTCATCGCGTCGGGCTCCATCCCGATGGTGCTCGCGGGTGTCCACGACATCCCTGGGGCTCCGCCTGGCACGTACCGCGACGGCGGCGTCGTCGACTACCACCTGGACGTGGACTACGGCACGGGCGACGGGCTGGTGCTCTATCCGCACTTCTATCCGTACGTGGTGCCCGGCTGGTTCGACAAGTCGCTCAAGTGGCGGCGCGCGGGACCGCTCAACTTCCGCCGCGCGCTGATCATCACGCCGTCCCCCGCGCACCTGGCACGGCTGCCCGGTGGACGCATCCCGGACCGCTCGGACTTCACGAAGCTGAAGGACGCGGACCGGATCCGCGCGTGGAGGCAGGTGCTGACCGAGGGCGACCGCATGGCGGACGAACTGCGCGAGCTGCTTGCCTCGGGGCGCATCGCGGAGCACGTCCAGCCGCTGTAGCGGAGCCGATCAGCAGGCGAGCCACGCTCGAAGCGCGGCGTAGACCTCCGGGTGGTCGAGCAGGTCCAGGTGGTTCGCGCCCGGGATGATGCGCTGGTTCGCTTCCGGGAACCGCAGCGTCAGCTCCGGCTGGGCATGGCGCCCGAGCGCGCTGTCCACCGGGACCAGCCCGTCACCGGGCAGCCGCTCCGCCAACGCCTTCGCGGTGGTGGCCGCGACCGCGTAGCAGGCCACGCCCTCCGGCAGCGAGAGGCCGCGACGCGCATCCCCACCCCATCCGAAGCGCTCCCGCCCCTCCCAGTGCGCGTCGAGCACGTTGCCGAAGCGCAGGTCGGTGACCCCGGCACCGCGGATCCGTCCCAGGCGCGCGAACGGCGCGCTGTACGGACTGAGCTCCAGCAGCACGTCCACCCAGCTCCCACCGCGCTCCAGCGGCGAACCGTGATGAGGCGACCCAAGACAGACGAGCCCTCGCAACAAGGACCGCCACCCCTGGCCCCCGGCCTCCGCCGCGAGGCACGCGCTCCGCGCCACCAGTCCACCCATGCTGTGGCCCAGGAGCGTCAGCGATTCGAGCGGCACGGGCCAGCAGGCCACGAGCTGTTCCAGCAACCCGGAGAGCGCACGCCCGTTCCGGGAGATGTGCAGGCCGCTGTTGTAGTGGAGGTAGACCGGCGTGTAGCCGAGGTCGCGCGCCAGCGCCGCGCCATGGTCATGCCCCCGCCGGCTCCACTGAAGGTCGTTCATCGAGGAGCCATGAATCAGCACGAGCAGCCGGCTCCCTGCCTCCGGTAGGGCGGCGCGCAGGGCCTCGGGCTCCAGGCACAACGGCTGCCCGTGGACCCGGAACGCCATCGGGATCGCGAGCGGGTTGCCCTGCGCCTCCAGCGCGTCCCCCAGCACCCCGTTCAGCGCGGAGACCACCGCCTCCCGCTGAGGTCCCGGAGCACTGTCCCCCAGCCACGGAGAGAGCCGCGCGAGCACGGCATCGAGCCCTGCCCCGACGTGCCGCGTGACCTCCTGGAGGGTCGAGTAGATCAAGCTCGTCACGGCTCGCGCCGGGCGCTCCAGCGGCCTGCCCAGGACGGACGGCCCGCTGGCGATGGTGCAGTGCACCTCCTCGACGAGCCCCATCACGCCCCGGGTGCCCTGCACCACGAGGCGGCTGGCCCCCCGCAGGGCCTCCGCGTTCGTCCGTACGCCTGGCGACTGGCTGTTCATGGCTCGTGCCTCCATGGCCATACCTACCAGACCGTAACCTACCCAACCGTAGGTCCAGGGTCAAACGGGGGAACGCTTCAAGCGAGCAAGCTCCTCGCGCAGGGAGCGGTTCTCCGAGCGCAGCGTCTGGAGCTCGGTCGACACCGGCCGCAGCAGCTCGTCCAGCTCCGCCTCGGTGAACCGGGGCGTGATGTGCTTGGGGCAATTCCAGTCATAGCCCTCCACCCGGAGCACGAAGCCGCGCTCGGCCTTCGTGCCTTCTCCGGGCACCTCCAGGCGCTCCATCGTCGCGGGGTCCGTCTCGCGGGTGATGACTGATGCGTGCGCCAGGACCTTCAGGCGCGCACGGTTCGGGTAGTCCACGAAGATGAGCGCGACCCGGTCGTTCTCGCTGACGTTGCCCGCGGAGATGTACTGCTTGTTGCCCCGGTAGTCCGCGAAGCCCAGCGTGTGGGGATCCAGCACCCGGACGAAGCCCGGCGGACCGCCCCGGTGCTGGATGTAGGGCCAGCCGTTCGCGCCGACGCTGGCCATGTAGAAGCTGTCACGCCGGGCCAGGAACTCTTCCTCGTCGGGGGTGAGCACGTCCGGCGCGTCCCCTGCCCTCTCCATCCGCGCATAGGCCGCGCGGCTCCCATGCTGCTCCTGCAACGCCTTCACCGCGGGCGTGAAGGCGAGTCTGGCGAATCGGCCCATGGCTCTTCCTGGCGACACGGCGGAATTGCCGATGCACCACGTATAGCCACCGCGGCAGGTGAAATAATCAGGCGGACAGGCAAGACTTCATTGCCAACTTCGCAAGAATCATGGACCAGCTCTTCACGCTCCGGACGTTCGTCGCCGTCGCCAGGCAGGGAAGCTTCACGGCCGCGTCCCGCCACCTGCGCATCTCTCCTTCGGTGGCGACCCGGGCCATCGCCCAGCTCGAGGAGCGGCTCGGGCTCGCGCTCCTCACGCGCACGACGCGCTCCGTGCGCCTCACCGAACGGGGGCAGGTCTACCTGGAGAGCTGCCAGCGGCTGCTGGAGGACCTGGACGAGGCCGACCGCCGCGTCCGGGGGGAGAACGCCGAGCCGCGAGGCGAGCTGCACCTCTCCGCCCCCATCGTCTTCGGACGGCTCCACGTCCTGCCCGTGGTCCAGAAGCTGCTCGCGGCACATCCGGCCCTGTCCGTCCGCCTGCACCTGTCGGACAGGAACCAGCAGCTCGTGGACGAAGGCATCGACGCGGCGGTCCGCCTGGGGGAGTTGAAGGACAGCAGCCTCATCGCCCTTAAAGTCGGCGCCGTCCGGCGCGTGCTGGTGGCCAGCCCCCACTACGTGAAGCAGCGCGAGACACCCCGCTCGCCCGCGGAGCTGAGCCGCCATGAGCTCATCGCCTTCGAGAACCTCGACGCGACGAACGAGTGGCGGTTCGGCGAAAGGGAGAAGCCGGTGCGCGTCCAGCCCCGGCTCATCCTCAACAGCGCGGACGCGGCCATCACGGCGGCGGAGCAAGGGGTTGGCATCGCGCGCACGCTCTCATACCAGGTGGCGGACGCCGTGCTCGCGGGGCGGCTGGTCCTGCTCCTGGGGGCGTTCGCGCCGCCTCCCGTCCCGGTGAGCGTCATCTACCCTGGCCGCCGCAGCGCCTCCGCGAACGTGGGCGCGTTCGTCCGCACGGCCCGCCGCCACTTCGAGGAGCACCCACTGCGGCCCGTCGAAGCATGGCGCCCGCCCGGGCATGCGGGCGGGAAAGCCAGACGCTGAAAAAGCGAAAGGGCCCCGGCGTTTCCACCGGGGCCCTCTCTCAAGTTGCGGGGGCAGGATTTGAACCTGCGACCTTCGGGTTATGAGCCCGACGAGCTACCAGGCTGCTCCACCCCGCGTCACCGTGACGCGGCACTGCTGTTATCACCTTGAACACCCGGGGTCGAAACTTTCATTTCGACCCCGGGCTTATCAAGTTGCGGGGGCAGGATTTGAACCTGCGACCTTCGGGTTATGAGCCCGACGAGCTACCAGGCTGCTCCACCCCGCGGCGAGAACGAGAGGGTAAGTACCGAAGCCCCTCGCTACCGTCAACACCTATCTCGGCGCCCCCTCGCATTGTCGCGTGCGAGCGCCGAGATGGCGTGACGTCACTACTTGCCCAGCTTGCTGAGCAGATCCGCGAAGGTGCCGAAGCCCTTCTTGCCGCCGCCCACGGGCTGCTGCGTCTTCTGCCACGCCTCGACCTCGGCGCGCTCCTCCGCGCGGATGGCCGCGGGGATGGACAGGCGGATCTTCCCGGAGGCGTCGATGTCGATGATCGCCACCTTCAGCTCCTGGCCGATGGCGAAGTGCTTGCGCATGTCCGTGCCGCGATCCGTGCCCGTCTCGCTGGCCGGGATGAGGCCCTTGCCGCCCGGGAACGCGAGGAACACGCCGTAGGGCTCCAGCCGGTCCACCTTGCCGACGACGACCGCGCCCACCTTGGGACGGGGCGCCGCGGGCTCCTTGGGCGCCGAGGGCTGCGCCTCCTTCGCCGGACGCTCCTCGGGAGGACGCTGGGCCTCCTCCTCGGAGATGCGGCGCAGGCCGATGCGCTTGTCATTGGGGTCGATCTTCTCGACGGAGACCCAGATGACCTCGCCTTCCTTCACCGCGTCGCGCGGGTGCGCGATGCGCCGGTCGCTCAGCGCGGAGATGTGCACCAGGCCGTCCACGCCCGGGCGCAGTTCCACGAACGCACCGAAGGGCTGGAGCCGGACGACCTTGCCCTGCAGGCGGTCGCCCTCCTTGATCTCCTCCAGCGCCTTCTTGAACGGATCCTCCTGACGCGACCGCAGCGACAGGGTGATGCGCTCCTTCTGCTTGGCCTTGTCCGGGGAGTTGGGCTGGCCCTCCTCCATGCGGAGGATCTCCACCTCCACCTCGTCGCCCTGCTTCACCACGTCGCTGGGGTGCGCGACGCGCGTGTAGGAGAGCTCGGAGACGGGGACCATGCCCTCCACGCCGCCCAGGTCCACGAACACGCCGAAGTCGCGCACGCCGGAGACCTTGCCCTTGACCGTCTTGCCCACGGCCAGGTTCTTGCGCGTCTCCGTGGCCAGCCGGCGCTGCTCGTCCTCCAGCAGCGAGCGGCGCGACAGCACCACGTTGCGGTCGCGCACTTCCGTCACGCGGAACTGGAGCTTCTCGCCGATGAACTGATCCGGCTTCTCCACGAAGCGGATGTCCAACTGGCTGATGGGGCAGAAGGCGCGCGTCTCACCGATGGCGACTTCCACGCCGCCCTTGTTCACGCTGAGGACCAGGCCCTCCACCGGCATGCCGGAGGCGCGGGCCTCCGCGAGCATGGCGAAGGACGCGTTGCCCTTGGCCAGCGCGCGGCTGAGCATGATGCCCTTGGCGCCCATCTCCACGACGTGCGCCTCCAGGCGGTCGCCCACGCCGAAGCGCAGGATGCCCTCGTCGTCCTTGAGCTCGCGCAGCTCGATCATCGCCTCCGACTTCGCGGAGCCGTCCAGCGACACGAACGCGGTGTCCGCGCCCAACTGGAAGATGGTGCCGGCGACCTTCTCGCCAATGCGCACGCC
This sequence comes from Corallococcus sp. AS-1-12, assembly GCF_020036995.1. Taxonomy (NCBI): domain Bacteria; kingdom Pseudomonadati; phylum Myxococcota; class Myxococcia; order Myxococcales; family Myxococcaceae; genus Corallococcus; species Corallococcus sp. AS-1-12. The sequence goes on along the minus strand of NZ_JAIQDD010000001.1, from coordinate 277,770 downwards.
GCGGCGGCCCGGAGCGCCACCGTCCTTGACCTGCGCCTCGAACATGTCCGCGAAGGACTCGGTCTCCGGGACCTCGTCGTACAGCGGGCTGGACGGCGCGGGGGCCGGCGTCACCGGACGCGGCGAGGGAGCCGGCGTGGAGGCCGCGGAGGCCTGCGCGTCGGCGCCCGTCTGCTCCGCGGTCGCGGTCGCCTCGGCGGGCTTCTCACCCTCCAGGGCGCGCGTCTCGATGGAGCCCGAGGCCCGCTTCACGACCACCATGGGACCGGATGGACGGCGCTCGCCGCCTCCGCCACCTCCCCGGCGCTCGCCGCCACGGCCACCGCCGCGCTCGCCGCCGCCACGGGGCGCGTCGCCCTGGGGACGGGGCTGCGACTGGGCGTCGCGAGGACCGCGATCACCGCGGCCCTGCCCGCTCTTCTCATCGCGGCCGCCACGGCCACCGCCGCGCTCGTTGCCCTGGCCCCCCGAGGGGATGCCCAGCATCACGTCGCCAAACGTGGCCTTCGGCTTCTTGGGACCGAAACCGCCAGGACCGCCCGAATTTCCGCCGCTCTTCTCGTCGCTCACTGCCGAGACCTTCCGTTGACGATTTCCGACCCGGGACTTCCTTGAAGTCAGGGCCTCTTGAAAAAGGCGGCGCACTCTACACGCGCGCCATGCCCGGAGGAAGCCGCATGCGGCCATCCCCTCCACAAAGGGCCTCCTATCGCAACGGAAAGGGCCCTGTCCTGCATTCCGTTTGAGCTCCCAGGCACCGCCCGCCGGGCAGCCGCCCCACCGGGCGCCGCGCCGCGTCTACCGGGCGAGCCCCAGCCGCCGGCCCACCTTGCGGAAGACGGCGCCCGCCTCCGGAACCCCCAGCGCGGCGGACACGGCGAAGTAGACGACGCCGAAGGGCACCGCCGTCGCCATCAGGCCCAGCACCGGGTGCAGCCGGGGCGGCACCAGCAGCGTCCCTCCCCACTCCACCCCCACCCCGGGCATGGGGCCCAGGAGGCCGGTGAGGCCCTGCTTGACGGCCAACGCCACGAGCCCGGCCACCACCGCCGCGCCGTACAGCCGGGGCAGCAGCCCCGAGGGCAGGCCCACGGGCCCCACGATGGAGCGCAGCTTGCGGCGCAGGAGCGTGGTCTCCACCCAGGCGACGATGCCGCTGGACAGGGTGAGGAACGCCGCGCCCAGCTCCCGGGGCAGCCCCAGGCGCTCCGGCAGCCACAGCGCCAGGAACCAGGCCTTCACCGTCCCCAGGGCCACGCGCACGATGGCGTAGCGCAAGGGCGTCTTCGGGTCCTTCAGCGCGTAGAAGGCGGACGCGTAGAGCCGGCCCACGGTGGACGCCACCAGGCCCACCGCGGCGCCCATCAGCAGGTACCAGAGGTAGCGCGAGTCCGAGGCGCCGAAGCGGCCCGTCTGCAGGAGCGCGCCGCTCACCAGGTCCCCCAGGAAGAGGAGCGCGGCGGCGGACGGCACCACCCAGAAGGCGATGCGGCGCGAGCCCGCGTCGATGCGGCCGCGCAGCTTCGTGTGCGCCTGGGCCTCCCCTTCCGCCGTGGCGCGCGCCATCTCCGGCAGCTCCGCGGCGGACACCGCCATGCCGAAGAGGCTCACCGGGATGAGGTAGATGGTCTGCGCGTAGAGCAGCGAGGACAGCGCGCGGTTGGAGATGAGCGACGCGAAGGCGGTGTCCACCCACGCGCTGAACTGGACCACGCCGCGCCCCAGCACCACCGGGCCGAAGTTCTTCAGCACCTGGCGCACGGAGGCGCTCGCCAGCGACAGCACCGGGCGGAAGCGGCCCAACAGGCGCATCACCGTGGGCACCTGCACCGCGAACTGGAGGAAGCTGCCCAGCACCACGCCGTAGGCCAGCCACTCCGTCACGGCCTCTTCCGCCGCGCGGCCCCCGGACGTGCCCTGCACGCGGCCCACCCCCAGCAGCGTGGCGATGATGACGACGTTCCACACCACCGGCGCCAGGTAGGACAGGAGGAAGCGCCGGTGGCTGTTGAGGATGCCCAGGCACCACGCGCTCAGCACCAGGAAGCCCGTGCCCGGGAAGAGGATGCGCACCAGCCGCACGGCCAGGTCGCGCTCGCCGCCCTGGAAGCCCGGCGCGATGAGGTCCACGAACAGCGGCGTGGCCAGCATGCCCAGCGCCACCATCACGCCGGTGGCCAGGGCCAGCAGGCCGAACACCGCGCCCGCGACCCGGTCCGCCTCGTCCGCGTCCTTCTTGCCCAGGAGCTGGGCGTAGACGGGGATGAAGGAGCCCGACAGGACGCCTTCGCCGAAGAGGTTCTGGAGGAAGTTGGGGATGCGCAGCGCGGCCTTGAAGACGGCGGCGGCCTCCGCGTTGCCCAGGTAGTGCGCGAAGACCCGCTCGCGCACCAGCCCCATCAGCCGCGACGCCAGGATGCCAATGGCGACCAGCATCGCGCCACGGCCTCCCGCGCTGCGTTCAGGTCCGGACGGTGGCGGGGCGGCCGGAGCGTCGGGCCGGGGGGGCGAGGCGGGTGCGGGGGCGGTCACGAAGGGGCGGACTCTACGTCCGGCGTTCTTCGGCATGCAGCAGGAAACCCTTCGACCGCTGTTTCACTTGACGGTCTCCCCACGGGTTGCGAGGGTCCGCCCTCAATGGCCGGAAAGTCCGACACCGAGCGGTCCGACGTCGCGCGCATCCGCGCCGTCCTGGCGCGCGAGCTCGAGACCATCAACGAGTACGAGGCGTACGCCGAGGACTCCTCGCTCCCGGAGGTCAAGGCCTTCTTCCTCCACCTGGCGGCGGAGGAGAAGGAGCACGTGTCCGAGGCCACCCACATGCTCCGCATGCTCGACAAGGGTCAGGACGCGCACTTCGCGAAGCCCTTCGTCCCCGGCCACTTCCAGGCCGCCACGGGGGGTGTCTCCCCGGAGCCCGCCCCGCCCGCCGCTGAACCCTCGCCCGTCGTGACGCGCGCGCCGCCCTCGGTGGGCCGCCTGGCGAACGAGCCCCTGACGTCCCTGCCGCCCCAGCGCCTCATCTACGGCGTCCCCGCGCCGCCGCCCGCCGCCAACGGCCACCCGCTCACCATCGGCAGCCTGCGCCGCGGCGGTGGAAGCGGTGGCTCCGGTGGCGGTCGTTAGAACCCTTTTGCTTCCTGCCTTCCCCTCCTCTGCCGCCGCTCGTGACGGAGACACAGATGCCTGACTTCCTTGGACATGCCGAGAACCCGCTGCGCGAAGAGGAGTGGGCGCGCCTCAACGAGACGGTGATCCAGGTGGCTCGCCGGTCGCTGGTGGGCCGCCGCATCCTGGACATCTACGGGCCGCTGGGCGCGGGCGTGCAGACGGTGGCGTACGACGAGTTCCAGGGCGTGTCCCCGGGCGCGGTGGACATCGTCGGGGAGCAGGAGACCGCGATGGTCTTCACCGACGTCCGCAAGTTCAAGACCATCCCCATCATCTACAAGGACTTCCTGCTGCACTGGCGGGACATCGAGGCGGCGCGCACGCACAACATGCCGCTGGACGTGTCCGCCGCCGCCGGCGCCGCGGCGCTGTGCGCGCAGCAGGAGGACGAGCTCATCTTCTACGGCGACCAGCGCCTGGGCTACGAGGGCCTGATGACGGCCAACGGCCGCCTCACCGCCACGCTGGGGGACTGGACGGCGCCGGGCGGCGGCTTCCAGACCATCGTGGAGGCCACGCGCAAGCTCAACGAGGCCGGCCACTTCGGCCCCTACGCCGTGGTGCTGTCGCCGCGCCTGTACTCGCAGTTGCACCGCATCTACGAGAAGACGGGCGTGCTGGAGATCCAGACCATCAGCCAGCTCGCGGCGGACGGCGTCTACCAGTCCAACCGCCTGCGCGGTGAGTCCGGCGTGGTGGTGTCCACGGGCCGGGAGAACATGGACCTGGCGGTGGCCATGGACATGGTCGCGGCCTACCTGGGCGCCAGCAAGATGAACCACCCGTTCCGCGTGCTGGAGTCGCTGCTCTTGCGCATCAAGCACCCGGACGCCATCTGCACGCTGGAAGGCGCCACCCCCGCCGCTCCCCCGGCGCGCCGCTAGGTCGCGGTCGCCGCGCGAAAGACTCATGGCCAAGGTCCTGGTCATCGACGACGAGACGAACCTGCGCAAGGTGCTGGCCGCCCTGCTGCGCCGCGACGGGTTCGACGTCACCGTGGCGGAGAACGGCGAGCAGGGCCTGGCCGAGTTCCACAAGAACGGCGCGGACATCGTCGTCACCGACCTGGTGATGCCCAAGCTGGGCGGCATGGAGGTGCTGGCCGCCGTGCGCACCGCCAACCCGGACGTGCCGGTGATCATCATCACCGCGCACGGCACCGTGGACTCCGCCGTGGAGGCCATCAAGGCGGGCGCGTTCGACTACATCACCAAGCCGTTTGATCAGGCGGAGCTGTCCTCCGTCGTGGCCAAGGCCGCCAAGACGAACGAGAGCGCCAAGCGCTCCGTGCGCGCGGACCACAAGGCCCGGTCCGCCATCATCGGCGAGTCGCCGCAGATCCAAGACGTCTACAAGATCATCGACAAGGTCGCGGACACGCCCTCCACGGTGCTGATCACCGGGGAGAGCGGCACGGGCAAGGAGCTCATCGCCACCGCGCTGCACGGCGCGTCCAGCCGCCGCGACAAGCCGTTCATCAAGATCAACTGCGCCGCCATCCCCGCCACGCTCCTGGAGAGCGAGCTGTTCGGCTACGAGAAGGGCGCCTTCACCGGCGCCGTCACGTCCAAGCCCGGCCGCTTCGAGCTGGCCGACGAGGGCACCCTCTTCCTGGACGAGATTGGCGAGATCCCCGTCGAGATGCAGGTGAAGCTCCTGCGCGCGCTCCAGGAGGGCGAGTTCGAGCGCGTGGGCGGCATCAAGACGACGCGCGTGAACGTGCGCCTGGTGGCCGCCACCAACCGCGACCTCCAGGCGGAGATCGAGGCGGGCCGCTTCCGCAAGGACCTGTACTACCGGCTGGCCGTGGTGCCCATCGTGCTGCCCGCGCTGCGTGAGCGCCGGGGCGACATCCCGATGCTCGCCGCGCACTTCGTGGACAAGTACAACCGGCGGCTCCACAAGAAGATAGAAGGCATCGCCGACGACGCGCTCGCGCTGCTCCAGGCGTACGCGTGGCCGGGCAACATCCGCGAGCTGGAGAACCTCATCGAGCGCGTGCTGCTCTTCGCGGACGGCCCCCTCATCACCGCCAGGGACCTGCCGGAGCCGGTGCGCGGGGGAGCGGGCGTGCAGGCGGGGGCCCAGGTCGCCGCCTCGCTGGGCACGCTGGACGTCCCCGTGGGCGAGGTAGGCCTCAAGGACATCGTGCGCATGAAGGCCGCGGAGCTGGAGCGCGACCTCATCGTCAAGAAGCTGGAGGAGACGGGCGGCAACGTCACGCGCGCCGCGCGCCTCCTGCAGATCAGCCGCAAGTCGCTCCAGACGAAGATGAAGGAGTTCGGCCTGCGCGACACCACCCCGGACGGTCAGGAAGACGGCCCGGACGAGTAGCCCGGGGCGCCGAAATATCGCCTTCTTCCCGGCGGTTTCGGCCCCCGCGTACCTTCTTACCCTCAGGGAGCCTGAATGCGGCCGAATCTTCCCACCCTCGGTGGACCACCGAAGCGCAATCCCTTCGGACCGGTGGTTGCCGTCTCCGTCATCCTCGGCGCGGCCGCGGGTGGCGTGTGGTGGTGGAAACAGCGCATGGCGGATGTCCCCCTGGACGTCGCCTCGCAGACCGCGTCCGCGCTGGACGCCGGCACCGTGGCCGAGGCCCCCGTGGCCCCGCCCGCGCCCACCGACCCCGTGAAGGCCGCGGGCCTGGAGCGCGTGTCCATCCGCATCGAGGGCCCGCTGGAGACGGCGCTCGTCCAGGCCTCCGACGCCACCGTGGGCCCCGCCCTGGCGCAGGTGGTGACGCGCACGCTGGTGTGGTGGGTGCGCGTCCCCGGTGAAATCCTCCGGGGGGACACCCTGGACGTGCTCTACCAGCGCCGCCCCAACGAGGAGCCGCTGGTGTACGCGGTGCGCTTCGTGAGCGGCAAGACGGGCCAGACGCACCGCGCCTACCGCTTCACGCCCGCGGGCGAGCAGAACGCCCGCTACTACCTGCCTGGCGGCGACGAGCTGGAGCTGCGGATGGAGAAGTCGCCCATCGACAGCTACGAGCAGATCACCTCGCTCCTGCGCGACGGCCGCGGCCACAAGGGCGTGGACTTCCGCGCGCCGGTGGGCACGACGGTCCGGGCGCCCTTCGCGGGCGTCATCAAGCGCAAGAACTGGAACTTCGGCAGCAACGGCAACTGCATCGAGCTGGTGGAGTCCGGGGGCAAGGGCCGCCGCGCCCTCTTCCTGCACCTGGCGGAGCTGCCCAAGAGCATCCAGCCCGGGATGCGCGTGAACGCGGGCCAGGTCCTGGCCCAGAGCGGCAACACGGGCCACTCCTTCGCCCCCCACCTGCACTACCAGCTCATGCTGGGCGAAAACCGGGTCCTGGACCCCTTCGATCAGCACAAGACCTTCCGCGCGTCCCTGGCGGCCGCCCAGAAGGGCGCCTTCGACACCGAGGTCCAGCGGCTGGACGGACTGCTGGGAACCTCCGTCGCGGGGAAGTAAAGCCCCACCCATTTCTTGACACTCCTCCGACGGCACGGCTAGCTGGCAGGCCTGGGCCGTGGTCGTCGGAGGTAGTGGATGCACAGGTTTCGCGCCGTCATCGCCGCGCTGACGCTGGGCGTGCCGTTCGCCGCCAGCGCGGCGGAGATCACCCGGATTGCTTCCTCGTTCGAGGACGATGATCCGTTCGACCTCTTCCTCGACGTGGGCTTCGAGCGCTCGCAGACGCGCGCGAAGATCGTCCGCGAGCAGCTCAGCGACGGTGACGCCACCAGCGTCCCGGACGTCAATGAGCTCTGGTACAAGGGCGTGGACGCGCGGCTGAACCTGGCCGTGGCCTTCGGCCTGTGGAAGGACCTGGAGTTCAGCTTCAAGCTGCCCATCGTCTTCCAGCAGAACGAGACCTGGGACTTCGTCTCGGGGACGACCCAGGGCAACTCCACCATCACCAACAGTTGCTACAACGCGGACGGCTCGCCCTACTCCGCCGAAGGCTGCAAGGGCCGGCTGTTCCAGGTGCCCCAGGAGAGCTACCGCGGCGGCCTGGGCAACGTGCACTTCGGCCTGGCGTACGCCTTCTTCAACCAGGAGAAGGACGACACCAAGCCCACGTGGATCGTCGGCATCGACTACGAGGCGCCCACCGCCAAGCAGCGCGACCCGAGCCTGGACAACACGGACCCGGACGGCGACCGCGGCAACGTGGGCGACCGCGTCCACAAGTACCAGCTCTACACGTCCTTCTCGCGGAAGATGGGCGTGGCGGAGCCGTACTTCAAGGCGTCCTACACCATCCCGGTGCGCGGCCCCGGCGCCTACTCCAACTGCGACCAGTCCGTCACTCCCCCGCCCAACTTCGGCGACGGGCGGCCCAACCTGGGTGCGCCGTACAACTGCTACAAGGAGCCGTGGACCCGGAAGGAGACGGGCATCCAGGCCCCCTCGCAGACGGCGCTCACCTTCGGCATGGAGCTGGTGCCCTTCGAGAACGCGGCCAGGTCCCAGAAGTTCGCCCTGGACCTGCGGCTGCTGGGCAACTACGTGGGCCGCGGCCGGTACTACAACGAGCTGAGCTCCGCGCTGCGCAAGCTGCTCACCTCCGACGACTACTTCCAGGTGGGTGGCCAGGTGGGCGTCACCGCCCGCGCCGCACAGGCCTTCACCATCCGGGCCTCCGGCAACTTCCTCTACAACACGGACCACCTGCTCACGACCGAGGCCATTGGCCAGGACCTGAACGGCGACGGCACCGTGGACACGGCCCCGGGCTCGGACGAGCTGAACCCCACGTTCGACTGGCGCTACGACCTGGTGTCCCGCCGCTTCCGGGCCATCCAGAGCACCACGTTCCGCTTCGACCTGGGCGCGACCTTCAGCTTCTGAAGGCCCGCGCCGGATGACCGCGGCGGTGGGCCTCCCCTACCGCTGCTTCAGCCCCAGGCCCAGCCGGTACACCTCCTGGCCGGGCCACCCCGCGCGGCGGGCCAGCTCCGTGCTCAGCGGCTTGAGCTTCTCGCCGCGAGCCAGGCCCGACTCCAGCGCCCGGAGCAGCTCGTCCTCGCTCCAGCGCTGCTCCCCGGTGCGCCCCTCCACCAGCACCACCACCTCGCCCCGGGTCTCCTCGCCCGCGTAGCGCGCCACGAGCGCGGACAGCGGACCCCGGACGAACTCCTCGTGCAGCTTGGTCAGCTCGCGCGCCACGCACGCGCGGCGGTCGCCCCAGGCCTCCTGCAGGTCCACCAGCGTCTCCGCCAGGCGGCGCGGAGATTCGTAGAGGACGCAGGTGGCGGACAGGGGCGCCACTTCATCCAGCATGGCCCGGCGCTCCGGCCCCTTGCGCGGCAGGAAGCCCAGAAAGTGGAAGCGCCCGGTGGGCAGGCCTGACGCACTCAGGGCGGCCACCAGCGCCGTGGGGCCGGGCACCGGCTCCACCTTCAGGCCGCGCTCCAGCGCCTCCGCCACCAGCTTCTCCCCCGGGTCGCTGATGCCGGGGCTGCCCGCGTCGGTGATGAGCGCGCAGTCCTCCCCCGCCTCGATGCGGTCCAGGATGCGCCCGGCGCGCTGCCCCTCCGCGAAGGCGGGCAGGCTCACCAGGTCCTTCCCGGCGATGCCGAAGTGGTCCAACAGGATGCGCGAGTGCCGGGTGTCCTCGCACGCGAGGAAGCCGGCGGTGCGCAGCGTCTCCAGGGCCCGGGCGGTGACGTCCCCCAGGTTCCCGATGGGCGTGGCCACGAGGTAGAGCGTTCCAGCCAAGGGACGGATTCCTTTACATGCCAGCGTCGAAGGCGGCGGGCAGGTGCTCCACCCGGGCGTGCTCGCCCTGGCCCACGACGGAGATGACGTCGAAGCGCACCATGCGCCCGTCGATGCCGTTCTGGAAGAGATAGTGCAGCGCGGCCTTCACCACCCGGCGCTGCTTGGCGAAGGACACGGTGTGCGACGGGTCTCCCCACGCCGCCGTGGAGCGCATGCGCACCTCCACGAAGCACACGAGCTCCCCCTGCTCCGCCACGATGTCCAGCTCGCCATAGCGGCACGTCCAGTTGCGCGCCACCACCCGGAAGCCCTGCGACTCCAGCAGGCGCACGCCCTGCGACTCCGCCACGTCCCCCACGTCCCGCCGCGTCCCCATTCCGTCCCCGCCGCCCCTTGGACCTCCGGCGGCGGCTAGACGTTAACGGTGCCGTCCGACATCTGGCCGAAGCCCGGGTGGGCGGTGACGTGCAGCACCTGCGTGAGCGTGCCCAGGTGCTTGAGCATGCGGGCGACGAGGGGCAGCTTCGCCTCGTCCACGCCCGTCAGCACGTCGTCCAGGAGGAAGGGGCGCTTCACCCGGGCGCACGTCTTCTCCACCACCGTCATGCGCAGCGCCAGGTAGTAGAGGTCGATGTCCTTCGGGGACAGCTCCCCAACCGGGATGCGGTTGTTCTGCGCGAGCAGGAAGGCGTTGCCCTCGCGGTCCCACTCCACGCCCTGGTAGCGCCGGTCCGTGAGCGCGGTGAGGTACTGCACGCAGCGGTCCTTCAGCAGCGCCTGCACCGAGAGCATGTCCGTCGTGAGCACGTCCGCGGTCTGCGACAGCACCAGGGGGGACGGGTCCTCCAGCGGATCCACCGGCGCGGGCGTCTGGCCGGGCGCCGCGGCCACCGGCACCGGGGGCGCCTTCGCCAGCGCGATGGACTCCTTCAGCCGGGACAGCTCCCGCTCCACCTCGCGCAGGTCGCGCACGTAGGTGCCCTTGGCGGACAGCTCCGCGTTGAGGGCCTCCTGCTGCGCGCGCAGCTCCTGTCCGTCGCGGATGGCGCCCTGGTACTCCTCGGAGGCCTCGAACTCCTCCAACTGCGTCTGCAGCTCCCCCAGCCGGATGCCGAGCAGGTCCTTCTGCTCCAGCGCGGCGGGGATCTCCGTGTAGCTCTCCAGGTTCAGGGCCTTGACGGCCATGCGCACGGGCGCGTCCTCGAGCTCGAACTCGTCGAGGATCTTCTTCTGCCTCGCGTCCTTGCGGTTGTCCTTGGAGCCCTTGCGCGTGGCGTGCTGCAGGTCGTCCACGTAGCGCAGCGCCATCCACGCGGCCGCGCCGAAGGCGGGGATGTTGACCAGCGCCAGGTAGCGCCACATGGGCTGCGCCGCGACGATGCCCAGGCCCACGCTCAGGCCCATGAAGAGCACGCCCGCGCCCAGGCCTCCCCAGAAGTAGCGGTTCTGGGTGAGGGGCGGCACCTTCAGCGACGCGTCCTCCAGCTCTGGATCGCGGTCCGTCTCCAGCCGCGCCAGCGCCTCGTCCCGCCGCGCCACCACCTTCGGGTAGCGCTTCACGCGCGAGAGGATGTCCAGGGGCAGCCCCAGCGACTCCGGCGAGGGGGCCGCGCGCCAGGCGGCCTCCGCCTGGGCAATGGCCTCCTTGAGCCCCTCCCCGCCCTTGAGCTTCGAGTCCGCCTCGAAGATGAGCGACGCCAGCTCGTCCACCTTGAACTGGAGCTGATCCACCGCCTTCGCGGTGACGAGCTCCTTCTCCAGCACCTTCACCTTCGCCTCGGCCGCCGGCACGTCCTCCGCCGGGAGCACCTGGGAAGCGGTCGCCAGCGACGGCGTGGCCCCGGAGGCCCTCGCGCCCGCGGCCGCCGCGGCCTTCGCCAGGCTCTTGCGAGGCCGGCGCGACGGCAGCATCACCAGTTGGAGGCAGTACACCTGCTCGAAGGTGGTGCGCGGAGGCAGTCCCGCCTGGCCGCGCAGGTACTGGTTGATCTCCGAGACGTCCGTGGACACCAGCTCCGGCTGGCTCGTGGCGGGGTTGAGCCGGTGCAGCGATCCCGAGCCGCCCAGCTCGCGCAACACCCGGTACGTCATCCCGTCCTGCCCCACGAACGTCAGCGCGGCCTTGCCGGAGCGCCCCGCGGAGCCCACCAGGCTCGCGTCCCCGCCCCGGCCATCCGCGAACAACAGCGACAGCGCCAGGTTCGCCAGCGGCAGCACGTCCGCCGTGGGCGGCTTGAGGATGAGGTATCCGGTCTTCAGCGGGAAACGCCCGGCGGGAGAGAACCCGCGGACGTTCTGGATGGCGACCTCGACGAAGTGCATGGCGCGCGCAGTCTAGCCCGAACGAAAAAAGGAGCGTCCAGTGACGGACGCTCCTTCTCGCACGCGGCCGCGAAGGCCGCGAGAGGGTTTCTGAGGACCTACTAGCCCCGGGCGGCGGCGGCCTTGGCGGCGGCCTTGTCCGGGTCCACCTGCACGTCCACGCGCGAGGCCTTGCCCTTCAGCTCGCGGAGGTAGAACAGGCGCTTGCGGTTCACGTCGCCGCGGGTGAGGACCTCGATCTTCTCGTAGCGCGGGCTGTGGATGGGGAAGATGCGCTCCACGCCGACGCCGAAGGACATCTTGCGCACGGTGAAGGTCGCGCGGTTCGTGCCCTTGGTCTTGCGGATGACCACGCCCTCGAAGGCCTGCACGCGCTCCTTCTCGCCTTCCTTGACCTTCCAGTGGACGCGAACGGAATCACCCGTGCGGAACGCGGTGATGTCCTTGCGCAGGAACTTGTTTTCGACGTGCTCGATGAGGCTGCGGCGCATGACGGACTCCAGAAAGCGGAACTTGACGCGTAGGACGCGTGGAAAAGAGCGGGCCGTCCTAGCAGAGACCGCCGGGACGAACAAGCCTGCAACAAAAGGTTCCGCGAGAACACGCAGGGTTACAACGCTTCTTCTTCCCTGGCGAGCAGTTTCTGATCCGCTTTGCTGAACACCAGCCGCGCGAACAGGTCCGGCCGCCGCTCCTGTGTGAGCTTGATGGCCTTCCACCGGCGCCAGCGGGCGATGCGGGCGTGATCGCCGGACTGGAGGACGGCCGGCACCTCGGCCCCCCGGAAGACGGGCGGCCGGGTGTAGTGCGGGTGCTCCAGGAGGCCTTCCTCGAAGCTCTCCGCCACCGAGGACGCCTCGTTGCCCAGGACGCCCGGCACCAGCCGCGCCACCGCGTCCACCACCGCCAGGGCTGCGACCTCCCCGCCCGTGAGGACGAAGTCGCCCAGGGACAGCTCGCCGTCCAGGAAGGGCATCACCCGCTCGTCCACGCCTTCGTACCGGCCGCACACGAGGATCAGCCCGGCCTCGTGCCGCGCCAGCTCGCGCGCCGTCGCCTGTGTGAACGTGGGCCCCCGGGGGCTCATCAGGAGCGCCTTCGCCCCGGGCAGACGGGCCCGGGCGGCCTCGATGGCGGCCACCAGGGGTTCGGGCTTCATCACCATGCCGGCGCCGCCGCCGTAGGGCGCGTCGTCGGTGACGCGGTGCTTGCCCTCGGCGTAGTCGCGCACGTCGGTGAGCGTGACGGAGAGCAGCCCCTTCTCCTGGGCCTTCCCGAGGATGCTCGCGCCCAGGTAGCCGGACACCATCCCGGGGAACAGCGTGAGCAGTTCCACCCGGTAGCTCACCCGCCGTCTCCAGACTTCCCCGGCGAATCGTCCGCGTCCAGGTACTCCGGAGGCCGGATGACGATGCGCCCCGCGGGCACGTCCACCGCCGGCACGAACTCGTCCGCGAAGGGCACCACCAGCTCCGGCCGGCCCTTCGCGCGGATCACCAGGTTGGGAACCTCACCGGTGGCCCAGACCTCCTCCACCGTGCCCAGGGAGGCGCCCTGCTCGTCCACGGCGTTCAACCCCACGAGGTCACCCTGGAAGAACTCGCCCTCCTCGGGCGGCTCCAGGTCCTCGCGGTAGACGAACACCTTCGCGCCCACCAGCGCCTCCGCGGCCGTGCGGGACTCCACGCCCTCGAAGCAGACGAGGTCTTCCTTGTTCGCGGGGCGGAAGGTCTCCAGGGCGTACTCGCGCTCTTCCCCGGAGCGCAGGCGCAGCCGGACACGCTCGACCGTGCCGAGCGTCTCCGAGGCGGGGTCGAAGCTCTTGACCGCCACCTCGCCGCGCAGCCCGTGCGCACGGGCCACGTAGCCCAGCTCCAGACAGGCCTGCGCGCTCACCGCGCGGCGTCCGGAGTGGGCGGCGCCGGGGGAGAACCCGGAGCGCGGCGATCGTCAAGGATCTCCAGGCGGACCTTCTGGCCCTGCTTCTGGGCGGCGGCGTTGATCAGCGTCCGGAGGGCGTTCACGGTGCGCCCATCACGTCCGATGACCTTGCCGACGTCCTCGGGGGCGACCTTCAGCTCATAGAGCCGGCCGCCATCCGCCTCGGAGATGCGCAAGGTGACCTGGTCGGGTTGATCAACCAGGGCCTTCGCCAGATACGTGAGCAGCGGCTCCACGTCTTGTCCAGACGGGGGCGTGCTCAGGCGGTGGTCGCCGGGGCCTGCTTCTTCGCCGTCTTGATCAGGTCCGCGACCGTCTCGGAGGGCAGCGCGCCGCTCTTCAGCCAGTAGTTCAGCCGCTCCTCGTTGAACTGCACCTTCGCGGGGCTGTGGTTGGGGTCGTAGGAACCGACCTGCTCCAGGAACTTGCCATCGCGCGGGCTGCGCGAGTCGGTGGCAACCACGTGGTAGTACGGCATCTTCTTGGCGCCCGCGCGGGCAAGACGGAGGACAACGGCCATGGAACGCTCCAGCGAAATCGTGTGACTTCTACGGTAACAGGCGGAGGGGGGCGCTCTTAGCGCCCCGCCGACTGGATTGTCAAGGAAGCTCGGGTGCTTATGTCACACCGGGGCTTCAGCGGCCGTCTCGTCGCGGTTGGCGAGCTGGCCACAGGCCCCGGCGATGTCCCGGCCCCGGTTCTTCCGGATGTATGCCGCGACGTGGGCCTCGGCAAGGATGGCCCGGAACTCCTCGGCCCGCTGCTCGCCGGTCGTCTGGAACCCCAGGCCAGGGTTCTCGTTGTAGGGGATCAGGTTCACCTTCGCGGGAATGTCGCGCAACAGCTCCTTCAGCCGGTGCGCGTCCTCGTCGGTGTCGTTGAACCCTTTGAGCAGCACATACTCGAAGGTGATGCGGCGGCCCTGACGCAGGGGGAACTTGCGGCAGGCATCCAGCAGCGCCTGGATGTTCCACTTGCGGTTCACCGGCATCGTCTTGCTGCGCTGCTCGTCCGTGCTGGCGTTGAGCGAGATGGCCAGCTTGACGTCCGTCTCCTGGCCGAAGCGCTCGATCATGGGCACCAGGCCCACGGTGGAGACCGTGATGTGCCGGTGGCTGAAGTTGGGCCCCTCCTCCGACTGGAGGATGGAGAGCGCCGTCTTGAGGTTCTCGAAGTTGTGGAGCGGCTCGCCCATGCCCATGAACACCAGGTTCGTGAGCGGGCGGAGCGTCTCCAGGCCCTCGTTGGCGCGCACCTCGCGGTTCACCGCGTGCACCTGGGCGACGATCTCGCCGGGCGTGAGGTTGCGCTTCAACCCCAGCGTGCCCGTCATGCAGAACGAGCAGGCCATGGCGCAGCCCACCTGGGTGGACACGCAGAGCGTCTTGCGGTCCTCCGCCGGCATGTAGACGGACTCGATGAAGCGCCCGTCGCGCGTCTTGAAGCGGTACTTGATGGTGCCGTCGACGCTGCGCTGCTCCAGGTCCTTCACCAGCGGGACGATCTCCGCCTGGACCTTGAGCTTCTCGCGCAGGGCCTTGGACAGGTCCGTCATCTCGTCGAACGTCGTGGCGCCGCGCTGGTGCAGCCAGCGGTAGAGCTGCGCCGCGCGGAACGGGCGCTCGCCCAGTTGCTCGCTCAGGAACAGCGCGAGCTTCTCGCGCGACAGGCTGGCCACGTCGACCAGCTTCGCGGGGGCCGGCACCGGCAGGGGCTCGGTGACTGGGAGGGCTGTGGCGGTGGGCTCGGACATCATTCAGTCGGGGCTAACGGAGGGCAATGGGGCGTGCTTCCCACAAGAAGGCACGGCAAGTCAAAGGAGTGCCCGCCCCCTTCCCTGCCGGCCCCTTCGAGTCCGGGTGCCCGGGGAGGCAGCGCGGAGCTCCGGAAAAGACGACGGCCCGGGTCCGCGCCGCGTGGGGCGTGGACACCGGGCCGCTGTCACCAGGCTGGAGGCTGCTCAGCCGTGGATTTCGGTCTCGCGGAAGAAGTACGCGACCTCGTTCTTCGCGTTCTCCAGGCTGTCCGAGCCGTGGACCGTGTTCGCGTCGATGCTCTGGGCGAAGTCCGCGCGGATGGTGCCCTTGTCGGCCTTCTTCGGATCCGTGGCGCCCATCAGGTCGCGGTTCTTCTGGACGGCGTTCTCACCCTCCAGGGCCATCAGGACCACCGGGCCGGAGATCATGAAGGACACCAGGTCCTTGAAGAACGGCCGGGCCTTGTGGACGGCGTAGAAGCCCTCGGCCTCCGCCTGGGAGAGCTGCTGCCGGCGGATGGCGACGGGCTTCAGGCCCGCCTTCTCGAACCGGGCGATGATCTCGCCGACGTGGTTGTTCTTCACTCCGTCGGGCTTGATGATGGACAGCGTGCGCTCGATGGCCATGGTGTTTGGCTCCTCGTGTGTGGGTCGTGTGAAAGGTTCGGCTCAGCGCTTCGGCGGGCCGCGCTTGACGGCCGCCTGCAGCGTGGTGCCCAGCTCGGCGGGGCTGGCGGCCATCAGGATGCCCGCGCCCTCCATCGCCTTGATCTTCTCCGAGGCCGTGCCCTTGCCGCCGGAGATGATGGCGCCCGCGTGGCCCATGCGCTTGCCCGGGGGCGCGGACTGACCGGCGATGAAGCCGGCGATCGGCTTGGTGAACTCGCGCTTGACGTACTCGGCGCCCTCTTCCTCCGCGCTGCCGCCGATCTCACCGATCATGATGACGGCGTCCGTCTCCGGGTCGGCCTGGAAGAGCTTCAGCACGTCCACGAAGTTGGTGCCGTTGACCGGGTCGCCGCCGATGCCCACCGCGGTGGACTGGCCCAGGCCCAACTGCGTGAGCTGGTGCACGGCCTCGTAGGTCAGCGTGCCGGAGCGGGACACCACGCCGATGCGGCCCGGCTTGTGGATGTGGCCCGGCATGATGCCGATCTTGCACCTGGCGCCGGGGGTGATGACGCCCGGGCAGTTCGGGCCGATGAGGCGCACGCCCGGCTTGCCCTGCAGGTAGCGCTTGGCGCGCACCATGTCGTTGACCGGGATGCCCTCGGTGATGGTGATGATGAGGGAGATGCCGGCGTCCGCGGCCTCCATGATGGAGTCCGCGGCGAAGGGCGGCGGCACGAAGATGACGGACGTGTTCGCGCCCGCCTGCTTCACCGCGTCGGCGACCGTGTTGAACACGGGAACCTTGCCCTCGAAGGAGGTGCCGCCCTTGCCCGGCGTGACACCGCCCACAATCTTCGTCCCGTACTCCAGCATCTGCTTGGCGTGGAACGAGCCCGCCGAACCGGTGATGCCCTGGACGAGGACCTTCGTGTTCTCGTTGACGAGGATGCTCATGGCGATCTTTCAGGTAAGAGGGGGCGAAGGCCCTACTTGATGGCCGCCACGGCCTTCTCGGCCGCCTGGCGCAGGTTGTCCGCGGGGGTGATGGCGAGGCCCGAGTTGCGGAGCAGCTCCTTGCCCTGCTCCACGTTGGTGCCTTCCAGGCGCACGACGAGCGGGATCTTCAACTGCACTTCCTTCGCCGCCGCGATGATGCCTTCCGCGATGACGTCACACTTCATGATGCCGCCGAAGATGTTGACGAGCACCGCCTTGACCTGCGGATCCGCGAGGATGAGCTTGAAGGCCGCCGTCACCTTCTCCTTGCTCGCGCCGCCGCCCACGTCCAGGAAGTTGGCCGGGTTGCCGCCCACCAGCTTGATGGTGTCCATGGTGGCCATGGCCAGACCCGCGCCGTTCACCATGCAGCCGATGTTGCCGTCCAGCGCGATGTAGGCCAGGTCGTACTCCTTGGCCTGCGTCTCGCGGGGCTCCTCCTCCGCCAGGTCGCGGTACTCCAGCAGGTCCTTGTGCCGGTAGAGCGCGTTCTCGTCGAAGTTCACCTTCGCGTCGAGCGCCACCACGCCGCCGCTCTTGCGGATGACCAGCGGGTTGATCTCCACGAGCGACGCGTCCGTCTCCACGTACATCTTGTAGAGCGCGCTGCAGAACTGGACGAACTTGTTCACCGTGGGGCCCGTCAGGCCCAGCCCGAAGGCCAGCTCGCGGCCCTGGAAGTCCGCGAAGCCGATCGCGGGGTCCACGACGGCGCGGAGGATCTTCTCCGGGTGCTTCTCCGCCACTTCTTCAATCTCCACGCCGCCCTCGGTGGACGCCATGAAGGTGATGCGGCTGGTGGCGCGGTCGAGCGTCACGCCCAGGTACAGCTCCTGGCCGATGTCCAGACCCTCTTCGATGTAGACCTTGTTGACCTTCTGCCCTTCCGGGCCGGTCTGGATGGTCTTGAGCATCATGCCCAGCATGTGCTGGGTGAGCTCCTTGGCCTCCGCGGGGCTCTTGGCCAGCTTCACGCCGCCGCCCTTGCCGCGGCCGCCCGCGTGGATCTGCGCCTTCACGACGACGACGGGCGTGGCCAGCTCCTTCGCCGCGGCCTCCGCCTCGTTGGGAGAAAGCGCGAGGATGCCGCGCGGCGTGGGCACGCCATACTTCCGGAAGAGTTCCTTGCCCTGGTACTCGTGGATCTTCATCGAATCTCCGGGTGGGACGAGGGGAGACGAGGACAGCCCCTACACGGGGCGTCAACGCGGGCCCTCATTGCGCAGAAAACGACGGATGGCAAGGCCGTTTGGCCTCCAGCGTCGCGACGGGACACAGGCTCCGCCTCTCACCAATAACACCCGGTGTCCGGGCGGATGAGGCGGCCTTCACCCTAACGGACACGGCCCCGCCCGGCGCCCCAGCGACAGGGGGCGCAGGCACGGGGCCGCGAGCAAGCCAGGACGGCGTCCGAGAGGGTCAACCCGGACCGGCGGAGGCCTTCTGCTCCTCTTCCTTGAAGAAGATGTCCTTGATGATCAGCTTGCTGACCTCGCGGTTCATCACCGCGATGGAGGTCGTGAGGGGGATCTCCTTGGGGCAGACCTTCACGCAGTTCTGCGCCTTGCCGCAGTCCTGGATGCCGCCGGGGCCCATGAGGGCGCGCGTGCGCTCCTCCGCGTTCAGCTTGCCCGTGGGGTGCATGTTGAACAGGCGGGCCTGGCTGATGGGGGCGGCGCCGATGAAGTCGTTGTCCAGCGTCACCTGGGGGCACGCCTCCAGGCAGCTTCCGCAGGTGATGCACGTGGACAGCACGTACATCACGGACTGATCCTTCTGCGACTGGCGCGGGCCGGGGCCCAGGTTGTACGTGCCGTCGACGGGGACCCAGCCCTTCACCCGCTTGAGCGACTCGAACATCCGGTCGCGGTCCACGGTGAGGTCGCGCACCACCGGGAACTTCTTCATGGGCTCCAGGGTGATGGGCTGCTGGAGCTTGTCCACCAGGGCGGAGCACGCCATGCGCACCCGGCCGTTGATGTTCATGGCGCAGCTCCCGCACACCTCCTCGAGGCACGCGGAGTCCCACACCACGGGGGCCACCTTCTTGCCCTCCACGGTGACGGGGTTGCGCTGGATCTCCATCAGGCAGGAGATGACGTTGGCGCCCTTCGTATAGGGAACCTTGAACTCCTCGAAGTGGCCCGGCTTGTTCGGATCATCCTGCCGCCAGATGCGGAAGGAGATGGTCTTGGAGCTGACGGCGCTCGCCTGTGCGGTGTCCATGGTGCGGCTGCCCTTCCCTTCACTGCCAGATCAGGTGGCGGAAACCCGCGCCTCACCGCGCGCGGGCCCGGAAAGCAAACGAACGCCCTTACGCGTACCAGCGGGGCTCGGGCTCCAGCACCGGCGTGGGCAGGTCCTGGTAGGAGATCTGCGGGCCCTGGGCGGCGTAGGTGGCGATGGTCGTCTTCGCCCACTTCTCGTGGCGCTGGCGCCACAGGTCCATCCACTGCGGATCCTCGCGCGGATCCTTCGTCTTGGGCTCCGGCAGGGAGAAGTCCGGCTTGTAGTGGGCGCCGCGGCTCTCGTCGCGCAGGAGCGCGCTGGTGGCGATCACTTCGCCCAGCTCCAGCATGTTCCACACCTGGTTGGTGTACGACAGCGCGCGGTTGGCGACCACGCCCGTGTCCAGCACGTTGACGCGGCTCCAGCGGTCCTTCAGCTCGCGCACGCGCTCGATGGTCTTCTTCAGGCGGTCGTTGTAGCGGACGACGGTGCAGTTCTCCGTCATCACCTCGCCCAGCTCCTTGGCGATCTGGTACGGGTTCTCCTGCCCGTTCATCGCCTTGATGGTGGCGAAGCGGTCCTGCCAGTACTTCTTCGCGTCCGCGAAGTACTTCTCCGGCATCGCCGCGGCGCTCGTCGTCTGGCTCTTGGCGAAGGACGCCATCGCCGGGCCGCCGATCATGCCCGAGTAGATGCAGGACAGGAGCGAGTTGGCGCCCAGGCGGTTCGCGCCGTGGAAGGCGTAGTCCGCCTCGCCGGCCGCGTACAGGCCCGGGATGCGCGTGCTCTGGTTCACCGGGCTGCCGTCCAGCGGCGTCTGGGTGCGCGGGTCGGCCTCGAAGGAGACGTGCAGGCCGCCCATCGAGTAGTGCATGCCCGGGAAGATGACCATGGGCGTGTGGCGCGGATCATCTCCGACGAACTTCTCGTAGATCTCCATCACGCCCTTGATCTTCGCGTCGAGCGTCTTGGCCGGGATGTGCGTCACGTCCAGGTACACGCCGTCGCGCCCGTTCAGGCCCATGCCCAGGTCGCGGCAGACCATGAAGATCTCGCGCGTGGCCACGTCGCGCGGCACCAGGTTCTTGTACTTGGGGTACTTCTCTTCCAGGAAGTACCAGCGCTCGCTCTCCGGGATCTCCCGGGGGTTGCGCGTGTCACCCTTCTTCCGGGGCACCCAGACGCGGCCGCCCTCGCCGCGCACGGACTCGCTCATCAGGCGCAGCTTGTCCTCGCCCGGGATGGAGGTGGGGTGCACCTGGATGAACTCGCCGTTGGCGTACAGCGCGCCTTCCATGTACGCGCGGCCCGCGGCGGTGCCGGTGTTGATGATGGAGTTGGTGGAGCGCCCGAAGACGATGCCGGGGCCGCCCGTGGCCAGGCACACCGCCTCCGCCGGGAAGGTGCGGATCTCCATGGTGCGCAGGTCCATGGCCACGCTGCCGATGCAGCGGCCGGACTCGTCCTTCACCGTGCCCAGCCACTCCCAGTACTCGTACTTGGTGACCTTGCCCTCCGCCTCGTAGCGGCGGACCTGCTCGTCCAGCGCGTAGAGCAACTGCTGGCCGGTGGTGGCGCCCGCGAACGCGGTGCGGTTGTGCAGGGTGCCGCCGAAGCGGCGGAAGTCCAGCAGGCCTTCCGGCGTGCGGTTGAACGTCACGCCCATGCGGTCCAGCAGGTAGATGATGCCGGGCGCCGCGTAGCACATGCCCTTCACGGACACCTGCTCCGCGAGGAAGTCGCCGCCGCGCAGCGTGTCCTTCACGTGGATGTCCGGGTGGTCGCCCTCACCCTTCGTGTTCACCGCGCCGTTGATGCCGCCCTGGGCGCAGACGGAGTGCGAGCGTTTGACGGGGACGAGCGAGAGCACGTCCACCTGGTGACCCGCCTCCGCCAGCTTGATCGTCGTCATCAGCCCGGCCAGACCGCCGCCCACCACCGTGAATCGCGCTGCTGCCGCCATCATCGTCTCCTTGAGCACCGGCTGCCGGGGGGGTGCCTTCACGGGGGGCCGCTGAAGTCCTGCTTCGCGACGCTGCCCCGCACCCGTGCCAGGTACAGTCCAACACGCTAATTAACTTGGAAAAATACCGCCGCAACGACGGTCCGCCGGGCGATAAGCCCGGATCATTCACGGCATCAGGCGGGCCCGCCAGCAAGCTTCCGGCGGGCCCGGCCGACGTGCCGGGGACTACAGCTTCACGAGCTCGACGGTGCCCTTCACGGAGGTGAAGGACTTGTTCAGCTCGGCCTTCTCCGCGTCGTTCAGCTCGACCTCGATGATCTTCTCCACGCCGTTCGCGCCGATCTGCGCGGGGACGCCGAAGAAGAAGTCCTTGATGCCGTACTGGCCCTTGAGCAGGGCGGCGGCCGGCAGCACGCGCTTGCGGTCGAAGAGGAAGCTCTCCGCCATGGCGATGGAGGAGGACGCCGGGGCGAAGTAGGCGCTGCCCGTCTTGTACAGGCCCACCAGCTCCGCGCCGCCCTTGCGGGTGCGGTCGATGATGGCGTCCAGCTTGTCCTTGGCGATGAGCTGGGTCAGGGGCACGCCGCCCACGGTGCTGTGGCGCACGAGCGGGACCATGTCGTCGCCGTGGCCGCCGAGGACGAGCGCCTCCACGTCACGGATGGACACGCCCAGGGCCTCGGCCACGAAGCACTTGAAGCGGCTGGTGTCCAGCACGCCCGCCATGCCCACGACCATGTTGTCCTTCAGGCCGGCGATCTTGTGGAGCGCGAACACCATCGCGTCCAGCGGGTTGGCCACGTTGATGACGAAGGCGTCCGGGGCGTGCTGCTTGATGTTGCCCGCCACGTCCTTCATGATCTTCAGGTTGACGTCCAGCAGGTCCTCGCGGGACATGCCGGGCTTCCGGGGCACGCCGGCCGTGATGATGATCACGTCCGAGCCCGCGACGTCCTTCCAGTCCGTGGAGCCGGTGACGCGGCAGTCGTAGCCGTCCACCGCGGACAACTGGTTGATGTCCAGCGCCTTGCCCTTGACCAGACCCTCGGCGGCCGGGATGTCGTACAGCACCACGTCGCCCAGGTTCTTCTGGACCGCCAGCAGCGCCAGGTTGCCGCCGATCTGACCGCCGCCAATGAGGCCGATCTTCTTCTTCTTGTGAGCCATGGTTTCGCCCTCCTGCTTTGGGGTGGGGACTACATGTGCTTGATGATGGCCTGACCGAACTCCGAGCACTTCACCTCGGACACGGTCTCCTTCGTCTCCAGCTTCATCAGGCGCGCGAAGTCGTACGTCACGGTGCGCGCCGCGATGGCCTTGTCCATGCCCTTGATGATCAGGTCCGCGGCCTCGTGCCAGCCCATGTGGCGCAGCATCATCTCACCGGAGAGGATGACGGAGCCCGGGTTCACCTTGTCCAGGTCCGCGTACTTCGGCGCGGTGCCGTGGGTGGCCTCGAAGACGGCGTGGCCGGAGACGTAGTTGATGTTGCCGCCCGGCGCGATGCCGATGCCGCCCACCTGCGCCGCGAGCGCGTCCGACAGGTAGTCGCCGTTGAGGTTGAGCGTGGCGATGACGTCGAACTCGTCCGGACGGGTCAGCACCTGCTGCAGGGTGATGTCCGCGATGGAGTCCTTGACGATGATCTTCCCGGCGGACACCGCGGCCTTCTGCTCGGCGTTGGCGGCGTCCTCGCCCTTGGCGGCCTTGGTGGCCTCCCACTGGTCCCAGGTGTAGACCTTGTCACCGAACTCGCGCGCCGCGAGGTCGTAGCCCCACTTGCGGAACGCGCCCTCGGTGAACTTCATGATGTTGCCCTTGTGGACCAGGGTGACGCTCTTGCGCTTCAGGTCCACCGCGTACTGGATGGCCGCGCGCACCAGGCGCTCCGTGCCTTCCTTCGACACGGGCTTGATGCCGATGCCCACGTTCGCGGGGAAGCGGATCTTGCCCGCCTCCTTGGGGAACTCCTGCTTCAGCCAGCCCAGGAACTTCTCCGCCTGCGCGGTGCCGGCCTCGAACTCGATGCCAGCGTAGATGTCCTCCGTGTTCTCACGGAAGATGACCATGTCCACCTTGTCCGGCTGCTTCACCGGAGAGGGCACGCCCTTGAAGTAGCGCACGGGGCGCAGGCAGACGTACAGGTCCAGCATCTGGCGCAGCGCCACGTTCAGGGAGCGGATGCCACCGCCCACCGGCGTCGTCAGCGGGCCCTTGATGCCCACCAGGTACTCGCGGAACGCGGCGACCGTCTCGTCCGGCAGCCAGTTGTTCACCTGCTTGAAGGACTTCTCGCCGGCCAGCACCTCGTACCAGGAGATCTTCTTCTTGCCGCCGTAGGCCTTCTCCACCGCCGCGTCGAACACGGCCTGCGAGGCCTTCCAGATGTCGCGGCCGGTGCCGTCGCCCTCGATGTAGGGGATGATCGGGTTGTTCGGAACGGTCAGCTTGCCGTTCTGCAGGGTGATCTTCTCGCCAGAGGGAGGCGCCATGAACGCAAACTCCTGATTGAGACCGGGGTATTGAGAGGCGGCGGATAGTCCGGAACCCGCCCCCGGTCGTCAAGGAGTTTGGCCGCACGTCCCCCTGGGTTGGACGCACCCGGGGCGTGCCGCGCTTATCGCAGCCAATGGTCCGGAAGCAGGATCGTTATTCCGGATTTGGACCGGGGCTAGAAGCTCGCGAGCCCGGGCGCCGGCAACTGGACGCGCACCGCCGTCCCTCCGTCCAGCCGCTCCAGCGCGAACTCACCGCCCATGGAATCCACCAGCTCCCGGGCCCGGGCCAGCTTGCGCTGGGGGCTGCCCACCCGCAGGGGCGACAGCACCACGGAGTGCGTCTCCCGCTCGGAGAGGCTCACGCCCGGCATCACCACCTGGAAGCGGGGGCCCTCGTCCCCGAAGTCGTCCGGCGGATCCACCACCACCCGCACGGCGGGGGCCCGTGGAGGGGCCATGTCCGCGGCGTGGGCGACCAGCAGCAGCAGGACCTGCTCCACGCGGCGCCCGCTGACCCGGGCCATCACCGGGTCCTCGGGGAGCTCCAGCGCCACCTCCACGTCGTGCAGCCGGCGTGTCGCGCGGAGCAACTGCAGCACGTCGCGCACACACCGCGACACGTCCACCTGGAAGACTTCCGGAAGGTCCACGGGCTCGAGCCCCTGTCCACCAGGGAAGGCGCCCGCGCCCCCCGGCAACCCCACCACATCCAGCGCTGCGCTCATTCGCGGCTCCCTTCCCCTGCCCAGAAGCACCCGACCTTAACGGCCACCCCTGACACGGTCCATTGCCCGTCAGCCCCGGGTCTCGCCCGCTTTTCCGTGTGAAGGAGGGTTACAGCTCTGCGCCACTTTGCTGATAAGAATGCGCACGCTGGGTCCGTATTGCTCCTCGGAAAACCCTTATATCCACGGTCAACTATGACCCAGGGTGAGTCAGGGGGTCCGGCGGAAAAACAGCCCAGGCATATAAATTCGATTTGACTGTTACGGCCGAGATCTCCAATATGTCCTCCCAGAATCCAGAGCCGTCAGCGTCTCCAGTGAATCAGGGAGGAAGTGTTGTGCTCGCAACATCGCCGACCACGAATGGTAGCGCTGCCCGCAAGAGGGGAGTCCTGACGATGGATGGAGGCTTCCCGGCGTCCTCGAAGTTCCGGCATGCGATCGAATTCGGCAGTGGCGACGCGCTGCACAACGTGATTCCCCTTCCCCCCGCTGAAGCCGCCCTGGATGACTCGGGTTACTCGCTGCACGGCAGCGGCCCCACGGCCATCACCTGCGCGGTGGGCCGGCCGGACGCGGTGCTGGGTGACGTGACGCGGCTGTCCCCGACGGTGGTGTGGGTGGCCCCGCGGCAGCCGCTGGCGGACACGACCGAGTCGCGCACCTTCCCCGTGTACCTGGCGTGCAACGGCGCCACGATTGGACCGCTCAATGGCGCCTTCATCCGGACGGACATGGACGTCCCGAACGCGCCGGTGGGGCTGCAGTTGGTGGGCGTGACGCTGGAGCAGGGGCGGCAGATCCTGGGCTTCCTGGCGGACGCGCTGCGCCAGGGCGTGGCGGTGCCGGCGGCCTCCGCGCTGCCCGTGCAGGACATCATCACGGACCCGGAGCGGATCCGCTCCATCTTCACCGCCATCTGCGCGTCCGGGAACAAGGGCGTGCTGCGCCGCCAGGGCCGGGTGGTGCGCATGGTGCTGGAGCGCTTCCACGCCTCTTCCGGTCAGTTGGAGTGGCGCACGGAGGAGTCCACCCCGGACTTCGGCGAGCCGGCGTACGACATTGACGTCATCGGCTACAACTCCGCCTACCGCCTGCGCGCGGAGACGGGCCGGACCGAGGGTGACCGCCTCTTCACCTCGCTGCCCGCGGAGCTGTTCCGCATCCGTCACCGCTGGCACCGCCGCGTCCCCGCCCCCGATGGCGTGCACGCCCGGTTCCACCACCCGCTCTGGCGGGAGCAGGGGCTGCTGCGCCGCGAGGTGCTGGACATCTCCTTCTCCGGCCTGTGCATGCGCTGCCAGCCGCAGGACCTGCTCTTCCCCGGCCTGCTGCCGCCCCTCATCGAGCTGGAGCTGGGCGATGGCCAGCGCGTCAGCGTGCGCGGCGAGGTCCGCTACGTCAGCAGCCTGCGCGCGGACGGCACCGTGCTGTGCGGCCTGAGCGTGCTGCCCTACTCCTCCGACGAGGCGCGCTGGGTGCGCTTCGTGTCGCAGACGCTGTCCCCCGCCACTCGCACCAGCGAGGGCCTGGTGGATCAGCTCTGGGATCTGTTCAACCGCTCCGGCTTCTTCAGCCTGGGTGGCAGCACCCCGGCGGAGTTCGAGGAGCTGAAGCAGAACTTCGCGTCGCTCGCGAAGCGCGCCGCGGAGGTGCCGCAGTTGTTCTGCAACGCGGTGTGGCCGTCCGAGCGCGGCATTGAAGCGACGCTGTCCTTCACCAAGCCGTACCGCAACGCGTGGCTGGGCCACCAGGTGGCGAAGCGGCCCGGCAAGCCGCCGGAGGGGTTGAAGGAGGCGGGCGCCATCATGCGCGACCTCTACCTGCGCACCTTCGAGCACCCGCAGAGCGACCCGGACTTCCACTGGGTGGTGGCCTACGTGGAGGCGCTCAACCCGTGGATCAACAAGGCGCACGTGAAGTACGCGCAGCGCCAGATGGAGGCCGGCTCTCCCCTGGCCTACACGCGGAAGATCCAGAAGATGAAGGCCTTCAGCAACGAGCTGACCGGCCGCGTGCACCCGTACACGGTGGGCCCCGCCACCGCGAGCGAGCTGAGCCTGCTGGCGGCGACCATCGCGCAGCAGTTCCCCGAGTGCTACGTGCAGTCGTTGGACCTCACCCGCGACCGGCTGGACATGGGTCCGGTGACGGCGAAGTGGAAGAGCTTCGGCATGGAGCGCGAGCGCACCGTCCTGGTCGCCCGCCGCGACGGCGTCCCCCACGCCGCCGCCGTGGTGGAGCTGGGCCAGTTGGGCGCGAACCTCTTCCGCCTGCTGGACAACACGCGCCTGTTCTCCCTGCTGGGAGACGGGACGCGCGCGTACTCGGCGCTCCTGGACGCGGCCCGCCGCTGGTACGCCGCGCGCAACCGCCCCTCCTTCCTCTACCTGCGCGAGGACGAGGGCGGCGACTACGTGCAGGAGTGCGGCCTGCACGACGGGCCGGATCCCTACCTGTGGATCATCTCCGCCAAGCTCGTCCCGGACTTCCTGGAGCACATCAGCGAACTCACCATCGGGCGCCGTGGTGCCCACTCCCGTTGAGGATCCCCCCCATGAACAAGCCCCTCGTCGAAGAGCAGTACCTCCCCCACGTCACCGACGTCCGCAACCTGCTGGCGACCGGCCCCCACGTGACGACGCTGCTGGACCCCAACGTGGAGCCCGCCCTGCTGGAGGCCTTCCTCATCCAGTTGTGTGCCCTGGGCGTCTACATGACGGAGCCCGTGGACGGGTGGATCCGCCGCGCCGGTGAGGCGTGCGTGAAGGCGGGGATGGTGGACGTGGGCGAGAAGCTGATCACCCACGCCAAGCACGAGGCCGGTCACCACCTGATGATGGTGGAGGACACGAAGAACCTGGTGGCGGGCTGGAACGCGCGCCGCTTCCCCAAGCTGGACGCGGAGGCCCTGATGGCGCAGGCCCCCACCCGGGCCATGCAGGAGTACCGGGAGATCCACGAGGAGACCATCGCGGGCCCCATGCCAGGCGGCCAGGTCGCCATCGAGTACGAGATTGAAAACCTGTCGGTGGTGTTCGCGCCCCGGCTCATCGAGCAGTGCAAGCGCGTGCTGGGCCCGGACGTGATGAACTCGCTGTCGTTCATCAAGGAGCACGTGGAGCTGGACGTGGGCCACACGGCGCTCAACGAGGTCATGCTCAACAAGCTGCTGGGCCAGAAGCCCGAGCACGCGGCGACCATCGCGAAGACGGGCGCCCGTGCCCTGGACATCTACCTGCGCTTCTACGGCGACTGCATGGCGAAGGCGAAGCAGTTGCTCCAGTCCGCCGCCGCCTGAAGATGCCTCAGGCCCCGAGCTGCGCCGCCCGCCGGGAGTTGCGGTTGCCCCAGCGGGTGAGCGGGCGGATGGCCTGCTTCAGCGAAGCGTGGACCTGCGCGACGCCCGCGCTGTTCGTGGCCGCGTAGACGTAGCGGTCCGGGCGCAGCACGACCAGGTCCGAGCCGTGCTGGGCGAACCACTCGCCCAGCTTGCCCTCCAGGTCCACCACCTCGCCGGAGCGGCCCGCGCCGGAGCGCGCCGCCGGCGCCACGGACAGCCACACACCGCCGATGTCCTCCGCCAGCGTCCTGGCGGCCTGCTGGACCTCCGCGGGCGCGCCCGGCCGCGTCAGCACCGCGAAGCGCTGGCCGATGATGTCATCCAGCGGGCGCTCCCCTTCCTCGCCGTGCTCCACGCGCGGCTGCGGGAAGTAGGCGCCCTCCGCCGCCTGCTTGGACTTGCCGCGCTTGCCGCCGAAGAGGAACCCCTCCGCGTGGAAGAGGTTCGGCTTCATCTTGTACTCGCGGATGAAGGGGCCGGTGACGGGCATGCGGTACAGCAGCTTGATGAAGGCGTTGCGCGCGCGGGCCATGAACGGGCCGCCGGACGCCAGCATCGAGCCCAGCGAGTCCGACAGCCGCATCATCTCCGCGGCGTGCGGCCGGCGCTCCACCTCATAGGTGTCCAGCAGCGACGCGTCCGCCGCGCCGCCCAGCACGTGCGCCAGCTTCCAGGTGAGGTTCGCCGCGTCGCGCAGGCCGGAGCACAGGCCCTGGCCCAGGAACGGCGGCATCAGGTGCGCCGCGTCTCCGAGCAGGAACACCCGGCCCACGCGCCACTTCTCCGCCATGCGGCTGTGGTAGGCGTAGAGGTTGACGCTCTTCACCTTCACGGTGTCCGGGTCGATGAAGGGGGCGATGATGCTCCGCACGTACTCGGGCGTCTTCACCTTCTCCAGGTCCTGCCCCGGCTTGATGACCGTGTCGAAGCGCATCTCGTCGTGCGCGGTGCGCGTCACGATGCCCACGCGCTCCGGGCCGCAGGGGTAGTAGGTGAAGTCCGGCGCGGACGACTGCGTCTCCACGGAGATGGCCAGCGCGTGCTCCAGCGCCGTGGTGCCCTCCAGCTTCAGGCCCAGGCGGCGGCGGATGCCGCTCTTGGCGCCGTCGCACGCGAGCAGGTAGCGCGCGCGCACCGTCATGGTGCGGCCGGCGACGTTGTCCTTCACGCGCACGGACACGCCGTCGTCGTCCTGCATGAAGGATTCGACCTCGTGGCCGCGCCACATGGTGACGTGCGCGAAGCGCTCCAGGCCGCGGTGCAGCGAGGCCTCCAGCCGGGGCTGGTTGAAGAGCGCGCCGATGTAGTGGCCGTTGGGGCGCTCCACCTTGGTGAAGTCCACCTCGGCGAGCATCCGCATCTCGTCATCCACGTAGGTCATCTTCAGGCACGGGTGGAAGCCCGGCCCCAGCTCGCCCGTGAGACCCGCGGCCTGGAAGATGCGCTGCGCTTCGTCGTCCGCGTTGATGGCGCGGGACTGGGTGTGCGCGGTGGTCTCCTTCTCGATGACCACGGTGCGCAGGCCGTACTGGCCAAGCAGGTTGGCCGCCATGGCACCCACCGGGCCGCTTCCGACGACGATCACATCAACAGATTCCGGAGCCATTACTCCCTCCCGTTGTGTGCCAGCTATCCGCGTTGAACCGAGCGACCGGACGACCGAAGCCCCCCTCGGTCGTAAGTAATAATACCTATAAACTCCGGCAACCCCACTCTGGATACGCTGTTTCAGCGCGTTCCGGGTTGCCCGCCCCCGAGTCAGAAACACCCGGCCGGCGTCACTCCGACTGCCTGATAATCAAACGCACCCCTTCAGAAACCTTGCGGCGGCGGATCATCCCGTGGCGCGGATGTCTGCCTTTCGTGCAGTGTTTTCCTGCAAGGCTTCAAAGTTTCGTGGCGGCGGCAGGAAATGAAGGGTTTGTTGGGATCCCCCGCACTGCGGATGTGTGCGGATGGCCCTGGAAGGCGCCCCTTGTACGTCGCGCGGGACTGCGGGACAGTGCGGGAGTTGTCTCCCCCCTGAGCCCCTTGGAGCGCCCAGCGATTATGCCCAGACTGCAACTTTTTGAATTGGAGGATCAGCCCTGGTTCCCGAAGGTGCTGCGCCGGGGGGTGACGGACTTCCTCGCGTACGTGTGGAGCCTGTCGGATGACCGCTATTCGGAGTTCGTGAAGCGGCTCAAGGGCGCGATGGCGGCGATGGGCGAGACGCAGTTGCTGGACATGGCGTCCGGCAGCGCGGGGCCGGTGCCGAAGCTGCTGGAGATGCTGGAGACGCAGGAGGGCTACCAGGCGACGGCGCTGCTGACGGACCTGTACCCGGAGGTCTCCGCGTTCGAGAAGGCGAAGGCGGCGAACCCCGGCCGCATCGACTATGTGACGACGCCGGTGGACGCGACGGCGGTGCCCGCGACGTACAAGGGCTTCCGCATCATGTGCAATTCGTTCCACCACCTGCCGCCGGACATGGCGCGCAAGGTGCTGGCGGACGCCGTGGCCCAGCGCCGGGGCATCGCCATCATGGAGCTGGTGGAGCGGCGCGGGCCGGCCATCGCGATGACGGCGGCGGCGCTGATCAACGTGCCGCTGACGACGCCGTTCATCCGCCCCGTGCGCGCGGACAGGCTCGCCCTCACCTACCTCATGCCGCTCATCCCCATCGCGGCGGCGTTCGACGGCGTGGTGTCCTGTCTGCGCACGTACTCCGTGGAGGAGATGCGCGAGCTCACCCACGGCCTGAGCGACGACTACGTCTGGGACATCGACCGGCTCACCAACCCGGGGAACCCCTTCGGCCTGATGATGCTCATTGGCCGACCCGCCACCCCCTCGAAAGCCTGAGTGGGCTGTCAGCAGGAGGTCACTGACGCCCCGGGCCGACGCGGGGCGTCGTGATTTCCAGGTTTGAAGGGGGTTCAATGGCCGCTCCTTCAACGAGGAGCAGGCTCATGGAATGGCTTGAATTCAAGCGCTGGTCTCCCGAAGTCCAGCACGCGCTGGCACTGCAGGCGGCCCGGTTGGGCCAGACAGCGATGCACGCCGAGCCGCCGCGGCCGTCCGCGACGATGGTCGCCGCGCACCGCCTGTGCACGCTGCTGCGCCAGTATCCGCGCAGCAACCCCTGGGGGCACCCCGCGTCGGAGTGCTGAGACGCGGATGAAGCACCCGGCCCGTCCGTGGGGGCACCACGGGCGGGGCGGGAGCCGGGCGGGCGGCGTTCAGGTCCCGGCGGGGGTCCAGTTCACGCGCAGGTGCTGGATGGTGCGGATGGTCAGCGACTGCGTGTGGCCGAAGTCCGGGTTCTCCTCCAGCTTCAGGTCCGGGAGTTGATCCAGCAGCAGGTTGGTGGCGATGAGCGCCTCCAGCCGCGCGAGCGGCGCCCCGATGCAGAAGTGGATGCCCCGGCCGAAGCCCAGGTGCGTCGGGTGGTGCCGGGAGATGTCGAAGTGGTCGCCGTCCGCGAGCAGCGCGGCGTCACGGCTGCCGGACGCGTAGAGCAGGAGCAGCCGCGAGCCCTTGGGCAGCGCGACGCCCGCGAGCTCCACGTCCTCCAGGGTGGTGCGGATCATCCCGTGCGCCACGGAGTCGAAGCGCAGCGTCTCCTCGATGAGGTGCGGCACCAGCGAGCGGTCCTCGCGCAGCCGCTGCCAGAGGCCGGGCTGGAGCAGGGCCTGCTTCCAGCACTGGGCGAGCAGCGCGGTCGTGGTCTCGTGGCCCGCCGCCAGCATGCTCCCGGCGATGGCGATGATCAGCTCCGGCAGCGTGAGCGCTTCGCCGTCCGCGTCGGTGGTGACCAGGTAGCTGATCAGGTCGTCGCGCGGCTCGTCCGTGCGGTCGCGGATGAGGCGGGCGACGTAGTGCTGGAAGGTGACCCAGCTCCGGGCGAGCGGCGGCTGCTCCTCGGCGGGGACGCGGGTGAAGATCATCCGGAAGAAGTCGTCACACCAGCGCTTGATGTCCGCCATGTCCTCCTGGGGCACGCCCGCCATGCCCAGGATGACCCGCACGGGCAGCGGGTACGCGAACTCCGTCACCAGGTCCGCGTGTCCCTTGCGCGCGAAGGCCTGGATGAGCTCCTCGGAGACGGCGCGGATGGGGGCTTCCTGCGCGGAGATGCGCTGGGCGGAGAAGCCGCGCCCCAGCAGCTTGCGCAGCCGGGTGTGCGCGGGCGGATCCGAGTTGATCAGGCTGTCCGCCAGGGGATAGCCCTCGGCGAGCACCGCGAGCGTCGCCGGGGACAGCACGGAGCCCATGTTGCCCAGGTCCGCCGACGAGTAGCGCGCCGGATCCTTCAGCACGTGGCAGATGTCCTCGTAACGGCTCACCAGCCACATCCCCAGCATGGGGTTGTAGCTGACGGGCGCGTCCCGCCTCAGTTGCGCGTAGAACGGATGTGGGTCCTCGACGTGCGGCCCCGCGAACGGGTTGTACTGGGCGCCCAGATGGGGGCACTTCATCGCGCCAGCGGCGTTGCCGGCGTGCGCGTCGATGTGGATCGCCTCGGACTGCCCTTCCACCTTCACTGCTTCCACTGCGGTACTCACCGTGAGCTTCCTCTCAGGATCCCCCCACAACGGAATATTATATAACCCGACCTGACAGGTCTTCTCAGCGAGTCCTGTGAACCCCACCCATCAGGAAAACAGGGTTGCTAGGACCCTGGCTGATACGGGGGATGAGACCGGGCGCGTTCCCTTAGGACGGGGCGCTCCACCTTGCTCATGGCGTTCCGAGGCAATGTTTCAATTGCAACAAAGTGGGTGGGCACCTTGAAGCGCGCCAGCGACTGGCGGCACCAGGCGTCCAGGTCCTCGGGGAGGGCGTGGCCGGGGCGCAGGACGACGAAGGCGACGGGGACCTCGCCCCATTGGGGCTCGGGCACGCCGACGACGGCGGACTCCAGGATGGCCGGGTGGTTGGCGAGAACGGCTTCGATCTCGGCCGGGTAGAGGTTCTCCCCTCCCCGCACGATGAGGTCCGTGCGGCGCGACAGGAGGGTGAGGCGCCCCTTCGCGTCCAGGACGCCCACGTCGCGGGTGCGCAGCCAGCCGTCATGGAAGGCGTCGCGCGTGGCCTCGCGCTGGCGCCAGTAGCGGGCCATGAGCGTGGGGCCGCGGACCTCCACGTCCCCTTCGTGTCCTTCACCGAGCGCCGCGCCGTCGGTCCCGACGATGCGGACCTCGAGCCCTGGCAGGGGCGGTCCCGCGGTGCGGCCATCCGCTTCCGAGGGGCGCTCGGTGGTGACCTGGGAGCAGGCCTCGGTGAGGCCGTAGGTCTGGAGGGCCAGGAGTCCCGCGGCCCGTGCCCGGGTGAGCAGGGCCGTGGGGACGGGACCTCCGCCGATGAGCGCGCACTGGAAGGTCGAGGGCAGCCGGCGATCCCTCCGCGCGTCCAGCACCCGCTCCAGCGTGGTGGCGACGAAGCTGGCGTGGGACGCGCCCTCCGTGTCGATGGCGTGGTTGACGGCGTCCGCGTCGAAGCGCTCGTGCAGGAGGAGGCAGCCGCCTTCGTAGGCGGTGCGCGTGAGCATGGCCAGGCCCCCGACGTGGAACAGGGGCAGCGTGCCCAGCCAGCGCGGCGCGGGGTGCGCGCCCAGGTTCGCCGCGGAGGCGCGGCATGAGGCGCGGAAGGCGCCTTCCGTGAGGACGGCCCCCTTGGGCCTGCCTGTCGTCCCGCTGGTGAAGAGGATGACCCGGGACGTGTCCGCGTCCCAGGCGCGCTCGGGCACGGAGTCCCTCGTCACGCCGTCGGGGAAGGACTCCAGGGCCTCCGCCTCCGGGAGCCTGTCGCGCAGGGCACCGAGCGCCAGCGTGAGCCGGGGCTCGACGTCCTCCAGCAGGGGCCGCAGCTCCGCCGGTGTGAGCCGGGCGTTGAGCGGCGCGAAGATCGCGCCCAGGCGGCCCATCGCCCAGAAGAGGAAGGTCACCGCCGGGTGGCTCGTGGAGAGCATCGCCACGCGGTCCCCCTGTGAGATGCCTCGCGCGGACAGGGCCTGCGTCCAGCGCGTCACCTCTTCGTCCAGCGCGCGGTAGGTCCAGGTCCGTCCCGTGAAGCGCAGCGCCTCCGCATGGGGATGCTGCCGCGCGCCTTCGCGGATGGGGCAGTCGTAGATCATGGCCATGCAGCTCCGTGCGTGGAACGGCCGCGGCTCCCGGCCTAGCGATCCAAGATGAGGTCCGGGTTCAATCCCAGCCCGGGCAGGTCGCGCAGCCGCACGAGTCCCTGTTGGGGTTGATAGGGATGATCCTTGGGCTCGTCCGCGAAGAGCCGTCCCACGGCCAGGCCGGAGGCCAGCTCTCCTGACGGCAGCGCGGAGGCCAGGTGCGCGGCGCCTGCCCGGGCCACCACGCCGTCGATGGAGCTGGTGACGTACGCGTGCATGCCCAGGCGGGCCGCGCGCAGCGCCACCACCATGGAGGGCAGCAGCCCCCCGAGCACCATCGGCTTGATCACCACCGCGCCCACGGCCGGCCCGCCGCCCAGGTCCATCGTGAGGAGCGTGCGCACCGCGGCGGGCGTGGCGAGCGTCTCGTCCGCGGCGATGATGCACGGGGCGCGGCGCTGCACCCGCCACAGCGCCTGCAGGTCCTCCGGAGGCGTGGGCTGCTCCACCAGCTCCAGGTCGTACCAGCCCAGCCGATCCAGGGCGCGGTTGGCTTCGGGCTCCGTCCAGCCGCCGTTCGCGTCCAGGCGCAGGCGCACGCGCGGCCCCACCGCGTCGCGCACGGCCCGGACCCGCGCCTCGTCCGCGTCCAGCGAGCGGCCCGCGACCTTCACCTTCAGCGTCTGATAGCCCTCCGCCACGGCCGCTCGCGCCTCCTGGGCCAGCGCCTCCGGCTCCTCCGCGCTCAGCAGCGCGTTCACCAGGACCTCCTGCCGCGCCTCCTCCGCGAGCAGCCAGCACAGGGGCACGCCCTTGCGCTGGGCCACCAGATCCAGCAGCGCCAGCTCCAGGCCATGCTGCGCGGCGGGGACGGGCTCCTCCGGATCAATGCCTCGGATCCGCGCGCCGCGCTGGCGCACCTCCTCGCTGGCGGACGGGACGAGCGTGGCCTCCACGCCCTCGATGCTGTCCTCCAGCGTCTGCCCCCGGAGCGAACTCAGCCACGCGCGCAGCACCGTGTGCGTCATGGCCAGGGACTCCGTGCCGAACTCGGGCAGGGGCATGGCTTCACCCTGCCCCACGTGGCCTTCTTCGTCCCGCAGCCGCACGAGGAACCCGTCGCGCGTGGCGTAGGAGCCCCTCGCCGTCTTCAGGGGGTGGACCAGCGTGAGGTGCAGCGGAGTGAGCGTCGCCTCGATGATGCGCATGACGCCCCTTCAGCGCAGGTACAGCCCGACCGCGAACAGCAGCCCGAACACCATCTGAAGCTTCGCCGTCCCGCCCAGCGCGGGGTTGAGCGCCGCGCCCTGCGCCTTCAGCATCAGCTTCAGCGGCGGCACCACCAGCGGCAGGCTCAGGAGCGGCAGGAAGACCCAGGCGCTCGCATCGCCCCGGGCGTACAGCACGAACGGCGTGACGTAGGAGACGACCAGCAGCAGCACGTACTCGAACTGGCCGAAGCCCTGGCCGAAGCGCACCGCCATCGTGCGCTTGCCGGCCTTCACGTCCGTGCTCGCGTCGCGCTGGTTGTTCACGACGATGAGGCACGTGCCGATGGCGCCCACCGGCACCGACGCCCACCAGGCCGCGGGGCTCACGACGCCGGCCTGCACGTAGTACGTGCCCGTCACCGCGACGATGCCGAAGAAGATGAGCACGAACAGGTCGCCCAGGCCCAGGTAGGCCAGCGGAAACGGGCCCCCCGTGTACGCGTAGCCGCACACCAGCGACGCCACGCCGATGGCCACGATGGGCCAGCCGCCCACCGCCACCAGGTACAGCCCCACCAGCGTCGCCAGCGCGAAGCACCCGAGCCCGCCCAGCAGCACCGTGCCCGGCGCGATGAGCCCGCTCTGCGTCACGCGCTTGGGCCCCAGGCGCTCCTCGGTGTCCGCGCCCTTCTTGAAGTCATAGAAGTCGTTGATGAAGTTGGTGCCGATCTGGATCAGCACCGCGCCCACGAGCGCCGCGAGCGCGGGCAGCAGGCGCCCCACGCCGTCACCGTACGCGAGCGCCGTGGCGACGAGCACCGGCACCGCGCCGGCCGTCAGCGTCTTCGGACGCACCGCCATCAGCCACGTCTTCAGCGTGGGCCTGGGACGCGCCGCATCAGGGGGTGTGCTCACCAGGGTCGTCACGAGTGGATCGCCTCTCGCGCCAGGATGGCGTGTTCGAACTGCGGCGCTTCGTACCAGGGCGTCTGGAGGAACGAGAGCACTTCGCGCACGTACGCCTCCGGCGCCTCCAGGTGCGGGGCGTGGGTGACCCCGGCGAACGCGTGGCGCCACACCACCGGGAGCTCCGCCGCCATGCGCCGCGCCAGGTTCGTGAACTTCACGTCCAGCGCCCCGGTGAGCAGCAGCGTGGGCAGGCGCTGGCGATGCAGCGCTGGCCAGTAGTCCGGCTGCACGCCCAGCCCCAGGGTCTCCAGCGCTCCGGCCAGCCCCTGCGCCGTGCACGCCTTGCGGCGCTCGCGCAGCGCGGCCTGCTCCGGCTCCGGCAGGCGGCGCAGTCCGTCGAACAAGGGCAGCGCCTCCCACCGCTCCACGAAGGCGTCCACGCCCTTCGCGCGGATGAAGTCCACGAGCTTCGCGTCGGCCTCGCGCCGCTCGGAGCGCTCCTGGCGGCGGTGCAGTCCGGGCGAGCCGCTCTCCATGATCAGCCGGCCGAAGCACTCCGGCGCGCGCACCGCGGCGCCCAGCGCCACCCGCGCGCCCTGCGAATAGCCGAGCAGATCCGCCGGGCCGCCCAGCTCGCGGGACAGGCGGACCACGGCGTCCACGGTCTCCAGGAAGCCGTCACGGCCTGTCTTCTCCGGCAGCGGCGTGCGGCCGTGGCCGGGCAGGTCCACCGCCACCACGCGCACGGAGCGGCCGAGCAGCGGACGCAGGTGCTCGAACGAAGCGCCGCTGCCGGTGAAGCCGTGCAGCGCCAGGAGCGTATGGGGGCCGTCCCCCCAGATGTCATAAGCGAGCGTCACGCCCATGGTCCTTCTCCCAGTGCGGCGGCCATCCGCGCGAAGAGGTGTCGGTGCGCATCCACGTTGGTGGCCCGGTCCACCTGGACCTCCACCAGGTGGAGGCCTCCCTCCAGCCCGGTGCGCACCGCCGCGCGCAGGGCCGTGGGCGTCGTGGGCCGCTCGAAGCGAGCGCCCGCGAGCGCCGCCGCGTGCGACAGGTCCATTCCGTGCGGCGTGCCGAAGAGGGCCTCGAACTCGTCAGGCTTCGCCACCTGCGCCAGCGGCAGGAAGGAGAAGATGCCGCCGCCGTCGTTGTTCACCACCACGACCGTCAGGGGCACG
Organism: Corallococcus sp. AS-1-12; assembly: GCF_020036995.1. Taxonomy (NCBI): domain Bacteria; kingdom Pseudomonadati; phylum Myxococcota; class Myxococcia; order Myxococcales; family Myxococcaceae; genus Corallococcus; species Corallococcus sp. AS-1-12. The sequence continues at coordinate 241,107 of NZ_JAIQDD010000001.1, read as the reverse complement.
CGCGCCCGCGCCGCGGAGACGAGCCCGCCCACGTCGTGCAGCAGCGCCAGGTCGCCGGACAGGAGCACCGCGGGCCTGCCCGCCGCCGCGGCCATGCCCGCCGCGCTGGACACGATGCCGTCGATGCCGTTGGCCCCGCGGTTCGCCAGCACGCGCAGCGGCACGCCGCCGCCGTGGGCGAACGCGTCCACCGCGCGGATGGGCATGCTGCTGGACACGAAGAAGAGCGCGTTCGCCGGCAGCGCCGCCACCACCTCGCGCGCCAGCCGGGGCTCGGTCAGCGCGTCCGGCTGTTCACCGAGCGCCGTCTCCAGCGCGCTGCGAGCCACCCGCTCCGCGTTCACGAAGTCCCGCGCCCAGCGGCCGGGGCCTCGCGACAGCCCCTCCGTCAGCGCGCGGCACGCGAGCACCGCGTTGCCCTCCACCACCCGCGCGGCCCGGTGCGCCGGGTCGTACAGCGCGCCCTCGTCGCTGAAGACGGTGATGTCCGCGCCGGAGGCGTCCAGCCACTGCTGCGGCGACTTGGGCGTCAGGCCTCCGCCGAAGCGCAGCACCAGCTCCGGCGTGTGGCTCCGCGCGAAGGGCTCATGGCGCAGGAGCGCGTCGTAGAGCGACACGGTCAGCGGACCGCCCCCGTAGCGCGCCTGCGACGTGGCCTCCGCGAGCACCGGGTAGCCCGTCGCCAGGCTCAGCGCGGTGATGGCCTCCGCGAAGCCGTCGTCCTCGTCGCGAGGGCCGCACACGATGACGCCGCGCTCGGTGGCGGCGATGCGCGCGCGCACGTCCTCCAGCACCGCCGCGTCCGGGGCCCGCGACGCCTGCGCGATGCGGGTGAGGGGCGCGTCCGTCCGCCCTTCCCTCGCGAGCGCCGTCAGCTTCTCCGCGCCGAAGTCCTGCGCGATGGGCGCCAGCGGCTCGCGGAACGGCACGTTGAGCTGCACGGCGCCTCGGGGCGCGCGGCACGCGGTGCTCACCGCCCGGGCGGCCGTGGCCCGCAGGTGGGCGATGGCGGGGCTGCTCGCCTCGGGCAGGCCCACGTCCGCGTACAGCCGCGCGAAGTCGCCGTAGAAGCGCCCCTGGGGCACCGTCTGCGGCGCGCCCCAGCCCTGCAGCTCCAGCGGCCGGTCCGCCGTGAGGATGATCAGCGGCACCTGGGCCATGGCCGCCTCGATGACGGCCGGGAAGAAGTGCGCGCCCGCGGAGCCGCTCGTCGCGACGAGCACCACCGGCTGACGCGACTGCTTCGCGATGCCCAGCGCGAAGAAGCCCGCGCTCCGCTCGTCGATGACGGACCAGACGCGCAGGCCCGGCGTGTGCGCGCAGGCGAGCGCCAGCGCCGACGAGCGCGAGCCCGGACACACCACCGCGTGCCGCGCGCCGCCCCGCACCAGCTCCTCCAGGAGGGCTCGCGACCACAGCACGTTGAGGTTGGCGTCCAGGGACATCACCGGCCCCCCAGCGCGCGCAGCATCGCCAGACTCTTCATCTCCGTCTCCCGCCACTCGGACTCCGCGCTGGAGCCCGCGACGATGCCCGCGCCCACGAAGAGCCGGGCCTTCGCTCCGCGCACCAGCGCCGAGCGCAACGCCACCACCAGATGCGCGCGCCCGGGGCCCACCCAGCCCACCGGCCCCGCGTACCAGCCCCGGTCCAGGGACTCGTGCTCCACCAGGAACGACAGCGCGCGCTCGCGCGGCGTGCCGCCCACCGCCGGCGTGGGGTGCAGCGCGGTGACGACCTTCGCGGTGTCCACGCCGTCCGCCAGCTCCGCGCGGATGCCCGTGCGCAGGTGCACCACGTTCTTCAGCGCGAGCACCGACGGCTGCGCGTCCGCGGACACGCTCGCGGCCACCGGCGTCAGCGCCTGGAGGATGTAGCGCACCACCGCTTCATGCTCGCGCCGGTCCTTGTCGCTCGCGTCCAGCGCCTCCGCGCCGCCCGGCGCCGCGGACCCCGCCAGCGCCTCCGTCTCCAGCCTGCGCCCGTCCAGCCGGCACAGCGTCTCCGGCGTCGCGCCCAGGAAGCCCGTGCCGTCCGGCGCACGGAAGAGGAACGTCGCGCAGCGCGGGTTCTGCTCGCGCAGCCGCGCCAGCACGTCCACCACGTCGAAGGGCTCCGGCCCCTCCGCCTCCAGCGCCCGCGCCAGCACCACCTTGTGCAACTGGCCCGCGCCAATGGCCTCCACCGCGCGGTCCACCAGCGCCTCGAAGTCCGGCCGCGACGAGGCCGTGCGCAGCGAAACCGGCGCGCCCACCGGATGGCGGTAGGACTGGGGGAAGGACGCCCGCACGCGCTCCAGCCGCGAGCGCACCACGTCCTCCGCGCCCGCCCCCTCCTGAGCGAAGACCGCGACCGCCAGCGCGCTGCCCTCGCGCCACACCAGCACCTCCGGCAGCGTCCAGCGCGCCAGCCCATGCGAGCGCCACGCGCAGTCCACCGGCTGCGTGGGGCTGAAGCGCATGCCGCCGAACCAGGGGCCCGGCAACCGGGGGGCCTCCGCGTCCAACCACCGCACGCGGTCGTGCCCGAGCGCGCCCAGCACCGCCGGCAACTCACCGGGCGCGTGCGCCTCCAGCACGCCCGCCTCACCCCACCCCGCCACCGCCTCGCGCGCCACCGGCCGCTCCCAGTACACGGAAGGAACGCCGAGGCTGCCCGCTCCCGCCAGCGGATCCACTCCGGGCAGGGGCATCATCCCGGCGACCCATCGCGGATCCTCAGCGGGACTGAGCGGCGTCATCAGCCATTCTCCTGCACCTCGGGGGAGGCGAGTGACATCACCTTCGATTGTCTTCTAAGCGATCTCGGCTATACATGCACCATGGAGTTCAAAACCGCTTGAACTCAATGGAACCTGAATTCCAGAAACTCCAGCGAGGGAGCCGCCGTGGGAGGCCAGCAACCAGACGACCCAGCCGGGCGGCGTGACCCGGGTGCACACCGGGTGCTTCGCGCAGCGCGTCCAGGCGGCACCCGCGTCCAGGTGGGGGCCGTGGAGGTGGGCGGGCCCGGCTTCGTGGTGATGGCGGGGCCGTGCGCGGTGGAGGGCGCGGAGCAGTTGGAGCTGGCGGCCCGCGCGGTGGCGCAGGCGGGGGCGCACCTCTTGCGCGGAGGCGTGTTCAAGCCGCGCACCAGCCCGTACGCGTTCCAGGGCATGGGGGAGCCGGGGCTGAAGCTGTTGGTGGATGCCGGACGGCGCCACGGCCTGCCCATCATCAGTGAGGTGATGGAGACGGAGCAACTGCCCCTCATGGCGGAGCACTCGGACATCCTCCAGGTGGGCGCGCGGAACATGCAGAACTTCGGGCTGCTGCGCGCGCTGGGGCGGCTGCGCAAGCCGGTGCTGCTCAAGCGCGGGCTGTCCGCCACGGTGCAGGAGTGGCTCAACGCCGCCGAGTACATCCTGGCGGGCGGCAACGAGCAGGTGATGCTCTGCGAGCGCGGCATCCGCACCTTCGAGACCGCGATGCGCAACACGCTGGACCTGGCCGCGGTGGCGTGGGCGAAGGAGCGCACGCACCTGCCGGTCATCGTGGATCCTTCGCATGCGACGGGCATTCCGTCGCTTATCGCTCCCATGTCGCTGGCGGCAGCGGCCTGTGGGGCGGATGGATTGTTGATTGAAGTCCACCCCCGGCCGGAGCAGGCGTTGTGCGACGGTCAGCAGGCGATGCCGCCCGGGGATTTCGCTACGTTGATGCAACGGCTGCCGGGCGTGCTCGCCGCGGTGGACCGTCACCTTTGGACGCCGGCGGGGCCGGCACAGATCGCGGGGGCGCGATGAGCACCGAAGTCCGTCAGATGTTCTCCTCCATCGCCACGCGCTACGACGTGACGAACGAAGTCCTCTCCTTCGGCGTGCACCGTCTGTGGCGGCGTGCGGCGGTGAAGCTCAGCGGCGCGAAGGAAGGCAGCCAGGTCCTGGACTGCGCCACCGGCACGGGCGACCTGGCGCTGACGTTCAAGCGCACGGTGGGGCCCACGGGCCGAGTGGTGGGCACGGACTTCTGCCCGGAGATGCTGGAGAGCGCGCCGGCCAAGGCGGCCAAGGCGGGCCTGGAAGTGGAGTTCCAGGTGCAGGACGCCATGGCGCTCACCTTCCCGGACAACACGTTCGACGTGGCGTCCATCTCCTTCGGCATCCGCAACGTGGATGATCCGGTGAAGTGCCTCCAGGAGATGGCGCGCGTGGTGCGCCCCGGGGGCCGCGTGGTGGTGCTGGAGTTCGGCCAGCCCACGGGCCCGTACGGCGCGCTGTTCCGCTTCTACAGCAAGACGGTGATGCCGGCGATTGGCGGCCTGCTCACGGGCAACCGCGCGGCGTACCAGTACCTGCCCCGCACCGCCGCGGCCTTCCCCGCCGGCGAGCGCTTCCTCTCGCTGATGGACCAGGCCGGCGCCTACTCCGAGCGCGCCGCCCACCCCCTGCTGTTTGGAACCGCCTACGTCTATGTCGGCACCGTCCGTTGAGGCCCGGCGCCTTCTCGTCTCGCAAGTCGTCGCGTCGGTAGACCCCAGACTCCAGCAGGCGCTCCAGGGGGCACTCGCGTCCCCGGGGCCCTGCCCCCGCCCCGTCGGCGCGCAGACGGTCGTCATCGCGGGGCACCGGGCGGCCGGAAAGACGCGCCTGTTGCCGCTCGTCTCCCAACTGCTCGGCAGGGCCGGGCTGGACCTGGACGCGGAGCTGGAGCGCCGGCACGGGCGCCTGCTGCGCTCCTGGGTGGCTGAATCCCCCACCACCTTCCGCGCCGCCGAGCGCGAGACGCTGGGCCTGCTGCCTCCGGGCAGCGTGGTGGCGGTGGGCGGCGGCTTCCTGTCGCACCATCCGGAGGCGCTCGCGGGGCACTTCACGCTCGTCGTCCCCGTCACCTTCGACACGTACCGCGAGCGGCTGATGGCGGACACCACGCGCCCGCGGCTGCGCGCGGACGTGTCGCTGGAGGAGGAGCTCCACTCGCTGTTCCATGAACGCGAGGCGCTGCACGCCCGCGTGCCCACCATCTCCCTGGCGGACTTCCTCCGGGGGTGTCTTGCCCAGGAGCCCGCGTGATGGCCACCCGGCGCATCATCACCCTGCCCCCCACCCTCACCGGCGCGGACGCCGTGGCCTTCGCGCGCGACGGCCTGAAGCGGGGCGCGGATGTCATCGAGGTGCGGACGGATCTGCACGCGCCCGGCGACATCGACCCGGAGGCGCTCGCCCGCGTGATGCCGCTGCTCGTCTCCGAGCGGGGCAAGCCGCTGCCGGCGCCGTGGGTCCAGGCCGCGTGGCGCGTTGACCGCGACGTGGAGCGCGCGCAGGACATGGACGCGCCGCCGGGGAAGCTGCTCGCGTCGCACCACGCGGAGGGGCCGCTGACGACGGAGGAGGCGCTCCGGCGCTGGTCCCGCCCCCTCCCGCCGGACGCGCTGGTGAAGCACGTGGAGCCCATGGACGGACCCGCGCACCTGGAGGTGCTGCTCCGGACGCAGGCCGCGCTGTCCCAGCGCTTCGGCGCCGAGCGCGTCACCGTGCTGGGCATGGGCCCTGTCGCCATTCCCGCGCGCGCGGTGCTGTCGCGCAAGAATGGCCTGGAGTACGTGGCCATGGGCGGCCCGTGGACGGCGGCCCCGGGACAGCGCCTGCTGGACGACGTGGTGCGCGAGCACCGCAAGGCGAAGGACCCGCTCGCGCTCCGCCTGGGCATCCTGGGCACCGCCATCGCGCACTCGCGCTCGCCGCGCATCCACCGCCCGCCGTTCGACCGCATCGACCTGGCCGAGGACGCGCCGGTGGAGGCGGTGGTGGACGCGCTGCTGCCGCACTACGCGGGCTTCGCCGTGACGAGCCCGTTCAAGATGCGGCTCGCGAAGCACACGGGCTCGTCGCTGGACGCCATCAACACGCTGGTGCGCCGGGGCTCGCGGTGGGAGTCCTTCAACACCGACACGGAGGGCGCGCGCGCGGTGCTGACGCGCCTGGGCGCGAAGGACGTGTCGGTGCTGGGCGATGGCGGCTCCACGCAGGCCCTGCGCCTGGTGGCCGCTGAACACGGGCTCGCCCTGCGGGTCGTCAAGCGCGCGGAGATACAAGCACCGCTGTCCGGGGATTGGGTCTGGACGTGGCCAGACCGCGTGGCCACTCCTGAGAACCTGCGATTCCAGGGGGCACGCGTGGCGGTGATCGCATACGGTGCGCCGGGCCGGCGCGTCGCCGCGGAGATCGTTCGCCGCGGGGGCACCCCACTCCTGCTCGGGGCGGCGTGGTTCGTCGCCCAGGCCCGGCGGCAGCGACAACTCTGGGAAACGGCGACATGAATACCTTTGGAACCCTCTTCCGGTTGACCACCTTTGGCGAGAGCCATGGCCCCGCGCTGGGCTCCGTCATCGACGGCTGTCCCGCGGGGGTGCCGCTCACGCGCGACATGCTCCAGGCGGCGCTGGATCGCCGGCGCCCCGGGCAGTCCGCGCTGGTGACGGCGCGCAACGAGCCGGACACCGTGGAGATCCTCTCCGGCGTCTTCCAGGACAAGACGCTGGGCACGCCCATCGCGGCCATCGTGCGCAACACGAACCAGCGCTCGCAGGACTACAACCAGTTGGCCACCGTGGACCGGCCGGGCCACGCGGACGCCGTGTGGCGTGAGCGCTACAAGCACCGCGACCACCGGGGCGGCGGCCGCACCAGCGGGCGCGAGACGCTCTGCCGCGTCATCGGCGGCACCGTCGCGGAGGCGTACCTCGCGCGCGACCTGCCCTCGCTGAGCACCGTCGCCTACGTCTCCCAGGTGGGTGAGCTGGTCGCCTCCGTCCCGCCGCCGGGCCTCACCCGCGCCATGGTGGACGCGCACGCCACCCGCTGCCCGGACGCCGCCGTGCGCGAGGAGATGTCCCGCCAGATCCTCGCCGCGAAGGAGGCCGGGGACAGCCTGGGCGGCGCCATCGACGTGCGCGTGGAGGGCCTGCCCGTGGGCCTGGGCGAGCCCATCTTCGGCAAGCTGAAGGCGCTCATCGCGCAGGCGCTGGGCAGCATCGGCGCGGTCACCGGCGTCGTGTGGGGCCCGCCGGATCTGCTCCAGCGCATCGGCCAGCCCGGCACGAAGTTCCACGCCGTGAAGGACGCGTACGGCGGCATCCAGGGGGGCCTCGCCAACGGTGAGCCCATGCAGGTGCGCGCCTTCTTCAAGCCGCCCGCGACGCTGGCGGATCACGCCAAGGGCGGCCGTCACGACCCGTGCATCATGCCCCGCGCCGTCCCGGTGCTGGAGGCCATGGTGTCGCTCGTCATCGCCGACCTCGTCCAGCAGTTCAACGCCCGCCCCCACTCCGCATGAGCCCGCTTCCTCCCGGTTCCTACCGCCCCCCCAACGACCGCTGGGGTTCCTTCACGAAGCTCGTCGCCAGGCTGCCCGAGGGCAGCGTCGCCGTGGTGGACCGCACCGTCGCCCGCTTCCACCCCACGCTCATCCCCGCCATCGAGGCCCGCAGGCCGCGCGCCATCATCCAGTTGGTCGGCGGTGAGCGCGCCAAGAGCCTCATCTCGCTCCAGAAGGTGCTCGCGGGGGGAATCACCCTGCCGCGCTCCGGCACGCTCGTCGCCGTGGGCGGTGGCACCGTGGGCGACGTGGCCACCGTGGCCGCGCACCTGCTCAAGCGCGGCGTGCGGCTGTTGCAGGTGCCCACCACGCTGCTCGCGGCGGTGGACAGCAGCCTGGGCGGCAAGGGCGCGGTGGACCTGACGGTGCGGGGCCGCGTGGTGAAGAACCCCGCCGGCGTCTTCCACTACGCGGACGAGACGTGGCTGTGCCCGGAGCTGTACGCCACGCTGTCCGACGCGCAGGTGCGCGAGGGCTCCATCGAGGCGTGGAAGATGGTCGCGTCGCTGGATGGGTCCCTCTTCAAGCGCTACGTGCGCACGCCGCCGACGCTGGAGAAGCTGGTGAAGGACGCGCGCGGCCTGAAGGAGGACGTCTGCTCGAAGGACCCCTACGAGCACCAGGGGCTGCGCCGCGTGCTCAACTTCGGCCACACCTTCGGCCACGTGCTGGAGAGCCTGTCGCGCTTCAAGCTGTCGCACGGCGACGCGGTGGGCCTGGGCATCCTCTGGGCCCTGGACGTGGGCCGGCACCTGGGCATCACCCCGGAGCCCGTGGCGCATGAAGTGGAGCGCGCGCTGGCGCGGGGCCCGGGCGTGCTCGGGCGTGACCGCGCCGCGGAGCTGGCCCACCGCGCGCCGCTGAAGGACGTGGTCGCGCTGCTGGACGCCGACAAGAAGGCCGGCGCCAACGGCGAGCTGCGCATGGTGCTGCTCACCGCCGTGGGCACCGCCGAGGTCGTGGATGTGATGCCCAAGACGTGGCGGGCCCTGTGGCCCGCCTGGACCCGTGGAGCCCGCCCGTGAGCCACGCCTCGCCGAACCGCCTCACCGTCGACCCGAGCGCCTTGAGCGCCTCACCGCTCACCCCGCCCGTGTCGAAGTCGGACGCCCAGCGCGCCCTGGTGTTGGGACACCTCACGGGCGCCTGGCCGCTGCCGTCGGTGCAGGCGGAGTCGGACGAGGACCTCCCCGCGGACGTGCGCGTGCTGCGCCGGGGCGTGGAGGCCCTGCGCCTTCCCGCGGGCCCCGTGCGCGACGTGGACTGCGCGGACGGCGGCGCCCCCTTCCGCATCCTCGTCACGCAGGCCGCGGTGACGCCCGGCGCGCGCGTGCGCTTCACCGGCACGCCCCGCCTGGGGGAACGCCCGCACGGCCCGCTCTTCACGTCGCTCAAGGAGGCCCTGGGCCCCGCGGGCCTGACGCTCACCGAGGGCACCCCGTGGCCGGTGGAGCTGCACGCGCCCCTGGACACCTCCAGGGTCGCGCCGGTGTTCCGCGTGCCGGGCGCGCAGAGCAGCCAGTACGCCTCCAGCCTGCTGCTGGGCTGCGCGGAGCGCTTCCTGCGGGAGAAGCGCGCGTGGAGCGTGGAGATTGAAGGCACGCTCACCAGCGCCGGCTACATGGACCTCACGGTGGCGTGGCTGCGCCGCTTCGGCTTCACCGTGGAACAGTCCGGAGGTCACTATTCCGTCACGGGTTATCAGGCGCCTGAATCCGTGCCATCACTGCCAGGCGACTGGTCCTCGCTGGGCTATCTGGTGCTCATCGCCTGGCGCACGGGCGGCACGGTGGAGCGCGCGGAGCCCCAGAGCGCCCACCCGGACCAGGCGATCCTCCGGCTGGCCGCCGAAGTGGGCCTGAGGATGCTCCCGTCCGGCGCGCCCAACACGTGGCGCTTCGAGGGTGAAGCCACGGGCGAGCTGCGCGCGACGGGCAAGGAGTGCCCGGACCTGCTGCCCACGCTGGCGGCGCTCGCGTGCGTGCTGCCCCGCCCCACCACGCTCAGCGACGTGGGCATCCTGCGGGTCAAGGAGAGCGACCGGCTGGAGGGCATCCGCACGCTGGTGTCGGCCTACGGCGGCACCACGGAGCTGTCGGCCGGAGCCGACAGTGAGTCGCTCCGCATCCTCCCGCCGAAGGTGAAGCCCGCGCGCTTCGCCATGGACAGCCGGGGCGACCACCGCCTGGCGATGTCAGCGGCCACCCTGTGTGTGCTGTCCGGGGTGCCGCTGGAGCTGACGGGGCCGGAGTGCGTGGAGAAGAGCTTCCCGGGCTTCTGGCGGCAGCTCGCGCGGGCCGGCGTCCGCTATTCCTGAGCGGGCGCGCGGACCAGAAACTTCGCCTCCCGGACTTATCGTTCTTTTTTGTTGAAAGCGTCCGCCGCCCTGTGAAATCTCCGCCCATGCCCAAGGACACGCTGACCGTCACCGACAATCGGACCGGGAAGACGTACGAGATCCCGATCGAGAACGGCTGTATCCGCACCCCCGACCTGCGCCAGATCAAGACCGGCAGCGATGACTTCGGTCTGATGGGTTACGACCCCGCGTTCCTGAACACGGCGAACTGTAAGAGCGCCATCACGTTCATCGACGGTGACAAGGGCATCCTCGAGTACCGCGGCTACCCCATCGAGCAGCTCGCGGAGAAGTCCTCCTTCCTGGAGGTGGCCTACCTGCTGCTGAAGGGCGAGCTGCCCACGCAGAAGGAGCTGGACAACTTCACGTTCAACGTGACCCACCACACGCTGGTTCACGAGAACATCAAGTCCTTCATCGACGGGTTCCGCTACGACGCGCACCCCATGGCGATGCTGGGCTCCACGGTGGCGGCGCTGTCCGCGTTCTACCCGGACGCGAAGAACATCAAGGACGCGCGCAGCCGTGAGATCCAGATCACGCGCCTCATCGCGAAGATGCCCACCCTCGCCGCGTTCTCGTACCGGCACGCGATGGGCCTGCCGTTCGTCTACCCGGACAACGACCTGTCCTACGTCGCCAACTTCCTGGCGATGATCAAGCGCATCGGCACGAGCGCCTTCAAGGTGCACCCCACGCTGGAGAAGGCGCTGGACGTGCTCTTCATCCTGCACGCGGACCACGAGCAGAACTGCTCCACCACGTCCGTGCGCACGGTGGGCTCCTCGCAGGTGGACCCCTACTCCGCGGTCGCCGCGGGCGTGGGCGCGCTCTACGGCCCGCTGCACGGCGGCGCCAACGAGGCGGTGCTCCGCATGCTCCGCGAGATTGGCAGCAAGGCCAACATCCCGGAGTTCATCAAGCAGGTGAAGGGCGGCGAGGGCGAGAAGAAGCTCATGGGCTTCGGCCACCGCGTCTACAAGTCCTACGACCCGCGCGCGAAGGTCATCAAGCGCGTGGCGGACGAGGTCTTCGACGTGACGGGCAAGAACCCGCTGCTGGAGATCGCGCTCGAACTGGAGCGCATCGCGCTCGAGGACGAGTACTTCGTGAAGCGCAAGCTTTACCCGAACGTCGACTTCTACTCGGGCCTCATCTACGAGGCGATGGGCTTCCAGGCGGAGATGTTCCCCGTCCTGTTCGCCATCCCCCGCACGGTGGGCTGGTGCGCGCAGTGGGAGGAGATGGTGACGGACAACGAGCAGAAGATCGCCCGTCCCCGTCAGGTCTACACGGGCTCCGCCCGCCGCGACTACGTCGCCCGCGAGAAGCGGACCGGCAAGTAGTCACCGGCCGCCAGGGCCGCTGAAGCACGAAGGGGCGCGGGACTCGAAGCGTGAGTCCCCCGCCCCTTTCGCTTTGCCCTAACCGTGGGCGGCGACGGGGCCGCCGGGCTCGCTGTAGAGCGCGTCGATGACGTCCGCGTACTTCTGCTCCACCACCTTGCGGCGCATCTTCATGCTGGGCGTGAGCTCCCCGCCGTCGATGGAGAACTCCCCCGGCAGCACGCGGAAGCGCTTGATGGTCTCGAAGCGGGACAGCTTCGGGTTCACGTCCCGCTCGAAGGCCTCCTGCAGGTGCTGCTGGAGCCGCGCGTCGTTCACCAGCGCGGCCACGTCCTCCGGCCAGCCCTTCTCCCGCGCCAGCTTCCGCGCCCGGTCCGGCTCCAGCGTCACCAGCGCCACCAGGTAGTTGCGCCGGTCGCCCACCACCAGCGCGTGCCCCACGGGGGACACGGCCTTGAGCAGCTCCTCGATGTTCGCGGGCGACGTCTTCTTGCCGCCGGAGGTGACGATGATCTCCTTCTTGCGCCCGGTGATGCGCAGGAAGCCCTCGGAGTCCAGTTGCCCCACGTCGCCCGTGTGCAGCCACCCGTCCGCCAGCAGCTCCTGCGTGGCCTCCGGGTTGCGGTGGTAGCCCAGGCACACGTTGCCGCCCTGGACGAGGATCTCCCCGTCCTCCGCGATGCGCACCTCCACGCCCAGCATGGGGCGGCCCACCGTGCCCAGCCGGGCGCACTCGGCGGTGCTCACCGTGGCGGGGCCGGACACCTCCGTCATGCCCCACACCTCCAGCAGGACGACGTCGATGGAGGCGAAGAAGTCCAGCACGTCCCGGCCGATGGGCGCCGCGGAGGTGGCGTACAGCTTCGCCTTCTCCAGGCCGATGCGCGTCTTCAACGGATGGAACACCAGCCGCCGGGCCAGCGCGAACTTGGCCTCCATGAGCGACGGGACGCGCTCCTGGCTCAACACGCGCGTGTTGCGCTCCAGCGCCGTGGCGCGGGCCCACTCCACCAGCCGGCGCTTCAGGGGCGGCTGCGCGGCGAGGCCCTCCTCCGCCTTCGTCTTGAACTTCTCCCAGACGCGCGGCACCGCGAAGAAGAGGGTGGGACGCACGTCCTTGAGGTTCTGGCCCAGCGCGTCCAGCGAGTCCGCGAAGTACACCTGCATGCCCAACAGCAGCGGGCTGTGCAGGGAGACGATCTGCTCCGCGATGTGCGACAGCGGCAGGTACGACACCAGCCGCTCGTCCTCCATGTCCTGGAAGCCCAGGGTGTCGCCCAACTGCTTCGCCGTCCAGGCGAGGTTGCGGTGGCTGAGCGCCACGCCCTTGGGCTGGCCGGTGGTGCCGGACGTGTAGATGAGCGTGGCGAGCGCGTCCGGGTGGAGCGAGTGGACGCCGTCCCAGTAGGGGGCCTCGTCCGCCTTCGCGCCGGAGGCCAGCACGTCCGCGTAGCGCAGCACGCCCTCGGGCAGCGGCGCGGGCGCGTCCACCACGATGAGGTGCTGGAGCGCGGGCAGCCGCCTCTGGACCTCCAGGCCGGTGGCCAGGTGCTTCGCGTTCTCCACCAGGAGGAAGCGCGCCTGGCAGTGGCCCAGGATGTAGACGAGCTGGTCCACGCTGCTGGTGGTGTAGAGCCCCACCGGCACGCCGCCCAGGGCCATGGCCCCCAGGTCCGCGACGTGCCACGCCTCGCGGTTGAAGCTCAGGATGCCCAGCGGGTCGCCGTCCCGGAACCCCAGCGCGTGCAGCCCCAGGGCGAAGCGCTTGACGCGCTGGGCGTAGTCGAACCACGAGGTGGGGACATAGGCGCCTCCATGCCGGGACCAGAGCGCCGGGCGGTGTTCCAGCCGCGCGGCCTGGTCATGGAGCGCATGCAGCATCGTCTTGGGCAGGTCCATCTGGTGAAACGTAGTGGAAGCGCCCCGCCCGTTCCACGTCCCCCCGTCTCAGGCGTTGACAGCATGTTCACCGGCTTTGTATGCCGCGCCCGACCATGAGCATCGACTTCACCTGCCAGAAGTGCGAGGCCAGCTTCGAGTTGGAAGCCCAGGACCTCATCGAGGGGACGGAGAAGATTGTCTGTCCCCACTGCGACGCGAAGGCGCCCGCCAACCTCACCGAGGACTTCGTCGCCGCGCTCACGGAGATGCGCGCGCAGATCGCCACCCTGAGCAAGAAGTTCGCGGTGACGATGACGCTCGAAGCCGAGGAGCTGGAGGACGAGCTCGACGACGAGGATGAAGACGAGGAGGAGGCCGACGAGGACGAGGACCTCGACGAGGACGAGGACGACGAGGAGTCCGAGGACGACGAGGACTACGACGACGAGGAGTCCGAGGACGACCGCTAGTCGCCTCGCGCCCCTCTTCCCGGCTGCCCGCCCGCCCTCCAACCGGGTGGGCCAGGGCCCGGGGGCCGCTCGCGACGGCGGAGGGGCGGTGCCCTCCCGGTGAAGGGAGAGGTGCGTAGCTTAGGGATGTGAAAACGTCCAACCGCGCCAACTTCTTCGTCGCTCCGTTCACGGCCGTGGTGCTGGCGCTGGGAGGAGCGTTGTTCCTTCCCGCGTTCGGGATCCCCGGCGCCATCGCCGCCTCCGACACGGCGGAAGGGAAGAAAGAGAAGCCCTGCATCACCGAGAAGGGCAGCGACCCCAGGGCCTGTTCGGAGCTCGTGGAGCTGGAGGTGAAGGACGTGGTGCCCTTGATGGAGGCGCAGACGCACGCCGTCGTGCTGACCACCAAGGACGGGGAGACGGTGCTCCCCCTCTTCGTGGACGAGGGCGCGGCGGTCTCCATCGCCTTCCGCCTCGCGGAGCGTCCGCCGCCCCAGCCGCTGTCGCAGGACCTGCTGGACGACGTGGTGTCCAAGCTGGGCGGCCGGGTGACGGAGGTCCGCATCGACGACCTGCGTGACAACGTCTACTCCGGCCGCGTCTTCCTCCAGCAGGGCAAGAAGGAAATGGCCCTGGACGCGCGGCCTTCTGACTCCATCGCCATGGCCATGCACAGCCAGGCCCGCATCCGCGTGACGCGCAAGGTGCTGGCCATGGCGGGCATCACCCGCTCGGAGATTGAGGCCCTCCAGAAGCAGCAGGACCTGGGCGTGGGCGGCAGCGGCGGACTGGGTGAGGAGGACATGGGGCCCCTGCCCCCGCCGCCTCCCATGGGCCCCAGCGCCGGCCACCCGAAGCCTCCCTCGGAGGACATCGGCATGGACCACGCCACGAAGCCGCTGATGGAGCCCATGGGCAAGGGCCAGGAGATTGAGCTCTAGGCCGCCCTGGAACCTGGAACGATGAAAGCCCGGCCCCCCCTCCCAGGGTAGCCGGGCTTTCTTCGTCTCATGCGTCTGAGAGCCACGAATGGCGTGCGCCGGCTTGCGGTAACTTTCCGCCCAGCGCGTGAGGCGAAGAGTTAGTCCTTCGGGCGCAAGCCTGTCAAGGCGCCCACCTCCTGGCGCTAGGATGGGCCGCCTTATGCGCAAGGCGAAGATCATCTGCACGCTGGGTCCGGCGTCGGACTCGAAGGAAGTCATCGAGGCGCTGGTGAAGGCGGGCATGAACGTGGCCCGGCTCAACTTCTCGCACGGGACGCACGACGAGCACCGGCAGCGCGTCCAGCGCATCCGCGCGGTGTCGAAGAAGCTGGGCGTGCCGGTGGCCATCCTCCAGGACGTCCAGGGCCCCAAGGTGCGCCTGGGGCGCTTCGAGGGCGGCCAGTTGATGGTGACGGCCGGCGACACGGTGACGGTGACGACGCGCGCGGTGGTGGGCCAGGGGCGCGTCATCCCCACCCCGGTGCGCACGCTGCCCCGGGACGTGGAGAAGGGCCACGAGGTGCTGCTGGACGACGGCCGGGTGCGCCTGCGCGTGCTGAAGGTGAGCGGCCAGGACGTGTCCTGCCGCGTGGAGGTGGGCGGGCTGCTCAAGGATCACAAGGGGCTCAACCTGCCCGGCACGGCCATGTCGGTGCCCACGCTGACGGAGAAGGACAAGGTGGACCTGGCGTTCGGCCAGGAGGTGGGCGTGGACTACGTGGCGCTTTCCTTCGTGCGCTCCGCCCGGGACGTGCGCCAGGCGCGGGCGCTGGTGGCGAAGCGCAAGACGCCGCTCATCTCCAAGATTGAAAAGCCCCAGGCGGTGGACGACCTGGACGCCATCGCCAGGGAGTCGGACGGGGTGATGGTGGCCCGCGGCGACCTGGGCGTGGAGATGCCGCTGGAGCAGCTTCCCGCCATCCAGAAGCGCGCCGTGCTCGAGGTCAACCGCCTGGGCGGCATCGTCATCGTCGCCACGGAGATGCTGGAGAGCATGGTGCTCAACGCCCGGCCCACGCGCGCGGAGGTGTCGGACGTGGCCAACGCCATCCTGGACGGCGCGGACGCGGTGATGCTCTCCGGAGAGACGGCCGCGGGGCGCTACCCCGTGGACGCGGTGGCAACCATGGCGCGCATCGTGGAGGAGACGGAGCGCACGGGCCTCATCACCCTGCCCCACTCCCCCTTCGAGCGCTCCGAGGACCTGGGCACCGGCGTCGCCGCGGCGGCGGTGGCCGCGTCCCGGCAGCTCAACATCGGGACCATCATCGCGTACACGGAGAGCGGCCACTCCGCGCGGCTCATCTCCGAGTTCCGCCCGGGCGCGCGCATCCTCGGCCTGACGCCCAACGCGGACACGGTGAACCGGATGGCGCTGTACTGGGGCGTGACGGGCCACCTGGTGAAGCGCGTCAGCACCACGGAGGCCATGCTCAAGCAGGTGCGCCGGCTCTGTCAGGAGCTGCGCTTCTGCGAACCCGGCGCGCCCTTCATCCTGGTGGCCGGCGTGCCGCTCAACGTGCCGGGCAACACCAACATGATGAGCATCCACCGCATCTGAGGCCGCATGCGGTGGGGGCCTTCGGGCAGGGGGCCCTCGCTAGAGGACCTTCTGCTCGAAGTCGTAGAGCTTCTCCACGGAGAGCTGGCGGTAGCGCTCCACGTTGAGGGCCCGGCGGGCGCACTCCCACACCAGGTCCTTGGCGGGGCGCTCCGGCTCCTTCTTCTTGCGGCGCTTCACCTCGGCCTTGATGGCCTTCAGCGCCATGGCCGGGTGGTAGCAGAAGGCGGAGGAGAACAGCAGGTGGCCCCCGAAGGGGACGAGGCGCGCCTCCAGCACGTCCCCCGTCTCCAGGCCCGCGATGTGGCGGCGCTCCGTCACGTCGAAGTCCTTGCCGGAGAAGAGCTCGCGCAGGCGCACCATGCCCTTGCCCAGCTTGCGCACCTCGAAGAGGCCGTGGACCGTCTCCGTGAAGCTGCGGAAGGCGTTGGCCTCCTCCGGCGCCGCGGACTGCAGACGCTGCTCGTACAGCTCCGCGGCCGGCGTCTTGCCCGTGAGCGGCGAGACGCGGTCGTAGAGGTAGTAGTCCAGGAACGACGCCATCCGCAGCTCGAAGAGTTTGTCGTCCTCGAAGACTTCACCGGTGAGGCGGAAGTACTCCGCCTTGGCCTCCAGGAGGTCCGGCTTGCGGGCCTCCTGACTGCCAAAGGCGATGAGCTGGTCCAGGTACGGCTGGTACGACAACGGGGTCAGCGCGGTGTCCATGGCCGTTGCGAGCTTTCTTCCTACGAACCCGCCATCAGCGTCGCGAAGCGGCTGAACAGGTAGCGCGCGTCGTGAGGGCCGGGCGAAGCCTCGGGGTGGTACTGCACGCTGAAGGCCCGCGCGTCCGGAACGGCCAGGCCCTCCACCGTGCCGTCATTCAGGTTGATGTGCGTGACGACGGCCTTGCCCTTGAGGCTGGCGTCGTCCACCGCGAAGCCGTGGTTCTGCGCGGTGATCTCCACCTTGCCCGTGGTGAGGTCCTTCACCGGCTGGTTGCCGCCGCGGTGGCCGAACTTCATCTTGTACGTCCGGCCGCCCAGGGCCAGCGCCATGATCTGGTGCCCCAGGCAGATGCCGAACACCGGCACCTTGCCCAACAGCGCCGCCACCGTGCGGTCCGCGCCCTTCACCGCGGCCGGGTCGCCCGGGCCGTTGGCCAGGAAGACGCCGTGCGGCTTCTTCGCCAGCACCTGCTCCGCCGTGAAGTGGGACGGCACCACCGTCACGCGGCAGCCCACGTCCACCAGGTACTGGAGCATGGAGCGCTTGAGGCCGTAGTCGTACGCGACGACGTCGTACTTCAGCTCCGGCTCCGGGCGCTTGTCCCCCGTGCCCAGGAACACGTCCGGGGACGGCGTGGTGAAGACGTAGGGCTCCTGGGTGGACACGCCCGTGGCCAGGTCCAGGCCCTCCATGCCGGTGGCGGCGCGCGCGCGCTCGGACAGGGCCGCGGCGGACACGTTCTCCGTGGAGATGATGCCCGTCTGCGCGCCGTGCGTGCGCAGGTGGCGCACCAGCCGGCGGGTGTCCACGCCTTCGATGCCCACGCGGCCGTGGCGCGCGAGGTACGCGTCCAGCGTCTCCTGCGAGCGCCAGTTGGAGGGCGTCTTCGTCAGCGAGCGCACCACCATGCCCACCGCGTGCGGCTGTCCGGCCTCCTCGTCCGCCGCGTTCGCCCCGATGTTGCCCATCTCCGGGTACGCCATGGTGACGATCTGCCCCACGTACGAGGGATCCGTGAGGATCTCCTGGTAGCCGTACATGGACGTGTTGAAAACCACCTCACCCACCGTCTCGCCGGAAGCGCCAAAGGCGCGACCCTCGAAGGTGGTGCCATCCGCCAGCGCGAGCACCGCCCGCTTCGTCATCACCGCGACTCCTTGAGCTGACCGTCCTCGAACACACACCGGCCACCCACCCACGTCTGCGTCACGCGGCCCTTCAGCGTGCGCCCGTGAAAGGGCGTGTTGCGACTGCGGGAATAGAACCGGTGGGCATCCACCGTCCACTCCTCCGAAGGGGCCACCAGCGTGATGTCCGCCGGGGCACCAGGCGCCAGGTGACCGCCCGGCAGGCCGAATACCCTCGCCGGCCCGTCCGACAGCAGCTCCACCGCCCGGCGAGGGGTGAGCACGCCCTCGTGCACCAGCGCCAGCGTGAGCCCCAGGGACGTCTCCAGCCCGACGATGCCGTTGATGCCCTTCTCGAACTCCACCAGCTTGTCGGACACGCCGTGCGGCGCGTGGTCCGTGGCGATGGCGTCCACCGTGCCGTCCACCAGCGCCTCGCGCAGCGCCCTCACGTCCACGTCGCTGCGCAGCGGCGGCGCCATCTTCGCGTGGGTGTCGTAGTCCCCCACCGCCCGGTCATCCAACGTGAAGTGGTGCGGCGCCACCTCGCAGGTGACGCGCAGGCCGCGCTTCTTGGCCTCGCGGATGAGCCGCACGCTGCCCTCGCAGGACACGTGCGCCACGTGCAGCCGGCCCTTCGTCTCCTCCAGGAGCACCAGGTCGCGCGCCACCATGGCCACCTCCGCGGAGGACGGGATGCCGCGCAGGCCCAGCCGAGTGGACGTGGCGCCCTCGTGCATGGCGCCGCCGGCGGACAGCGTCAGGTCCTCCTCGTGCACCATCACCGGCACGTCGAACTGGGTGGCGTACTGGAGCACCCGGCGCATCAGCCCCGCGTTCATCACCGGGCGGCCGTCGTCGGTGAGGGCCACGCAGCCGGCGCCGATCAGCTCGCCTGCCTCCGACAGCTCCTCGCCCTTGAGCCCCTTGGTGATGGCGCCGGCCGGGTACACGTGGCACAGGTCCGCGTCCCGGGCGCGCGACAGCACCAGCTCCGTGACGAGCGCGCTGTCGTTCACCACCTTGGTGTTGGGCATGGCCACGACGCCGGTGAAGCCGCCCGCCACCGCCGCGCGGCAGCCGGTGAGGACCGTCTCCTTGCCCTCTTCTCCCGGCTCGCGCAGGTGCACGTGCAGGTCGATGAAGCCCGGCACCAGCCACTGGTCCTTGGCGTCCACCACCCGCGCGTCCTTCGGCGCGGGCAGCGGGGCTTCCGACACCTGGGCCACCCGGCCGTCCGTCACCAGCACGTCCCGGACGCCGTCCACGCCATTGCGCGGGTCGATGACGCGCGCCCGCTGGAAGAGCACCGTGGTGGTCATGATGCGCACGCCTCCAGGATGGCCCGGCGCACCGCGACGCCGTTGGCCACCTGCTCCAGGATGACGCTGCGAGGCCCGTCCGCCACCACCGGCGACAGCTCCACGCCGCGGTTGATGGGGCCCGGGTGCAGCACGAGGGCGTCCGGCTTCATCCGCTCCGCGCGGGCGGGCGTGACACCGAACAGCCGCGAGTACTCCCGCTGGGACGGCAGGAAGGCTTCCGCCATGCGCTCCGTCTGCAGCCTCAGGCACATCACCGCGTCCGCCTGGGGCAGCACGGTGTCCAGCCGGTGCGTCACCTCTCCGCCCATCTCCTCCAGCCCTGGCGGCAGGAGGGTGGGCGGTCCGCAGAGCACGACCCGGGCCCCCAGCGCCTTCAGGCACAGGAGATTGGAGCGCGCCACGCGGCTGTGCAGCACGTCGCCGACGATCAGCACCGTGCGCCCGTCCAGGCGGCCCCAGCGCTGGCGCAGGGTGAAGGCGTCCAGCAGGGCCTGGGACGGGTGCTCATGCGCGCCGTCGCCCGCGTTGACCACCGCGCACTTCACGTGCCGGGCCACGAGCCCCGGCGCGCCGGAGGAGCGGTGGCGGATGACGATGACCGCCGGCCCCAGGGCTTCGATGTTGCGCGCGGTGTCCAGGAGGGTCTCCCCCTTGGACACGGAGGAGCCCGCGTGGCTCCAGTTGAGGACGTCCGCGCCCAGCTTCCGCGCGGCCACCTCGAAGGAGGAGCGCGTCCGGGTGGAGTCCTCGAAGAAGAGGTTCGCCACGACGCGGCCCCGCAACACGTGCGAGGCATCCGGTCCGCCGGGCAGGTGTGCCTGGGCGCGGTCGAGCAGTGCTTCCAGCTCGTCCCGCCGCCAGCCTGCGATTCCGAGAAGATGTCTCATG
The DNA here is from genome assembly GCF_020036995.1 of Corallococcus sp. AS-1-12. Taxonomy (NCBI): domain Bacteria; kingdom Pseudomonadati; phylum Myxococcota; class Myxococcia; order Myxococcales; family Myxococcaceae; genus Corallococcus; species Corallococcus sp. AS-1-12. Next base: position 221,122 of record NZ_JAIQDD010000001.1, on the reverse strand, counting down.
GGCCGGGAGCGCCGCGTACCGCGCGCCGCACGTTGCGTCAAGCACGGCGCGTGGTGGCCGCCCGCCCAGCGTCCGTCAGCGCACCGGTTCGAAGAAGCGGTCCACCCGCAGGCCCGTGCCGCCGAACAGGTTGCCCAGCAGGCCGCCCCAACCGAGCGACAGCCAGACCACCATGGCCTTGCCCTTGATGTGGCCGTACGGCACGTAGGCGACCTCGGCGCCGCCCGGGCCGCCCAGGTTGTAGCGGCTGTCCGCGCTGTTGTCCCGGTTGTCGCCCATCACGAAGACGCTGTCCGCGGGCACCGTGTAGGGGCCCTCGTGCTCGCGGCCCGGCAGGCGCATGGGGTGCTGGAGCGACGAGTGCACCACGCCGCTCAGGTCCTCGCGGTAGAGCACCTCTTCCTGGTCGAACCAGCGGCCCGTGGTGTCGTCCTGGTTGTGCACCACGAAGTCCGGCGACACCAGCGTGCGCGGCTGCGGCTCGCCGTTGATGCGCACCACCCCGTCGACGATCTCCACCGTGTCGCCGGGGATGCCGATGACGCGCTTGATGAAGTCCTTGGACTCGTCCACCGGGTTGTTGAAGACGATGACGTCCCCGCGCTTCGGCTCCCGCACGATGCGGAACGGCACCACGTTCATGAACGGGATGCGCACCCCGTAGATGAACTTGTTCACGAAGACCTGGTCGCCAATCTGCAGCGTGGGCAGCATGGAGCCGGAGGGGATGCGGTACGGCTCCACCAGCACCGTGCGGATGACCAGGGCGATGAGCAGCGCCTTGCCGAAGCCGCCCAGGAAGTCCCACACGGACTGCTTGCGGTACGCGCCCAGGTGCTCCTGGGTGAGCTTCTCCAGCGCCTGCGTCTCCGTGCGCAGCGCCTCCGCGTTGCCCGCCACCGAAGCCGCCTCCACGCGCAGGGCCTGCTCGGTGATGCGCTCCGCCACGGCCGGCTGCACCTTCGTCCCCAGGCGCGCGAGGATGCGCTCGTCCTCGGAGAGCAGCTCGCGCGCCTCGTGGCGCAGCGTGCGCAACCGCGACTCCTTCCGGGAGGCGTTGCGCCACACCAGCAGCCCCAGGAAGGCCAGCACCATCAGCAGGCCGAAGCCCTTCATCAGGGGCTGGGCCCAGGACGCGGTGCCGGGCGCCATCTCAATCAGCGTGACGTAGGGGATGAACGCCAGGCCCACGCCACACAGCGGGGCCCAGAGGCTGGTGAGCAGCTCGCGCCACATCAACTGGCGGCGGGCCTTGAGCTGCTCCGGGGTACGGCGCGCGGCCATGGCCGCTCCCAGCTTCATGGAAGGACTGGCCGTGCTCATGGGGCTTACTGCTCCGTCTTGAGGACCGCGAGGAACGCTTCCTGCGGAATCTCCACCGTGCCCACCTGCTTCATGCGCTTCTTGCCCTCCTTCTGCTTCTCCAGGAGCTTGCGCTTGCGGCTGATGTCGCCGCCGTAGCACTTGGCAAGGACGTTCTTGCGCATGGCGGAGATCGTCTCACGGGAGATGATCTTAGCGCCGATGGCGGCCTGGATGGCCACCTCGTACATCTGCTTGGGAATCACTTCCTTGAGCTTCTCGCAGACCTCGCGGCCGCGCAGGTACGCGCGCTCGCGGTGCACGATGACGGAGAGCGCGTCCACCGGCTCCCCGTTGATGAGGATGTCCAGCTTGGCCAGGTCCGACTCCTGGTAGGAGGACAGCTCGTAGTCCAGGCTCGCGTAGCCGCGCGACACGCTCTTCAGCCGGTCGAAGAAGTCGAACACCACTTCGGCCATGGGCATCTCGTACGTCACCTGCACGCGGGTGCCGCTGGAGCCCAGGTACTTCATGTCCTTCTGCACGCCGCGCCGGTCCTGGCACAGCTTCAGGATGGCGCCCAGGTGCTCGTTGGGCACGTGGATGTGGCAGGTGAGGATGGGCTCCTCGAACTTCTCGATGTTCTGCGTGGGCGGCAGCTTCGCCGGGTTGTCCACCAGCAACGTCTCACCCTTGCTGGTGGTGATGCGGTAGACCACCGACGGCGCCGTGGTGATGAGGTTGAGGTTGTACTCGCGCTCCAGGCGCTCCTGGACGATCTCCATGTGGAGCAGGCCCAGGTAGCCGCAGCGGAAGCCGAACCCCAGCGCCGTGGACGACTCCGGCTCGTAGGTGAAGGCGGAGTCGTTGAGCGTGAGCTTCGCCAGCGCGTCGCGCAGGTTCTCGTAGTCCGCGGAGTCCACCGGGAAGATGCCGGAGAACACCATCGGCTTGACTTCCTTGAAGCCCGGGAAGGCGGTCTCCGTGGGCCGCGCCTCCTCCGTCACGGTGTCGCCGACCTTCGCGTCCTGCAGCTCCTTCACGTTGGCGACGAGCACGCCCACCTCGCCCGCCATGAGCTGCTGCACGGGGCGCGAGAACGGGCTGAACACGCCCAGCTCCTGCACCTCGAAGACCTTGTTGTTGCTGAACATCTTGATCTTCTGCTTCAGCTTCAGCGTGCCTTCCAGCACGCGCACCAGCGTCACCACGCCCCGGTAGTTGTCGTACCAGGAGTCGAAGATGAGCGCCTTGAGCGGCGCGGCCGGCGAGCCCTGCGGCGGCGGCACGCGCTTCACCACCGACTCCAGGATGTCGTGGATGCCCAGTCCCTCCTTCGCGGAGGCGGGCACCGCCACGGACGCGTCGATGCCGATGACGTCTTCAATCTCCCCGCGCGTGCGGTCCACGTCCGCGCTGGGCAGGTCGATCTTGTTGATGACCGGGATGATCTCCAGGTTGTGGTCCAACGCCATGTAGACGTTGGCGAGCGTCTGCGCCTCCACGCCCTGCGTCGCGTCCACGACGAGCAGCGCGCCCTCGCACGCGGCGAGGCTGCGGCTCACCTCGTAGGCGAAGTCCACGTGTCCCGGCGTGTCGATGAGGTTGAGGACGTAGTTCTGGCCGTCCTTCGCGGTGTACGTCATCCGCACGGACTGGGCCTTGATGGTGATGCCCCGCTCTCGCTCGATGTCCATGTTGTCGAGGAACTGGGCCTGCGCCTCACGCTTGGTCAGCGTGCCTGTCTTCTCCAGGAGGCGGTCGGCCAGCGTCGACTTTCCATGGTCGATGTGGGCGATGATGCAGAAGTTGCGGATGTGCGCGTTTTCAGCCGGCATGGTCAGGGCGCTCGTCGGTCGCGAAGCGGGCGTAGGTAACACCGAACCGCCTGAAAATCCACGACCGGCGCACTCCTGCCCGCCGGGCACTCCACCCGCCTGACGCCTCGTATTCCCCCCGGCATCCGGGCCGGGGGGAGCACGCCGGCGCGATGGCCGGCCCTCAGCCCCGGGCGCGGACAGGCCCCGCGGCCTGCTCGCGGAAGAACTGGAGCGTGTGGCGCAGGCCCTCCGCCAGTTGCACGGACGGCTCCCAGCCCAGGACCTTCTTCGCGTGCGACGCGTCGATGCAGGAGCGAAGCTGCTCGCCCGGCTTGCCCGGCGCGTGCGCGGCCTTCAGCGAGCTGCCGCCGGCCTCCGCGATGAGCTCGTAGAGCCGGTTGATGTCCGTCTCCACGCCGGTGCCGATGTTCGCGGCGCCCACGTAGTCGCTCTGGAAGGCCAGGTAGTTGGCGCGGGCCACGTCCGGGCCGAAGACGAAGTCACGCGTCTGCTTGCCCTCGCCGAAGATGGTGCAGCCCTGCCCCGCGATGACGCGCTGGCTGAAGATGGCCACCACGCCCGCCTCGCCGTGCGGGTTCTGCCGGGGGCCGTACACGTTGGCGTACCGCAGGGCGACGTACGGCAGGCCGTACTGCGCGCGGTAGTAGCCCAGGTACAGCTCGCCCGCCGCCTTGGAGACGCCGTAGGGCGACACCGGCCGCTGGGGGTGGTCCTCCCGGGCGGGGAAGTAGTCCTGCTCGCCGTAGATGGCGCCGCCGGTGGAGCTGAAGATGACCTTCTTCACGCCGGACTGGCGCGCGGCCTCCAGCAGGTTCGTCATGCCGCGGATGTTCACGTCCGCGTCGAAGCCGGGGTCCTCCACGCTGCGGCGCACGTCCATCTGGGCGGCCAGGTGGCAGAGCACCTGGGGCTTCTCCGCGCGGATGAGCTCGGCGGCCTCCGGACTCCGGATGTCGTGCACGGCCAGCCGCACGCGCGGATCCAGGTTCTCCCTCCTGCCGCTCGACAGGTTGTCCAGCGCGATGACCTCGTGGCCATTGCGCAGGAACTCATCGCACACGTGCGAGCCGATGAAGCCCGCGCCGCCCGTTACCAGGACTTTCACGCCGTTCTCCCCAGGCCCGGCCGCCACGAAGGCCGGGCCGTCTACCTCGCGTTCACTCGCGCGCGGCCAACCTAAGTCCCAGAGGGGCGAGCGGCAACCTCACGGAAGTACGCGATGGTGTCCCGCAAACCATCCTCCAGCTTCACCTTGGGCTCCCAGCCCAGCAGCGTGCGCGCGCGGGTGATGTCCGGCTGACGCTGCTTCGGATCATCCTTGGGCAGCGGGTGGTAGACGATCTGCCTACCCCCACCGGCCGCCTCGCGCACGGCCTCCGCGAACTGCTTGATGGTCATCTCGCGCGGGTTGCCAATGTTCACCGGGCCCCGGACGTCCGACAGCACCAGCCGCACCAGGCCGTCCACCAGGTCCTTCACGTAGCAGAACGAGCGCGTCTGGCTGCCGTCCCCGAAGACGCTGAAGTCCTCGCCCTTGAGCGCCTGGCCCACGAAGGCGGGCACCACGCGGCCGTCGTTGAGGCGCATGCGCGGGCCGTAGGTGTTGAAGATGCGCACGATGCGGACGTTCACGCCCCGGCTGCGCTCGTACGCGGCGCTGATGGCCTCCGAGTAGCGCTTGGCCTCGTCGTACACCGAGCGCGGCCCGATGGGATTCACGTTGCCCCAGTAATCCTCCTTCTGGGGGTGCACCAGCGGGTCGCCATACACTTCCGACGTGGAGGCCATCAGGAACACGGCCTTCTTCTTCTCCGCCAGCTTCAGCGCGTTCTCCGTGCCGATGGAGCCCACGCGCAGCGTTTCAATGGGGAGGTTCGCGTAGTCGATGGGCGACGCGGGCGAGGCCAGGTTGAGGACGAAGTCCACCGGCCCGTCCACCTCCAGGCCCTCGGTGATGTCCTGCTTCACGAACTGGAAGCCCGCGCGCGGCTTGAGCGTGCGCACGTTCGCTTCGTTCCCGGTGATGAGGTTGTCCACCGCGAGGACGGACTCCGCGCCGTCGTCCAGCAGCCGCTCACACAGGTGCGAGCCCACGAATCCGGCCCCACCCAGCACCACCGCCCGCTTGCCACGCATGCTCGTCACGTCACGCCTCGTTCGTCAGGAGAGTTCGTCGAAGGTCAGGACAGTTCGTCGAAGGTCGCCTGGCCCGGCAGTTGCGCCTTGTACTTCTCCAGGACCAGGTCGATGCCCTGCCGGATGTACTCGGCCACGGGCACCTTGGTCTTCTGGTTCAGCGCCTTGAGCAGTTCGTTCTGCTCCGGAGTGATGTAGATGGTGGTGCTGACTTTCTTTCGGGCCATGGCGATACGTGAAAATATATGGAATGACGTGGCCTGCGAAAGCACGGAAGTGAAGCGGCGCGAACATGGCGCCCCACCGGACCGGGAGGCACCTTGTCATCCACCAACCGCTTGATTTTCCTGGGATTCCTGGCGACGGGCGCGCTCACCGGTTGCGCCTCCCAGAAGGCCGCGGAGACCCCTGACGCAATGCGCAAGCGCCCCGAGGCGGAGGCCGTCCGGGGGAAGCAGGGGCCGGGGGAGACGGTCACGGAGCTGGACGCCAACGGCGACGGCCGGACGGACGTCTGGGAGTACCGGCTCAAGGACGTGCTGGTGCGCAAGGAGCTGGACCTGAACTGGGACGGCAGCGTGGACGTCACCCAGTACCTGGATCCGCAGGGCGCGAAGGTCCGCGAGGTGATGGACCTGGACTACGACGGCAAGGTGGACGCCACGTACCACTACGCCGAGGGCAAGCGCACGAAGGGCGAGCGCGACCTGAACGGCGACGGCAGGGCGGACTCGTGGCTGTACTACGAGAACGACACGCTCGTGCGGAAGGAGCGCGACGCCAACCACGACGGCCGGGTGGACTACTGGGAGTACTGGGAGAACGGCCAGGTGGACCGCATTGGCGAGGACCTGGACGGCGACGGCACCGTGGACCAGTGGACCCGCAATCCGAACCCGGCGGCGAAGTCCAAGGAGTGACGGAGGGACCCGGCCGGCGCACCGTGGCGGCGCGCCAGCGGGCTTCACCGCGGGGGACTACGGGGCGCTGGTGCCGGTGCGCCCGTAGGAGTCCTCCAGGCGCACCACGTCATTCAGCTCGGGGGTGCTGACCTCGAGGATGTCGCAGTCCGTGATGGCGACCATGCGGTGCTTCGTCAGCGGCTTGATGTGGTAGCTCTCACCGGGGTTCATCTCCTTCTCGATGAGGCCCTGGCCCTCGTCCACGACGAAGAGGAGCTTGCCGCTCTGGACGTGGATGGTCTCGTCCTTCACGTTGTGGAACTGGAGGCTCAGCTTGTGGCCGGCCTTCACGTGCAGGAGCTTGCCCACGTAGCGCTCCGTGTGGGCCCAGATGAGCTCATGCCCCCAGGGCTTCTCCACCCGCTTCGTCGTCGTCATTTGCTTCGTCTCTTCCTTGCCCAGCAGCGCTAGTTCGTGCCGGCCACGTACGCGTCGAGCTGGGTCTCGCGCTTGAAGTCCGTCAGGTACCGGCCCGCGGCTTCCTTGCTGGCGAAGCTGCCCATCCGGACGCGGTACCAGGTGCCCTTTCCAGGCACCTCCGCCGCCAGGATATAGGGGGCATAGCCCTTGTCGCGCAACCGCGCGGCGAAACGGTCGGCGTCCTGGCGGCTCTGGAAGGCGGAGAGCTGAAGCGTGAACGCCCCACCCTTCACGGCCTCCGACGGACGCGGCGGCTCCGCGGGCAGCGCCTGGGCCCGGGCGATGGCCTCCTTCATGCCCCCGTCACGCGCGGCGGTGCGGGTGGCGACCGGCGTCTCCTCCACCTTTCCCTTCACCGCCTCCACCTTGGGCTCCGGCTTCACCGGCTCCGGCTTCGCGGCGGCGACCTTGGGGGCCTCCACGGGCTTCGGCTCCGGCTTCGCGAGCGGCTTCCCGTTGGCGATGGCGTCCTCCTCGGCGGCGTCCATCGCGGGCAGCTCGCCCGTGTCGGGGTCCGGCGTGGGGGCCAGGGCGGGCTTCGTGGCGGCGGCCTTGGGGGCCTCCGCGGGCTTCGGCTCCGGCTTGGCGGCGACGGCCTTGGGGGCCTCCGGCTTCGCGGCGGGCTTGGGCAGCGGCGGCAGGGGCTCCGAGCCCGTCTTGCGGGTGAGCTCGTCCGGGAAGGTGAGCGGCGGATCCTGGCGCGCTTCGTTGAGGACCTGCGCGTTGGCGTCCAGCGCGGAGAGCAGGTCCGGCGCGGCGGCGGTCTGCGAGTCGCCCGCGAGCTTCTTGCCCACCACCACGCCCAGCACGAACACGGCGCCCATCACGACGATGCCGGCGATCAACAGGCTGACGATCTGCCGGTTGTCCAGCGAGACGTCGAACTTCTCCTTCATCCGGTGGGCGTCACGCATGGCGGGGCAGACCTCGATCGCGCGCTCACGGCCCGTGTAACGGCCTGTAGCGACAGCGTGCGCGCAAGCTACGCCCCACCCCCAGGCGGGTCAAATTCGCGGAGGCACTGGAAGCAGCGGCGCGCGAGGCCGGAAGTCCGGCGCGGGACACGCCGGGTCGGATCAGACGATCCACCCGCCGCCGAGCACGCGATCCCTGTCGTAGACGACCGCGGCCTGGCCCGGCGTGACGGCGCGCGCGGGCTCGTCGAGCTTCACGGACACCAGCCCGTGCTGCGAGATGTGGATCCGCCCCGGCGCGCCCGCGTGGCGGTGGCGGATGCGGACCTCCACGGACTGCTCCGGAGGAGGCGGCCCGTCCACCCAGTGCGGCTGGAGCAGGCCGAACTGCGCGCGGCCGGTGCCCTCCGCGGGGCCCACGACGACGCGGTTCGTCTCCGGCTCCAGGCGCTGCACGTAGCGCACCTCGCCCCCGCCCAGGTTGAGCCCCTTGCGCTGCCCCACGGTGAAGCGGTGGATGCCGTTGTGCGTGCCCAGCACCTTGCCGTCCGGGTCCACGACCTCACCGGACGGCTGGGGGCCGGCGACCTTCTCCACGAACCCGGCGTAGTCACCGTCGGGCACGAAGCAGATCTCCATGCTCTCCGGCTTGTGGGTGGTGGGCAGGTGGTGGCGCTCGGCGACGGCGCGCACCTCCGCCTTGGTGAGGTGGCCCACGGGGAAGAGGACGTCCTTCAGCTCCTCCTGGCCCAGGGTGAAGAGGAAGTAGCTCTGGTCCTTGGCGGCGTCCACGGCGCGGCGCAGGTGGAAGCGGCCGTCCACCTCCTCCACCTGGGCGTAGTGGCCGGTGGCGAGCCGGGCGCCCAGGGCGCGCGCGCGCTTGAGGAGGAAGTTGAACTTCACGTCGCGGTTGCAGCTCACGCACGGGATGGGCGTCTTGCCGCCCAGGTACGACTGGACGAACGGGTTGACGACCCGGTCCTGGAAGATCTCCTCGGCGTTGGCCACGTAGAACGGGATGCCCAGCGTCTGGGCCACCGCGCGGGCATCGTCGATGTCGTCCGGGCTGCAGCAACTGCCGCACTTCGCGGCGCCCTCGTAGGACCAGACGCGCAGGGTGATGCCGATGACCTCGTGGCCCTGCTCCTTGAGCAGGGCGGCGGCGGCCGAGGAATCCACCCCACCGCTCATGGCAACGACGACTCGCATGGGGCTCCTTCCTACACGCCCCCGGGCCGGGACGCACGGCCGGATGGTGCTTGAGGCCCCCTTCCCTGCCCTCCGGCCGGGAGGAGGCCCCCTTCGTCAGGAGTCGCGCGCCGCCCAGGCCGTGAGCCGGGCGCGCAGCGCGTCCGCGGTGTTGAGCGAGGGGTCGTCCAGCACGGTCTCCAGCAGGTACCGGGTCGCCTCGCCCACCTTCGGCGAGGGGCCGACGCCCAGCGTCTTCATGATGTCGCCCCCGGTGAGCGCCAGCTCCTTCGCGGACAGCGGGGGCTTCGCGGCGGCCAGCGCCTCCAGCCTCACGGCCAGCGCCTCCACCGCGGACAGCCGCTCCGGGGCGCGGACCTGGACGCGGGCCTTCGCCACGGCGAGGAGCGCGGGCAGGTTCGCAAGGCCCACGCGGGCGAGCAGCCGGCGCAGCGCGGGGTCCGCGTCGTCCACGCGCGTCTCCAGCTTCGCGTGCTCGACGAGCAGGCCGATGAGGTCGGCGGACTTGTTGGGGAACTTCAAACGCAGACACAGCTCACGGGCCTGCGTCGCGGTGTCGATGTCCGCCAGCAGCGTGGCCATGCGCAGGTCCGCGTCCAGCGGCGCGGCCTGCACCGCGGCGCGGGCCAGCCGGGTGGTCTCCGGGTCCGCGTGGGCCACCTCCGGGAGGAAGATCGCCATCAGCCCCGTGTCCGCCAGCAGGTGCAGCCCCATCTCCGCGCGGGGGGACACGAGCAGCTTGAGCAGCTCCTCGCGCACGCGCTCCAGCGCGACCTTGCGGAACACGGCCAGGGTCGCGGGGATGGCGTCACGGGTGTCCGGGTCCAGCGTGAAGCCCAGCACGGCGGCGAAGCGCACGGCGCGCAGGGGGCGCAGGCCGTCCTCGGAGAAGCGCTCCAGCGCGGAGCCCACGCAGCGGATCAGCTTCGCGGGCAGGTCCACCTGGCCGCCGAACGGATCCACCAGCTCGCGGTCCAGCGGGTTGTACGCCATGGCGTTGATGGTGAAGTCGCGCCGCGACAGGTCCTTCACGATGTCCCGCTCGAAGGACACGGAGCTGGGGCGCCGGCCGTCCAGGTAGTCGCCTTCCGAACGGAACGTCGTCACCTCCACGTGGTTGCCGCCGGTGACGACGGTGACGGTGCCGTGCTGGATGCCGGTGGGGATGACCTTGCGGAAGGCGCGCTGGACCTCTTCCGGCAGCGCGCTGGTGGCGACGTCGAAGTCCTTCGGGTGGACCTTGCGGACCATGTCCCGCACGCAGCCGCCCACCAGGTAGGTGGGGTGGCCCAGCTCGCGCAGGCGGGTGATGACTTCGAGCACGGGCTTCGGAATGTCGGCGTCGTGGAGGTTGGCGATCATGTCCGCGGGGGTGGGAGGAGGCGGGCGCGTACGTTGCCGTCTTCCGGCGGGCCCCGCCACTGCGATGGCCCCCGCGAAGGCCGGCATACGACAAATGACGTATACGTGGGCAAATGAAAGTCTTCAGGAAACCCCAGCCCACATGGTCCGACAATCATTTCAAACGCATCACCTACCGCGGGCGGGGGCCACGGCCCCCTGCCCCGAGCGAGAAAAGCCATGTTCAAGGTCACCCCCAGCCACGTCTTCCGCGACCCCTCCCGCCACCAGATCGATCAGTCGACGCACGGCAAGACGAGCGACTACAGCCACGCGGTCGGCGGCGTGAATCAGCTCCTCGACAAGAACGGCATCGGCATCTCCGAGCGGTCCAAGAGCAGCGTCATCGACAACGTCAACAAGGTGGAGACGGGCGCGCGCAGCGAGGTCAACGCGCACCAGCGCGAGGCCCTCAACTTCGGCCGTGACGCGTTCGAGAGCATCCGCAAGGGCCAGTTCAAGCAGGGCGCGGTGGAGGCGTTCGGCTCGGGGCTCAACGCCGCGGCCTCGGTCTACAAGTCCCTCTCCACGCCGACCCCGGCCGAGCAGCGGGGCATCGACCCCTGATGTCTCCTGCCTGCTGACGGGCCGACCGTCACGCACGGCACATGGCGGGTGCGTCTGTTAACGATGCACCCGCCATGTCCGAATCCCGAACCATCGCGGTGCACGTCCACGACGCCTGTGAGGTGTACGTGGGCCGCGCCTTCCGAGCCTGGGCGAAGCCCGGGCCGCTCAACCCCGTGCCCGGCCGCTTCGGCAACCCGTTCAAGCCCGGGGGCGTGAAGACCTGGAAGGCGATGATCCGCACCTACTTCGAGCCGTGGCTGGCGAAGCTGCCCGCGGCCGAAGCCGAGCGAGTCCGCGACGAGGCCCAGCGGCGCATGGCGCCCGGTCCAGACGCGTTCGAGTCCTTCCGCTGGTACCTGGAGCTGCGCACGAAGCACGACCCGGACTTCCTGCGCGACGTGCGGACGTTGCGAGGCAAGCGGCTGGGCTGCTGGTGCAAGCCGGGCCCGTGCCACGCGGACGTGCTGGCCGCGTGGCTGGACTCGGGGGCCTGATCAGTAGCGCGCGCACTCCCGCTGAACGGATGGCGGAGGAGCTGCTAGGACGGGAGCCATGGGACTTGATGCGAGCTACCAGGCCCTTCCCGGCGGTTATCCGCTGCTGGAGCTGGCGCGGCGGAACATCGGCGTGGGCGGCTGGCTGATGTCCGTCTCCCGGTTGCTCCGGGCTCCGAGCGAGGAGACCCTGGCACCGGGCGGCCCGGACTCCGATGAGCTCCTGCTCCTGGAGGCCGTGCGAGACGTGCTGCGCACCCGCCCCGACCTGGCGACGCAACAGGTGGACCTTGGCCGAAGGTGGGATCACCTGCACTTCGTCCTCTCCGACCGGCGCCGGCACGCGCCCGGAGCGGAGGATGACTCCCTGGCCGGCATCGCGATCCACGGCGAGGCGGAGATCGCCCCGCACGTGGTGGCGGGTCAGGGCGTGCCCCTTCGCTACACGCGGCCGGAGACGGTGGAGCAAATCGCCCGGATGCTGGAGGGCGTGCGTTTCGACGCCCTTCGCGAACATTTCACCTTCAAAGGATTGAGCGAGGCAGCCGTCTACAAGTGCCCGCGCGCGGAGGCCATCGACGAGGCCTGGCAGTGGCTCGTCGAGCGCTTCGAAGCGTTCCGCGCCTTCTACGTCACGGCCGCGAAACACGGAGACGGCGTCCTCGTCCGCGTCGACTGATTCCAGCTCAGGACCTGATTTTCCCGCCCCTTGAGACAGGTCCGGGTGTCCTGAGACACCCGGATTGTTTTCATGTTTCATGAAAGGAACCCAGACACCGCGTGCCATGGTCGCAGGCCCCTTTCCTGGGAGCCCCTATGCGCACGTCTTCATGGATGTCCCTGGCCGTCGTTCCCTTGCTGTTGTGTCTCGCGTGCAGTCCCGAGAGCGAGTTACCCGGGGAGGAGCTCGCGTCCTCCCAGTCGTCCGCGCTCGTCGTGTCCGGTGGCTCGCTGCTGTCCGCGCGCTACCAGCACACCGCCACGCTGCTCGCCAACGGCAAGGTGCTGGTCGCGGGCGGAGGGACGCCTTCTGGCTCGTACGCCACCACGGAGCTGTATGACCCGGCGACGGCCACCTCCTCCAGCGGCCCGTCGATGCTCACCGCGCGCCGCGGTCACACCGCCACGCGGTTGCAGGACGGAAGCGTCCTGGTCGTGGGCGGCATCAACTCGAGCGTGCTCTCGTCCGCCGAGCGCTACGACCCCGCCACGAACACCTGGAGCGCCGCCGCTCCCCTGCCCCGCATCAGCTACGGCCACAGCGCCACGCTGCTCCCGGACGGGCGCGTGCTGGTGGCGGGCGGCGTGAGCTACGTCACCACGACCTATGTCTACACGCCGTCGACGAACACCTGGGCGGCCACGGGCTCGCTCAACGCCGGGATGATGGGTCAGGCCGCGGTGCTGCTCGCGGACGGCCGCGTGCTCGTGGCGGGCGGAGGCAATAGCACCACGTCCTCCAGCAACCACGCGGAAGTCTGGAGCCCCACCACGGGGACGTGGACCACCGTCGCGTCGATGAACACGGGCCGCAATGGCCACACGCTGCAACTGCTCGCCAACGGCAAGGCGCTGGTGACGGGCTATGTCACGGCGGCGGAGCTGTATGACCCGGCCACCAACACCTGGACGAACACCGGCGCCACGGCCGTCCAGCACTTCTCCGCCCCGTCGGTGACGCGGCCGGATGGCACCATCCTGATGGCCGGCGGCTCCTACAACACGCTGCAGGTGGAGCTGTTCTCCCCCGCCACCAGCACCTGGAGCACGGTGGGAACGCTGACGCAGTCCCGCGTGGAGCACCCCACGGTGGCGCTGCCGAACGGGCGCGTCCTGTTCCTCGGAGGGACGACCTACAACGCCCAGGGCAACATGCAGGCGCTGGCGAGCATCGAGGTCTTCGACGCCTCCCCCTCCTGCACCCCGACGACCTGCGCGGTCCAGGGCAAGACCTGCGGAACCATCTCCGACGGCTGCGGCGGCACCCTCACCTGCGGCACCTGTGGCGCCGGGCAGGTCTGCGCCAGCAACAACGTCTGCACCGCCGCCTCCTGCACCCACAACGTCTGCACGACGGGCTCGTCGCTGAACAAGGACTGCAACTCCTGCACGTATTCGGTGTGCAACCGCGACCCGTACTGCTGCACCACGTCCTGGGACAGCATCTGCGTCAACGAGGCCACCTCCTGGTGTGTCATCGCGCAGCCGGGCTGCGTCGTGAGCCAATAGCAGTCACTCCCGGGCCGGCCTCCGCCGCTGGGAGGCCCCGGGTTTCCCAGCGCGGATGCGGCTACGCTGCGCCGCGCATGAAGTACACGTTCGTCTTCACCACCGCGGCGGCACTCCTCACCTTCCTGGCGCAGCGGCTCCAGGGCCCCGGCTGGCTGCTGCTGTGGCCCGCGCTGAGCTTCGCCGTCGTGGCGATCGCCTATGCCGGCGGGGGCGCGAAAGCCTTCGGGAAGCAACCGGATGGACGCATGCGGCCGTGGGCCGTGTTCGCGCTGCTGCCCTACCTGGTGCTCACGTGGGGCACCTGGCACCTGGCGCGGCGCTTCTCGCGGGAGCGCGCCTTCGACGAAGTGGTGCCGGGGGTCCTGGTGGGGCGCCGGCTGCTCCCTGGCGAGCTGCCCCCGGGTGTCACGGCCGTGCTGGACCTGACCTCCGAGTTCATCGAACCCGAGGACATCCGCGCCGCCGGCCGCTACGTGTCCCTGCCCATCCTGGACGCCTTGACGTTGCCCGTGGAGCACGTGGCCCCGGTCCTTCGCGAGCTGGCCGCCCTGCCCGGGCCTGTCTACGTCCACTGCGCGCAGGGACATGGACGCACGGGGATGATCGCCGCCGCGCTCCTCGTGGCACGGGGGGACGCTCCGGATGCGAGGGCCGCGCTCGCTCGGGTGCGTCAGGCGCGGACCGGGGTGCGGCTCTCCGCCTTGCAGGAGCGTGCGCTCGACGCGTTGGCGGCGGCACTCCGCCCCGGCGGCGCGCATCGCTGAACCGCGAGGCCTGGACACGACAACAGGCCCCGCGGAGGTGCTCACGACGGCTCAGCTCTCGACGGCCGGCCCCTGCTCCGTGTCCGGATGGGCGGCGTCGCAGACCGGCGCGGTGTCCTTGGACTGCTCCGTGGAGACGGAAGCGGTCTCCTCGGAAGGCGCGGGCGCGAAGCACCAGCCGGACTCCTCGCAGGTGGTGCGGTAGGTCCCCTCGTAACAAGGCCCGGAGCAGTACACCCGGCAGACGTCATCGCACTGCGGCGGATAGGCAAACGCGGCGGCGGGGGCCACGGCGAGGACGGCGGACACGGCCATCAGGGACTTCCTCAGCGCGTTCATCGGCATTCCTGGGGTGAGGGACATGTGCCCGCGCGAAGGGCAGGCACATCCGGCAGCAGACGCCAGCATTGGACGACAATGACAGACATCCACGCCAGGACTGTCTCCGACTCAACATCCACATCATCCCCAGGGGCACTCCCGTGGAAGTCAATCGTGGCAAGCCACGATACCGGGCGCCTTTGTCACAAGGCCTTCAACGCCAGCTCACGCGCCGCTTCGACGAAGAGCCGCAGCGGCGCGGAGCGCTGGGCCCGGCTGGGGTAGTAGAGGAAGAAGCCGGGCACGGTGGGCGCGTAGGCCTCCAGCACCCGCACGAGCCTCCCGGTGCGCAGCGGCTCCTCCACGGCCGGCTCGAAGGCGTACGCGAGCCCCACGCCGTGCTCCGCCAGGGTCGCGGGCAGATGGATGTCATTGCTGACGACGCCTCCGCGCACCGGCACCCGCCAGTTCTTGCGTCCGCGCTCCAGCTCCCACGGGTAGAGCGTCCCGGTGGTCTGCGAACGGAAGGTGATGCACTCGTGCTTCAGCAGGTCCTCGGGACGCTGGGGCGTGCCGTGGCGCTCCAGGTAGCTGGGGGCGCCCACCACCACGAAGCGGAACGCCTCCGTGAGCCGCACCTGGACCATGTCGCGCTCGATGGATTCGCTCAGCCGCACGCCCGCGTCGTAGCCCTCCTCGACGATGTCCACGAGGCGATCCTCGACGACGACCTCCACCTCCACGCGCGGGTGACGTGCGCGGAAGACGGGGACCACCGGCGTGATGACGTAGGGCACCGCCGCCGTCAGCACCGTCAGCCGGATCCGGCCCACGGCCTCGCCGGGCTGCGCCGCCACCTCGCGGAGCGTGGCCAGCGTCTGCCCCACCGCCGGGCCTGCTCCCTCCACGAGCCGCCGGCCTACGTCCGTCAGCGCCACGCTGCGCGTCGTGCGGGTGAGCAGCACCACCCGCAGTTGCTCCTCCAGTTGCCGCACCGCCTGGCTCACCGCGGCCGTGGAGACGCCCAGCTCGCGCGCCGCGCCGCTGAAGCTGCGCAGCCGGGCCACGGCGAGGAACACCTGCAACTGCGTGAAGGGCGCCGTATTCATTCGCGAGGACCGTAGCCGAAGCCACTGTTAAGCACGCGTTAAGAGCCTATTGGCTCCTCCGGGCGTAGTCATCCACGGGGCTGGCGCGTATCTCTCTCCCCACGAGAACGGGGCTCACCGGCCCCGCTGCCCCTGGAGAGAAGACCCATGCCTACCGCCAACGCCTACGCCGCCACCTCCGCGAAGTCACCGCTCGGTCCCCTGGCCATCCAGCGCCGGGAGCTGGGCCCGCGCGACGTGCTCATCGAGATCAAGTTCTGCGGCATCTGCCACTCCGACATCCACACCGTCCGCGGCGAGTGGGGCGAGGCGACCTACCCCCTCGTCCCCGGCCATGAGATCGCCGGCATCGTCACCGGCGTCGGCGCCCAGGTGAAGAAGCACGCCGTCGGCGACCGCGTCGGCGTGGGCTGCATGGTGGACTCGTGCGGCGACTGCCCCTCCTGCCGCAGGGGCGAGGAGCAGCACTGCCTCAAGGGGATGGTCGGGACGTACGGCGCCACCGGGCGGGACGGCCAGCTCACGCAGGGCGGCTACTCCACCCACATCGTCGTGACCGAGGACTTCGTCCTCAAGATCCCGGAAGGCATCGCGCTCGACGCCGCCGCGCCGCTGCTGTGCGCGGGCATCACGACGTACTCGCCGCTGCGCCGCTGGGGCGAGGGCCCCGGCAAGAAGGTGGCCATCGTGGGCCTGGGCGGCCTGGGACACATGGGCGTGAAGTTCGCTCGCGCGATGGGCGCGGAGGTGACCGTCCTTTCGCAGTCGCTGAGCAAGAAGGAGGATGGCCTGCGGCTGGGCGCGCACCACTACCACGCCACGAAGGATCCGGAGACGTTCAAGAAGCTCGCGGGCACCTTCGACCTCATCGTGAACACGGTGAGCGCGAAGATCGACGTGGACGCCTACCTGTCCCTGCTGGCCCTGGACGGCGCCCTGGTCAACGTGGGCGCTCCCCCAGAGCCGCTCCCGGTCAGCGCGTTCTCGCTCATCATGACCCGCCGCGTGTTCACCGGGTCGCTCATCGGCGGCATCCCGCAGACGCAGGAGATGTTGGACTTCTGCGCCAAGCACCACATCGGCGCGGACATCGAGGTCATCCCCGCCAGCAAGATCAACGACGCCTATGAGCGGGTGCTCGCCTCCGACATCCGGTACCGGTTCGTCATCGACACCTCGACGCTGAAGTAATTCCTTTGGGGGGAAGCCCGTGGAGGCGCCGTGAATAGCCTCTCCGCCGGTGGCCGGACGTCTCCGGCCCGGGGAGGCAGCATGAAGCAGACGCGTGGATTCGCCGTGGCCGTGGCAGTGACCACCATTCTCACGGTGGCGCCGGACGTCCAGGCCCGTGGCACGATTCCTTCCGAAGCGGATGCCGAAGTGACGTTCACCAACACCGGCCACGGCGTCCGGTGTGGTGACACCCTCACCACGAATACCCTCCTCAGCCACGACCTCAACTGCCCCAGCTCGGCGCCCTTCGCGCTTCAAATCGATGGAGACGGCATCGTCCTGGACCTGGGCGGCCACACCATCCGCCGCACCGGCCCGGCGAACAACGATTCACAAGGCATCGTGATCGCCAGGGGCCGGATGGTGCGCAATGGCACCGTCCAGGGCTTCGGCAGGGGCGTCACCACCACCGACTCCGCGAACCTGCCGAGCGTGCGGCTCCACAAGCTCGCGCTCCTCGACAACACCGCGGGCGTCCACAATAACAACTACGCGAACTTCCTCATCACGGATTGCCGCCTGAGCGGGAACAACATCGGGCTGAGCAGCGAGTTCGACGCGTCCAATGGCAGCTTCGACGTGCGGTCGTCCGTGTTCACCCACAATGGGATCGCGATGTTCGCGGACTTCCACGACATCGACGCGCTCGACTCCACGTTCACGTCCAACGGGAGGGTCTTCTACTGCTGGCAAGGCGTCATGCGCTTCAGGTCCAGCACGATCGCGTGGAACGACGCGGTGGGCACCATCCCCAACGACGGCGACGGCCCCCGCTTCTGCTCCGAGATGCGGTTCGAGAACACACTCATCGCGAACAACGCCGCGTTCGCGCAGGCCACCCTCCCGGTCTGGCAGCCGTTCAAGCTGTCGATGATCGATTCGCTGGTCGTCCACAACGGCACCGGGCTCCAGGCCTCCACCCTGTCCGTCTACATCGACGGCAACACCTTCCATGACAACGCGAGCGGCCTGACGCTCGCCGACCGTGAAGGGTTCCCCACCGGTCCGATGACGGGCATCGTCCGCGGCAACCAGTTCCTGGCCAACGACGGCGACGGACTCCGGGTCCAGCCGCCCAGCACGCCCTCGGTGATCAACAACCTGGCCCTGAACAACACGGGCTTCGGCATCTACGCGCCCACGGCCTACGACGGCGGAGGAAACGTCGCGCGGAACAACACCGCGGGCAACTGCGTGGGCATCGTCTGCGCCACATACTGACGTCCCTGCCAGCGGCGGCCCACTCCGGCTGCCCTGGCTGAAACAATCCACCTCCAGATACCTGCACGCACCCGGGTCGCCTTGAGGCGCACCCGGGGCCATTCACTAGCGTGGCCTCCGTCCATTCCACCCTGGAGGTCGCGACATGGAAACGGAACGCGGAAGGGCCTGGGTGCCCTGGCTGGTGACGGCGCTGGTGACGGTGCTCGCGGGCCTGGTGCTCTATCTGTCGCATCGCAGCACGACCCGCGCGGACGCGGAGGCGGCGGCGGCCTCGGCACGGGCCAGCGAAGCGGCGGCGGCGAAGGAGCAGTTGGAGGCGAAGCTGACCGCGCTGGAGGCGGAGCACGCGAAGCTGTCCGCGGAGAAGGAGCAGCTCAATACGGAGAAGGAGCAGCTCAGCCAGACGGTGCAGGAGCAGGAGGCGGAGCTCACCCGCCTCAAGGCCACCTACGAGGACCTCCAGGACAAGCTGAAGAAGGAGATCGCCGAGGGCGCCATCCGCCTGTCCCAGGACGGAGGCCGCCTCCAGGTGGACCTGGTCGACAAGGTCCTCTTCGATTCAGGCGACGCGAGCATCAGCCCCCGCGGCCAGGAGGTCCTCACCCGGCTGGGCGGTGTGCTGTCCAAGGTGGATGACAAGCTCATCCAGGTGTCGGGCCACACGGATGACTCGCCGCCCACGCAGAAGCTCCAGGCCCTCTTCCCCACCAACTGGGAGCTGTCCGTCGCGCGCGCCGTCAACGTGGTGCGCTTCCTCCAGGAGAAGGGCGGCGTGCCCGCGAAGCGCATGCTCGCGGCCGGCTACGGCGACACGCGGCCCCTGGCGGCCAACGCCTCGCCGCAGGGCCGCGCGCGCAACCGCCGCATCGAGCTGCTGTTGATCCCGGAGCTGGCCGCGAAGAGGAACCCCGCCATCGCGAAGGCAGCGGCCCCCGCGAATGCGACGCCCGTGAAGGGTACTCCCGCGAAGGCCACGGCCGTGAAGCCCGCCGTCGGGAAGAAGGCGGGCCGGTAGGCGCGCTCAGTCCTGCTTCAGCGTGCGGAACACGGCGGGCAGTTCCTGCGCACCCAGCCCCGCGCCGACGGCCCGCCGGTAGTTCTCCAGCAGCTCCCGGGGGAAGCGCGCGCTGATGCGGGCGTCCGTGCTCAGCCGGACGATGTGCTCGATGGCCGCGACGTGGGTGTCGAGGCTGCACTGCTGGCCGGTGAAGTCGTTGCGTTCGATCATGTCCCGCGCGGCGTCCGCGGTGACGGAGATCAACCCCAGGAAGGAGTTCTTCTGGGCGAAGAAGGCCTTCGGGTCGAGCCCCTCGGCCTGACACATCGCCGCGGCGTGGAGGACCGCCAGGGAGCCTCCGTAGTAGGCCTCGAGGATCGCGCAGTCGAGCGTCGCGGCGGAGCCGATCTTCTCGTCCACGTAGACGGAGTTCCTGGCGATGGCCTGGAGCGTCTCCTGGTGCCGGTCGAACACCGCGCGTGCCCCGGCGTAGTAGACCGTCGCGGAGTCGGTGGCCACGAACGCGGGATAGGCGAGGATCGCCGCGTCCAGGTAGTCCACGCCGTGGGCCCTCGCCCACTCCAGGCCTCCGCGAGCATCCGCCGGTGAGCCGCTGGTGAGCTGGACCAGCGTCGTCCCGGCCAGCGCCGACGCGACCGCTGGCGAAGCAACGCACTCCGACCACGCCGCGTAGTTGGACAGCGAGACGACCACGAGCGCCCGCCCGGTGACGGCCTCCACCAGGTTCTCGAACGCGACGGTGCCTCCGCCCACGGCCCGGGCCCTGCCCGGCGTCCGGTTCCACACCGCGACGTCGTGCCCCGCCGCGGCGAAGGCTCTCGCCAGCGCGCTGCCCATGAGGCCACTGCCAATCACCGCGAGCTTCGTCGAACGGCTGTGAGTCATCGTGACGCTCCTGTCGTGAGGCGCCCAGCCTTGAGGCACGCACACTCCGCGTCAATCCGGATGCTCGCTGAACGGCCCACCTGACCAGGCCCTCTCCTCCCTGCCCGCCCACCGGCCCGGCGTCCTTCCTCACTCCGTGTGCGCCCGCACCGCGTCATCCCCATCCCTCCCCCCGAGGAGACGCCATGGCCAGGAAGATGAAGGCGGTGCAGGTACAGAAGGCGAGCGGCGCGCTTGAAGTCGTCGAGCGTGAGGTCCCCGAGCCCGGCCCCGGACAGGTCCGGATCGCGGTGGAGGCGTGCGGCGTCTGCCACAGCGACGCCATCACCAAGGAGGGCTGGATGCCCATCCAGTACCCCCGGGTGCCGGGCCACGAGGTCGTGGGGCGCATCGACCGGGTGGGCCCCGGCGTGACGGCCTGGAAGGAGGGACAGCACGTCGGCGTGGGCTGGCACGGGGGCCACTGCGGCCAGTGTGTCGCGTGCCGCAGCGGCGACTTCGTCACCTGCGAGAAGCAGCAGATCTGCGGCATCAGCTACGACGGTGGCTACGCGGAGTACCTGGTCGCGCCCCAGGAGGCGCTGGCCCGCGTTCCCGAGGGGATGAGCTCCGAGGACGCCGCGCCCCTGCTCTGCGCGGGCGTCACCACGTACAACTCCCTGCGCAACATGGGCGCGCGGCCGGGGGACCTGGTGGCGGTGCAAGGCATTGGCGGCCTGGGCCACCTGGCCATCCAATACGCCAGCAAGTTCGGCTACCGCACCGTCGCCATCTCACGTGGCGCGGACAAGAAGGCCCTGGCGCTGGAGCTGGGCGCGCACGAATACCTCGACACGGAGAAGGGCTCCCCGGCGGAGGCCCTCCAGAAGCTCGGGGGCGCGCGCGTCATCATGATGACCGCGTCGAGCAGCAGCCTCGCGGGCGCGCTGCTCGGAGGCCTGGGCCGCAACGGCACCCTGCTGCTGCTGGGCGCGGGCTCGGAGCCCATCCCCGTGAGCAGCCTGTCCATGATTGGAAAGCGCACGCGCATCCAGGGCTGGCCCAGCGGCGCGCCCCAGGACTCGCAGGAGACCATGGCCTTCAGCGCGCTGGCGGGCGTGCGCTCGCGCAACGAGGTCTTCCCCCTGGACCGCGCGGCGGAGGCCTACGAGCGGATGATGAGCAACAAGGCCCGCTTCCGGGTGGTGCTCAAGATGCGCTGACTTGCCGGGCGACGGCCGGGGTGGGGATGCTCGCGCCATGTCCCCTCCCCGTCCGCTCCTCCGCCTCGCGGCGCTGTCGCTCGCCCTCGCCTTCCCGGCTTCCTCCCGGTCCGAGGAGGCCCCGCCCTCCGCGCGTGAGCGTGAAGCCGCGCTGCTCGTGGGGAGCGTGCTGGGGGCGACGCCCCTGGTGGAGGACCTGCGCTCGCTGGTGGACGAGGTGGGCGGGAGGGCCACGGGCTCCGAGGCCAACCAGCGCTCCGTGTCCTGGGCGCTGGAGCGCTTCCGCGCCGCGGGCGTGACGGCGCGCGCGGAGCCCTTCCGCATGCCGGCGCTGTGGCTGGAGCGCGCCGCCACCGCGACCGTGCAGGGCCAGGACGTGCGCTTCGCCCCGCGCGTGGCCGCGATGCCCTTCTCCACCGCCACGCCCAGGGGAGGCCTCACCGCGCCGCTGCGGGACGGGGGCCGGGGCACCGCGGCGGACTTCGCGCGCATGGGCCCGAAGGCGCGCGGCGCGTACCTGCTGGTGGAGACGGACGAGCTCAAGGACGTCGACGGGCTCTTCCGCGAGTACGACGAGGCGGCGGTCATCGAGGCCCGCGCGTTCGCCGCGGGCGTGGCCGGCGTCGTCTACATGGGCAGCCGCCCCGGCAACCAGCTCTACCGGCACGGCGTCTCCGTGGGCCCCAGGAACACCCGCCCCATGATGGTGATGGAGCGCGACGGCGCGAAGCGCGCGCTGCGGCTCCTGCGCGCCGGCAGGGCGCTGAACCTCACCGCGGTGCTGGACCTGCGGACGGGCGGCCCCTACGAGGCGCGCAACGTCATTGGCGAGATCCGCGGCACCACGCACCCGGAAGAGGTCGTCGTGCTGGGGGCGCACCTGGACAGTTGGGACCTGGGCGGCGGCGCGCTGGACAACGGCGCCAACGTCGCGATGCTGCTCGACCTCGCGCGGCAGATGCAGCGGCTGGGCCTGAAGCCCGCGCGCACGCTGCGCTTCGCGCTGTGGAACGGCGAGGAGCAGGGCATGTACGGCTCGGCCGGCTATGCGCGCACGCACGCGGCGGAGCTGGACCGGCACACCCTGGCGCTGTCGGTGGACATCGGCTGCGGGCGCATCACCGGCTTCTACACGAACGGCCGGCCCGCGCTGGTGCCGCTGGTGGACCGGGCCCTGACGCCGGTGGCGGGCCTGGGCCCCTTCACGCAGGTGGACGTGCCGGTGGTGGGCACCGACAACTTCGACTTCATGATGCACGGCGTGGCCAACCTCATCGCCAACCAGGAGCCGGCCACGTACGGGCCCAACTACCACGCACGCTCGGACGAGTTCGAACAGTGCGACGCGCGCACGCTGCGCGCCAACGCGGCCGTGGTGGGCGCGCTCGCGTGGGGCTTCGCGACGATGGAGGAGAAGCTGCCCCGGCAGAGCCGCGCGGAGGTGGAGGCGCTCGTGCGCGACACCGACCTGGGCCAGCAGATGAAGTCGTTCAACGTCTGGGAGGAGTGGACCGCCGGCACCCGGGGGCATCCCCTTGAAGGGAAGCCCGCACAGGCACCGCGCTGAAGCGAGCGGACCTCCGGGCCCCAGGCCTCCCACCTGGGGACCGGGCCCGGTGAACTCACAGCGCCGCCGGCTGCTCCTGGTGCATCCGGCCTTCCACCTGGCGCTGGATGAGCAGCAACTGGTCGAGCCTGCGCTTCAGCTCCTCACGCAGCTCGAGCTTGTCGGTGCGGACGATCTCGTCCCGCAGTGCATCGGCGCTCTCGGCCAGCACGGCGTGGAGCAGGTGGATCTGCTGCTGGGAGAACTCCAGGACCATGGGACACCTCATCGTCAGGAGAACGGCGAGCGGCTCACACGAAGTGTAAGCACGCGCTCGCCCACTGCCCCTGAAGCGGCCGGCATCGCCTGGCCGGGTGTCTGGTCTGCTACACCCAGGGTGCGGCGCCCCGAAGCCGGGTGGCCGCACCCCAGGAGGTGCTCAGCGCAGCGCGATGAGCGAGGCCACGAGCAGCGACACGACGCTCATGACCTTGATGAGGATGGCCACGCCCGGGCCGGACGTGTCCTTGAAGGGGTCGCCCACCATGTCGCCCACGACGGCGGCCTTGTGGACGGCCGAGCCCTTGGCGTGGCCCGGCAGCTTGCCCTTCTCGATGAACTTCTTGGCGTTGTCCCACGCACCGCCCGCGTTGGCCATGTAGAGGGCCATGGTGGCGCCGACGACGAGCGCACCGGCCAGCAGGCCCGCCAGGGCGAGGGGCCCCAGCACCCAGCCCACCAGCGGCGGGGCGACGATGGCGACGAGGCCCGGGAAGATCATCTCGCGCAGCGCGCTCTTGGTGGAGATGTCGACGATCTTCTTGGGGTCCGGCTCCGCCTTGAGCTCCATCAGGCCGGGGATCTCACGGAACTGACGGCCAATCTCCTCCACGATGGCGCCGGCGGCGCGGCCCACCGCGAGCATGGTGGAGGCGCCCACCAGGAACGGCAGGATGGAGCCCAGCAGCAGGCCCACGATGACGTTCGGGTTGGTCAGCTCCAGGCTCATCTCCGCCAGGCCGTTGGCGACGCGGGTGTGGTTGACCTCCAGGTTGAACGCGGAGAACAGCGCGATGACCGTGAGGGTCGCGGAGCCGATGGCGAAGCCCTTGCCGATGGCCGCCGTGGTGTTGCCCACCGCGTCCAGCTCGTCGGTGATGGCGCGCACCTCGGGGCCCAGGCCGGACATCTCGGAGATGCCGCCCGCGTTGTCGGAGATGGGGCCGTACGCGTCCACCGTCATCACGACGGCCGTACCGCCCAGCATGCCCACCGCCGACAGCGCGATGCCGTACAGGCCGAGCGCGCGGTCCGCGATGTACGCCACCAGCGCGATGGTGGCCATGGAGATGCCCACGCTCTCCATGCCGACCGCGAGGCCGCGGATGAGGTTGGTGCCGGCGCCCGTGATGGACGCCTCCGCGATGCGCTGCACCGGCGTGGAGGACGTGTAGTAGTCCGTGACGAGGCCGATGATGGCGCCGCCGAAGGCACCGGCCGCCAGCGCCACCGTGATGGACTGGGACAGGCCGAACACGTTCATCAGCACGAAGGACAGGCCCACCAGGATGACGGGGGGCATGATGAGCGCGCTGCGCAGCACCTGCGCGGGGTTCATGTGCTTGAGCGCGCGGGCGATGAAGATGCTCAGCAGGCTGACCACCAGGCCGATGGCGGACAGCACGAGCGGGAGGATGACGCCGGCCAGCTTCGCGTTGCCCGTGGCGTTCGTGTCCACCACCAGGCGGGAGAGCTCCGTGGCGTTGGCGGTCAGCGCGATGGCCATGGCGGCGACGATGGCGGCCACCATGGACTCGTAGATGTCCGCGCCCATGCCGGCCACGTCGCCCACGTTGTCACCCACGTTGTCGGCGATGACGCCGGGGTTGCGCGGGTCGTCCTCGGGGATGTTCTCGATGACCTTGCCGGCGATGTCGGAGCCCACGTCCGCGGCCTTGGTGTAGATGCCGCCGCCCACGCGCGCGAAGAGCGCGATGGAGCTGGCGCCCACGGCGAACGAGTGGAGGATGGGGGACAGCTCCGGGCTGGAGCGGAACACGTAGTAGACGACGCCCATGCCGACGAGGCCCAGGCCGGCGACGGCGAGGCCCATCACGGCGCCGCCGTCCAGCGCGACGAGCAGCGCGTTCGGCTTGGAGCCGGTGCGCGCGGCCTGCGCGGTGCGCACGTTCGCGAACGTCGCGGCCTTCATGCCGATGTAGCCCGCGAGCAGCGACAGGAACGCGCCCGCCACGAAGCTCGCGCTCGCGACCGGGCCCAGCGCCAGGCCGATGACGATGGCGACGACCACGCAGTAGACCGCGAGGACCTTGTATTCGCGGACGAGGAACGCCATCGCGCCTTCGCGGATGTAGCCCGCGATGCGGTTCATCGTCGCGTCACCTTCGGGGAGCCCCTTGACGCGGAAGTAGAAGAACGCAGCGAAGAGCAGACCGACGGCGCCGATGACGCTCGGTGCGATTGCCCAGAAATTCGATTCGAGACTCGACAACTCCATCCGTTCCTCCAGAGCAGTCCCGGGGGCCTCCGACTGCTCGCCCTGCGGATCGCTCGCGTGCCGCGCGAAATGTGCGGAGGGCCTATACGTGATTTCAGGGCAAGCGGGGAGCCTCCTCGGAGCGGTCGGCCCCACCGGGGTCCTTGACGCGGGAGGCGCCCCCAGGCCGCCAGGGGGACCATTGGAACCCGTCGAGTGAATCGAAGTGCCCGGATTCACTGACGATTCATCCCCATGAAGGGGCCGGCGTGGGGGGGGCGGCGCCCCTTGCGTCATGCAGGGGGTGGCTGTCCTTCCGCCCGGTGGATGTGCCAGAAGGCGCCGCCATGGGCATTCGCTTGGGGCTCCTCGGGTTGGCATTGGCGTTGTTTTCGGGCTGTACGGCGAGCCGGGCCCTGTGCCCGGCCGAGGGTGGCCGGCCCTGGCGCGAGGTGAAGAGCTCGCACTTCCGCGTGCGCACGAACCTGGAGGAGCCGGCGGCGGCGCGGACCGCCGTGGAGCTGGAGGAGTTCCGGCGGGCGCTGCTGCTGGCCTGGGGCGCGGGCTTCGACCCGCCGGGCACGGTGGACGTCATCGTGCTCGGCAATCCGCGCGACCTGGAGGAGTTCACCGACGCGCGCTACGCCGGCTTCGCCGGCCAGACGCCGGACGGGCCTCGGAT
Organism: Corallococcus sp. AS-1-12; assembly: GCF_020036995.1. Classification (NCBI taxonomy): domain Bacteria; kingdom Pseudomonadati; phylum Myxococcota; class Myxococcia; order Myxococcales; family Myxococcaceae; genus Corallococcus; species Corallococcus sp. AS-1-12. Next base: position 195,160 of record NZ_JAIQDD010000001.1, on the reverse strand, counting down.
GGTGATGACGGGAGGCGGCGGCTACCTGCTGGCGGACTCGACGGGCGACAAGGAGACCCAGGCCCACGAGTTGGCGCACTACCTGAGCGCCTTCGCCCTGCCCCGCCAGCCCCGGTGGATCTCCGAAGGCCTGGCGTCCTACCTGCAGACCGTCACCATCCGGCCCAGCGACCGCAACGTGGTGCTCGGCCGCGCCAGCCCGGCGCTGCTCCAGTACGTGCGCGCGCACGGCTGGCTCACGCTGGAAGAGCTGTGGCAGTGGGACGGCCAGACGAACCAGGGCACCGCGGAGCTCCAGCGCCACTACGCCTCGTCGTGGCTGTGGGTGCACTACCTCATCAACGAGCACGGCGAGCGCTTCGACACCTTCCAGAACCAACTGGCCCGGGGCGAGGACCCCCGGCGCGCCTTCACGGCCGCCTTCCAGGGTGACACCACGTATCAGGCCGCCCTCGCGAACTACGTGCAGCTCGGGCGCTACGCCATCTCCACCCAGCCCCTGCCGCCGGTGCCCACGCAAACCCAGACACGCAGACTGGAGCCCGCGGACGTGCACGTCATCCGCTCCATCCTCTTCACGCAGGCCCCGGGCGACGTGCCGCCGGCCGAACGCCAGCGCAAGGCGGACCTGGAGCTGGATCAGGCGCTCAAGGAAGATCCGACCCACGTGGAGACCCTCCGGCTGCGGGCCGAGAAGCTGGACAAGGCCGAGCGGCTGAAGCTCGCGCGGGAGCTGGTGGAGAAGCATCCGGAGGATGGGCGCGCGTGGGACCTGCTCGCCAACGCCCTGGAGGCCAACGCGGACCTGTCCGCCGCGCAGGAGCAGGCCCGCAAGCGCGCCGCGGAGCTGCTGCCGGACAGCCCCTCCGTCCAGAACAGCCTGGCCTGGTACTACGTGACCACGGACCAGCCCCAGAAGGGGTTCGCCCCGGCCCAGCGCGCGGTGCGGCTGATGCCCGGCAACGCGGCCATCCTCAACACCCAGGCGGCGTTGTTCTTCCAGACCGGGCGGTGCAAGGAGGCCGTGGCCATGGGGCGGCGCGCGCTCGACATGCTCCACGAAGGCGTTTCGGATGCGACGCGCCAGGACTTCAAGCGGATCGTCAACGTCTTCGAGACGAAGTGCGTCTCCGCTCCGGCCGCGCCTTCGGCGAAGGCCGAGTAGCCCCCGGCCTCAACGCGCGAGCAGGAGGTCCCGCAGCCGTGCCGTCTTGTCCGCGCTCCAGCCCTCGGGCCGCAGGAGCGCGGCCCAGCCGTCCACGTGCTCGGCGGTGTAGACGTGGCCGTGGCCCGCGGGCACCTCCATGCCCAGGGGCAGGTCCGCCGTCACCTGCCAGAACGTGACGAAGGGGATCCACACCATCTGGTCCAGGACGTCATCGCCTCGCGGCTCGCGCAGCCAGTCCGGCCGCTTCACCAGGAGCCGGGGGCTCCACCAGATGATGGGGTCGGAGGGGTGCAGCAGGTACAGCACGCGCGAGTCCCCCCACGGCTCGGACGCGGGCGGGATGTTCGTCCCCGGCCTGCGGCTGAAGCGGACGATGCGGCCCTGATGGTAGATGGGCTCCACCTCGGGGCTGCCCGGGTCCCGGTGGTCGGTGAACGCGCGATACAGGGTGTTGAAGTTCGGCGGCCCCACGAAGAGGACTCCGTCGGTGCGGTTGGCCATGTCCCGCTCGCCGCTGAACGCGGTCTCTCCGCCGTAGGAGCCCAGGCTCTCTCCGAACACCAGCAGCTTCGGGCGGTGGCCGGGAGGAAGCCGCGACCAGCGCTCGTAGACCTCATCGAAGAGCGCCCGGCCGGATTCCCGGGCCCGTTCCTGATCCACCAGGACGGAGAGCCACGACCACAGATGCGAGTACTGCATGGCGACGATCGCGGAGTCGCCGCCGGTCATGTACTCGAAGGCGTCCACGGCCTCCGGCACCACCCAGCCACTGCCCGTGGTCGTCACCACCAGCAGGTACGCGCGGTCGAAGCCGCCGGCCCGCTCCAGGTCGTCGACCGCGAGCGCCGCGCGGGCCTCCGCGTCCGGCGCGGAGGCGAAACCCGCGTACGCGCGGATCGGCTCCTTCACCGCCGTGCCATGGAAGCGGGAGAGCTCCTCGACCGAAGGCCCGCGTCCGATGAAGTTGCGCCCTTCCCTTCCCAGGAACTCCCAAGCGATGCGTGAGCCCGGGCCTCCGGAGCGCAACGCCGTGCGCGGTGGGACCACGCCCTCGTCGGTCATCGAGTCCTGCACCGCCAGGGTGCGATCCGCCGCGCTGATGAGCCCGTCCCACAGCAGGCCGCTGGCCACCAGCGCGGTGAGCGCCACCACGGCCAGTCCGCTCGTCACCCGGGCCGCGCGAGGGCCGATGTGTCTCGACAGCCAGGTGGCCAACGCGCGGGACGCGCCACGCAGGCCACGCGCCATGGCGATGGTCACGAAGAAGAAGACCGCCGCGACGAAGGGGGCGAGCAGATATCCCGCGCGGCCCGGTGAGGGCATGCCCATGAGCTCCCGCAGGCGCTGTTGCCAGTGCCAGCCGAGCAGCAGCGCGCCCGTCAGCGCCACGGCGGCCGCGATGAAGAAGCCCTGCCATGCGCGACGACGGGGCGTCCTCGCGGGGCGGTCCGCGAACTCCCGCCAGATCCAGGCGCCCAGGCACCCGAGCCCATAGCCGATGGCCGCGCTGAGGCCGCTGACGAATCCCTGGAACGGCCCGCCGCGCGGCAGCAGGGACGGCGTGAAAGCCAGACAGGCGAAGAGGAGCGCCACCCAGGATCCCGGCAAGGTGTAGCGGAGCCAGCGAGGCCAGGTCCGGCTGGCACGTCTGGCATGGCGCACCTCGGCGGGTTGCTCGGCGTGGGTGAGGAAGTGCTCCATGCGAACTCCCCTCGGGTGCGCCAGCCCTCCAGAGCGCACCTCGGAGGGTAGGCCCCAGGACCGCTCCCCAGCAGCGAGCGCACGCCGCGCCCGGCCCGGTGACTGCCAATGGGTTCAGCCGCCAGGTGGGCCCACTCGCACTCGCGGCGAAGTGCCTGATAGCCTGACCGGATGCTTCCCCGCGCCCTCGCTCCCATCCTGTTCGGTGCCCCGGTCCTGTGGCCGCTGCGCGCGCTCGCCTGCATCAACTCGATGGACCACGCCCCCAAGGACTTCAGTCAGTCCTATGGGATGGACCTGGTTTTCTGGTCCGTGGGCGCGGTGTTCATGAACCGCGTCGTCCTGCGCAACGTGTGGGGCCCGGCCGTGAAGGGACAGCCGGGGCCGGCGGCGGCGCGCAAGGCCTTCTTCGTGGTCGTTGGCGTCGCGCTCCTCCTGCTGCTGGAGGCGGTCTCGGTGGGGGGGCCGCTGCTCAACTTCAGCGCGCGCGACTTCTCCGCGTGCGTGATGAGCCTCCCCAACCTGGTGGTGCTGGTGGCCAGCCCCGTGGTGCTCTTCCTCATGCAGGCGGCGTTCTTCCACGGGCCGGGCAAGCGGAGGTTCGGCGATACGGGAACCCGGCCCCTCGTGGCCCTGGTGCTCACGTCCGTGGTGCTGGTGCTGGGATTGGGGATGGCCCGGGAGCACCTCGTCCTCCCGCATCTCTGCGAGAACCCGTCGTGGGGGTTCGTGGACACCGACGTCTACTGATTCCGCCCCGTGGCCGTGCGCTCGTTTCCATTCGCCTCGCTCGCGGGCCTGGCCCTCGTGGTGGCCGTGACCGGCGGTGGCTACGTGCTCGTCCGTGACGCGGACGTGCTGGCGCTGCGCCTGCCGACGCGGGTGCTCGCCCCCACGAAGCACGCACCGGAGACTCCACGGGAGGCCGTGGAGCACTTCCAGTGCAATCGCTGTCACGTCGTCCCCGGACTGGAACCGGTGTCCGCGCGCCTGAGCGAGAACTGCGTCACGTGCCATCAGGCCATCACCGCGGGGCGGCTGGACCTCTGGTACAAGCAGGCGGAGGTCGAGCGGTGGAAGGGACACCTCACGCACCTGGTGAGGACCCCGGACCTCGGCTCGTTGGGCCAGCGGGTCAAGCGCGAGTGGCTCGTCTCCTGGCTCCAGGCGCCGCACGTGGTGAGGCCGCTCTACGGCGCCACCATGCCCCGGATGAAGGTGGGCCCGAAGGACGCGGAGCTGCTCGCGGACTACTTCTCGGTGACCGAGCAGGACTCGGCGGAACCCGCGAAGGGTGATGTGGAGGCGGGCCGTGCGCTCTACGCGGAGCACGCATGCGCGAGCTGTCACTCCCGGGGCGACTTCCCGCTCGCGGCCCTGCGCTACGGCGCGCCGGAGTTCAACACCCCCTCGGCCCGGAGGCGGGCCCCCGACCTGCGCCACGTGCGCGACCGCATGTCCCTGGCGCAGTTGCGCGAGTGGCTGACGGATCCGCGCCGCATCCTCCCCGACACGGAGATGCCCACCTTCGCGTTCACCCCGAAGCAGGTCGAGGATCTGGCGGCCTTCTTGCGCGCGCCCCTGCCCCAGGTGACCGCCGAGCCACGCCCCCGCTACCAACCCAAGAGGCTGGAGCGCGAGGTCCACTATCCGGAGGTGGCGCGGAAGCTCTCACGGCACCTCTGCTACCACTGCCACTCCGACATGCGGCGGCCCGGAGATCAGGGACCGGGGAACACGGGCGGGTTCGGCTATGACGGGGCCTCGCTCGACCTGGCCACGCGGGCCGGCATCCTCCGGGGCGTCCAGCGTGACGGCCGGTTCCGAGGGCTTCCGGATCGACTGGAGGACGGGACGCCCCGGCTGGTGGCCGCGCTGCTCGCGCGTCAGGGAGAGCTGGACGGGCACTTCCAGCCAGGGGTGCTGGGCATGCCCCTGGGCCTGCCGCCCATCCCCGAGGAGGAGATCGATCTCATCTTCACGTGGATCGAACAGGGCGCGCCCGAATAGCCCGAAAGCGGATTCTCACCCTGCCTCTGAGTATTCCTCCTTGGCGCGCATTCCATGGACTAGCCTGCCCATGAGCCTCGCGAGGATGCACACGGGGAAAGGCAACGCGCTTGAGCACTCGGAACGTCATCGTCATCGGAGGGACGGGCGACATCGGCCGCGCCGTCGTCCACAAGCTGCGCGCGGAGGGCCTGCGCGTGGTGTGCGCCGCGAGTGACGTGACGACGGAGACAGCGGACTGCCTGCACGTGGATGTCACGCGCGAGGACTCCGTGATGGCGCTGTTCAAGCGGGCGGAGGCGGAGAGCGGGCCCGTCGAGGTCATGGTCAACTGCGCGGGCGTCGGGGTCTTCACGCCGCTCCACGAGACGTCGCTCGAGGACTGGCAGCGGACGCTCGACGTGAACCTGACGGGCACGTTCCTGTGCGCGCGCGAGGCCTTCCGGCGGATGAAGCCCCGGGGCGGCGGGCGGATCATCCACATCGGGTCCGTGAGCGACCACCTCACGCTGCCCATGAACGGGGCCTACGCCGCGACGAAGCATGGCGTCCGGGGGCTGACCGGCGTGCTGAATGAAGAGGGAAAGGCCTTCGGCATCCGCGCCACGCTGCTGTCGCTCGGTGCCGTCTACACCGCCTTCTGGAAGTCGCGGCCGGAGTTCAGTCCGGCCGACATGCTCGCCGTGGAGGACGTGGCCCAGTGCATCTGGGAGATCGCGATCAAACCTCCGAACGTGCGGATCGACGAGATGCGCCTCGTCCCGCCACAGGGAGTCCTCTGATGCAGCCGCAGCCGAAGGCACCTGTCGCTGTCGTCACCGGGGCCAGCCGGGGGATTGGAGCGGCCATCGCCACCCTGCTGTCCCGGAACGGGTTCGAGGTGGTCCTGGTGTCCCGCGATGCGGGCGCGCTGGAGCGGCTCCAGGACCAACTGAGCGCGGCCGGGGGCCGTGCGTGGCCGCTGGCCTGCGACGTCGCGAACCGGGACGAGGTGGAGTCCGCGCTCGGCCGGCTCGAAGCGAAGGTGGGCGTGCCCCAGGTGCTGGTGAACAACGCGGGCCTGGGCGGGCCGTTTCATCGCGCGGACGAGGTGAGCGTCGCCGAGTGGGATCTGCTGTTCGGCGTGAACGTGGAGGGCGTGCGCAACCTGTGTCAGTGGGCGCTGCCGCGGATGAAGGCGGAAGGCCATGGGCGCATCGTGAACGTCGCGTCCATCATGGGCCTCTTTGGTGGCGCCCAGTCGTCCACCTACGCCGCCACGAAGCACGCGCTCGTGGGCTACTCGAAGGCCATCGCCGCGGAGTGGGGAGCGTACGGCATCACCTGCAACGCGGTCTGCCCTGGCTACATCGAGACGGAGATGCTGGCGAAGGCCCCCTCCTCCTCCCGCCAGCGCTTGCAGGAGCGGATCCCCGCGAAGCGCTTCGGGACGCCCGAGGAAGTCGCGGGGCTGGTGGCGTTCCTCGTGGGGCCCGCTGGCGGCTACGTCAACGGGAGCGCCCTGGTGATGGACGGCGGGCTGTCGTCACATCTGGCGTCCGACCTGCCGTCATTCTGAGCCTGGAAGCAGCACCTGCTCCAGCAGCACGCGCAGTTCCTGCTCCAGCCCTGGCACCGATGCGCCGCGGAGATTCCCGGCGCCCCGGAAGAGGGACAGTCCTTCGAAGAAGGCGACCAGCAGGGCCGCTCTGCGCTCCCTGCGCGCCGGGGTGAGGTCGGGAGCCAGCTCCCGCAGCAGTTCCACGACGCCCGCACGATAGCCGGCGTAGAAGACCGAGAGCGCGTCGGCGACCATGGCGTCCCTCGCGGCCATCGCCCACAGCTCCGCGAAGAACTGGCATGCGTGCGGTGAGTCCTGGTCCTCCAGGACGGCGTCCACGGCCAGCCGGAGCCGCTGCGCTGGTTCGCTGCCTCCGCCCGCCATCCGCTCGCGGACCCGCTGGAGGGCCTGCTCCAGGTAGCGCGCCAGCAGTGCCCGCACCACGTCCTGCTTGGTGGGGAAGTAGTACTGGAGGTTCCCCAGGCTCAGCCCCGCGCGCTGGGCCACGACGCGCAGGCTGAGGCCCGCGTAGCCGTCCCCCGCCAGGACCTCCATGGTCGCGTCGAGGATGCGCTCCACGCGCTCGGTCCCCTTGGCATGCACCGCGGTCCCCTTCCGGGGGTCTGGCGAGGGAAGCGTCCCGGGGACCTGCTTGCTCGTGCGGCGGGCCATCACGCCGCCTCACGCGCCGGACGCTCGTCGATCCGGACCTCGACGCCGCAGGCGCGCAGGGTGGCCAGCGTCTCCTCGGGCCGGGACTCATGCTCCGGAAACCACACGCCCGGGGATGGCGGCGGCGCGCCGTCCAGTCCCAGCAGCCGCTCGGTGCCCAGCAATGCTCCCACGGCGGTGAGGTGGGCCTGTCCCAGGGGATCCACGACCTCCACGCGGACCTGTCCTCGCTCCCCCTCCACGTCCGCCACCCACGCGGCTTCGCCCCCCGTGTTGCTGCCGGTGAGCAGCGCCCGGCGCAGCGACGTCCAGCGGGGGTGCTGGAGCAGCCGCAGGATTCCCAGCCGCTGGAGTGCGACGAGCGTCCAGGTCGCGAAGCCCGAGTCGAAGCCCAGCCGCGTCGTCACCGTCCGCGCGCCCAGTACGCGGGGCAGCGTCGCCTGTTCGGGCGTGTCGAGCCGGAAGACCTGGGTGTCGCGTCCGTCGGAGAACCTCACCCGCCGGCCGTCCGTCAGCGGCAGCACGTGTCGCTCCTGTCCGTCCTCCATGACCTCGAAGGACAGGCCCAGCCGGTCCATGTATTCCAATGAGTCCGGCCCCGCCTGATCCGCGAGCGCGAAGCGGATGGCCACCTCCACCCGCTCCAGGCGCCCCACCTTGCGCGCGGCCATCGCCACGAGCCGGGGAACCAGCCCCGCCATCCACGCGGATCCGAGCAACACCGGCGCGCCCGGCGTCGCCCCTGAGAGCCGCAGCACCGTGGCCTTCAACCGGGACGTCCACCGGGTGATGTCCAGCACGGGGACCCCTGCGTGCGACGCCGCCAGCAGCAGCGTGTCCTCCGGATCATTCACCAGGGACAGCACGGCCCGGGGCTTCCGCCCCAGCGCCGCCAGCGCCCGCGGAGAGCGGACATCCAGCGCGACGCCCTCCGCCCGCCCCAGCCGCGCGGCCAGCTCCCGAGCGGGCGCCTCCCGGCGTCCCGCGATGACCAGCGGCAGGTCCGGGTAACGCGACCTCAGCAACGCGGCGAGCTGCGCCCCCACCACCCCATAGCCCCCCACCAGCACGACAGGACCCTCGGACTCCATGGCGACTCCCTTTCATGACCCGCCCGAATATAGGTCAATTGACCTATTTTTCGCACGACATTCATTTTCTGCTTCGCGTCTCCGGCGTCCCGGGTGCGCGGCACACCTACGTCACCCGATTGAATAAATCGTCCGGCTCCGCGTCAGGCGGGCGATTCCATAGAGAGGCTCCCCATGCGCAGGACGATCGCCGCCCTCCTTCCGCTGTGCCTGCTGGCTTTCGGCTGTGAGAATTCGCGGCACGCGCAACGGCTGGAGCGGCGCGAAGCCATCCGTGCGGCCCACCTGCGCAACCTCCTCGGCGCCGCGACCGGCTTCGAGGACACCCACTGGAGCATGAGCCCCGATGAGGTGCGGGCACGCTACCCGGAGGCTGTCGTCGTGGATGGCGGCGGGCTGGAGCTCCAGACGGAGCACTGGGGCATGCCCGCGACGGTCCGCTTCTTCTTCGCCCAGGAGAAGCTCGCGACGGTGACCCTCTCCCTCGGAGCCGCTGGAGATCTTCGCGAGGCCCACCACGGCGTCGCGAGCATGCTCCAGGCGAAGTACGGCGAACCGTCTGAAGCCCGGGACTCGGCGAAGGAGGCCGCCCATCAGCGGGCCGTGTTGAGCGTGCTCGCCAGCCTCGCCTTCGTCGCGGAAGCCGTCCAGGCGGTCCAGGAGCAGCGGCCGCACGATGCCCCATCCCCGGCCCTGTTGAACGATCAGGCCGCCACGGATGCCGAGGACGCGTACTGGGACACCCAGGAGTACACGCTGCTCAGCCGCTGGACCACCTCCGCGACGGTGGTGAGCCTTCTTGGGAGGCGGGTCGGTGACCGGCAGGGGCTGGCGCTCTCGTACGTGAGCACGGTGCTGCGGGCTGGCTCCATCTAGCGGCCCCTGACTTCAGAGGAAGGCGCAAGGGGCGAGCCGGAACCGGGCCTGGACCACGGTGGGCTCTCCGTCCGTCTCGCTGAAGAGCAGGGCTTCCACCGTGTATTCCCCCGGCGGCAGCGGCTGGCCCTCCCGGTCCTTGAGCTCGAGCCGGGAGCGCAGGGTCTGTGTCCGCACGACCTGTTCCTGACCGGCCGACTGCCGGCTCACCACCCACCCCTCGCCATTCCGGATCTGGAGCCCGGCCACGCGCAGCCCTTCCTGACGCTCCGGCTCGGACGGGAAATCCAGCTCCAGCGATGTCTCGATGACCGACACGCTCCCACTGGCGTCCCGCGTCCCCTGATCCTCCGCTGGAGGAAAGGCAATCAACGTCCGATCCAGGCGGAGGACCGCGAGGATGCGGTTGGCCACCCGCGCCTTCGCGAAGGACTGAAGCCCCGCGCTGAACTGGCGTGGCCCCGGGCAGCAGCCCGACAGGCCCATCCCCTGGAGGAGCACGGCCATCGTGGCGATACCCGCCGGAATCCACCTGCGTGTCATGAACGATCCTCTAGATCCTGGGGCTCCCACGTCCGTTCATACGCGCGAACCGTCGAGAGGTTTTTTCAGTGCCGAGATCAAGCGCGAGCTGCCTGCTGGGAACCCTGCTCCTGTTGTTCGCCAGCTCCGCCCTGGCGGAGGAGGTGTCGTGGGGGAAACCTGTGCGGGGAGTGCGGCTCGGCCTGACCCTCGTCCCGAGCAGCGGGCCGCTGCCCACCGAGGTGGAGCTCGAGGTCCTGGCACACAACACGACCTCCGCGCCCCAGCAGCTCCCCGTCGAGGCCTGCGGCACCGTGCGCTGGACGGCCTTCACCCTGCTTCATGTGCGCACCGCCAACGGGCGCGTCTACAGCCATCCCATCGCTGGCCTGATCGATGTCGCCGATCTCCATCCCCATGGGCCGGTGAACCTCGCGCCGGGTGAGACGCTCCGGGAGCGGTTCTCCTTGAAGCATGTCGTCGGCATGCCGACGGAGCGCTCCAGGGACGCGGAGCTGTGGACGCTCCTGGAGACGCCTCGACAGGTGGAGCTGTGGGTGGAGCTCGTGGACAGCGCTGGCGTTCCTCGCATGCGGAGCGGCCACCTGAAGCACCGCCTGGGGCTGCCCGCCACGAAGGAGCCCGTGCGGGAGGGGCGCTGCGTGGCCCGGATCGCCGCGGGAGGCAATGCGGCCTGTGCGCTCCTTCGCGACGGCACGCCCTGGTGCTGGGGCGTCAACCCGCCTGGAGGTCACGGCGCCGGGGAGGACGGCCAGGACACACGTCGGCCGTCACCGCTGCCGCTGCTGGCTGGGAGTGCCGTCGAGCTGGGCATGGAACACGGCATCGCGTGCGTGAGCACCCGCACCGGAGCGGTGTACTGCGCGGGAGGCAACCTCGACGCCTCCGAAACATCCTACGGAGCGCCGGGCGGACATCCCGTGCGCGTCCAGCGCCTGGAGGGCGCCACGGGACTGGAGGGAGCCCAGTGCGCCAGGCTGACCGATGGCGCCCTGGCGTGCTGGAGCCTGCTCGGGCCCCCTCCACCCAGCTCCGAGGGGCTCTTCGCGAACCGTTGGGAGGAGTCCGCGCCAGGGGTCGTCCAGGTGGCCAGGGGCGGCGGCTTCACCTGTGCGCTCCGGCGGGATGGTGCGCTGTGGTGCTGGGGCGCCAATGAGAGCGGGCAGCTCGGCACGGGAGATGACACACCCCACGCGGGACCGGTCCGGGTCTCCGCGCTCCCGCGAGAGGGGGTCTCCGTCGCCGCGGGGATGAGCCACGCGTGCGCGGCCCTGCGCGACGGTTCCTTGTGGTGCTGGGGACGCAGCGAATACGGCGCACTGGGATTGGGCGAGGTCCACACCCGAACCGGGCCCACCCCCATCCCCGGGATGAGCGAGGTGGTGCGCGTGGCGGCGGGCTACCAGAAGACCTGCGCCTGGAAGAAGGATGGCTCGCTCTGGTGCTTCGGAGACCTGCTCATGGATGCGCCTTCCCCGGCGCTCGCGAGGACGCCGGTGGAGATCAAGGAGCTGGCCCCCCCTGTCGAGGAGGTGGTGTTTGGCTTCCGCCACACCTGCGCGCGCACCCAGGGGGAGGTCGTCTGCTGGGGCGAGAACACGGAGGGCCAGAGCGGCGGTTCCGAACTTCGCGCGCTCTCCTCCCCCGTTAGCGTATCGGGCCTCCCAGGTCAGGCCGTCGCGCTGGCCGCCGGAGACGCCTTCACCTGCGCCATCACCACCGAAGGCTCAGCCTGGTGCTGGGGACGCGGCACCGAAGGACAGCTCGGCACGAAGCGCAGGCACTCCAGCGCGCGCCCCATTCGCGTCCTGCTGCCCTGCCCGGGTTGAAACGCTTCAACGCCCCGCCATGGACCCTAGGCGTTCGAGGACCTGGGAAACCCGCGCCGCGCCAGACCCGTGGACGGAGAGGACCTCCACTCCCAGCTCGAATGGATCGTCGAGCAGGATCCACGCGAGCTTCTCGTCCACCGCCCTGCGCAGTTGGGAATCCTCGTGTGCGGGGACGCGGATGCGATCGCGCTCCTCGATGGGGACGAAGACGACGAAGTCCAGGGTCTGGAGCGTGGAGCGGATCCGGGCCAGCCACTCCTCGGCGTCGAACGCATCGGAGTCCTCGTGCGTCAGGAGGTACCCGAGAAAGTCGAGGGGGCAGCGATCAAACAGGACGTTTCGCGTGTCCTCTTCTTCGAGCAGCTCCAGGGAGCGACGAAGCTGCGCGACGAAGTCCTCCAGGGACGGGGGAGACGCGAACTCGTACCCCTCTTCTTCGAGCAGGTGGTACGGCTCGTCGACGAGCCGATATCCCGAGAGCCGCTCCCCCAGGTCTTCGATGAGCGTCGACTTGCCCACGCGGTGCGTGCCACTCATTGCGATGCGCATGCGTGCCGGACTCCCTGCTCTCTGTTGACCTGCCCCCATGAACCTATGGCAGACGCTGCGCCTCCAACCAGCGGCGGACCTCGTCCAGGTACTCGCGTGGCAGCGCGTGCCCGCTGTCGAAGGCCCGGCGCGTCTTGTGCTTGGAGGGCGAGGCCTTGAACAGCTTCTGGGTGTCCTCCTCGGTGGAGAAGGGATCGCGGTTCGCGGTCAGCAGCAGCCAGGCCTGATGAACCTGCCCCACCCGGTTCACCGGTGCGGCGTCGCCCAGCACGGGGTCGACATGGGGCGGCACCATCGTCACCAGGTGGGTGATCCGAGGCTCGCGCGAGGCCAGCAGGAGGCCCACCTGGGCGCCCATGCTGTAGCCGGCGACGAGCACGCTCGGCGGCTTCTTGCCGTTGGCGAGCACTGTCTTGAGGAGCGCCTGGGCATCACGCACGGTGTCGACAATCATCGCCTGATACGGACCGGCGTCCCCCGCGTGCGCTCGCTTCGCGAGGGCTCCAGGCCGCGCGTCGGGGGTCGCTCGCGCGCCGTGCCGTCTCGCGTCCATGAGGTAGACCCGAAAGCCGGCGCTCCGCAGGTGCTCCATCAGGGCGCCCCCGAAGGTCGGCTCCGCCTCCGACAGCCAGTCGTCCTTGCTCCGGGTGAGGCCGTGCAGCAGGAGGGCCACGGGCGGATGGGCCCGCTCCCCTTCCGGCTCCAGGACCCATGCGGGAATCCGCTCCCCATCCTCCGCGCGGACCTCCATGGGGACCGGGGGACTCGCGGCGTGGGCCACGGAGGTGGCCAGGAGCATCAGACCCAGGAACAGCGAACGCGTCATCACGGGACTCCTCGTTGGAGAGGCCGTGGAGCGTGGGGGGCTGGCGGTCAGCCGGGCGTCACCCACTCGCTGACATTCGTTTGACGTGACCGCGGGTAGCATCCGGGACACTCCCATGCGCGTACTCGTCATCGAGGACAACCGCGACCTCCAGGCCAACATCGCGCGGTTCCTGGAGCCGGACTTCCTGTTGGACTTCGCGGGCACCGGGCCCGAGGGGCTCGCGCTCGCGCTGGGCCAGCCGTACGACGTCATCGTGCTGGACGTGATGCTGCCCGGCATGAGCGGCCTGGAGGTGTGCGAGCGCTACCGGCAGGTCGCGCCCAGGCTCGTGCCCATCCTGATGCTGACCGCCAGGGACACGCTCGAGGACAAGGAAGCAGGCTTCCAGGCGGGCGCGGACGACTACCTCGTCAAGCCGTTCTCACTCCGGGAGCTGCGCTGGCGGCTGGAAGCGCTGGCGCGCCGGCCCGTCCCTCCGAGCGGGCGGAAGCTGACGTGGGGCGGGCTCACGCTGGAGCCGGAGAGCGGGCAGACGCGCTGGGGTGGGCGCTCCGTCCGCCTCAACCGCACGGAGTCACTGCGCCTGCGGTGGTTGATGGAGGCCGCTCCCGAAGCCGTCCCCGCGGACACGCTGGCGGAGCGGCTCTGGGGGGACGACGCCCCCGGGTCCAGCGCGCTGCGCACCCACGTGTATGCCCTGCGCAAGGCGCTCGCCGGGCTGGGGCTCGATGAGGCCATCACCACCCTGCGCAACGAGGGGTACCGCCTGGATGCGCGCTAGGTCCAGCAGGTCGGTGCGCGCCGTGCTCCAGCGCGCCATGGGGTTGTCCGCCGCGTTCGCGCTGCTGCTGATGGGAGGGTTCTTCACGCTCTTCAGCTACGACCTGGAGGACGTCATCTTCAGCCGCATCGTGGCGGCGGAGGCGGACCGGGCCGGGTCAGGTCACGTGCCTGGAATCACGCTGTATGACGGCCACGCCGCGCTCCCCTCCTGGCTCGCGGAGCGCCTGCGTCCGAACGCCCCGCCTGGCGAGTACGAGGTGCCCGCCGCTGAGCACGGACACTTCCACGTCGCGGTGCGGCCCGGGGCTGGAGGAGACCGCCGGTACTTCGCGTTCGACGTGACGCACCTGACGAGCACGACGGCGCACCTGAAGCGGACCGCGGGGCTGACTCTCACCAGCGCGCTGCTGGCGATGCTGGCCGCCGCGCTCCTCGCCCTTCTCGTGGCTCGACGGCTCGGTCGGCCGCTGGAGCGGATGGTGGAGTGGCTCCGGGCCGAAGGGGCCCCGCCGCCCGAGGATGACGGCGGCGTGGACGAGGTCCGGGCACTGCGCGACGCGCTGCTCGCCCGCGACGTGCGCATCCAGGAGCAGTTGGAGCGTGAGCAGCGGTTCAACCGCGACGCGAGTCACGAGCTGCGCACGCCCCTGGCCGTGGCCCAGGGCGCGGTGGAGATCCTCGAACTCGACCCGCCGGGAGACGCGGAGACCTTCGACCGCCTGCGCAGGGCCGTGAGCCAGATGGGCCTGCTGACGGAGGGAATCCTCTGGCTGGCCCGTGAGCGCCGCTCCGAGGAGCGCTGCGACCTGCACCGCGTCTCACGAGAGCTGCTCGCGTTGTACGGGCACCTGCGGCGCGATGACGGCATCGCGCTCGTCATCGATTCCGCGGAGGAAGTCCACGCGCCCGTCCCCGCGTCCGTCGCAAGGGTGATGATGGGAAACCTCCTCAAGAACGCGCTCGCCTACACGGATGAAGGGCGCATCGTGATCACCCTCGAGCCCCAGTCGTGGACCCTGACCGACACGGGAGCTGGCTTTGGCCGCGCCGAGCCCGGGAGCGAGAGCCACGGCATCGGCTTATCGCTGGTGGACCGGTTGGCCCGACGTTTCGGATGGGCGCTGTCCATCGAACCCCTGGAGCCGCGAGGCACCCGCGCGCGGCTGAGCTGGGGCGCGGAGGGCGACACGCCGGTGAGGAAGCAGGTCGGCTCAGTCGTCAGGACTCCGGAGAACGGGTAGCAGCGCAGCCGCCCGGGGCGGGGACGCTCACGCCTCGCTGGCGCCCTCCATCAAGAAGTCGATGACGGCGCGCACGGCGGGCAGTTGGCCCCTGCGGTGTGGCGTCAGAATCGTCGTCGTCACCGTTCCCGCGGTCCACGTCGGAAGCACATGCACCAGCCGGCCGGACTCCACGTCCACGCGGGTGAACGTCTCCGGCAGACAGACGATGCCCAGCCCGGCCGTGGCAGCCTTGAGGAGCACCAGCGACTCATCGGCGGTCATCCGTGCCCGAGGCATCACGGTGACCGACTCCCCCGCCCGCCCACGCAGCCGCCATGAAGTGGCCTTGGCGCGGGTCAGGAGGCCGTCGTGTTCGCTCAAATCCTCGGGCCTGCGAATCCTCCCGTGGCTGGCCAGGTAGCCGGGCGATGCCACCAGGATGATGGACTCCACCGCGAGCCGGCGCTGCACCAGGCCCGAGGCGGGCAAGGGCGAGAAGTGACTGCGCACGGCGATGTCGAATCCCTCCTGCACCAGGTCCACGAAGCGGTCCGTCGCGTGAAGCTCGACGCGCACCTTGGGATGCGCCAGGGCCAGCAGTGGCAGCCGGTCCGCGAGCCGGAACTGCGCCGTGGGGACCGACGTGGTGATTCGCACCACGCCACGGGGCTCCGCCTGCCGGTGGCGCACCACGTTCTCCGCGGCCTCCGCCTCCGTCACGGCGGCGCGGGCATGGTCGAGGAAGTCCCGCCCCACGTCCGTCAGCGTGAAGCTGCGCGACGTGCGCTGAATCAGCCGGGCGCCCAACGCGTCCTCCAACTCGGCCACGCGCTTGCTTACCGTGGATTTGGGCGCGCGCGGCGTGGGCACCGGGCTGTCGTTCGCCCAGGGCACGGAGGACTTCGACCGGCTGAACCAGATGCTCGCGTTCCTGAACAGCACCTTCTTCGGCACCTTCTCGCCGCTCTGGTACACGCTCGAGCACGCCGAACTGCCGGAGGCCGAAAAGCAGGCACTGCGCAAGCTTGGGGCCCGAAAGGTGGTCTCCGCGCACGCGAACCTCGAAGCGCTGATGCGCGACACGCCGTGGCTTCTGGGCGACCACCGCACGCTGGCGGACGCCTACTTCATCGGCATCGCCCGGTGGACCCGGTACCACGACGTCCTGGACCGCCGCGACTACCCGAAGCTCGAGGGCCTCTTCGAACGAATGGAGGAGGACCCCGGCGTGCGCTTCGCCCATGCCATTGAAAAGGGCGAGGCGCCTCAGGGCAACGGAGCATTCCAGGGGCACCTCCGCCTCGCGGAGGCCCTGCAACGGCTGACCGCGTGAGCCGGGAGGCTCCACTGCGATTGACGATGCGCCCCGGCCTCGCGCGCCGCCTGAACCCTGCTGGCGGGCGCGAGCCGGACGTCGCGGAAGCTCAGTAGCAGTAGCCGCCGTAGAGCGGGTTCGGGCAGGACATGCCCGTCGCGGCGTTGAGGCTGATGTTGTAGCAGTTGGTCGTCACGGTGGACGACTTGAGGCGCCGGTATCCGTAGAGGACGTCGCCCACGCAGAGCCCGTAGTTCATGTACACGTCCTCCACCTGGCAGACCTTGTACGTGTTGCAGCGGACGAACGGGCCTCCCGGGTAGGCGTAGCCCTGGCACTGCCACAGGTAGCTCTGCTGCGACGAGTAGCTGGTGGTCTCGTAGTAGTACTCGTCCTCGGGGCCGCAGAGCGGGTCGTCCTCATCCGGGGGGATCCGCATCGTCTCGACCTGGCCGGGCGCCAGGGCCTCACCGCTGACGGCCTCCTGCGGCGGCGCATCCTCGAGCGTTCCCTCCGCTCCGACGCCACAGCCGACCACCATGAACGTGCACAACGCGACCACTGCGCTCATCCGCATGTCTTGCTCCATGTCTCATCCGGGGGTGAAGGGCGGCTATTTACACAGAGTCATCTCCGCTCACGAGAACCTGCGAAGACACTGTGTGTCGCCCAACCATGGAGCGGACCTGGCGTGCATCAAAAACGGGGACGGGGACTCTTGAGGAGACAGGGCGTCGCATCCCAACCCCTGCGCTTCGTTCACCGCGTCGAAGTCATATCGAGGGTCCGCAATGGTTCGTCCTGGTCTCGCGCTGGCCGTCCTGGTCGCATGCACCTCCGCTGTCGCTGCTCCGCCGCCCGTGGCGATGAAGCGTGAGCACGTCACGGCCGACGTCTATCACTATCAATTCGACCTTCGCGTGGGCTCCAAGCCAAACGCCGTGGTGCGGATCCACCGCGTCGTGCGCGAACTCACCCCGTGGCAGCCGCGCCCGACGTCACACGCGGTGATGCTGCTCCACGGTGACTTCGCCAACTTCGTCACGAACTTCGTGCCCACGCTCGGCACACCCGCGTCGTCGGCGCCGGGGCTCGCGCCCTACCTGGCGTCGCGAGGCGTCGACACCTGGGGCGTCGACCGGCGCTGGACGCTCCCCAAGGCCGACGGCGACATCTCGGACCTGGGGGACATGGGCGTGGACCAGGAGCTCGGGGACATCGAGGACGCGCTCGCCTTCGCGCGTGTCCAGCGCGCCATCACCGACCACAGCCTGAGCCGGATCGTGCTCGCTGGCTTCTCTCATGGCGGCCAGCTCACGTATGCCTATGCGGCCGCCAGGGGCCAGCACCTCTCGGCGATCGCCGTGCTGGATGCCTACTACGACCTCGCGCCCGAACACTCGGACCTGCGGGACTTCGCGTGCGCGAACGCGGCAGCCGGGCGCGAGGCCCTGGCCCAGGGGGTGACCGACTCCGAGAACCGCTTCTTCATCGACGTGGGCTCGCTGGCCCGGAGCGCGCCGGAAGCGACGTCGCCCATCTTCCCGCCCTATACCAACCGCGAGACGATGAACACGCTGGCGGGCATGACGTACTGGTTCGCGCCGTACACGCCCCTGTATCACCTGAGCGCGCCAGTCCTGAATGAGCAGGGTGGTGCCGTGGGGCTGCGGGAGTCGTCCGAGGAGAGCGTGAGCGCCTGGTTCGCCAGCGCGCCGCCGCACCAGTCGCTGCGCGAGACGGCGGAGCTGGATGCCATCTGGTGTGGCACCACCCCGCGCCCCGAGCTCGCGAACATCCGCGTCCCGCTGTTCTACCTGGGCGCGGCGGGCGCGTTCGGTGACTCCGGGCTGTATTCAACGACGCGCGTGTCATCCACCGACGTCACGACGCTCGTCGTCCGGCGGTTCGGACCGGAGCGCGTCGCGGAGGACTTCGGCCACGGAGACCTGCTGTACGGCACCGACGCGCCGGCGCTGGCCTGGCAGCCGCTGGCGACCTGGCTGCTGCGCCACTGAGCGAAGGCCCGGGCGGAATGAACGGACCGCGACTTCTCACGAATTCGCGGATTCGCGGCATCTGTGCTCCAGTGGGTTCCCCTCCCCGTCCATCCATGACCACCGGAACCCCTTCGCCTCTTCATGAGCCAGGCATGCGGCGCGCGGTATCGCGCTGGGAAATCGTCGGGTTCTCCATCAACGACGTCATCGGCAGCGGGGTCTACCTGCTGCCCGCGGCGGCCGCCGCGAACCTGGGCTCGGCCAGCACTGGCGCCGTCGTGCTCGCGGGGCTGGCGGTGCTGCTGCTCGTACTCTGCTTCGCGGAGGCGGCCAGCTACTTCGACACGCCCGGCAGCGCCTATCTCTACACGCGTGAAGCCTTTGGTGAACGGGTGGGGTTCCAGGTCGGCTGGATGACGTGGCTGGCGCGCGTCTCGTCCGTGGCCTCGTTGTCCGTCGGCTTCTCCCGCGCGCTGGGCTTCCTGTGGCCCGCGGCGAACTCGGGCATCGGCCAGGGGTTGGCCATCGCCGTGCCCCTGCTCGCGCTCACCGCCATCAACGTCGTGGGCGTGAAGGGCGGCGCCCGCACCGCGGTGTTCCTCGCCGTCACCAAGACGGTGCCACTGCTGGTGTTCATCACCGTGGGCCTCTTCTTCGTGTCCGTGCCGCTGGCGACATCGGTGGCGCCCAGGGACGGAGGCAACCTGGGGTCCGCGGTGCTGCTGCTCCTGTTCGCCTATGCCGGCTTCGAGAACACGGCGGCTCCGGCGGGTGAGTTCAAGAACCCTCGCCGCGACGTGCCCTTCGCGCTCATCGTGCAGATAGGCGTCGTCACGCTCATCTACACGGCGGTGCAGTGGGTGGCGCTGGGCACGCTGCCCGGGGTCGCGGACGCGCAGACGCCGCTCGCCAACGCCGCCGCGCGGTTCCTCGGGGGCTGGGGTGGGCTCCTCATGACGGTGGGCGGGGTGCTGTCCATCCTGGGGACCAACAGCAACACCGTGCTCGCCGGGCCGCGCTACCTGTACGCGCTGGCACAGGATGGCTTTGGCCCCGCCGCGCTCGCCACGTTGCATCCACGCTACCGCACGCCGACGGTCGCCATCCTCACGCAGACGGCCATCGCGCTGCCCCTGGCGTTCTCCGGCTCGTTCGAGGTGCTCGCCACGCTCTCCGTGGTGGCCCGGCTCGCCACGTACTTCGGCACGGCCCTGGCGGTGCCCGTGCTGCGCCGCAAGCTCCAGGCGCCCGCGAACGCGTTCCGCATCCCTGGCGGGCCCGTGATTCCCCTCGCCGCCGCCGCATTGTGTGTCGTCTTCGCGATGAGCGCGGAGCGGAAGAACCTCATCGCCGGGGCCATCGCGCTCGCGGTGGGCTTCGTGCTCCACAGGTTCCAGCGCAAGCCGGACCGGAAGGCGGCGCTCGGCTAGCGAGGGATGTCGCCCAGCGGTGATTCGGCTTTCGAGCCCTGGACTGCACGGTTCAAACTCCGGCTGCAGGAGTCACCGTGTCGAACTGTTGCAGGAGTGCCGCCGCAAGAGGTGGCACGATCGCACGAGGGAGCGCGTGCCCCATTCCGTCGACGGTCACCAGGGTTGAGCGTGGCAGGGTCTCCGCGAGGAACCGCGCATTGGACGCGGGATGGGTGGGGTCCTCCGGGGCGGCGATGACGAGCGTGGGCACGGTGACCTGCGCCAGCTCCGCTCCTCGAGCCAATCCGGAAGGGTCGACTCGGGCATGGGCCGTCGAAGTATCGTGACGGCCCGCATGCGCGATGATGCGTCGCTCGAGTGCGCGGAACTCGTCGGCATCAAAGGGGATCACGCGACCGTTGAGTCTGCGCCAGTTTTCGACGCGCCACTCCACCTGCTCATCGAGGCCGCGCGGGTCGAACATGTGGCTCCAGAACTCGAACAGCCCAGGGTCGATGGGCGCGCGTGAGGGGAGGTCGGCGCGCGCAGGGGCACCGTCGAGCGCGGGAGCCCCGATGATCGTCGCGCTGAGAAGCCGCGCGGGATGCGTGACCAGAAGCCACTGCGCCAGCAAGCCACCCAGCGACAGGCCCACGACGTGCGCGCGAGCGATGCCGAGCGCATCGAGGATGGCCAGGGCATCCTCGGCCATCCGGGTCGCCGAGTAGGGGATCCGGTCGAAGTCCCAGGTGGACGCCCCGGTGTCTCGATGGTCATACCGGATGACCCGGTAGCGCCGGGCGAGCAGGTCCACGAGTTCATCCGGCCAGACCAGCCCCGATGCAGTGGACCCCATGATGAGCAGAACGGCGGGAGCCGTCTCTGGGCCTCGTGACTCGACCCAGAGGGAGACGCCGTCAGCGACCTGGACGAAGTGTTCCATGCGCCCAGTCTCTCCGACTTGGCGGCTTCCGCTAGTATCAGGGTTCCCAACCTCGCCGCCTCTCAAGGAGTCCCGCATGCGTTACACGCGCAAGAACATCTCCGAGCTGCTCGATGCCGTGCAGGGCAGCCCCGACGTCATGGGCTTCTGGACGTCGAACTTCGCCGGCTCCGCCTTCACCCTGGTCACCTCCCCTGGAGGCATGATCTGGCAGGACGTCTACGCGCCCAGCCGTCAGATCTGCGAGGACGGCATCCCGTACGGCACCGAGGACGGAATGAACAACCACTGCGGCGGCACCGGCTACTGATCAGAAGCGGCCGGCGTCGAACGTCTTACACATCGGCCCAGCTCGTCCAAGCGTGTGCCCCCAAAGGGGGCACCAGGAATACTCCTTCCGCAAATATCCAATCCCCGTCGCCGGGTTATCTCCGCCCCTGGCCATCCAGACACCACACCCAGGGACTCGTTGTCCTGTCCCACCCTCCCGGTCCTTTCGTTTACGACGCGCCTCCTTGATCGTTGAGGGATTGACCCGACGGGTCCCCCTGGCGGCGAGGTAGACGCAGAGAATGCGGGAGGTCTTCGTGGCTGGATTCAGGAATGGAATCATCCGCCGCTGGAGTGTGGCGCTCCGCTCAAAGCCGCACAAGGATCGCGCGCATCCATATCAAGGGATTATCGCGGACCTTCCGCGAGGCACGCTCGTCCAGATCACCGGACAACAAGATGGATGGCTGGCCGTCACCGCGAAACTCCAGGGGAGGACACTCCATGGTTACGTTTCGCAAGAAACGGTCGAGCCATCCACTGCTCACCCATCGAAGGTACACTACGAGTTGGTGCCGTATGGCGATGTAGTCATCGTCAAAGAGGTGCCCGCCCATCAACTCAACAAAGCTCGAAACGCCCTCACTGGAGAGCAACTCCAAAAGCAGTTGAGTCACCACTCCGTACCAACCGTTCCTCAGGCAGTCATGGCTGGTTATTACAACAGCCTACTCCACGTCCCGGCATTCGAGCGACATGCTCCTGCCCTCGTCGCAGCGAATCCAAAAAACCCAAACGGATGGCGCGGTTCCCTGGGAGAACTTTCCGCCAAGAATAAGGACTTATTCCCTCCGTTGGACCTCAACATCATCCGGACGAATCATCCCGTCTTCGATCTCAAAGATCCGTTCGGCGGACTGAACTCGGTGAAAACCAGCGTCCCCAGCTCAGGGGCTCGCGGCGACCCCCATGCGACCTACCTGAAGGGCCTGGCGGAAATGCTGGGGCTCAAAACCAACAAGTACAACCTGGCACGCGAATCGCTGTACCCAGACCTTCCCGCTGCGGAAGGGAAAGCCCTGATGATGCGAAACGGGTACGTCACCGTCAACGCGAACGACGTCAAGTCATTCCGGGCCGCACTGGAAGATCCCGCGAACTACACAAAAAAGGCCTACTGGCAACTCGCCGACCAACTCCTTACCCTCAAGCCCGTATCCATCAACGGGAAGACATATCTTTCATATCAGGCACTGCGAGCTCTTCAGCTCGCGCCTGGAACAACCCAGTCGGCGCGACAAACAATCGACAAGGCACTGCGGGATATACGTCAACAACTCGCCGGTCGCGTCAAATCCAACGGAATCACCACAAGGCCGCTCGTCAACCTACAAAGCTTCCGATTGAAGGTAGAGCGCGCCAACCCGACGATGACCCCTGGCCAGCTTGAGGGGTGGCTTCTACCGGAACTGTTGATGATCGAGAAGCATGGGGGTGGACTTCGAGGAAACCTGAAGGCAGGGGGCATCTCCGGGGGACGAGGCTCAATGGGCGGGATGGTCGTTGCCATGGCATTCGAAGGAGGGGGGATGCTGCTGAATGAGCAACTTCCCCCCGATGCAGGCGTTCGCTTGGGCAAAGTGGGGTTCGCGGGCGGTGCCTCGGGGCTGGCGGGAGGACTCACCGAAACCCTTGTCGCCGGTAACATGGGGAGCGCCATGGCACGACAACTCATCAGCAAGGGCGCGGTTCCGAGGTTCGCAGCAAGCATTGGACGGGGATTCGGCAGCGCGGCAGGAGGTAGCGTGGCAGCCCCCGTCTTCTCAATGGCCATGCTGGCGATGGATGACCAGGAGCACTCCACCACCGATTACGTCGCCACGGGGACGCGCGCCTTGGTCGGAGGGACCGTCGGCGGAATCCTTACCGCGATGGGGACCGGCGCGCTCGCGGGCTCGGTGGTTCCCGGATTGGGTACTGTCGCGGGGATCATCATCGGAGGCGTCGGGTACTTCATCACGGACTATCTGGTGGGTGATAAGATAGAGCAAGGGGTTCGCCGGTCCATGGGGCCGTGAACTCGGGTGCCTCGTTGCCACTGGCCGGCGGATGATTGGGTGAAGAGAGAAACTTCAGGGTGGGTGTTGGCGGTGCCCGTCTGGCTGGGTGCAGCCATCATCGTCACGGGTCTGGCCTATAACCGGTCACCCACAGGCCAGGTGGACTGGCTGTTCGTCGCGTTGCTGTCGACCGCGGCCACGGGAATCGTCGTTGCAATCGTCCGCGAGCTTCGCGCCCGCCCCTCTTCCGTGCAGCAGGTCGCGCTCAAGGCGATCTTCAATGCGAAGGAACCCGGAACCATCGGCGCGGTGCTGGTGATGAAGAACGGCTCTCCAGAGGTCATCGCGACGGTCCGCAGCCGCGAGGAGTACCTCGAACTCGCGAACTCGGGGCGCCTGCCCGTGGATCACCTCGTCTTCCTACCCGACGACACCTGAGGTCAGGAGGAGGAGGAGAGGCGCCCGAGGGAAGAGCCTCAGGACTCCTACCGCGCTCCCAGGGTCCCGGCCCCTGCGCGTCCGCCCTACCCCATCCTGACGAAATCCTCAGTCGGAACGGGGGGTTGCGGAGTGACCCCGACAGGAATCGAACCTGTGGCCTGCGGTTTAGGAAACCGCCGCTCTATCCAACTGAGCTACGGGGTCGTGAGGCGGCGGGCGTTATAGCAGGGGACTCGTCGGGCGCAACGGGTCTGACGCCTGGCCGGGCGTCCTCTGTCCACCCCGCAACGGCCGCTTCCCCGGGCGGGCACGGGGCAAGCAGGCATGGCCCGACCTGCCTGATGTTCCCAGAACATACTTTTGACGCGCTTCCAGAATCTGGTTCAGGCCATCCAGATTCTGGAGAAATCACCCGTGAGTTTGTCTGGAATTGGCGCGCCGTCAGGACCCGCGACGTCTGTCTTCCAGAGGGTGACGGCCCTTTCGTCATCATCCGTAAGCCCAGGGCACGGCCCTTGCTCTATCCCGGGCCATGGCTCCTCCCCCCTCGGAGTCCCGCTCCCAACGACGTCCCACCTCTCCCCTCAGAAAGCCACGCCATCGCGGCTTCGCCCTGCTGGCGGCCCTGGGCATCACGCTCGCGCTGAGCGTGACCGTCGCCCTGACGGTTCGCGCGGTGACCCGCGAGGCCTCTGTCCAGGGCGACCTGCGCAGACAGAAGGAGGCGTTCTTCGCCGCGGAGGCGGGACTCGCGGAGGGACGCGAGACGATGCGCCTGCTGCTCGGGGACTCGGAGACCTACAACTCCGCGCTCGCGCAGCTCGGCGCCCCCGTGAGCGAGCCCGGGCTCGGGTCCGCCGCCCAGCCCTGGTACGAGGTCCTCCCCGCCGCGGGCTCCGCTGACGGCTGGAACACGTACTCGCTCACTCCGGAGGCCATGACGCCCTCGGAGCTTTCGAGCGCGACGGGCGAGGCCTACGTGGACTACCCACGCCAGGCCCACGTCCGCTACCGCGTGTTCGTCCATGACGACGCGGATGACGCCGACTTCACCACCGACACCAACCGCCGGGTCTGGCTCGTCGCCGTGGGCGAGGTGGTGGTGGGCGGCGGGCGCCCTGCCCGCTCCGTCGTCCAGGCCCTCATCACCAATGACAATGCCTTGCAGCTCACCGGCCCGGGCTGCGTGAACCGCGGCTGCGGCCCCAACAACACCTTCAACAACTCCCTGGACCGCCGCGCCCCGGCCACCCAGACCGTCCGCTTCTTCTGAAGCTTGCAAGGCATCGAGGCGTCCATGCGAGTCCACCTCCTCCCCGCGCTCCTCCTCCTCGCGCCGCTCGCCCACGCGGAGAGCCGGGGCGAGGTCCTCTTCCAACAGGCGTGCTCCCGGTGCCACGTCGCCCAGGCGCAGACGAAGGCCCCGTCCACCTCGGGCCTCGTCGCGGCCTCCAAGGGCAGCGGCCCCCACCTGGGCGAGCTGATGCCCCGCCGTGGCTACGAGCAGGTCCGCAAGTGGATCCAGGGGCCCCAGCGCCTCAAGCCCGACACGGGCTGCGACACCCGCATGCTCGCGCCCTCGGACCTGGATGCGCTCATGTCGTTCCTGGCCACCGCGTCCCAGCCTCCGGAGCCCCAGCGCGCGGAGCGGCTGCGGCAGGAGCTGGAGCAGCAGCTCGCCGAGCGGCGCGCGAAGGAGACGCGATGAACCGCGCCCTCGCCGTCTGCGCGCTCCTGCTGGCACCGCTGTTCGCGCACGCACAGGGGCTCAGCCAGCTCTGCCAGGACGTGCTCACCCAGGACAAGCAGCCCGACTTCCAGGCCAGCGGCTTCGACACGAACCAGTCCGTCAACATCACCCGCGAGAGCCCGCCCCGGCTCCAGCTCAACACCAACCTCACCGTGCTGGACCCCGAACGCATCTACTTCCCGTTCGATCAGCACGTCACCATCAGCTACGTGTTCGAGTCCGCCGGCGCCTCGCACGCGCTCGGCTACATGTACATGGACGACGTGAAGGCCCGGGGCTACGCGGACGCCAACGGGAACCTCGTCGACAAGAACAGCAACGGCATCCTCGACCTGCACGAGGACCTCTTCAACCTGGCGCCCACGAGCGGCGCCAAGGCCCGCCCCTATATCGGCCCCTACACCTCGGCGGGCGCGCCCAACCGCCGGTGCAACGTGTCGTTCACCTCCGGCGGCTTCACCTACAACCAGCCCGAGCTGGCGATGAACGGTGGCTGCGCGTCGACCTTCGCCTCCCAGCAGTCGCTGAAGGACGCGCGGCCGGGGCAGACGGGCAACACCCTCAAGGTCGACCTCGTGGGCAGCCTGATGGGCGGCGCGCCCACGTCCCCCGCGTTCTCCGACCGTGGCGTCTTCGACTACATCCCCAACCTGCTGGAGCCCGCCGACCCTCGCAACAACAAGCTGGGCCTGGGGAAGATGGTCTTCCTCCTGTCCGACGACGACACGGACCTGAGCGTCTTCAACAACATCGCCCCCGTCGCCGACTCCAGCAACACCGCCGACGGCGTCCCCGACTACGACGTCTCCCGGTACGACCCCAACGGCCTCCAGCGCGCCACCAACCCCGACCCCGGCATCACCACGTACGACAGGACCGTGGACCTGGGGCAGATCGAAGGCGGCAAGGAGCTCGTGTTCTTCCTCGTCGTCTTCTACGACGCGTCCCACGCCCCCACGTCCACGGGCGGCACCGTCTTCCCGTGCCTGCGCCGGGACGCGGACGACAAGTGCACCCTGCACCTGCGCACGTCCGTCTCCGTCTTCTTCTCCAAGGCGGCGTGGAACATGGACCAGAACGCCGTGGGCGGCACGGTGACGGCCGAGCGCAACATCGGCTGCAGCTACAACTCGAGCTGCAACCCGAGCAGCCCCTCCACGTCCGCCGGGGCCTGCGCCGTGTCCGGCACCAAGGAGCTGCTCTGCGGCTGGCTGGAGGGCCCCAAGACCCACCTCAACTCCACGCTGGGCCGGTTGAACACGGCGGCCTACGGCAACCTCGACATGCCCATGGAGAAGGAGTCCATCCCCCGGCCCGCCAACAACCGCATGGCCCACGTCATCATGGGCGCGCCGAGCACGGACCCCTTCCGGTGGATCCTCGGGTTCGAGGACCTCAACGGCGGCGGTGACCGCGACTTCAACGACGTCGTGTTCCTGATCAACAAGGAGAACGGCGGCGGCGTCCGCTCCGGCACCGTCTCCGGCGACATCTCCCCGGACATCGCCGAGGACTTCACCATCACCAAGGTCCGCTTCCGCCGCCAGGACGACCTCGCCCCCGCGCCGCGCACCTGCACCGGCGGCGCACCGTGCTGGTCGGAGGAGATCCCCGGCGCGTGCCGGCCTCCCGGCGGGCCGCTGCCCACCCTCCGGTACGCCGTGGCCGTGGACTGCCGCGTCTGCGCCGGCGGCACCTGCACCCGCAATCCCAACCCCACCTGGTATCCGGTGGAGTTCCCCAACACCTCGCCGCCCACCCAGGAGGTGGAGCTGGACATGCTGGCGCTGGGCTTCACCGGTTCGCAGTTGTGCTGGAAGGCGGACATCACCAGCCCGAACGAACGCTGCCGCCCCATCATCGACAACGTGGACGTGGGCTACCAGGCCGTGCGCGCCGGCACCTACGCTCGCGCCTCGCCGTCCACCGTGGGCAACGCCATCGTCTGGGGCGCGAACGAGACGCCCGGACGCGGCTGGGGCCAGGGCTGGACGGCGCCCGGGTATGCCGGCATGCCCGCCGCCACCACGCGCGCCTACGACGGCACCACGGACCTGGCCGTGCGCGGGCACCTCTACTTCCGCTCGCTCTACGACCCGGAGGCCCCCAACCGGACGAACGTCGTCGAGCGGTGGAACGCCGGCCGGGTCATGGCCATCGCGCTGACGAAGGGCCAGGACCCCGCCACCCGCAGGCTCTTCACCCTGGACGCCACGGGGGCGCGCACGGACATCGCGACGGCCGCCGCCGACAGCGCGTCCACCAGCCCCCTCTTCCCGGACTCGCTCTGTGATCAGGTGGTCAACGGCCGCTACGTCTTCGACCTGAACAACGACGGCACCTGCGGCACGCCCACGCACCCGTTCAAGCAGATCAACGACGTCACCAACGACCGCGCCTTCCTGCGCGAGTGGCTGTACGGCTGGGAGGACCTGCACGCGCCGGGCGCCTCGAACGTGCGGCGCGCCTGGCCCGTGGGCGGCGTCAACCTGTCCACCGTGGCGCTGGCCGTGCCGCCGTTCCTCGACGGCTGGTACCAGAGCGCCCGCGCCGCGGAGCGCGACCAGTACCGCAAGAACTTCATGGAGCCGCTGAAGAACCGCCGCACCGTAGCCTACGTGGGCACGGTGAGCGGCTACCTGCACGCCTTCGACGCGGGGGCGTTCCGCACCGGCGCGCGCGATGGCTGCCTCGCCCGGGATCAACAACGCGGCTACTTCGCGCCGACGTCATGTGGCGCCGGCACGTCGCCGCGCGACTACGGCACCGGCGAGGAGCGGTTCGCCTACCTGCCGCGGCTCCTGCTGGAGCGCTACGTCAACCGGTACGCGCGCTTCCTGGGCTCGGGCAACCTGCCCCGTCCGCAGGTGGATGCCTCGCCCACCATCGCCAACGTGGACTTCGGCGTGCCCGGCAAGCCCGCGTGGACGATGTCCAGCACCCCTTCCCGGACGCAGGGCGCCAAGACGGTCCTGGTCTCCGCCACGGGCAAGGGCAGCCCGGCGGTGTTCGCGCTCGACATCACCCGGCCGGACCTCCCCGCGCAGTACCCGCTGCCGCTCTGGGAGTTCAGCCTGGCGGACGGCGCCGTGCAGCAGGCCTTCACGGACGCGCGCAACGCGGAGAGGTCATCGCCCAAGAAGGTGAAGCTCCCGGATGACTCCGGCTCGCGGCACGCGCCGAGCGTGGTGCGCCTGGCCTGGGGCTCCACACGGACCCCAGGCGCGTGGACCGCCGTCGTCGGCACGGACTACGTCCCCAGCTCCGGCCGGGCGGGCACCCTCTACCTGCTCGACATGAAGACGGGCCGCCCGCTGGACCTGGGCACCACCGCCGCCGGCCGCATGGCGGGCGTCATCACCCTGGACGACGCCTCCGGCATCGCGGGCGAGGCCGCGCTGGTGGACCTGGACCATGACGGCACCTACGAGGTCCTCTACGTCCCGACCACCGCCGGCCGCGTGTACCGCATCAACCTGGATCAGGTCGACACGAGCGCGCCGCCAGGCGCCAAGGTGCGCCGCTGCCGCGTGGCGGACGCCCCGGTGGACGTGTCGTTGAGCAGCAGCGCCGCGCAGGGGCAGGACCAGAGCTACCAGCAGCTCTACTCCAACCTGGCCGTGAAGGTGACGGACGCGTCCACCGGCCCGGTGGTCCGCTTCTACTTCGGCACCGCGGACAACCCGGACGAGAGCTCGGACGGGCCGGCCAACAACACCCGCTACCGCTACCACCTGCTGGGCTACGAGGATCCGGACCCCACGGGCACACGGGGCTGCTCGGCGCTGACGCCGCTCTGGGTGAAGCCGCTGGACGCGGGGCAGGCGGTGTGGGGCGGCGTCTCGCTGTCCCAGGACCAGGTCTACGCCACCACGGCGGTGGGCAAGGCCGCGGACATCTGCAGCCTGAGCAGCACGGAGAGCGGGCGGTTCTATGCCGTGGGCCAGGTGAACACCGGGGCGCTGGCGCCCACGCTGTCGAGCGCGCCCCTCCAGGGCCACGGCGTCAGCGCGCCGGTGGTCCATGACGAGCACCTCTTCGTGCTCACCGCGGACGGAAAGATGCTGATGGTGGGCAACGACGCCTGGAACAACGACACCGGAAGCGCCGCCGCCACGCGCTCGCGGGTCCTGTTCTGGGAGCCCGTGCCGGAAGGACGGTTGCCGAAATGAAGACCCGGAAGACCTCCGCGAGCCGGGGCGTCGCCCTGATTGAAACGCTGGCCGCGTCGGTGGTGCTCATCCTGGGGCTGATGGGGGCCATGGCGATGATCCGCGAGACGAACCGCGCCAACCGCCGGACCCTCACCGCCACGCAAGCCCAGACCCTGGGGGAGCTGACCCTGGAGAACATCGTGTCCATGGGGTGCACGCGCGCCCCTGCGTGCGGAAACATCGCCGCGCTGGACGGCACCCGCTCCACGGTGTGGCAGACCGCCGCCGGGGCGGTGCTGACCAGCAAGCCCGCGGCCTCCGTCGTCGCGCGCGAGTACGAGATCTCCGTGGACGTGGACGGCTCCGTCCAGCCGGGCCTCAACGAGAACGGCTCCGTCGGCGTGCCGGCCGTGGACCGCTCGCTCCGGGGACAGGGCCCTGGCGACCTCGTCAACGTGCGGGTCAGCGTCAGTTGGGTGGAGCCGGCCCGGACCGGACGCCAGGTGGTGGTCCTCCAGACGCGGATGGCGCCATGAGCCGCGGGGCTTCCCTTCAGCGGGGCTTCACGCTGGTGGAGCTGATGATCGGCTCCGCGGTGTCCGTGGTGCTGCTGGCCATGGCCCTGGGCGCCAGCCTCCAGCTCCAGCGGCGCTCGACGCTGGAGCAGCAGACGATGCTGGCGCAGACGAACGCACGCTCCATCAAGGAGTTCCTCGTCTCCGAGCTGCTCCGCGTGGGCGCCGGCATGGGGAACGCCACGCTGGTGTTCTCCCAGGGAGACGTGCGCCAGGGCCTCACCGTGTGGACGTCACCGGACCTGTCCGAGGGCCGTCCGCCCCTGCTGGCCGCGGATCCAGGCTTCAGGCTGCCGCCCGCGAGCGGCCCCTACGCGGACATGGCCTCGGATGCGCTGCAACTGTGGTGGGGCGACAGCCGGGGGCTGATCACCCTGGACGACTGCTCCGGTGGAAAGGCCTACCGCGTCCGCGAGGATGGCGCGGAGCGCTTCTGCACGGCGGCCTCGCCCTCCACGGAGCTCCAGCCCGTGTCGGGGCAGACGACGCCCGCGTTCCTCGTCAATGCCAGCCAGGCGCTGGCCTGCCACGTGGAGGTGTCGCAGGTCCGCGCGGCGTCGCAGGAGGTGTCCGCCGTCGCGGGCACCGGCGCACTGCGAACCGGGAGCGGGCCCTGCGTGGACGCCCAGGACGCCGTGTGGGAACAGACGGGCTGGCTGCTGATGCGGGCCCAGGGCGCGTCGTACCGGGTGAACTGGGCCTCGGGTGAACCGGTCCTGGAGTACCTGGCCGCGGGGGCCACCACGTGGACCGCGATGAGCCGCGACGTCGAGCGGCTGAAGGTCCGGCAGGGGCTCATCGACCTGTCCCAGCCCCAACTGCCCCCGCGCTGGTTCCCGGACGCGGAGGCCGGGAGGCCCGCGGTGGACGCCTGCACGCTCGGCCAGGCGCTGTGCGCGGTGGACACGGGACCCGCGGACGCTCCGGAGGACGCACCCACGTCGGACGCGGAGCTCCAGCGGCTGCTCCAGGAGCGCGTCCGCTCCATTGAAGTGACGCTCGTGGTCCGCACGCCCCGCCGCGACCTGGGCTCCGTCCAGGCGGGGACGAGCGACGACGAGGGCTTCCCCCAGGACGGCTACCGCCGCCGCACCCTCACCTTCCGGGTCAGCCTCCGCAACCCGGCCATCGCGGGACGGGTGCCATGACCGGGCCCCGACGCCCCTCCGAGGACCTCATGAAGCGCTCCCGTGGGATGACGTTGCTGGAGTTGATGGCGGCCCTGGCCGTGTTCGCCGTGGGCACGGCGCTGGCGGTGGCGGGGATGCGCGGCGACCTGGAGCGCCGGCGCGAGAGCGGCGCGGCGCGGGAGCTGGAGTCCTCGGCGGTGCAGGCGCGGCAGCGGGCCCAGGCCACCCAGCAGCCCATCCGCTTCGTCGTGGACGCGAACGTGCGGCTGGCGAACGGCACCGTGGCCAGCGTGGCGCGCTGGGAGCGGCCGGTGTGCGACAACACCTGGGACAGCGACTCCTGCCCGGCCACGCGCTGCCTGGCGACGACGTGCCGGCAGGTCCCGTCATGCTGCGACGAGGTGGGCGAGGACATCCCGCTCCCCCCGTCGATGGACGCCTCCAGCGTGAGCGGGCTGTGCTTCCTGCCCGCGTCGGGGCGGCCCGTGCGCGTCGAGGGCGACCTGGGCTGCCTGCGCGCCAGCCGGGGGCTCCCCGACGCGCTCGCCGCCGCCGCGCCCGGCACCCTGACGCTCACCTATTCCTCCGGGCGGGTCCCCACGCTGTTCCAGGTGGAGGGGCTGACCGGCGGGGTGCGCGTGCTGGACTGTGATGCGCCGTCCGCGAGCGCGTACGCGGGCCGGGGGTGCCCGTAGCGGGCCCCCGCCGTCTTCCGGGTCAGGCCAGGAAGTCCGCACCTTGAAGTCAGGCCCGGAATCGTCAACATTGGCGGCCCATCCGCGTGCGTCCGGGCCCACGGTTCCGGCGGACGCCCTCGTGAGACCTCCATGCTCGACCGCCCGATGTACCTGAAGCCCGATGTCGCCATCGAGCCGCTGTTCAACCAGTGGTACGTCTGGTGGTACCTCATCTCCCCCGCCACGGCGCCGCTGTTCGTCTCCCGCCTGCACCTGAAGCTGATGCAGTCGTTCGTGGCGAACCCGGACGTGCACGTGGCCGCGCTGCAGAACCCGGCGCTGATGGGCGGCCCCTTCATCAACCACCCCGTGTCGCGCGTGAACGAGGTGAAGGCCCTGCTCGACCGCACCACCCGCGAGCAGGCGGACATGCTGGCCTACACCAAGGCCGTGTCGGACCTGGAGCAGCTCCTGGCCAGCTCCAAGGGCGAGTCCCTGGAGCCGCTCTACGCCAAGGTGCCGGACATGCTGCGCGGCTTCGTGGAGCTGCACTACGACCTGGCCCACCGCGCCAACGCCCGCATCATGGAGCCGCTGCTCTACCGCAGCAGCCTCTACAAGGAAGCGTCGCAGAGCATCTCGCTGATGCGCGTGGCCGGTGACGCGCGCAAGTACGTCTTCAGCACCCCGCGCCTGGAGGGCGACTCGCCCCTGTGGCTCCAGGTGCCCTACCGGCACGAGGGCATCGACGCCCTCTTCCGCATGCGCCACACGCCGGGCAGCCCCGGCCAGGTGGCGGAGATGCTGGGCGTGCCGTCCTCCGCCGCGGAGGCCTTCGCGGACCTCTTCACGGAGACCGCCCCGCGCAAGCCCGAGCCGTACACCGGCCCCGGCGTGCGCGTGCGCTACTTCGGCCACGCGTGCGTGCTGATGGAGACGCGCGAGGTGTCCGTCCTCACCGACCCCGTCATCAGCTACGAGTTCCCCACGGACCAGCGGCGCTTCACCCACGCGGACCTGCCGGAGAAGATCGACTACGTCCTCATCACCCACGGCCACGCGGACCACCTGATGATGGAGACGCTGCTGCAGTTGCGTCACCGCATCGGGACCATCGTGGTGCCGCGCTCGAACGCGTACTCGCTGGCGGACCCGTCGCTGCGCCTGGTGCTGGAGAAGACGGGCTTCAAGAACGTCATCGAGATCGACGACCTGCAGGAGATTCAAATCCCCGGCGGGTCGCTGATGGGCATCCCCTTCATCGGCGAGCACAGCGACCTGGCGGTGCAGGCGAAGACGGCGCACCTGGTGCGGCTGGCCGGCCGCTCGCTGCTGATGGCCGCGGACTCCAACGCGCTGGAGCCGCGCATGTACCAGCACCTGTCGGCGCTGGTGGGGCCGCTGGACGCGCTCTACCTGGGCATGGAGTGCGAGGGCGGCCCGATGAGCTGGATGTACGGCCCGCTGCTCAGCCAGCCCCTGCCGCGCAAGATGGACCAGTCGCGCCGGCTCAACGGCTCCGACAGCGCCCGCGCCACGGAGATCCTCAATCACCTGAACCCGAAGGAGGTCTTCATCTACGCCATGGGCCAGGAGCCCTGGCTGCGCCACGTGATGGTGCTCCAGTACGACGAGACCGCGCCCCAGATGATCGAATCCAACAAGTTCATCGAGGTCTGCAAGGGCCGCGGCATCCCCGCCGCGCGGCCCTTCCTGAGCATGGAGCGCATCCTGGAGTAGCCGCGCGCCAACGAAGCCAGGCTTCAGTGCTTGCGGCGCTGGAGCCTGCGCAGGCCCGCGAGCAGCGCCTCGCCGTCCGGCGTGCCCAGGCCCGTGCACGCGTTCCACAGCGTCTCGTCGCTGGCGAAGTACGCGCCGTTGCCGCCGAGGGTGATGCGGCGCACGACGGGCTGGCCCTCGGTGACGAGCGCGTACAGCCGGGGGTGGAGGAAGCCCACGCGCTCGCCCAGCGCCGCGTTGAGGCGGACGATGAGCGCGGCCCACATGGGCGCGGCGGCGCTCGTGCCCGCGGCCACGCCCTGCTGGCCCTTGAAGACGATTTCATAGCCGGTGTGCAGGTCCGCGTTCGCCGCGACGTCCGGCACGCCCCGGCCGGTGCTCCGGGAGACCTCGAACACGCCGTTCTTCCATGACGACTTCACCAGCTCCGGCACGCCCATGCCCTGCTGGTACGGCGGCAGCGCGTTCATGGTGCTGACGCCGCCGCTGCTCGCGCCCGCGGCCGTGGAGCTGGGGCCCATGGACATCGCCTCGCCCAGGCGGTTCCACACGCGCTCGTGGTGGAGGACGTCCCCCACCGCCTCCAGCGTGGTGCCGCCACAGCCCAGCACCAGCGCGCTCGCCGCGGGGTAGCTCGTCGCGGCCACGGTGATGGCGCCCGTGGGCGAGCGGGCGTTCACCGGCACCTGCGAGCCCAGGTCACCGGACGCGGCGCACACGGTGATGCCCAGCAGCGCGGCCTCGACGAAGAGCCGCTCGAAGGCCAGCTCCTCGCCCGGCTGGATGAGCGCCCCTTCGTAGAAGGACCAACTGGTGCTCAGCACCGACGGCCGGTTCTCCCGGTCGCTGATGGCCTCCGCCAGGACGCGGTGGTAGTCGCGCAGCGAGTAGTCCTTCGACGCCGCGTTGTAGACGACGACGCGCGCGGCCGGACACACGGAGGCCACCAGCTCCACGTCCATGGTGACCTCCGCGTTGGAGGCGGTGTTGAGGATCCCCGCCTTGTTCGGCCCCACGTTCACCACCGGCGCCGTGCGCTCCACCCCCACGGCCTTCAGGTACGCGTCCAGGTCCGCCTGCTTGTAGCCGCCCGCCAGCTCGATGACGCCCACGCACTGGCCCTCCCCCAGGTTGCGGGGGTAGCGGTAGAGGGCGGCCACGTGGGGCGCTGTGTACGTGCGCAGCCCGGCCTGCCGCGCCATCTCCCGGGGGATGGGCAGGGCCGCCGCGTTGTGGGTGACCAGCGGCCGCGTGTCCAGGCCCAGGACCCACTCCGCCACGTCCTTCAGCGCGCGCGGCAGGCACACCGGCTTCGTGTGCGTCAGGTAGGAGGTCTTCCCGTAAGTGTAGCGCCGCAGGTCCACGTCGAAGGCCTTGCGGATGGCGGCCGTGGACCCCTGGAGCACGACGTAGCACCGGTCGCGCCGCTCGGAGGTGACGGTCAGGCCGTGGCTCTTCGCGAAGCGCCGCACGGCGGCCAGGTGCTTCGGGTCCGCGCCGTACTTCGCCTCGAACTCCTCATGGGTGAGCGGGCGGCGCGGCGGGTTCGTGCACAGCTCCGCCACCGTGGGCAGCGGTGACCCGTGACGCAGCAGCAGGGTGACCTCCACCGTGCCGGTGGCGGCGCGGCTCCGGAGGGGGGGATGGAGGGACGCCGGGGACACACGCGCGCTCTGCGTCAGGGGGATGCGGGCCATGAGGCGGCGTTCTACCACGCGGGGTCCGGGCCCCCGGAAGCCGCGCCGGGTCGTATCCACGAGCGAGGGCTACCGGGTAGGCTCGCCCGCCTGCCCATGGACCGAGTCCTTCGCATCAAGCCCCACCTGCGCGCCGAGGTGCTCGACGCGCGGCGCGTGTTCCTCGTCGGGGAGCGCGCCCAGTTCCTGCTGGAGGGCGAGCTGCACGCGAGCATCGTGCCCCTGCTGGATGGCGAGCGCACCGTGGCGAACGTCATCGCCGCGCTGGCGGGGCGGGCCTCCGCGCCGGAGGTGCTCTACACGCTGGCGCTGCTGGAGGAGCGCGGGCACGTGGAGGAGGCGCTCGACGTCTTCGACGAGAGCGTCGCCGGCTTCTGGGAGTCCATGGGCGTGGGCGCGGCCACCGCGGCCGGTCGGCTGTTGGACGTGTCCGTCTCCGTGCACGCGGTGGACGGCGAGGACGGCGAGGGGCTGGCGGAGGCGCTGCGCGACACCGGCCTGGACGTGCGCGACGACGCCGACCGCCGCGTGCTGCTGGTGGACGACTACCTGTCACCCGAAGCGCTCGCGCTGGCCCGGGAGGCCCGGAGCGCGGGCGCCGCGTTCCTCCCGCTGAAGGTGTCCGGCACCGCGTGCCACGCGGGCCCGGTGGTGGGCACCGGCGAGCGCGCCTGCTGGACGTGCCTCACGGCGCGGCTGTGGGACAACCGCCCCATCGAGAAGTACCTCGCGCGCAAGGGCACCCCGCCGCGCGCCATCCGCCCGCCGCGCACGGGCCTGCCCACCACCGCGAAGGCGGGGCTGTCCTTCGCGGCGACGCTCGTGGCCCGCTGGGTGGTGGACGGGCCCGCCGGCCCGGGGCAGGCGCGGCTGTGGACGCTGGACTTCGCCACCTGGAAGCTGGAGTCGCACGCGGTGGCGAAGCGCCCGCAGTGCCCGGACTGCGGCGACCCCCACTGGATGGAGGCGCGGGCGAAGAAGCCCCTGGAGCTGGCCTCGCGCTTCAAGCGCTTCACCGACGACGGGGGCCACCGCATCCTCACGCCCGAGCAGACCTGGGAGCGCCACCGCCACCTCATCAGCCCGGTGACGGGCGTGGTGAGCGACCTGCGCGCGGTGCCGGGCGACGCCCCGCTGGGCCACATCCAGTCCGCCGTCTTCCGCGTGTGCCCGTGGACGGACGCGCCGGCCTCCGACGACTTCCACCGCGTGGCCAGCGGCAAGGGCCGCACGGAGGCCCAGGCCCGCGCGGGCGCGCTGTGTGAGGCGCTGGAGCGCTACAGCGCGGTGTTCCAGGGCGACGAGCCCCGCGTCCACGCCACGGCGTCCCAGTTGGGCGCGCAGGCCGTGCACCCGGACGCGCTCCAGCACTTCAGCGCCGCGCAGTTCCAGGCCCGGTCCGACGGCGAGGGCCGGCGCGACATGCGCACCGCGGTGCCCCGCCCGTACGCGGATGAGCCCATGGACTGGAGCCCCGCGTGGTCGCTCACGCACGGGGTCCCCCGGTACGTGCCCACGGCGTTCGCGTACCTCTTCGCGCCCACGCCCCCGTCCGCGGACGGGCCTTTCTGCCTCTTCAACTCCAACGGGAACGCGGCGGGCAACTGCCTGGAGGAGGCCATCCTCCAGGGCTTCCTGGAGCTGGTGGAGCGCGATGCGGTGGCGCTCTGGTGGTACAACCGCCTGCGCCGTCCGCGCCTGGACCTGCGCTCCTTCGACGAGCCGTGGTTCGCGTCCGTGAGCGAGCACTACCAGTCGCTCGGCCTCACGTTGTCGGTGTTGGACCTCACGCACGACCTGGGCATCCCGGTGTTCGCCGCGCTCGTTTGGTCACCGGAGCGCGGGCGGGCCTGGGCCGGGTGCGGCTGCCACTTCGACGCGAAGCTCGCCGTGCAGCGCGCCCTCACGGAGGTGGCCCAGTGCTACGACCCGAAGGACGTGGCCCCGTCGCCGTGGGACGCCAGCGCGCACGGCGACGTGAGCTGGCTCTTCCCCAACGACCTGGTGCCCGCGCGCGTCCGCGACGACTTCCCGCGCGTGTGGCACCACGACCTGCGGGACGACGTGCGCGAGTGCGTGGCCCGGGCCGCGAGCGTGGGGCTGGAGACGCTGGTGGTGGAGCAATCACGGCCCGACGTGGGCGTATCCGCGGTGAAGGTCATCGTCCCGGGGCTGCGCCACTTCTGGCGGAGGCTGGGCCCCGGCCGGCTGTATGACGTCCCCGTGCGGATGGGGTGGCTGAAGGCCCCCAAGGCAGAAGCGCAGCTCAACCCCGTGCCCTTCTACTTCTGAGCGATGGCGCCGCCCCCTGAACCCAAGCCCCGCATCCTGCTCGTCCAGTGCGGCCCCGACCGGCGCCACGTGGACCGGGAGACGGAGGACTTCGACCCCGAGCGAGGCCTGGTGAAGCGCGCGACGATGACGCCGCTGGCCTGCGCGACGCTCGCGGCGCTCACGCCGGACACCTTCACCGTGGACATCTGGGACGAGGAGCTGCACGGCCAGCTCCGCGCGGACACGGAGCTGCCGGACTACGACATCGTCGGCGTGTCGGTGATGTACTCCGCCCTCACCTACCAGGCGCGCTTCCTGGGCGGCCACTTCCGCGACCGGGGCGCCACCGTGGTCGCGGGCGGCCCGGCCATCTCCGCCGCGCCGGAGGACTACCGGGGCTTCTTCGACGCCCTCTTCGTCAACGAGGCGGAGCGCACCTGGCCGCGCTTCCTCGCGGACTGGCTCGGGGGCGAGTACGCGCCCGAGTACCGCCAGCTCGACAAGCCCGCGCTGAGCGAGAGCCCCCTGCCCCGCTGGGACGCCATCGCGGCGGACCTCCCGCGCTACGCGTGGGGCTCCGTGCAGACCACGCGCGGCTGCCCGTTCGACTGCTCCTTCTGCGACGTCATCTACCTGTACGGCCGCAAGCAGCGGCACAAGCCGGTGGAGCGCGTGCTGGACGAGGTGCGCGCCCACGCGGCGCTCGGAGCGGAGGGCGTCTTCTTCGCGGACGACGAGTTCATCGGCGACGCGGCGTACGCGAAGGAGGTGCTCGCGGGGCTGGTGCCCCTCAACCGCGCCCTGCCCCGGCCGCTGCGCTTCTTCACCCAGGTGACGATGAACCTGAGCCGCGACGCCGGGCTGCTGGAGGGCATGGCGGACGCCAACTTCTACACCGTCGTCCTGGGCATCGAGTCCTTCGACACGGCCGCGCTCAAGGAAGCGCAGAAGCACCAGAACGTGCGCGCGGACCTCGTGGGAGACCTCCTGCGCATCCAGGCGCACGGCATCGGGCCCCGGGGCAGCTTCATCGTCGGGTTCGACCAGGACACGCCCGCGGTCTTCGACTCGCTGCACGCGAACATCCAGCGCACGCACCTGCCCTGGGTGGTGGTGGCGCCCCTCCAGGCCCCGCGCGGCACGAAGCTGTGGACGCGGCTGCGCGCGGAGGGCCGGCTCGCCACGCCGCGCAAGGCGCACGCGAAGGACCGGGGCGCCATCATGCTCAACGTGATGCCCCTGGGCATGACGCGGCCCCAGTTGCTCGAAGGCTTCCGCGACCTGGTGGAGCGGCTGTCCACCTGGGACGCCGCCTGCGAGCGCATCCGGGGCTTCATCGCCGGCATCCAGCGCCCGCCCCGGGTGGAGGAGCCCCCCTGGCCGGAGGCCGTCACCGACCGCTTCCTGCGCGAGTCCACCACCGCCTGGGCCCTGACGCCGTCCGAGCGGCAGGCCCTGGGGGACACGCTCGCGGAGGTGCGCCGCACCGCCCCGGCGATGCTGCCGCGCGCGGTGTTCTTCCTCGCGCGAAACCAGAACGAGCGCCGCCGCCACGAGCGCCTCTTCACGGACTTCGACGCGGTGCTGGCCGCCGAGCGCCAGGGCGACCTCGTCCCGGACACGCAGCCCGTCTACGTCCCGCCGGGCTTCGCCACCGCGATGCGCGACGTGTTCCCGGACCTCTTCGTGCGCCTGAGCCGCGACCTGCCGGACCGCCGCGACGTGCCGGAGGCCTCGCGCGACGTGCTGGTGGACTTCGTCGCCCGCTGGGGCGAGGGCTTCCAGGCGCTCCAGCCGCAGCACCACGAGTTCCTGCGCGAACTGTGCGACCGCGCGGTGGCGGCGCGGGGCGGACAGCCGGGCACGCTGGAGGACGCGGAGGAGCAGGCCCTGCGCACCCAGGCGCGCCGCACCGGCCTGCTGGAGGCGCTGCTCAAGGACGTGCGCGACGAGCTCGCGAGCTGGGGACCCTGACGCATGCGCGACGGCCTTCACATCTTCGACGCGGACCGGCACGTCCTGGAGCCGCTGAGCCTGTGGGCGGAGCAGTTGGAGCCCGGCCTGCGCCGGCACGCGCCCCGCCCGGGACGCCTCCCGGACGAGTCGCTGGAGGAGCGCCTGGCGCGGCTGGGCCCCCAGGGCCTCCTGCCCGTGCTGCCCCTGCCGGAGGTGGACGGCAAGCCGCTGTGGAACCACATGCCGGAGAAGGCCTGGCTGGAGTTCTCCGCGCGCTCCTACGCGCGGTTGGGCCGGAACGAGCTGCTGCAGCGGCCGGACGTGTACCTGGCCCAGATGGACCGCGACGGCGTGGACATGGCGGCCCTCTTCCCCACCTACGCGCTGCTGCTGGAGGGCTTCTCCCCGCTGAAGCCCCACGTCGCCACGGCCTTCGCGTCCGTCTACAACACCTGGCTGCACGGCTTCTGCGCGCACCACCCGGAGCGCCTGCGCGGCGTGGGGCTCATCAGCCGGCACCAGCCGGAGGCCATGGTCGCCGAAGCGCGCCGCGTCGCGGGCTTCGGCTGGCGCGCCGTGATGGTGCGCCCCAACCCCATCAACGGCCGGCTCCTGTCGGACGCCGCCTACGAGCCCTTCTGGTCCGAGTGCGAGAAGCTCTCACTCGCGGTGGTGCTCCACGGCAGCGGCCACGTCTACGTGCCGTCCGCGGGCGCGGACCGCTTCGACACCCGCTTCGCCAACCACGTCTGCGCCCACCCCATGGAGCTGATGATGGGGCTGCTCGCGCTGCTCCAGGGGGGCGTGCTGGAGCGGCACCCGGCCCTGCGCATTGGCGCCATGGAGGCCGGCTGCGGCTGGCTGCCATACTGGGCGTGGCGCCTGGATGAGGAATATCGCGCTGTGGGTGCAGAGGTCTCCGCCACCATCCGACAGCTCCCTTCCTCCTACCTGCGCCAACACTGCTTCGTTTCCGTGGAACCGGACGAACCGTACCTGTCTGACGTGGTGCGCCACCTCCCGGAGGACCGATTGGTTTTTGGAAGCGACTTCCCGCATCTGGACCACGGCGAGGATGTGCTGGGTGCGATGCTGTCCTTGCGTGACGTGATGACCGAAAGTCGTCTACGAAAGGTTCTCTGGGAAAACCCGACTCGGTTCTACGGTGTGGAACCGTGAGGCCGCACGAATGAGATTGTCGCTCGCCGAAGGTGTGGCGCTGCGTTGCCCCGACGCGGAGGACGCGCGCGTGGAGGGCCCTGGCCGCTCACTGCGGTTGGGCCCGCTGGCCCCCGGTGTGCGCGCCGTCTTCGAGTCGCTCGCGGACGGAGGCATCCACGAGACGGAGGTGCCGGCGGCCGCGGGGACGGACACGACGCTCGCGTGGTACTGGCTGGACCTGGCCGGGGACGGCGGCCTGCTGTCCTGGACGGTGGAGGAGCGCGGCAACCTGCTGCTGACGCTCACGCCCGCGTCCGCGTCCTTCCTGCGCCACCGCGCGACGTTCGACGCGGCCCAGCCGCTGCAGTTGTCGCGCTTCGCGCACACGCGCATGGCGGAGGGCCGCGCGGTGCTGGACTGCCCCACGGTGCACGCCACCGCGGCGCTGCATGACCGGCGCGTGGTGTCGCTGCTCTTCGACATGGCCCGCCCCACGCTGCTGGCGCGGCTCAACCAGTTCAACACCGGCATCGAGTCCTTCACGCTGCGCGAGCTGGTGCGCCTGCTGGCGGAGACGGGCATCCTGGTCCCCAACGGGCTGGACGTGCCGGCGTCGGAGGAGACGCAGACGGCGCTCAAGCAGTGGGAGCCGCACGACCTGCTCTTCCACCTGCGCTCGCGCGGCTGGGGCCACCAGACGCGCGCGGGGGCCACCTACCGCTTCCGGGGGGAGCTGCCCAACCCGCCCGCCCTCAAGCCCACCGTGACGGAAGAGGGGGTGGACCTGTACCGGCCGGACCTGGAGGCGCTGCGCGCGGGCGGCGACCGCTCCTTCACGGAGGTGCTGGAGGCCCGCCGCAGCCTGCGAGGCCGGGGCGCGGCCCCCCTCACCGTGAAGCAACTGGGTGAGCTGCTCTACCGCGCCGCGCGCGTGCGCGACGTGCGCACCACGCAGGACGGCGAAGTCACCGACCGGCCCTACCCCGGCGCGGGCGCGGTGTACGCGCTGGAGCTCTACCCCCTGGTGGGCGAGTGCCAGGGCCTGGCCCCGGGCGCCTACCACTACGATCCGCTGGGCCACCGCCTGGAGAAGCTGAGCGGCCCCACGCCGGAGTTCCACGCGCTGCTGGACGAGGCCCGCGCGCCGGTGGAGCCCTTCGAGCGGCCGGAGGTGCTGATGGTGGTGGCCGCGCGCGTGCCCCGGCTCGCGTGGAAGTACGAGACGCTGGCGTACTCGCTGGTGCTGCAGGACACGGGAGCGCTGGTGCAGACGCTCTACCTGGTGTCCACCGCGCTGGGCTTGAGGCCCTACGCGCTGGGCCGGAGCGATCCGGACTTCTTCCAGCGCGTGGCGGGCGTGGACGGCTTCGGCGAGGCCAGCGTGGGCGCCTTCGCGGTGTCGGGGGGCGAGTCCCAGGAGCGCTGAGGCGCCCCCCGAGCGGGCTTCAGCAGCAGGGGCTGCCGCAGCAGTGCGAGCGGCCGTAGGTGTCGGTGAGGCTGGAGAGCGCCACGGCGTGGTCCGCCACGTCGGCCGGCTTCTTCGGCAGGTGCAGCTCCACCTCCGCGTTGTTCACCTTCCAGGTGCCGTCCGTCGCCGCGTCCTGCGCGGTGGAGGGGACGACCTTCAGGTGGATGCTGGCGGGCAGGTCGAAGTCGAAGCGCTTCTTGAGGGCCGCGCGCGGGTCCTTCTGGAGGGCCGCCTCGAACTCGGGCTCCTTCCACGCCAGCGCGACGGCGCGCATCCACACGGCCTGCCAGTCATTCACCGAGGCCTTGGCCTCCGGGCCCCGCGCGGGCTTGCGCGCCAGCGGACGGGCCCGTGCGGGCGCGGCCTTCGACTCCGGCTTCTTCTTGCTCATGTCAGCGATCTCCTCCCAGCGCATCCAACAGCGCGCGGGCCTCCGAGACGGGCGGGGTTCCCCATCCTTCGGAGAAGGTACTGTAGACCGTTTGCAGCCGTTGCCGGGCTTCTTCCTGTTTCCCGGATGCCTGGAGCACCCGCGCCAGGGCGGTGACGGCCTGCAGCTCCCGCATCCGGGCCCCCTGCGCGTGCGCCACCTCCGCCGCCTGCCGGAAGCACGACTCCGCGGAGGGTGCAGTGTTTCCATCCCGCTGCAGCAGCACCCGCCCCTTGACGTGGAGCAGCTTGGACTCGTGGTACGCCTCGCCCAGGGCCTGCGCGCGCTGCCGGCCGCGCTCCACGGAGGCCAGCGCCGCCTCCACGTGGCCCAGCTCCAGCTCCAGCTCCCCGAGCATGGCGTAGTACGCCGGCTGGTCCATCTCCGTGCCGAACGCCTCGCGCAGCGCCACGCTGCGCCGCATCGTCTCCAGGTCCTTCACGGCCCAGGCGCGCAGGATGCCCACGTAGGCGGACTGCTCCAGCAGGCCGTAGCGGTGGGACAGCTCCGTGTGCTGGGCGATGAGCTGGAGCGCCTCCGTCCGGTCGTTGTGCTCCTGGGCGATGAGCAGCAGGTAGATGAACGACAGGCCGATGCTGGTGCCGTGGTTCAGCTCACGGCCCCACGCCACCGCGGCCTCGCCGTGCGCCTTCGCCTGGTCCGGGAAGCCCAGCAGCCACAGGCCCCGGCACAGCACGGACTCGCCGCCCACGCGCGTGTCCTGTCCGTAGAGGATGCGGTGCATCCGGTGCGCCACCGGGTCGAACAGCGCCAGGCACCGGTCCGCCTTCGCCTTCGCCTCGCCCAGGCGGCCCTCCAGCAGCTCGATGTTGGAGAGGATGGTGAGCGCCACCGCCTCCTGGCCCGCGTCGCCGTTGCGCTGCGCCAGCGCCACCAGCCGGTCCAACAGGCCGCGCACCCGGCGCTGATCCCCGCCCAGGTGGTAGTAGATGGAGAGGACCCACAGGGTCGGGGCCGCGTAGGGGCTCTCCCCCACCGTGAAGAGCAGCTCCAGCGAGCGCTCGGCCACGGTGCGCAGGTCCTGCGAGCGCCAGCCCTGCGTGGACATCAGCGCCGGCGCGAGCACGCCGTTGAGGCTCAGCTCCAACTGCGCGCGCTCCAGCGGGTCGTCGATGGCGTCCAGCCATGACAGGCCCAGCCGGGCGAAGAGGATGGCCTCCAGGTAGGCGGAGCGCACCAGCGCGGCGAACGCGGCCTTCTGCGCGTAGAGGATGGCCTTGCGCTTCAGGTTCGCGGCGGCCCAGTGGTGCGCCAGCAGGTCCGGCCGCGACTCCACCTGCTCCGGGAAGTGCGCCTCCAGCGCCTCCGCCGTCTTCGCGTGCATCTGCTGGCGGTACCGCTTGAGCATGGAGTCGTACGCCGCGTCCCGCACCAGCGCGTGCTTGAAGAGGTACACGGGCCCCTTCGGCCGGCGCTTGCGGTGCAGGAGCCCCGAGCCCACCAGCCGCTCCAGGTCCGCCTCCAGCGCCTCGGGCGTCAGGGGGCTCACGTGGCGCAGCAGCTCATGCGTCAGCTCGCGGCCCAGCACGGAGGCGATCTGCGCGGTCTCCTTCGCGCGGCCCAGCCGGTCCAGGCGCGCGACGAGCAGATCGCGCAGCGTGCCCGGCACCGCCGGCCCCGCCTTGCTGGCCTCCAGCGCGAAGCGCCCCTCGCGCTCCACCAGCGCGCCGGACTCGCGCAGCGTGCGCACCAGCTCCTCCACGAACAGCGGGATGCCGTCCGTGCGCGTGGCGATCTCCTCCAGCGCCTCCGGGGAGAGCGGGCCTCCCGCGGCGGCGGTGGCCAGCCGCTCCACCTCCGCGCGAGCCAGCGCGCCCAACTGCACCTGCGTCACCGACGACGCGGCCCAGGGCGGCTCCAGCTCCGGCCGCGCGCTGAACAGCGCGAGCAGGCGCGACGAGGACACCTCCTCCACCAGCGCCTTGAGCAGCTCCAGCGTGGACGGGTCCGCCCAGTGCAGGTCCTCCAGCGCCAGCACCACGGGCTGCCGCTCCGCCATGGCGGCGAGGAACGCGAGCAGCGCGTTGCGCGTGAGCTCCCGGTGCTTCATGGGAGACACGTCCAGCGGCGCCCAGCGCTCCGGCGGCAGCGGCAGGGACAGCAGCGCCGCGAACAGGGGCAGCGTCTCCGGCAGCTCGAAGCTGTAGCCGGACAGGAGCGCCTCCAGGCCCGTCAGCCGGCCCTCTGGCGGCAGGTCGCGGTTCGGGTCCAGCATCCGCGTGAGCAGGTCCACCACGGGGGCATACGCCTGGCCGGAGCTGTCCTGCGTGCAGCGGGCCTCCAGCCACGTGTGGGGCTCCGCGCCCAGCCGGTCTCCCAGCTCGCGCACGAGGCGCGACTTGCCGATGCCCGGCTCGCCGGTGATGAGCACCGCCTGCCCCTGCCCCGCGCGCACCTGCTCCCAGCGCGACAGCACCAGGTCCAGCTCGCGCGAGCGGCCCACCAGCGTGAGCGTGTCGTCCGTGCCGCTCCACGTCGCGTCCGCGCCCTGCAGG
The DNA here is from genome assembly GCF_020036995.1 of Corallococcus sp. AS-1-12. Taxonomy (NCBI): domain Bacteria; kingdom Pseudomonadati; phylum Myxococcota; class Myxococcia; order Myxococcales; family Myxococcaceae; genus Corallococcus; species Corallococcus sp. AS-1-12. Next base: position 150,374 of record NZ_JAIQDD010000001.1, on the reverse strand, counting down.
GCGAACGTCTCCAGCCCCGGGGGCAACAGCTCGCTCGGGGACGCGGGCACGCGCTCCAGCGGGAAGTGCTTGCGCACCAGTTGCTGCGTGTCCCCCGTCAGGAGGATGGCGCCCGAGGGCGCGGAGGTGGACAGCCGGAAGGCCAGCTTCGGCGTGGTGCCCACCACGAAGCCCAGGCCGGAGAGCGTCGGGTCCCGCTGCTCGCGAGACACCACCAGGCCCGTGTGCAGGCCCACGCGGATCTCCACCCGCGTGCCGCGCTCCGCCTCGATGGCCCGGCCGCGCCGCTTCACCTCCGCCACCATGTCCAGCGCCGCCTGCGCCGCGCGCCGCGCGTCGTCCTCCCGCGCCGCCGGATAGCCGAAGTAGAAGAGGACGATGTCGCCCAGCGCGCTGGCGATGTGGCCGTTGTAGCGCCGGGCGATCTCGATGCAGACCTCCTGCTGGGCCCCCAGCACGTGATCCAACTCCTCGATGTCCACCGGCCCCGGCGCCGTCTGCGTCGCGGACAGCGTGCAGCACACCACCGTCAACTGCCGGCGCTCCCCTTCCGCCCACCGGCGCGAGCGCGTGGACACGGCGTTGGGCGTGCGGCTGGACAGCTCCACCGTCGCCGTCTCCGCGTTGGGGGCCGCGGGCTGGATGCGCACGGGCGCGGGCCGGCGCGGCAGGTTGGACACGTCCACCGCCTCCAACTGGCGCAGCAGCACCTCCGCGGACACGGTGCGCTGGGACGCGTCCTTCGCGGTGACGCGCTGGAGCAGCTTGCCCAGCGGGTGCGCGGCGATGGCCGGCGGGATGGGCACCGGCTCCGTGGAGAGCTGCTGGAAGATGACCTCCGCGACGGTGGCGCCCTCGAAGACGCGGCGGCCGGTGAGGCACTCCAGGAACACCAGCCCCCACGCGTACAGGTCCGAGCGCGGCGTGGGCGCCTGCCCGCGGAGCTGCTCCGGCGCCGCGTACGACGGCGTGCCCAGCGACTCATTGGTGGACGTGATGCGCGGCTGGCCCTCCCCCCGGGCAAGCTCGTCCGTCACCGACCCGATGCCGAAGTCCAGCACCAGCGCGTTGCGCCGGGCCCCCGTGGGCACGACCATGATGTTCGCGGGCTTCAGGTCGCGGTGCACCACGTTCTGCGCGTGCGCGCACGCCAGCGCGTCCAGCAACTGGAGCATCAGGTGGCGCGCCTCCACGGGGTCCAGCACGCCCTCCTCCGCGAGCACCTGCGCCAGGTTCTTGCCCGGCACGAACTCGAAGATGGAGTAGACGGCGCCGCCCTGCGCGCGGCCCGAGTCGATGAGCCGCACGATGTTCGGGTGGTGCATCTGCGCGCACAGCTTCATCTCGCGCTCGAAGCGCGCGCTGCGGCGCTCCACGGACTCCGGCGTCGCGCCGTCCGTCAGGCGCAGCAGCTTCACCGCCACGTTCTGGCCGGTGGTCACCTGGCGGGCCTTGTAGACGCGGCCGAAGCCGCCCTCGCCCAGCTCCGACAGCAGCTCGTACCGGCCCTGGAAGGCTTCCAGCAGCGCGGGGTCCATGAGGTTCTTCATCGCGTTCCCGAGCCTCGCTCCATGGGTGACCGTCCCCCCCGCCTGGGCAGGGTGATGACGAACTCCGTGAACTCCCCTGGCACCGACTCCATGCGGAACGTGCCCTGGTGTCCCTGCACGATGATGTCATGGCTGAGTGACATCCCCAGCCCCGTGCCCTGCCCCGGCGGCTTCGTGGTGAAGAAGGGGTCGAAGATTCTTCCCGCGCTCTCCGTGGGGATGCCCGGCCCGTTGTCGCGCAGCCGGACCTCCACCTGCTCCTGACGCGCGAGGGTGCGCACCTTGAGCACCGGCACGTACGTGGCCCCCTGCGTCTGGCGCTTCTGACGCATGGCGTAGAGCGCGTTGTCCACGACGTTGATGATGACGCGGCCCACGTCCGCGCGGCTGAGCTCCAGCCGCCCCACGGCCGGGTCGTACTCGGCGTCCAGGTGGACGGACAGGGGCTCGCCGCGCATGCCGCCCTGCCCCAGCGCGACGCTCTCCGCGACCAGGGCGTTGAGCTCCACCGGTTCGCGCGGACCGGGCGAGCGGCGCGCGTGCTGGAGCATGTTCTGGATGAGCGCGTCCGCGCGGCGGCCGTGCTCGTTGATCTTCTGGACGTTGGTGCGCAGGCACGCGAGCGCCTCGTCCACGTCGCGCACGGAGTCCGCGGTCAGCCGCTCGCGCTGCGGCTCCAGCACGCCGGCCAGGTCCTCCGTGAGCCCCACGGAGAGGCCGGCGAAGTTGCTGATGAAGTTGAGCGGGTTGCGCAGCTCGTGCGCCATGCCGCCCACCAGCGCCGCGAGCGAGGCCAGCTTCGCGTCCATGATGAGCTGCATGCGCTGCACCGTCTCCTGCTCGATGCGGCGGTAGAGCCGCGCGTTCTCCAGCGCGAGCGCCGCCTGCCCCGCGAACGCGACGAGGAAATCCAGGTCGTCCTCGGAGAAGCTCTTGGGCGTGGAGACGTTGTCCACGTACAGCACGCCCAGCACCTCGTCGCGGGGCTTGAGCGGCACGCACATGGAGGCGCGGATGGAGCTGAAGATGACGGACTCCGCGGCGCCCAGGCGCGGATCATTCACCGCGTCGGAGAAGAGCGCCGCCACGCTCCGGCGCAGCACGAAGTCCACGATGTTCTGGCTGTAGATGGGCCCGCGCACGGCCGTGCCCTCGGCCGTCTTCGTCACGCGCGGCTCCAGCTTCCCGGTGCCCTCGTCCATGAGCAGGATGGCGCCCCGCTCCACGTGGAGGATTTGAAACGCCAGGTCCAGCACCCGGCCGGGCAGCGCCTCCAGGTCGTCCGTGACGGACAGCAGCTTCGCCACCTCCTGGAGGATGCGCATCCGCTCGCGGGCGCGCGTGGCCGTACCGGGGGGCTCCACCGCGGACCGCTCCGAGCCGGACACCGCCTGCACCAGCGTCTTCAGCGGCACGCGGGTGAGCGCGCGCGTGAGCTGGGGGCGGGGTTCACCGGATGCCGAGCCGGAGCCGGGCGAGCCCGCGGGCGCGGCCGGCGGCGCTTCGTGGGTGAGCAGGAAGACGAGCTCGCCCAGGGTCAGCGTGTCGCCGGGGCGCAGCTCCTTGCGGCGGATCTGCACGCCGTTGACGAAGGTGCCGTTCTTGCTCCCCAGGTCGGTGACGAAGAAGCGCCCGTCGGAGGACTCGATGCGGGCGTGCTGGCGGGACAGGCTGCGGTGGGGGATGCAGATGCCCTGGTCGTCCGCGCGGCCAATGGTGATGGGCGCGTCCCCCAGCGGGTAGGACAGCTCATCCGGCTGGCCTGGATTGTAGACGAGCATCGGCACGGCCTTCGGACCCCCTCCCGGGTCACCAGCCTAGCCGAAAAGCGACGGCCGGAACCGGCCCGGCCGTCTCAGGCGGCGCTCGCGGCCGGAGCCAGCAGCCCCCGGTCGCGCAGCGTGTCGAGGATGCGCTCCAGCCCCGCCTCCACCGTCTCCGCGTCGGAGCGGACGGTGATTTCGGGGGACTCGGGCGGCTCGTACGGGTCCGACACGCCGGTGAAGTGGGGAATCTCCCCGGCCAGGGCCTTCTTGTAGAGCCCCTTCACGTCGCGGGCGATGAGCGCGTCCAGGCTGGCCTGGACGTAGCACTCCAGGAACGGGATGCCGGCCTGGGTGGCCAGGGCGCGCACCTCGTCCCGGGAGCTCTTGTAGGGCGAGATGGCCGCGGTGATGACGCCCACCTCGTGCTTCGCCAGCACCCGCGCCACGTAGCCGATGCGCCGGACGTTCTCCTCGCGGTCCGCGCGGCTGAAGCCCAGGCCGCGGGAGAGGTACGTGCGCACCTCGTCCCCGTCCAGCAGCTCCACGCGCTGCACGGGCGACAACTGCCGCGCCACCGCGGTGGACAGCGTGCTCTTGCCCGCGCCGGACATGCCGGTGAACCAGAGGATGAAGCCCGGACGCTGTTGCATCGCCATTCCCTTCTACCTGTCCACGGCGGGGCCGTTGATCATCCCCGCGCCCACGGTGGCGTTGGTGCCTTCGTCGATGAGGATGAAGCTGCCGGTGCTGCGGTTGCGCCGGTACTCGTCGAAGAAGAGCGGCACCGTCGTGCGCAGCGTCACCCGGCCCACCTCGTTGAGCTTCAAGCCGGAGCTCTGCTCGTCGCGGTGCAGGGTGTTGACGTCCAGCCGGTAGTGCAACTGCTTCACCATGGCGCGCGCCATGCGGGTGGTGTGCTTGATGGCCAGCCGCGAGCCGCTGTTGAGCTGCGACGAGTCCGACAGCCAGCACACCATCGCGTCGATGTCCTGGCTCGCGGTGGGCGGGTTGCCCGGGCGGCACAGCATGTCGCCGCGGCTGATGTCCAGCTCCTCCTCCAGCGACACGTTCACCGACATGGGCGGGAACGCCTCCGTCAGCGGCTTGCCGGCCAGCTCCAGCGCCTTGATGCGCGTGGTGAAGCCGGACGGCATCACCATCACCTCGTCGCCCGGGCGCATCACGCCGCCCAGGAGCTGCCCGGAGTACGCGCGGTAGTCGTGGAACTTCTTCGCGGACGCCGGCCGGATGACGCCCTGCACGGGGAAGCGCAGGTGGATGAGGTCCCGGTCGGACGCGATGTGCACGTTCTCCAGGTGGTGCAGGAGCGTGGGGCCCTGGTACCAGGCCATCTTCTCCGAGCGCGTCACCACGTTGTCCCCGCCCAGCGCGGAGATGGGGATGAACGACAGGTCGGACACGTCCAGCTTCATGGAGAACTGGCGGAACTCCTCCCGGATGCGGTCGAAGACGCCCTGGTCGTAGTCCACCAGGTCCATCTTGTTCACGCACAGCACCAGGTGCGGCACGCGCAACAGCGACGCGATGAACGCGTGGCGCCGCGTCTGCTCCAGCACGCCCTTGCGCGCGTCCACCAGGATGAGCGCCAGGTCCGCCGTGGACGCGCCCGTCACCATGTTGCGCGTGTACTGCAGGTGTCCGGGCGTGTCCGCGATGATGAACTTGCGCTTCTGGGTGGAGAAGTAGCGGTACGCCACGTCGATGGTGATGCCCTGCTCGCGCTCGGCCTTCAGGCCGTCCAGGAGCAGCGCCAGGTTGACGTACTCGTCGCCCCGGGCGTGGCTCGTGCGCTCCACCGCGGCGAGCTGGTCCTCGAGGATGGACTTCGTGTCGTACAACAGCCGCCCGATGAGGGTGCTCTTGCCGTCATCCACGGAGCCCGCGGTCGCGAATCTCAGCAGTTCCACTAGAAGTATCCCTCGCGCTTGCGGTCTTCCATCGCCGTCTCAGAGAACTTGTCGTCCGCGCGGCTGGCGCCACGCTCCGTCACGCGGGAGGCCGTCACCTCCGTGATGACCTCCTCCACGGTGGACGCGGTGGACGGCACGCACGCGGTGCACGTCATGTCGCCCACGGTGCGGAAGCGCACCGTCTCCGTCGTCACCGTCTCGCCGGGCATCATGGACATGAAGGGCGACCAGGCCATCAGCATGCCGTCCCGGCGGAAGACCTCGCGCCGGTGCGTGTAGTAGATGGACGGCAGCGCCACGTTCTCCCGGCCGATGTACTGCCAGATGTCCAGCTCGGTCCAGTTGGACAGGGGGAACACGCGCAGGTGCTCACCCCGGCGGTGGCGGCCGTTGTAGAGCGCCCACAGCTCCGGCCGCTGGTTCTTCGGGTCCCACTGGCCAAACTCGTCGCGGAAGGAATACACGCGCTCCTTCGCGCGGGCCTTCTCCTCGTCGCGCCGGGCGCCGCCGAAGACGGCGTTGAAGCCGTTCTTCTCGATGGCCTCCAGCAGCGGCTGCGTCTGCAGGCGGTTGCGGGACGCGCGAGGCCCCTTCTCCTCCGTCACCTTCCCCGCGTCGATGGCCTCCTGGACGGACGCGACGATGAGCCGCGCGCCCAGCTCCGCCACCCGTTCATCGCGATACTGGATGACCTCCGGGAAGTTGTGCCCCGTGTCCACGTGCATCAGCGGAAACGGCAGCGGTGCGGGCCAGAAGGCCTTCACCGCCAGGTGCAACATCACCGCGGAGTCCTTGCCACCGGAGAAGAGCAGCACCGGCCGGTCCAGCTCCGCCGCGACTTCCCGGATGATGAAGATGGACTCGGCTTCCAGCGCCTCAAGATGTGAAAGCTCGTAGCTCACGGTCAAGCAAGCTACCACAACCCTCCCCACACCCAACCGTGGCCGTGGAGGTTTCCGCGTCCGCGGGTGCGAGACACGCCGGATGCGACACGCCGGAGGGGGCGGTGAAACATGGGGGGAGGACCTGCTGGGAGGGATGTTTCACGTTCCACTCGCGGTGCGTGCTCCGGCCCCCCACGCCGCGTGCGGGAGGGGGATTTTCGCGCGGGGGGCGCGTGGTATAGACGGCCGCGCCATGGCAAGCGCAACCCCTCCCGTCCAAGACCGTTGGTTCCCGTCCCGCAAGCCGCTTCCGGAGCCGCGCCTGCGCCTGTTCTGCCTGCCGTTCGCCGGCGGCAGCGCGGCCATCTACACGCCCTGGAGCATGGCGCTGCCCACGGGCGTGGAGCTGTGCGCGGTGCAGTTGCCCGGGCGCGAGCGGCGCCTGATGGAGCCGGCGATGAAGTCCCTGCCGGAGCTGATGGACGTGCTGATGCCGGCGCTGACGCCGCTGATGGACCGGCCCTTCGCGCTGTTCGGCTACAGCATGGGGGCGCGCATCGGGCTGGAGGTGGCCCGGACGCTGAAGCGCCAGGGCGGGCCGAAGCCGCTGGGCTTCATCGCCGCGGCGGCGCCCTCGCCGGCGCACAACGACCGGGAGCCCATCCACACGCTGGATGACGCGGGCTTCATCGCGAAGCTGCGCGAGTACGACGGCACGCCGGAGGAGGTCCTCCAGCACAAGGAGCTCCTGGAGCTCATCCTCCCCACGCTGCGCGCGGACTTCGCGCTGGCCTGGTCGGAGAACGGCAAGGACGCGGCCCCGCTGGACATCCCGCTGTCCGTGTACGCGGGCAAGGGGGACAAGCACGTGGGGCTGGACATGATGGAGCACTGGCGCGAGGAGACCACCGCCGACGTGCGCATCCGCCACTTCGAGGGCGGCCACTTCTTCATCCGCACGCACGGGCCGCCGGTGCTGGCGGCCGTGCGCGAGGACCTCACGCGCTGGATGACGGCCGCGACCTAGGCCGTCTTGATGACCGGGGCCATGTCCCCGGACAGCGGCACGGTGTGCTGCCAGCGCACCGTGAGCGCCCCACCCCGGGGCCTGCGGAAGGCCACCGCCGCCTGGTGACGGGCGGACGGCTTGTGCTGCATGAACTGCCACACGTCCGGCAGGTCGTTCATCCTCGGGTCGAAGGCGATGCGGGGCATCCCCTCCGGCACCAGGTCGAAGGCGAACTGATCCAACGGCAGGGACAGGCCCGCGCCGCGCGCCTTGATGTAGGCCTCCTTCAGGGTCCAGTACTCGAAGAAGCGCGCGCGCTGACGCTCCGGTGGCAGCGCGCGCAGGGCCTGCACCTCCGTCTTCGCGAAGTAGTGGTCGGCGATCTCCACCGTCTCGCCCGGCCGCTCCGCGTCCTCGATGTCCGCGCCCAGGTCCACGTCCCGGCCCACCGCGACCAGCGCCATGCCGTCCGTGTGGCTCAGGTTGAAGCGCAGCCACTGGCCCTCGGGGCCGACGATGGCGGGGCGGCCGTACTCGTTGGGGACGAAGCGCCAGGCCTCCGGCGCCACGGGCGCGTAGCGCGACAGCGTCAGCCGCACCAGCGCGTGGGACACCAGGTACTGCCGCTGGTGCCGCTCGAAGTGGAAGCGCCGCTGCCGCTCGCGCTCGCCGGGATCCAGCAGGGCCTTGTAGGCCTCCAGGAGGCGCGGGTCGTCGATGCGCTCGGGCTCGACGAGCCACACGTGGACCTCGTCGGGGCGCAGGTCGAGGGGCGTGGAGGAGGGGGACACCGTCATGTCGCGCAGGCAATCAGGAACCGCCGCGCCTGTCACGGGGGGTGGTCCGGCCGCTCGGCGGGCGCGTAGGCTTCACGGCCCCAAGCCCAGGGGGAGGGACACGCATGGACCTGACCACCGCGACGACGAAGCTCCAGGCGCTGCGCCGGGACATGACGGGCCACACGGACCGGCACGACGAGCGCCGCATCCTCGACCTGCTGGAGGGCGCCACCCGCGAGGAGCTGAACTTCCTCCTGTCCAACGTGGACCTGGTGCGCCTCTTGTCGGACCTGGATGACCGCATCGTGGGCCCGGACCACCACACGGCGCTCCTGGACCTGCTGTGCACGCGCCGGGCGCCGGAGCTGTCCCTGCCGGTGCGCGCGTCGCTGGCCACCGCACTCCAGAAGGGCGCCACGCCCGCGCAGGCGGAAGCGCGGCTGCGCGACCTGTTCCTGGGGCTCAAGGGCCGTGAGCTGACCGGCTTCAAGAACCTGCTGGAGGCGGGCGGCGAGTACCACGACCTGCACAAGCTCGTCTTCGACGACGTGGACGACGTGGCGGTGCGCGCGGAGCTGCTCGCCCACTTCCAGCGCGAGGCGGACGCCGTCCCCAGCGGCGAGAACAAGGTGCTGAGCGACATCGACGACACGTTCTTCGCCAACTGGGTGGACAAGCGCTACCCGCCGAAGACGGTGTACCCGGGCGTGCTCGCGTTCTACCAGGAGCTGGACCGGGGGCCCGGCATCATCCCGGGCCGCGCGGGCGACCTCGTCTTCGTGAGCGCGCGCCCGCAGGATCCGCTGGGCCTCATCGAGAACGCGACGCTGGACTCGCTGAGCCGGCGCGGCGTGCCGCTGGCGGTGATGCTCTCCGGCAGCTTCTTCTACCTGGTGGGCAACACGCGCATCGCGCAGAAGAAGTTCGAGAACTTCGAACAGTACGCGCGCCTCTTCCCCGAGTACGGCTTCGTCTTCGTGGGCGACAGCGGCCAGGGCGACGTGGAGTTCGGCGCCCGCATGCTGGAGTCCCTTCCCCAGGCGGTGCGCGCCGTGTTCATCCACGACGTGGTGGCGACGCCTCGGGAGCAGCGGGACGCCTGGCGCGCGAAGCAGGTGTTCTTCTTCGACACGTACGTGGGCGCGGCGGTGGACGCGTTCCACGCGGGCGTCATCTCCCGGGACGGCGTGGACCGCATCGCCGCCGCCGCGACCGAGTCACTGGCCGCCATCGCGTTCACCTCCCCCGCCCAGCGCCAGGAACGGGAAGCGGAGCTGAAGCGCGACCTGGAGCTGGCGCGGGCGCTGCCCCAGAAAAGCGCGCCTGTTTGAATTTCGGGCGGGCGGGCACGTCGCCCCGAGGCCAGCGCCCTCTCGAAAGGGTTTCACCCATGCGCCGCCTCCTCGCCCTGACGTCCGCCTCCCTCTCCCTCGTCTGCGCCGCGTGCGGCGGAGAGGAGGACGAAGCGCCCCTCCAGCAACTCCAGGACACGCGCGCCAGCGTGACGGGCTCCCACCCCGTCGTGATGACGACGCACGGCGCCCGGGTGCTCGAGCCGCTGCTCCCCTCGCGGCCCACGCTCGAGCTGACCTCGGAGGTGGGCTCGCGGGACGGCCTGCGCGTCTCCCTTGCGCCCTTCGACTGCGACCTGACCGCGACGATGACGGGCGCGTCCACCTTCGCCCTGAACGCGGGCTCCTGCTCCCTGCTCATCCCCCCTCAAGAGGGGAGGTTCGCATGCTCCATCCGGCTCCACATCGCCGAGGGCACCGGCGGGCGCGAGACCGCGGAGTCCCGGGTCGGTGTGACTTTTGACGCCGACTACGTCCAGCAGTGCGCGGAGGATGACGGGCCCTCCACCACCCGCGTCTTCGTCACGCTGGAAGGCGAGTAGGGGTCCGCGCCGCGCGGATGCGCGTTCCCTGACACCGGCCGGCCCACCGGTCCCGGACAGTTGGCGGGACGGACGAAGCACCCCAACCTTCCGGGCGCTTCACAGGGGTGGAGCGGCCGTCTGGGGACGGAAGGAAGGGCTCCGGGAGGTTCCCGGGGCCCTTCCGGGGCGTGAGGGGGCGCGCGGGACCGATGGAACTGTTTCCCATCCATTTGCTGTTCATCGTCGTCTTGATGAACCGCTACATCCTCGGCCCCTTCCTGCGGCGGCTGAAGGGGCAGCGGTTCGAACGGGTCGACGACACCTACCGCCCGAAGGTCGCCATCGTCGTTCCGCTCTTCAACGAAGGCGAGGGCATCTACCACACGGTCAAGGCGCTGCTGGAGCAGGACTATCCCCGCGAGCTCACCGAGATCATCGTCGTGGATGACTGCTCGCGCGACGACAGCGTCGCGTGGGCCACCAGGGCCGCGGAGGGCCACCCCAACGTCCGGGTGATGCGCAACCCGGAGAACATGGGCAAGCGCAAGGGCATCAACCGGGGCGTCCGCGCCGCGGAGGACGCGGAGATCATCGTCTCCGTGGACTCGGACGTGGTGGTGGAGAAGAGCGCCGTGCGCCAGCTCATCCGCCGCTTCGTGCACCCCAACGTGGCCGCGGTGGGCGGGCGCACCTTCGTCATCAACCGCCACCAGAACTGGCTGACGCGGATGATTGAAATCAAGTTCCACTTCGCCCAGAAGTGGCTGAAGGACCTGGAGCGCTCGTTCCGCCAGGTGATGTGCCTGTCCGGCTGCCTGACGGCGTACCGCCGCTCCGTGCTGCTGGAGCTGGAGCCCATCCTGGAGTCGCGCGCCATCGCGGGCATCCCCATCAAGTACGGCGAGGACCGCTTCCTCACGCGGCAGATCGTCAAGCACGACTACGAGACGGTCTACACGCTGGACGCGTTCTGCTTCACCGCCGCGCCCTCCACGCTCGCGGGCTACTTCAGCCAGCAACTGCGCTGGCGGCGCTCCAACCTGGTGGACCTCATCTGCGGCCTGTCGCACGCGTGGCGGCTGCACCCGGTCATCACCGTGCACTACGTGTCGCAGTTGGCGCTGCTGCTCGCGTACCCGGTGGTCATCGTCCACAACATGCTCAACGGCGAGTTCTGGGACATCCTCGCGTTCCACTTCCTGGTGATTGGCCTGCTGGGCTTCATCTACCGGTTGGAGACGCGCTACCTGCCGGCGGACCGGCGCGTGCATCCCGTGAGCTTCCTGCCCATGGCGCTGCTCATGCCGGTGACGTACGCGCTCTTCACGCCGCTGGCGCTCTTGACGCTCGACTCCGGGAGCTGGGAGACGCGCGGCAGCCCCACGCCCGCCCCGGCGCCGGCGCCCTCCCCCATTCCCGCCCCCGCGAAGCTCACGTCCAACTCCGCAGGCGAGGGAACCCCGTCATGAACCAGCAGGTCGCCAACCGGCTCAACTCCATCGCGGTCTCCGCCTACAAGTTCATGGGGTCGGTGCTGCTGGCGCTGATCCTCCTGGGCCTGATGTCGTTCCTCGCGGTGCAGGGCTTCTTCCTGGCGAGCAACAGTTGGGCGGCGCCCACCATCCTGTCGCCCACCGACCCCAACGTGCTGGCGCTCAACGCGCAGGCGGCGCAGCAGGAGTCGGAGCGGGACGGGCTGATGGCCCGGCGGCGCGAGGCGGCGGACCGGCTGCTGGAGGCCGAGCGGACCGCGTCCGCGGAGCGCTCCTTCCAGCAGCGCTTCGTCGTGGCGCTCCAGGGCGAGAAGCGCGCCCGCGACCGGCTGGCGAAGCGGCTGTCCGCGCTGCGCCAGGAGTACCTGCGCACGGGCGCGGAGATCGCCGAGTCCAACCGCGCCTTCAGCGGCCTGGCCCGCACGCGGACGACGGCGCTCTATGGCGCGAAGCTGATGGAGCGCGAGGACGTGCTCACCACCAACCACCACCTGGCGCAGATGGCGCAGAGCAACCTGTCCCTGGCGCAGGAGACGGTGGACCTGGACATGCGCCTGGACACGCTCCGGCGTGAGAGCCAGGGGCTCACCGCCGCGGAGAACGGCCTGGGCCGCGACGCCGCCGCCGACGGCCTGACGAAGGACACGCTGCTCCTGGAGCGTGAGTACACACAGTCGGTGCTGACGCTGGCCCGGGCGGACGCGCAGCGCAAGAGCCTGGAGGAGGACGTGCGCGCGCTGGACGACCGCATCCGCCGCTTCGACCACCTGCTCCAGGTGGTGCACAGCTCGCCGTACCTGAAGGCGCTGGAGCAGAACCTCACCGTGGCCTTCGTGCCCTACGAGAACCTGCCCAACGCCCGGGCCGGCACCCCGCTCTACACCTGCGCGCTCAAGATCTTCTGGTGCCGCGAGGTGGGCGTGGTGGGGCCCGTGCTGGAGGGCGAGGTCTCCCAGCAGCACCCCATCCGCCAGTACCACTTGCGAGGCGTGATGGTGGAGCTCCAGCTTCGGGACGCGCCGAGCGCGCGCGAGCCGCTGCTTCACCTGGGCCATCCCCCATTGATGCTGTGAGGCCCGTCGTGGAATCGGAAAGGAAGCGGAGGATGCGGACGAGCCTCGCGAGGGGAGCCCTGCTGGGGCTCGGGTTGTGGGCGGGCATGGCCCCGGCGGAGGAGGCGGGGACGGTGCGGGCCCGGGGCGACCTCGCGAAGGGCTACTGCGAACGCGTGCGCGGCACCGCGAAGGCGGAGGCCGCGCTGGAGCTGGCGCCGGAGGTGTTCGCCAGCGTGGGCGCGGTGAACGCGGGCGACGCGGTGGGAGGCTCGGACGAAACGCCCCTGGGCGCGCCCAAGCTGCGCGTCACCGCGGGGGTGGGCTACGACTTCGTCGGCCTCTACCGGGGGCACACGCGGCGCTCGCGCGCGGAGGCCGAGTGCCGTCGCTACCAGGCGCTCGCCGCGCTCCAGAGCGCCGTGGAGCAGGGCTCGCGGTTGGGCGAGGCCGCGGCCCTGGACGCACGCGCCCGGGCGCTGGCCACCTCCCTGCCCCGCGCGGAGGAGCTGGTGGCCCAACTGCGCGACGACCTGCGCGACGGCGGCGCCACGCTGGAAGAACTCAACGCGGTGCAGGTGCGGTTGGACCACCTGCGCTCGCTCGCGCGCGACACCGCCCAGGCCCGTGAACGGCTGGCGCTCGAACCCGCGCTCCCGGAAGGGCAGACCCTGGGCATGCTGCTCAGCGCCTTCGAGTCCGCGGATGATCAGGTCGAGGTCCTGTCCGGCGGCCTGCGCACCGCGGGCGCGTGGCGGCTGAGCGTGCGCGGCGGCTACGACGAGGTCTTCGACGTGGACCAGTCCACGCCCCTCTTCGGTCAGCTCACGCTGGGCTACAACCTGGGCAACCTGTGGCAGGGCCGGGCCAACACCCAGGCCCGCGAGGGCCGCCGCCTGGAGTCGCGCGACGCGGTGGACGGGGCGCCCCGGCGGGTGCGCCAGCTCCTGGGCGAGCTGCGCATCACCGAGCAGAGCGAGCGGCAGCGGCTGGGCGAGGTGTCCGCGCTGGTGTCCGACCTGCAAGGCCAGTTGCGCGAGGTGGAGCAACTGCAGACGCGGCAGGTGCGCCGCTTCCGGGACTACCTGCTGCTGGAGCTGGCCCGGCTCCAGGCGGAGCAGGCCTACCTGGGCGCGCACCTGGAGACCCTCCGCACGCTCCTGGGAGAAGCAGCCCCATGAGCGACGCACGGCAACCGCGGTGGGTGGCGCTCGGGACGTCAGGCATCCTGATGCTCTGGGCGGGCTCCCTGCTCCTGAGCCACGGCGCGTGCAGCGGCGCGAGGAAGCCCATGGAATCCGCACCGTCCTCCAGCGCGCGCGCGCTCCGCGCGGATCCGCCGCCCACGAAGGACGGCCTGGTCCCCGTCACGAGGCAGCGGTTGCACGTCACCCAAGGCCAGGTCGTGAACCTCCAGGAGGAGGAGCAGCAGGACGGGACGCACTTCGCCATCGACGGGCCGCGCCAGCGCGCGGTCGTCCCGGAGACGACGGGGGACGACGTGGAGCTGCGCTTCACATGGCTGGGCGCCACCGACGAGGTGGTCCCGCTGGCGTCGGGCCAGCACCGCGAGCAGGTGGGCCTCAAGCTGCGCGCGCGGGACGGCTGCAACCTCATCTACGCCATGTGGCGCATCGCCCCCTCCGCGGGCATCGTGGTCCAGTTCAAGTCCAACCCAGACGACCGCGAGAGCGGCGAGTGCGGCAACTCCGGCTACACCACCGTGCGCCCGCGCTTCATGGAGCCGCTGGAGCGGCTGTCCCCCGGCGAGTCCCATGTGCTGCGCGCCCGCATTGACGCGAACGTGCTGACCGTGTACGCGGACGGCCAGCGCGTCTGGGAGGGGTTGCTGCCCGCCGACGCGCTCGGGCTGGAAGGCCCCGTCGGGATGCGCACGGACAACGCTCGCGTGCGCTTCGAGCTGCTCGTGCCCCAGGCAGCCGGCCCCACCTCGCACCTCTGAGCGGCCGTCCGGAACCGGCACGACGGGGCGAATGCCTGGGGGCCCCCCCTTGCATGGGACCCTCCGGGCGTGGGTTGCTTGAGGGACGATGCCCGACCGCGATCCGCTGGCTTCGACGTATCGTCCACCGCAAGGTCTGGAGGCGTTGGAAGACGCCCTCCGCCGCGACCTGGACATCCTGTCGTACCCCGCCCGCGGCTGGGTGCCGCCGCGCTCCACGCCGGACGGACGTCCCATCCTGGACGTGCTCATCGTGGGCGGTGGCCAGAGCGGGCTGGGCGCCGCGTTCGGGCTGATGCGCGAGCGGGTGACGAACGTGCTCGTGCTGGACGACGGGAAGGACGGCTTCCACGGGCCCTGGAAGACGTTCGCGCGGATGATCACCCTGCGCACGCCCAAGTACCTCACCGGCCCGGACTACAACATCCCGCACCTCTCCTTCCGCGCCTGGTACGAGGCGCAGCACGGCGCGGAGGGCTTCCAGCAGGTGGCCCTCATCCCGAAGGAGCTGTGGGCGGACTACCTGCTCTGGTACCGGCGCGTGCTGGGCATCCCGGTGAGGTGCGGCACCAAGGCGGGCGCGCTGCGCTGGCGCAAGGACCTGGACTGCTTCGAGGTCCCCGCCGCGCACAACGGCGAGACGGAGTTCCTCCTCGCGCGCAAGGTGGTGCTGGCCACCGGCATCGACGGCTCCGGCCGCTGGGAGGCGCCGCCGGAGGTGCGGCCGCTGCCGCGCTCCCTGTGGGCGCACACACATGACCCCATCGACTTCCAGGCGCTGAAGGGCAAGCGCATTGGCGTGCTGGGCGCGGGGGCCTCCGCGTTCGACAACGCCTCCGTGGCGCTGGAGACGGGCGCGGGCCAGGTGGACCTGTTCTACCGCCGCAAGAAGCTGCCCAACGTGAACCCCTACCGCTGGGCGGAGTTCGCCGGCTTCCTGCGCCACCACGGCGACCTGCCGGACGCGCAGCGCTGGCGCTTCATCCGGCAGATCATCGACATGGGCCAGTTGCCCCCGCGCGACACCTTCGAGCGCGCCCGCCGCCACCCGCACTTCCACCTGCACGCGGAGAGCCCCTGGGTGGAGGTGAAGGCACAGGACGGGCAGGCCGTGGTGCGCACGCCGCACGCCACGCACACCTTCGACTTCCTCATCATCGCGTCCGGCTTCACCACGGACCTGTCGCTGCGGCCGGAGCTGGCGGAGCTGCACCCGCACATCGCGCTGTGGAAGGACCGCTTCACGCCGCCGGAGAACGAACGGCACGCGGACCTGCTGCGCCACCCGTACCTGGGCCCCTCCTTCGAGTTCCAGGAGAAGCAGCCCGGCACCGCGCCGTGGCTGGGCGGCGTGTTCAACTACACCTTCGGGTGCCTGCTCTCGCTGGGCTTCGGCGGCGCCAGCATCTCCGGCATGAAGTACAGCCTGCCCCGCCTGGTGGGCGGCATCACGAAGCAGCTCTACCTGGATGACAGCGAGCGCCACTTCCGCGCGCTCGCGGATTACGCGACGACGGAGTTCGAGACGTGAGTGCTTCGGGTGTGACGGTGTTTCGAAGTGAGCGCGTGGTGACGCCCGAGGGCACGCGCGCGGCGGCGGTGGTGGTGCGCGACGGGCGCATCGAAGGCGTCCACGCGACGGTGGACGTGCCCAAGGACGCGCAGGTGGTGGAGCTGGGCCGGGACGCGCTCCTGCCCGGCATCGTGGACAGCCACGCCCACATCAACGAGCCCGGCCGCACGGACTGGGAGGGCTTCGCCACGGCGACGGCGGCGGCGGCGGCGGGCGGCATCACCACCGTGGTGGACATGCCGCTCAACTCCATCCCCGCGACCACGTCCCTGGCCGCGCTGCGCACCAAGGCGGAGGCCGCGTCCGGCCAGTGCGCCATCGACTACGGCCTGTGGGGCGGCGTCATCCCCGGCAACGCGCACGAGCTCCAGGCGATGGTCGACGCGGGCGCGCCGGGCTTCAAGTGCTTCCTCGTGCACTCGGGCGTGGACGAGTTCCCCGCCGCCACGCGCGAGGTGCTGGACGCGGCCATGCCCATCCTCGCGAAGGCGGGCGTGCCGCTGCTGGTCCACGCGGAGCTGACGGACCACGAGCCACCCTTCGCGGGCGACGTGCGCGCGTACGCCAGCTACCTCGCGTCGCGTCCGGCCGCGTGGGAGGTGGACGCCATCCGGATGATGATCGACCTGTGCCGCGAGCACCGCGGCCCCGTGCACATCGTCCACCTGTCCGCCGCGGACGCGCTGGACGACATCGCGAAGGCGAAGGCGGAAGGGCTGCCCTTCACGGTGGAGACGTGCCCGCACTACCTCACCTTCAGCGCGGAGGAGATTGAGGCCGGCGCCACCCACTTCAAGTGCGCGCCGCCCATCCGCGAGGCGGCCAACCGCGAGCGGCTGTGGGACGCGGTGAAGAGCGGCCTCATCGACCTGGTGGTGTCGGACCACTCGCCCTGCACGCCCGCGCTCAAGAAGCTGGAGGCCGGGGACTTCTCCGGCGCGTGGGGCGGCATCGCCGGCCTGCAGCTCAGCGTGTCCGCGGTGTGGACGGGCATGCGCGCCCACGGCCTGGGCCTGGACGCGCTGGTGGAGCGCATGGCGCACCGCACCGCGAAGCTGGCCGGATTGTCGGGGCGCAAAGGAGCCATCCGGCCGGGGCTGGACGCGGACTTCGTCGTCTTCGCCCCGGAGGCGCGCTTCAAGGTGGCCCCGGAGGACATCCGCCACCGGCACCGGCTGACGCCCTACGCGGGCCGCGAGCTGGAGGGCCGGGTGATGAGGACATACCTGCGCGGCCAGCGTATCTTCGACGCCACCGAGGGACTGACGGGCCCGCGCATCGGCCAGTGGCTGCCGCGCGGATGAGCCCCGGCGGTCCGGGAGAGGACACCGATGCAAGCCGAAGCACCCGGGGCGATGCACGTCGCCTTCGCCGACCTGATTGACCTCGCCGCACGCAAGGTGGGCGGCAAGGCCCTGCTGGCCAACGACGAGTTCTTCGCGCCCAAGGAGTCGATGCTGGAGCCCGGGCGCGGCGTCTTCATCGCGGACAAGTACACGGAGCGCGGCAAGTGGATGGACGGCTGGGAGACGCGCCGCAAGCGCGTGCCCGGCTACGACTGGTGCATCGTGAAGCTGGGCCTGCCCGGCGCCATCCACGGCATCGACGTGGACACGAACCACTTCCTCGGCAACTTCCCCGAGTACGCCTCCCTGGACGCGTGCGAGGTGGACGGGGACCCGTCACCCGAGTCGCTGGCGGAGGACGTGTCGCGCTGGACGGAGCTGGTCCCCAAGCAGCGCCTGCGCGGCGGCTCGCGCAACCTCTTCGCGGTGGCCAACGAGCGGCGCTTCACGCACGTGCGCCTCAACATCTACCCGGACGGCGGCGTCGCGCGCCTGCGCGTGCACGGGCAGGTGCTGCCGGACTGGCACGCGCTCAAGAAGGCCGGGCTGGTGGACCTGGCGGCGGCGGCCAACGGCGGCTCCGTCGTCACGTGCAACGATCAGTTCTTCGGCACCAAGGACAACCTCATCTTCCCGGGCCGCGCGGCGAACATGGGCGAGGGCTGGGAGACGCGCCGCAAGCGCGTGCCCGGCTACGACTGGATCGTCGTGAAGCTGGCCACCGCGGGCACGCTGCGCCGCGCGGAGGTGGACACCCACTTCTTCAAGGGCAACTTCCCGGACCGCTGCTCGCTGGAGGGCATCCACCTGGAGGAGCCGCTGCTGGACTTCGCCAACGCGACGCACCTCCAGTGGAAGGAGCTGCTGCCCCAGTCGAAGCTCCAGGCGGACCACTGCCACGTCTTCGAGAGGGAGCTGAAGGACGTGGGCCCCATCACCCACGTGCGCCTCAACATCTTCCCGGACGGCGGCGTCAGCCGGCTGCGCCTCTTCGGGGAGCCGGCGTGACGACGCCGCTGGAGCGCCTGAACACCGCCACCACGCAGGAGGCCACCGAGGCCTTCACCCGCTGCTGCGGCAGCACGAAGTGGGTCCAGCGGATGCTGGCCGTCCGCCCGTTCCGGGACGCGGAGCACCTGTACGCGGAGGCCGCGGACGCCTGGGCGCGCACGGGGCCGGAGGACTGGAAGGAGGCCTTCACGCACCACCCGCGCATCGGCGACGTGTCGAAGCTGCGGGAGAAGTTCGCCTCCACCGCGCAGTGGTCGTCCCAGGAGCAGAAGGGCGTGGCCGGCGCGGACGAAGGCGTGTTGCAGGCGCTGGCCCAGGGCAACCGGGACTACGAGTCCCGCTACGGCTTCATCTTCCTCGTCTGCGCCACGGGCAAGAGCGCGGCGCAGATGCTGGAGCTGCTCCAGGACCGCATGCACAACACCCCGGACGCGGAGCTGCGCATCGCGGCCGGGGAGCAGGCGAAGATCACCCGCATCCGACTGGAGAAGCTCCTCGCGTCATGAGCACCCTCAGCACGCATGTCCTGGACACGAGCACGGGCCGCCCGGCGGAGGGGCTCTCCCTCACGCTGGAGGCCCGCTCGGGCGAAGACTTCCGGGAGCTGTCCCGGGGCGTCACCAACGCGGACGGACGGGTGAAGGACCTGTCGGGCGCGAACACGAAGCTCGCGCCCGGCGTGTACCGCCTCACCTTCGACACCGGGGCCTGGTTCCAGGCCCGGGGGCAGCGGGGCTTCTACCCGTACGTGCAGGTCGTGTTCGAAGTGACCGCGACCGACGAGCACTACCACGTCCCGCTGCTCTTGAGCCCCTTCGGCTTCTCCACCTACCGGGGCAGTTGAAGCTTCAGACGCGCGGCGGTTCGACGGGCGCCTTGTCCGCGGCGGGCACCTTCTCCGCCGGGGCCTTGTCGCCGCCGCGCTCCACCTTCTCCGGCCTGTCCGCGACGGGCTCCGCGCAGAGCGTGGAGTTGTTCGACTTGCACGCGCCGCCGTTCTGCAGGTCGAACTGCCAGCGGTGGCGCGGGCACACCACGTAGCGGCCCTCCTCCACCCAGCCCTCCGCCAGGTCCGCGCCCTGGTGCGGGCAGAAGCGCTGGATGGTGAAGCGCTTGCCGCCGGCCTCCACCACGGTGCGCTCCTTCTGGGCCTCCGTGGCGCGGATGCCGTCGCAGAACTCGCGGATGTCCTCCACCTCCACGCCCAGGAAGCCGTGCAGCACGGGCTCGTAGACGTCCGGGGTGCGGGACAGGCGCAGGCGGAAGGACAGCAGGAAGTCCTCCCAGTTCAGCTTCCGGTCCAACACGCGCACGATGTCGCTCGCGCTCACCTTCATCGCGTAGCGGCTCTTGTCGCGCATCTCCGTCACTTCATCCACGCGGCGGGCCTTGAAGTCCACGCGCAGCAGCCGCGTGGGCGCCTCCGTCAGCTCCACGTAGAACGGCATGCCCACGCGGTCGTGCAGATCCAGCAGGTCCAGCTTGCGCTGCAGCTCCGTGCGCAGGCGGCCGTGGATTTCGTCCACCTCCTCGCGCATCAGGTTGCGGCGGCGCTCGCGGAAGACGTAGGCCATGTCCTTGGCGTACGTGTGGAGGTACTCCTTGAAGTTCTCCGTCGTCACGCGCTCCGGCACCTGGGACACGAACTCCAGCGAGCCCGCGTCCAGCACGTCCCCGGGCATGGGCTCCAGGTAGCGCGTGGGCAGCGTGGGCATGCGCTTCTCCAGGTAGGAGAAGAGCACCGGCGCGCGCGGGAAGATGCTCACGTCCTGGAAGTTCAGACTGAAGAGGGCCGGGTCCAGGAAGGCCGCGGGGCCCGCCGCCGCGATGTACGCGCGGGGCTGCACCACTTCCAGCGCGCGCGCCACCGCCTCGAACTTGCTGTCGCGCTTCTTCAGGCTGATGGCCGAGTACGTCTCCTGCGGGTACTCGTAGCAGGTGGGGTGCCAGATGGCGCCGGAGAACTGGGCGGAGAAGACGTCGATGGGCCCCTCCTCCGCGATGACGCGCACCAGCCGATCATGCATCTTGCAGTCGTTGATGTTGAGGAAGCACTGCCCGTCACCGCGCACCATCACGCTGGAGTCGCGGTTGGTGCCCTGCTCGGACACGAAGAGCTTGATGTAGCCGCCCTTGATGGGGATCTCGCGCGAGTCCTCGCACGCGATGACGCGCTTGCAGCCGTACTTCTCGAAGATGTCCCGCAGCTCCGAGCGGCGGAACTTCGGCACCAGCACCGTGAAGTCCCGCTTCGCGATGGTGGCCAGGAACTCCGGGTCGAAGTGATCCTTGTGCTCGTGGCTGATGTAGAGGAAGCGCTCCTTGCCCGGCGTCTCCAGGAGCTCCTTCACGCGCGGCGCCAGGTGGTGGTTGCGCGGCAGTTGCATCCACGCGGAGTCGAAGGCCCCCTGCGGCGTCAGCCACGGATCCATGACGACGAGCGCTCCAGCGGTCTCCACCGCGAAGCCCGCATGACCCAGGAAGGTGATCCGCATGAACGTCGTCCCTCGTGTGGAGGACGCGGCCGGGAGGACCGCGCCCTGGAGTGGCTGTGTGCGCGCGGGCCCATGGCCCCGGCGTCAGCTAGGCTGCGAAGCTAGGGCGTCTCTTTCCAGCGGCACCCCGGCGCGCCCCTCCTGTCGGAAAGCCCACGCACGTCGCGTCAGGCCGCGAACAAAAAAGGGAGGGAGCCTCCACGAGGCCCCCTCCCCTGACGACTTCAGGACATGCGGCGTGCGGCCCGCCTAGGGCTGGATCTCCCGGACGCTCATCCACTTGAAGTCCACGTCCGTGGCGCTGTCCCAGCGGAACGTGGCGATGGGCCCGCCCCAGGTGATCGGCATGGCGCCCACGGCCCCGCCGCAGTGCTGGGCGTCACCGCCCCAGCCGCCGTCGTCGGTCATGTCGTAGACCTTCTTCCACGTCACCTTGTCGGCGTTGTCGTTGAGGTACAGCTCCAGCTTCACCGCCTCGCCGCCCTTGGCCCCCGGCACGTTGCGCATGACGGCCTTGAAGCCCACCCAGCGGCCCTTCAGCGCGGAGGTGGCGGACTTGTACGGCGCCTGGTCGTAGGACACGTGCCAGGTCTCCTTCTCCCAGCGCACGCGGCCGTCGTAGTGCAGGCCACCCTTGTAGCTGCTGCCCTCGCAGCCGGAGTTCTTGTCGTTGTGCTTCCCGCCGCGCGCGTACCAGGCGAAGTTGTCCTGGTTGTTGTTCACCGCGTTGACCTTCACGAAGCCGGTCATCTCGATGTTCTTCCAGTCGTTCGGCGCCTGCATGTAGCCGCGGCTCGCCAGCACGTCGCGGTCATACGTGGCGATCTGATTCGCGCTGTAGCCGGAGGACGGGAAGGCGCTCATGCGCACCTTCGTGCTCTTCATCTTCCAGGAGCCGTCCGCGTTGCGGGTGATGGTGCCCTGCGGGTCGAAGCGCTTGTCCGCGGTGGCGTTCTCCGCGAGCGCCCAGGACTCGCCGCCCGGCAGCGAGGGGTACAGCATCGTCACGCCGAAGCCGTCCACCCCGGACGGAGCGGGAGCCGGGGTGACCTCCGGCGGAGCGGTGGGCGTGGGCTCGGGCGTGGAGGGGTCTGGCGGGGGCTCCGTCTCCGAGGGGAGCGGCTCCGGCGGGGTCTCCGGCTCGGGGGCCGGCGTGGCCGGGAGCTCAGGGGTGGCCGGGAGCTCAGGGGTGGCCGGGGTGCCCGGGGCGGGGCTGGGCGCGGGAGTGCTCACCTCGCCGCTCGGGTCCGTCGTGTCGCCGCCGGGGCTCGCGCCGCAGCCAAAGGCATGGAGCGCCAGCAGCAGCGCGCTGGACGTGAAGACAAATCGGTTCCGCATCAGGCAGGGGGTTTCCGTGCACGGGGGGCCCTCGAGACGGGCAGCGGCCGCGACGCCATCGCCGGCGGCCTGTCACCCACGCCCCAGCCTCCAGGCTCACGTGCCATGGGAGGTTCGGGCGCTCGGCTGGTCTCAACGGCCCGGTGAAAGCGTTCTCCAGCCGGGGTCCTTGCAAACCGCGGCGGAATTGAACACTTCCCCTGGCGACAAGGGCCGCCATGGCCCCCGGCCGGCCGCCTCCCCTACCCCGGCGGCACGCCTGCTCCCGGGTGATACCTCCGTTTTCCCGAAGCATCGCGCCCGGATTCTCTATTTGCCGAAGATACGCGGCGCTCCTATTTGAGAGGGGTTGGCTCCCCGTGCCTTCCCCAGGTGAACTCCTTGGAATCCTTCCAAACCATCGGCAGCCCCTTCTTGTGGGGCGGCTTCATCGCGTTCGTCTTCGCGATGCTCGCGCTGGACCTCGGTGTGTTCCACCGCAAGGCGCACACCGTGAGCTTCAAGGAGGCAGGGGCCTGGAGCGCGGTGTGGGTGAGCCTGGCGCTGACGTTCAACGGCTTCCTGTGGTGGCGCTACGGCGCCGGGCCGGGGATGGAGTTCCTCACCGGCTACCTCATCGAGAAGTCGCTCTCCGTCGACAACATCTTCGTCTTCGTCGTCATCTTCTCCACGATGAAGGTCCCGGCCATCTACCAGCACCGGGTCCTCTTCTGGGGCATCCTGAGCGCGCTGGTGCTGCGCGCGGCGATGATCTTCGCGGGCGTGGCGATGCTGGAGCGCTTCCACTGGCTCATCTACGTCTTCGGCGCCTTCCTCATCCTCACGGGCGTGAAGCTCTTCATCCAGCGCAACCATGAGGATCACCCGGAGGACGGCTGGCTGATGCGCACCGCCCGCCGCGTGATTCCCTCCACGCCGCACTTCGACGGGCAGCACTTCCTCACGGTGGAGAACGGCCGGAAGCTGGCGACGCCGCTGCTCATGGCGCTGATGCTGGTGGAGGCGTCCGACGTGCTCTTCGCGCTGGACTCCATCCCCGCCATCTTCGCGGTGACGCGCGACCCGTTCATCGTCTTCACGTCGAACATCTTCGCCATCCTGGGCCTGCGCTCGCTCTTCTTCCTGATGGCCGGCGCGATGGAGAAGTTCACCTACCTGAAGGTCGGCCTGTCCGGCGTGCTCGTCTTCGTGGGCGCGAAGATGGCGCTGGTGGACGTGGTGCACCTGTCGCCGGCCATCTCCCTGGGCGTCATCGCGCTGGTGCTGGGCGCCAGCATCGTGGCCTCGCTGGTGAAGGCGAAGAACACGCCGCCGCACACGCCCAACCGTGACAACGCGCCGAACACCCCGGCGCCCGCGAAGAGCTGACGCTCCCGCGGAACCCAACCTTCTCCGGCTGTGGGTCCCATGGGGTGTGGGGCTCCGGGCCCGGGCCCCCGAAGCGCATGGGGGCTCGGGCCTCTTTTTCAGTGGGCCCGCGACAGCTCCATGAACTCCAGCCAGGAGCGGATGGCGTCCTCGAACTCCTCCAGGGGCAGGTCCTGGGAGCGGCCGGGGATGGCCACCTCGCTGTGGATGGAGGCCCGGGCCCGGTTGAGCTCCAGGCTCCAGGTCTCCCCGGTGACGTCCCACCGCTCCCGCCGCCCCTGCCGCAGCGCCGCCAGCACGCGCAGCATCCCCTGCGCCCGGTTCGCATCCGGCCGCAGCTCCTGGGCGAGGTAGTCCGCCAGCACGTCGTCGGGCGGCAGGCCACTCACGACCGCCCGTCCCTGCTGATCCCACGTGAATCGCAATGTCCTGGGCACGGCCGTGAAGGTCGCACAGTCCGTGGATCGCCGGCCACGCCCCGCCCCCGCCGATTGCGCCGGAACCCGACACTGCGGCCCGGCCGCGTGCGGCAGCCAACGTGCGCCTCCGCCCGGCGAGCAACGGCGTGTCGGGAGCTGGAAAAGCGAAAGGCCGTGAGCCCCTGGGGACTCACGGCCTTTCTTGAGTGGGCGCGGCAGGTTTCGAACCTGCGACCCCTGCCGTGTGAAGGCAGTGCTCTACCGCTGAGCTACGCGCCCTGCTGTCTTCCGCCGCCCGCCGCGCGACCGCTGCGCAACGAACGCGGCGGTAAATGCCATTCGCCGCCGTGGGTGTCAACGCCTTTTCTACGAGGACTCTTCCGCGAGCGCCTCCAGCTTTTCGTCCAGCTCGCGCAGGCGGCGCTTGAGGCCCGCGAGCTGCTTCCCCACGGCCTTGAAGTCCCCCTTCGGCGCGAAGTGCAGGGCCTTCATGACCTCTTCCTGTCCGCGGTCCAGGGCCTGCTTCCCGCGCTGGACGCGGCCAATGGCCTGGGCCACGGCCATGGCGCGCTTCTCGTCGGCCATGAGCTTCTCCATGGCCATGCTGGAGAGCCCCAGCGCCTGCTTCTTCAAGTCGTCCCGGATGCCCATGGTGGCGGTCCTCTGGCCCCTCAGGGGCCGTCGGGGAACTCGGTCTTCAGCGCGGCGAAGACGCGGTCGGCGATGCCCTTGTAGCGCATGCGCTCGATGAGCGGCTGCAGGTCCCCGCGCATGGAGATGCGGCGCTTGAGCACCGCCTCCACCGGGTCCAGCGTGCCCAGCAGGAGCTGCTTCCAGACGGAGTACGGGGCGCGGGCCAGGTACACCGGCTCCAGCTCCTCCAGGTCGTCCGGATCCGCCAGCACGCGGGCCCGCTTGATGTCGCGGTCCCCGGGCTCCACGTGGACGACGAAGGGCTTGTCCAGCTTGCCCTGCTCCGCCTCGATGATGGCCCCGAAGTCGCCCTTCCAGCCCTTGCCGGCGATGGCGCACTCCGGGTCTGCATTGGTGAGCCGGACGGCCTCGTCCAGCCATTCCTTCGACGGAAACTTCGGCATCGCGCCTCCCTACCCCCTACGGAAGATGCTCTTGATGCTGGAGAAGAGGCCGCGGTCGTCGCTCGGCCCGCTGCTGCTCGACGGAGCAGCCTGCGTGTTGCGCGAGGCGACTTCCTGCAGGGCCTTCTTCAACTGCTCGGGCGTGTCGCGGGTGGCCAGATCCACCTTGCGCGACATGCCGCTCGCGTCCTCCACCTGCACCTGGAGGAGACACTCCTCGGTGAGGCGGAAGTCGATCTTCCGGCCCGCCGCGGCGGCCGGCACGCGGACGGTGCCCAGGTACTCGTTGTCCACCATCAGGTCGCTGTCACCCTGGTAGATGTCCAGCTCGATGAACTGCGCCCCCTGCTGCGCCGGAGGCGGCAGGCGGAAGCTCTTCACCATGGGGATCAGCGAGTTCTTCTCGATGATGCGCTTCACGCGGCCGTTGGGCAGCGCGTAGCCGATGGGCATGGACAGCGCGTCCAGCAGCGTCACCGCGTCGATGCTGCCCAGCGAGTCGCCCAGCAGCGCCGCGCCCAGGGCCACGCACTCGTCCGGGTGCACGCCCTTGCGCGGGGCCTTGCCGAAGTGGGCCTGGATCTTCTGCTGCACCAGCGGCATGCGGCTCTGGCCGCCCACCAGGATGATCTCGTCGATCTCCGAGCGGCTGATGCCCTTCTCCGCGAGCACGCGGTCGCAGATGTCGAAGGTGCGGTCCACCAGGTCGCCGGTGAGGTTGTTGAGGTAGTCGCGGGTCAGCGGGATGCGCAGATCCAGCGGCTTGCCCTTGCGCTCCTCGATGTAGGGCAGGTCGATGACGACGTTGGGGATCAGCGTCAGGTCGATCTTCGCGGCCTCGGCGGCGTTCTTGATGCGCTGGAGGGCGATGGGGCTCTCGGTCAGGTCGACCTTGGTCTCGTCGCGGAAGCGCTCCAGCACGTACTCCATGATGCGGTTGTCGAAGTCCGCGCCGCCCAGGAAGGAGTCGCCGCCCGTGGCCAGCACCTCGAAGACGTTGCCGGCCAGGTGCAGCACGCTGACGTCGAAGGTGCCGCCGCCCAGGTCATAGACGAGGACCTTCTGGTCCAGGCCCCGGTTGAAGCCGTAGGCCAGCGCCGCGGCGGTGGGCTCGTTGACGATGCGCTTGACGTCGAAGCCGGCCAGCCGCCCGGCCTCCTTGACGGCGTTGCGCTGGTTGTCGTTGTAGTAGGCGGGGACGGAGATGACGGCCGCGTCGATGGGGCCGCCCAGGAACTGCTCCGCGATCGTCTTCAACTGCGACAGCACGAAGCTGGAGATCTGCGGCAGCGTGTAGAGCTTGCCGCCCAGGGTGACGGCGGCGTCCCCGTTGGCGTCCTCGACGATGTCGTAGGGGAAGTACCCCTTGAGGTCCTCCACCGCCTTCGAGTGGTACTTGCGGCCGATGAGCCGCTTGGTGCCCCAGAGCGTGTTCTTGGGGTTCGTCACCATCTGGTCCTTGGCGACGCCGCCGACCAGCAGGTCGTTCTTGGCGGACAGCGCGACCACGGAGGGCAGGATGAGGTTGCCGCGATCCGTGGGGACGATCTTCGGGATGCGGTTGCGCACGGACGCCACCAGGGTGTTGGTGGTGCCCAGGTCAATCCCGACGATGCGAGGTCTGTCCGCCATGAAGGTCAACGTGCGCAGCTCAGGGGGAGGCCGCGCCCGTCCTCACTCTCTAGCACGTCGAGCCGTCGCGTGCGCGTTTCTAGGCGGACGCTTCCTCCCTGACTGTAGTTCTGGCCAGCCTGCCCACCAGGGGGGCTGATTCCCCTCCTGGCCTACAGCTCCCGGTCCGGATCCGGCCCCAGCTCGCGCAGGCGGATCGGCCCGTCGGGCTCCGGGGGCGGGTGCGTCTCACACACCGCGTCAGGACCCACCGGCAGCTCGGCCAGGAAGCGCGACGGGGTGAGCAGGAGCCGTCCGTCCTCCCGGGGCAGTGACGTGTGGGGGTACACGAGCCACAGCGCCTCCCGGGCCCGGGTGACGGCGACATAGAAGAGGCGGCGCTCCTCCTCCTCGGCCTCCGGGTCGCGCGTGGCGACGGACAGGGGGAAGCGCCCGTCGGTGAGGCCCAGCACGAAGACGGTCCGCCACTCCAGGCCCTTGGCCTGGTGGACCGTGGTGAGGGTGAGCACGTCGTCCGGGGCCTCGCCCTCCCCCTCCAGGGCGGCGCGGGCGGAGAACTCGGAGACCAGGGCGATGGCGGACAGGAAGCGGGGCACGTCCTCGAAGCGGCCGGCGAACTCCTGGAGCTGGCGCAGGTCCTCCGCGCGCCGGTCCGCCCCGTCCCCGGTGGCCGGGGGCTCGCGCGCCGCCAGCACCTCCGCGAGCAGCGCGCCCGGGCTCCGGGGCTCGCCGGAGGACAGGGTGGTCATCAGGGCCTGGAAGCGCTGGAAGCCGGCCTGCGCCTTCTTCGGCACGTGGGCCTGGACGTCCGGGTGGGCCAGCGCGTCCGCGAGGGACAGCTCCGGGGGCAACGCGGACAGGGCGGTCCACAGGTGCTCGGTGCTGGCGGTGCCCACGCCGGGGAGCCTCCGCGCGAGCCGCTTGAAGGCCAGCTCGTCGGTCCGCTGGTGCGCCCAGCGCAGGTGGGCGAGCGCGTCCTTGACGTGGGCCTGCTCGAAGAAGCGCACCCCGGAGCGCACGCGGAACGCGACTCCGTGGCGCGTCAGCTCCAACTGCAGCTCCAGGGAGTGCAGGTGGGCGCGGTAGAGCACCGCCATGGACTCCAGGCGCTCCCCCCGGGCGCGCAGCTCCAGGACGCGCTCGGCGACGAAGGCGGCCTGGGCCTTCACGTCGCGGGTGGGGACCACCTGGGGCACGGGGCCGGGCGCGCCGTCGGACACGAGCGCCTTGGGGAACTGGCGGGTGTTGCGCGCGATGACGGCGTTGGCCAGCCGCAGCACCTGGGGCGTGGAGCGGTAGTTGCGCGTGAGCGGGTAGATGCCGCAGCCCGGGTAGCGCTGGGGGAAGTCGATGATGTGGCTGAACTCCGCGCCCCGGAAGCTGTAGATGGACTGGCAGTCGTCGCCCACGACGGTGAGGTTGCGCCGCTCGCCCACGAGCAGGTCCACGAGGTCGCCCTGGAGGCGGTTCGTGTCCTGGTACTCGTCCACGAGCACGCCCTGGAAGCGCCCGGTGAGCTCCGCGCGGACGGACGGGTGGTCCTCCAGCAGCCGCTTCAGGTGCGCGAGCAGGTCGTCGTAGTCCATCAGGTGCAACTGCGCCTTGCGCTGCTGGAAGCGGCGCGCGGTGGCGAACACCTCCGGGGCCACGGGGAGCAGCTCCCTGCGCCGCTCCACCAGCACCTGCGACACGGGCTGCTGGAGGTTGGTGGCCAGGGAGACCAGGTCCAGCAGCGCGTCCGGACGCGGGAAGCGCTTGTCGCTCCTCAGCTTGCGCTCCGCCAGGCACGTGGCCATCAGGTCGCGCGCGTCCTCGCGGTCCAGCACCGTGAAGCCGGTGGAGAAGCCCAGCGCCCCCGCGTGCTGGCGCAGGAGCACGTGCGCCGCGTGGTGGAAGGTGCCGCCGAGCAGGCTGCCCACGTCCGCGAAGCCGCCGGCCAGCTCCTCCACGCGGCGGATCATCTCGCGCGCGGCCTTGTTGGTGAACGTGAGCAGGAGCAGCGACGACGGCGGGACGCCCCGCTCCAGCATGCGCGCCACGCGGTACGTGAGCGTGCGCGTCTTGCCGGAGCCCGCCCCGGCGATCACGAGCACGGGCCCCTCCCCCGCTTCCACGGCCGCGCGCTGCTCGTCGTTGAGCGCGCCCTCCAGGTCCAGGCGGCGCGAGGGCGCTCCGGCGGGGACGGCGGGGCTCAGCGGCTGGGGGGCGGCCATGGGGGGTGGGGACTCTAACCGCCGCCGAAGGGTCCGCCAGTCCGTCTCAGGGAGGGGTGGATCCAGCCAACCGGGAGGCCGCCGCGGCGCGGACCTCCGGAGAGGGATCCCGCTCGCGGGCCAGCTCCAACAGCAGCGTGCCCACGGGCCTGGGCAGCTTCGCGCTGGAGGCCTGCTGGAGCGCCTGGGTGCGCTCCTTCACGCCCTGCGACAGGCGCTCGGCGACCTGTTGATCCGCGCAGGTGCGCACGCCGGGGTGCTGCTGGCGCAGGAGCAGCTCCGCGTCCGCGAGCTTCGCCTCGGCCAGCCGCACGGCGTCCTGGGCGGTGCGCTCGAAGGTGTCCAGGTCCTCGGGGAACTCCGTCTTCTCCTTGCGGACCCGGGCGATGGCCTGGGCCGCGAAGCGCGCGTCCACCACCGCCGCGCAGAGCTGACGCGCCGACGCCAGGGGCACCCCACCCTCCGCGGACACGGTCTCCTCGCGCGCGGTCGTCTGGGCCCATACCGCGAGCTGCCGGGCCGCCACCGCCGCGGAGAACGCCTGGCGGCGCTGCTCGCGCAGTTGCACCCAGCGCCAGAGCACCACGGGGTCCGTGCCGCCGGACTCATAGACGCGCTGGTACTGGCTGGCGGCCTGCTCCAACTGGCCGCTCAGGTCCAGGAGCGCCGCCACGGTGATGTAGAGCTCCGGGCTGCTGGCGCGCTCGCGCAGGGACTCCAGCCGCACGGCGACCTCATAGCCGGCCACGGGGGCGGGCAGCGCGGAGAGCACGGTGCGCAGCGACGTCAGCGCGTTCTGGCGGATCAGCGGGTTGCGCGCCGTGCGCAGCGCCTCCAGCAGCGGATCCACCGCGCGCACGGAGACGTGCTGGCCCAGCTCCTCCGCCGCCTGCCAGCGGTCCAGCGGATCCGGCGCCACGAGCGCGCGCTTCAGGTCCTCCAGGTCGCGCAGGTAGTGGCCCGGCTGCATGGCGCGGGCGGCGGGCTCGGTGCGGGCGAGGGCGCCCTGCTCCTCGCGGGCGCGGGCCAGGCGCGCGGGGAAGCCCGTCAGCTTCGGCCCCAGCGGGTGGAGCTTCACCTTCGCCTCGGCCTCGTCCACCAGCCCGGAGACGAGCAGCCCCTCCACCTCCAGCTCCAGCAGCTTGACGCGGACCTCCTCGCGGTGCGCGCCCGCGGGGAAGTCGCGCAGGTAGGCGAAGAGCTTCCCGGCGTCCCTGGCCTGGGCGAAGGACTCGTCGTCCAGCTTGCGCTCCAGCTCCTCGCGGCGCGCGCCCGCGGCCTCGCCCTGGAGGAGCTGGGACACGCGCTTGAGGTCGGTGGTCGTCTGGACGTCGCGCTCCTGGGCCGCCTGGAGCTTCGCGCGCGCCTCGTCGCGGTGGGAGCCGTCGGGGTGCTCGGCGAGGAACTGCCGCCACCCGGCCTCCGTGTCCGCCTCCTTCGCCGCGTTGAAGCGCAGGCCCTCCAGCAGCGACTGCGCCCGCTGCCGCTGCGGCGCGTCCGGGTACGTCTCCAGGAAGCGCTTGTAGGCGATGACCGAGTGCAGCCGCTTCGCCTCGTCGAACTCCAGCCCCTCGATGCGCCCCTGGGCCGTCGTGGCCTCGGGGTCCTCCGGGTTCTCGCGCAGGAAGTCCTGGTAGGCCTGCACGGTGTCCAGCTCGCTGGCCTTCTCGAAGGACATGTGCGAGCAACCGGTGGCCAGGAGCACGAGGGCGAGGGCGCGGCGGAAGGTGGGCATCCCCTCCAGCAATACCCCACCCGCCCCCCGTCGAAAACCCGAGCCGCTCCGCCCGGTTGCCTGGGTGGTTTTCTTGCCTACACGCACCAGCGGAGGGAGCCTCTGTCCCAGGACGCTACAGGACGAGGTGGCCATGAAGCTGGGCGCATGGATGGCGATGCTGGCGATGACGACGGGCTGTGCGACGGGCTCCCCCACGGGGGCCTGGGTGGCGTCGGAAGCCGTCCGCTACCGCTCCGCCTCCCCGCCGGCCTTCCCGCGCGCCGCGCTGTCCGAGGAGGTGGCGGTCCGTCCGAGCGCCCCCGCCGAGCGTCCCGCGAAGGCCCCGGCCCCGAGCAAGGCCCCGGCGGTGGCGAAGGCCCCGGCCAAGGCCCGGCCGCGCGTCACGCCCGCGAAGCAGACGCCTCCGAGCCCCACCCCCACGTCCAATCCCCGCGAGCGCGTGCTGGCCACGGCGCGCGGGCTGGTGGGGCAGTCGTCGGTGCAGGTGAACGGCAAGCGCTACCCGGCGGACTGCACGGCGCTCATCGAGGCCACCTACGCCCAGGCGGGCGTGAAGTTCCGGGGGGCCCTCAAGCCCGGGGACAACGGCGTCACCGCGATGTACCGCTACGCCCAGGCGAACGGCCGCGTGTACACGAGCGGGCGCCCCGCGCCGGGTGACCTGGTGTTCTTCCGCGAGACGTATGATCAGAACCGCGACGGCCGGCGCAACGACGGCCTCACCCACGTGGGCCTGGTGGACGGCGTGGACGCGGACGGCACGGTCACCGTCATCCACCGGGTGAAGCGCGGCGTGGTGCGCTACCGGATGAACCTGGCGCGCCCCCACATGGCCCGCGATCCGAAGACGGGCGAGATCCTCAACGACATGCTGCGAAGCCCCGCCCCCGGTCAGCCGCACGTGCTCACCGGACAGCTCTTCGCCGCGTTTGGCAGCGTGCTGCCCTCGGGCGCCACGAAGCCCATGGCCGTGGCGGCCCGCTGAAGCTGGAAAAGGAAAGCCCGCCGATTCCAGCCGTGCGCTTCCGGAACCAGCCGGAGCGCCGCGGGGAACCGGCGGGCCTGGACCGCCAAGCCCGTTGAAGGTCAGGTCGACGTGGAGGTCGGCACGCGGGCGGTGCGGTCCCAGGCGGCGCGCTGCGAGTTGCGCAGGAAGCGCCAGAAGCCCACGGCGATGGCCGCGTTCATGGTCACGAAGTAGTACGCGATGGACGTGGCCTTCTTCGCCGCGCCGCTCTTGAAGACGCCCGAGCGGCCCAGGTACGCCAGGGCGTAGAAGCCCAACTGCGCGCCCAGCGTGACGCGGTAGAACACGCTGTCCAGCAGGAACAGGTTGGCGACGAACGCCAGCGCCATCAGCGCGGGAGCGCACCAGCGCAGGAGCTTGTGCGACCAGAAGGCGAACGCGGCGAAGCCCGCGGTGGGCAGCAGCAGCCCGGGCACCAGCCGCAGGCTCTGGAAGTTGCCCGCCGCGATGCGCGCGCGCCGGCCGAACTCCTTGCCGTAGTCCTCCGTCGTCTCCTCGTGAGCGACGGCGCCCTCCTCGTAGACGACCTTGTAGCCGCTCTCCAGGATGCGCAGCGGAATCACGAAGTCATCCACGATGGTGGACGGCGGCAGGTGGGTGAAGAGCGAGCGCCGGATGGCGTAGAGGCCGCCGTTGGCACCCACCACCGCGCCGCGCCGGCCCTCGTACAGCTTGATGAGGGACTCGTAGCTCCAGTACGCGCTCTCCTCGTAGTCCTGCTTCGTGGGGTTGTAGAGGCGCAGCTTGCCGCACACGGCGCCGACCTCCGGGTCCTCGAAGTGGCGGACGATCTTCCGCACCGCGTCCGCGTCGATCATCGTGTTCGCGTCCGACAGCAGCACGATGTCGCCGTGCGCGGACGGGATGCAGCGGTTGAGCACCGTCGTCTTGCCGGCGCGGGGCGCGGGCGACAGGCGCACGCGCGGATCCGTGCACTTCTGCACGAGCCCGTCCGTGCCGTCCGTGGAGCCGTCCGAGCCGATGACGACCTCGAAGCGGTCCGCCGGGTAGTCCAGCGCCAGGCTGTTCTTCAGCTTCGACTCGATGCAATCCGCCTCGTTGTAGGCGGCCACCACCAGACTCACCGAAGGCAGCGGTCCGCCCTTCATGCCCGTGCTGGCGGCCTGCCCCGAGCGCATCTTCCGCACGTTCTGGAAGACCTGGGCCGCGCCCTCCAGGGCGAACAGGCTCAAGGGATAGAGAAAATAAGTGTGCACGAGCGCCAGCGCCGCGCACCAGAAGAAGACCTCCGCCATCGACCCACCCTCCGAACCCCGAGTCCTCGACACCTGGGCACAAAGCAAGGTGCATGCCCGGGCGTCTAGAGGCACCTCAGGGCGAGGGAGCCAGCGAGCCCCCGGAACGACTGGAGTTTCTCCAGGGTGAGATGGAGGTGATCCGGTCAACGTTTCAGGGCGAGCGCTCTCCGGCCGCGGTCTGAGCGAGCATACGTCTGGCCAGGTCGTGCTTGGGGTTGAGCGCCACCACCTCGTCGAGCAGCTTCCGGGCCGTATCCGGGTCGCCCTGGCGCAGGGCCAGCCGGGCGCCCAGGACGAAGGCGCGGAAGAGGTAGCGGTCCTGCGCGCGCAAAGCTCCCAGCTCCTCGGAGACGGCGTTGAGGGTGGCGGCGGGTGAACCGGCGCTGAGGGCGTATTCGGCGCGGGCGAGGACGCTCCAGGTCGGCTGGGGCTCCACCTGGCGCAGGCGCTCCGCGAGGGCCAGGGCGTTGGGGGCGCCCGTCACGGCGGCGTAGAGGGCCTGGGCCTTGAGGCGCGCGGCGACGGAGGCGGCGGGCTCCACGTCCGGAGCGGCCCGTAGGGTCTCCATCAGCGCGTCCAGGCCCTTGCGCCGCTCGGCGATGTCGGTGCGCAGCGGCTGCATCTCGCGCTCGGTCGCGCGCAGGTCGTCGTGGAGCGCGTTGGCCTGGCTCATCCAGCCCGGTGACGCCTTCGCGGTGGTGACCTCGTCGATCTGCCGTTTGATCGCGGCCGACTGGCTGTTCAGCCGGTCGAACTCGGCGTGCAGGTCGGACACCTGGAGGGTGTAGGCCACGGCCAGCTCGGCCTGGACCTCGGAGTACTTCGGATGGGCGGTGGCCAGGGCCTTGAGGCTCTGGATGGCCTGGTCTCGCGCGGGGGCGTCATCACCGCGCAGCGAGCTGACGGCGCGCTCCTTCTCCGTCACGGCCTGCTCGGGCATGGCCGCGTTGCGGTCGCGGAAGACGGGATACGCCAGGTAGCCGGCCAGCAGGATGCCCGCGAGCACCATGAGCCCGAGGAGCACCCGGCTCAGCGAGGAGGAGCCCCGGTTGCCGTCCTCGATGACGATGGAGCCGGCGCGGGAGGAGGCCCCGAGCAGCTCCGGAGGCAGCTCGCTGGAGGGCTTCCGGGAAGGAAGAGGCCGGTCCAGGCCGCCCCCGAGCACCGACGCGCCGGAGGACGAAGCCGCGGGCCTGGAGGGCTCGGTGCGCGCGAAGGGCGCGTCGTCGTCGGGCAGGGAGACGGTCGCGGTCGGAGCGGAGGTTGCCCAGGGCGCGTCGCCGTGGCCCTCCGGAACGAGCTTGGAGCGCGAGCCGCTAGCGGACCATGGCGCATCCGTGGGGTCGCCCGAGGGCGAGATGTCCTCGAAGGACCGGGGGGCAGCGCGGGGAGCGGAGGATTCCGAAGGGAGCGACACCGCACCGGGAGCTTGCGTCGAGCCTCCGGCTTCGGGCGAACCGGAAGCCGGGGAGCCCGGCACCGCGCCGAACGCACGGGTGGAACCAATCGCCTCGGCCACCTGCGAACGCGCTGGGTCCGTGACCGCGCCGAACGCACGGGTGGAACCGATCGCCTCGGCCACCGGTGTTCCCGACGGACCCGGCACCGCACCGAACGCACGGGTGGATCCAATGCCCGCATCGGCGGACCCCGAAGGCGCGGGGCCCGTCACGGCGCCGAACGCACGCGTCGCGCCCACACCCTCCGGCCCACGCGATGAAGCACCGGGCTCCGAGAGACGGAACGAACCCGAGGACGAAGCGGAGACTGCGCCGAACGCGCGCGTCGTCGCGCCAGGAGCCGCACCCTGCCCCGGCGGCGTCGCCGGGGGAGGAGCCTCCGCCGCGGCCCCCACCGCCCCGAAGGCCCGCGTCTTGCCCAGCTCCGCCGGAGCCTGCGCACCGGACGCCCCGGGGGGCGGCGCCGCGACCGGAGCAATGGACGGGGGCGGCGGAATCACGCCGGACGCAGAGAGCGCGCCCGAAGGCGGAGTCGGCTGCGGAACGAAGGACCCGGAGGCCGTGGTCGAACCCGCGAACAGGTTCGTGGCCTTCAGGTTGGCAGTGCTCTCACCGCCGAAGATCTGCGTGGACGACTGCGCACCCGACCGGTCTCCCCCACCCGCCGGAGGAATCTTCGGCGCGGGAGCCATGACGCCAGCGGGCGAGGCCATGAACACATGGCCACACCGGGTGCACTGCACCGACGCGCCTCCAGGCGGCAGGAGTCGGGCATCCAGCACGTACTGCATCGAGCATTGCGGGCAGGCGATCTGCACCGGCCGTGCTTACCACACGCCCCCAGGAGCCGGCGCCGCGTCCAGCACCGTGGCTGCCCGGAGGGTCTGCAACTTGGCAGCACCCACGCCGGGCACCGCGTCCACGTCCTCCCAGCTCGAGAACCTCCCCTGCTCCTCGCGGGCGGACACCAGCTTCCTGGCGAGGTCACGGCCCACACCGGGCACCAGGGCCAGCTCGGACTCGGAGGCCGCGTTGAGGTCCAGCTTGAGCCCCAGCGCGAGCGCCTGGGCCCCCGTGGGCACCGTCCCCGGGCCACAGGTGGCCAGCCCCGCCGCGTCCAGCCGCACGGCCTCCGGCGGGCAGTCGAGCGAGGGCCGCGACTCCGGCCACCGCGCCCGGGCGGTGAAGCCCAGGGCGAGCAGCCCCAGGGACAGCGCCGCGAGCGCGGACGTGCGCCCGAACCGCTTCAGGCCTTCTGCCCCTTGAGCGCGTCCACTTCCGACACGGTGGGGTTGGCCGTCACGGGGGGCGGCGCGTCCAGCCCGAAGGCCGTGTGCAGCGCGCGCACCGCCAGCTCCGTGTACTTCGTGTGGATCACGCAGGAGGTCTTGATCTCCGACGTGGAGATGAGCTGGATGTTGATGCCCTCCTGGGAGAGCGTCTGGAACATCCGCGCCGCCACGCCCGAGTGGTTGCGCATGCCCACGCCGACGATGGACACCTTGGCGATATTGTCATCGACCTCGACGCCGGTGGCGCCCACGTCCTGCGCGGCCTGCCTGACGACCTCGTGGGCCTTGGCGAAGTCCGACTTGGCGACGGTGAAGGTGACGTCGGTGCGCCCGTCGCGGGACAGGTTCTGCACGATGAGGTCCACCACGATGTGCTTCGCGTCGAGCGCCCCGAAGAGCTTCGCCGCGGCGCCCGGCTGATCCGGCACGCCCACCACGGTGATCTTCGCCTCGTTCCGGTCGTAGGCGACCCCTCGAACCAGCACGTCCTCCATGGATGCGTCCTCCTCGCAGACGAGCGTGCCCGGATCCTCGGTGAAGGAAGACTTCACCCACAGGGGCACCTTGTACTTCATGGCGAATTCAACCGAGCGGATCTGCAGCACCTTGGCGCCCAGGCTGGCCAGCTCCAGCATCTCCTCGTAGGTGATGCGGTCCAGCTTCTTCGCGGCCGGGCACACGTTGGGGTCGGTGGTGTAGACGCCGTCGACGTCCGTATAGATTTCACACGCATCGGCCTTGAGCGCGGCGGCCAGCGCGACGCCCGTCGTGTCGGACCCGCCGCGGCCGAGCGTGGTGACGCTGCCCGTCTCGTCCACGCCCTGGAAGCCGGCGACGACGACGATCTTCCCCTGCTTCAGCGCGGCGCGGATGGGCTCCGCGTCGATGCTCTTGATGCGCGCCTTGGAGAAGGTGCTGTCGGTGACGATGCGCACCTGATGGCCGAGGAAGCTCACGGCCTTCCCGCCCTGCGCCTGGATGGCCATGGCGACGAGCCCGATGGACACCTGCTCACCGGTGGCGACGACGACGTCCTGTTCGCGCTCGTCGGGCCGGTCGGTGATCTGCGCCACGAGCTTGAGCAGGCGGTTGGTCTCACCGGACATGGCGGAGACGACCACCACGACGTCATGACCGGCCTTCTGGGCGGCGAGGCAGCGGCGCGCGACGTTCTTCATGCGCTCGGTGTCACCCACCGAGGTACCGCCGTACTTCTGGACGATGAGGGCCACGGGGCTTGCGACCTCCCTGCACGGACGCGCGCAGGCTATATGGGCGCCGGGGCCTGGGTGTAAAGGGCCCTCAACCTGCCTGTCGCGAATCCGCTAGCGTTCGTGGCCCAACGATTCCAAGCCGCATTCCCGGAGTAGCCAGAACATGTCCCGCCCCCGCCTCCTCATCGATGGTGACACCCTGAAGCTGGAGGAGATCCTCCAGGTCTCCCGCCACGAAGTCACGGTGGAGCTCGCCCCCGAAGCCGCGAAGCGGGTGCAGGCCTCCCGGGCGTTGGTGGACCGGGTGGCCGCCGGAGACACGCCGTCCTACGGCATCAACACGGGCTTCGGCACGTTGGCGGAGGTGCGGATCGACCGGAAGGACCTGCGGGACCTGCAGCGGAACCTCATCCTGTCGCACGCCTGTGGCGTGGGGAACCCGCTGCCCCTGCCGGAAGCGCGCGTGCTCCTGCTCTTGAGGGCCAACGTGCTGGCGAAGGGCTTCAGCGGCATCCGGATGGAGACGCTGGGGCTGGCCATCGACATGTTGAACAAGGACGTGGTCCCGGTGGTCCCCGAGCGGGGAAGCGTGGGCGCGTCCGGAGACCTGGCCCCGCTGGCGCACCTGGCGCTGGTGCTGATTGGCGAAGGCGAGGCGTTCTTCGAGGGCGTGCGGATGCCGTCGAAGCAGGCGCTGGAGAAGGCGGGCCTGAAGCCGGTGGTGCTGGAGGCGAAGGAAGGCCTGACGCTGATCAACGGCACGCAGGCGATGTGCGCGGTGGGAACGCTGACGCAGCTCCGGGCGGAGCTGCTGGCGGACGTGGCGGACATCGCGGGAGCGATGACGGTGGAGGGCCTGCTGGGGAGCCACAAGCCGTTCCTGCCGGAGATCCACGCGGTGCGTCCGCACGCGGGCCAGAAGGCGGTGGCGGAGCACCTGCGGAGGATTCTGAAGGGCAGCGAGCTGGTGGAGACGCACGTCAACTGCAGCAAGGTGCAGGACCCGTACAGCCTGCGGTGCATCCCGCAGGTGCACGGCTCCGCGCGAGAGGGACTGGCGTTCGCGCGTCGCATCCTGGAGGTGGAGGTGAACAGCGGGACGGACAACCCGCTGGTGTTTCCGGACACGGGGAACATCATCTCCGGAGGCAACTTCCACGGTCAGCCCATCTCGCTGGCGATGGACGTGGTGGCCATGGCGCTGACGCAACTGTCGAGCATCAGTGAGCGGCGAGTGGAACAGATGGTGAACCCGAGCCTGTCGGGTCTGCCCGCGTTCCTGGCGAAGAACAGTGGGTTGAACAGCGGGTTCATGATCGCCCAGGTGACCGCGGCGGCCCTGGTAGCCGAGTCGCGCATCCTGAGCCACCCGGCATCGGTGGACTCCATCCCCTCCTCCGCGGGCCGCGAGGACCACGTGTCCATGGGCATGACGGCGGCGCTGAAGGGCCGTCAGGTTTCGGAGTTCACGCGTTCGTGTCTGGCCATTGAGCTGCTGGTGGCGGCGCAGGCGCTGGACTTCCGTCAGCCGGTGAAGCCCGGCAAGGGCGTGCTGGCGGCGTACGAACTGATCCGCAGCAAGGTCCCGCACATGGACCGGGACCGCGAGCTGCATCACGACATCTCCGCGGTCACCGCGCTGGTGGAGTCCGGGGCGATCCGTGAGGCCGTGCGGTCGGCGACGGCGTAATCACCGTCGCGAATCAGGCAGGGCCGGATCAGGTCTACTCCGGCTCTGCTTCCAGTCTGAAGCGTGCGCCCACGGAGAGGCTGTGACCTTGAAACTCGGAGCCCTCGCCACGCTTCTATTGTTCCTGACGGCATGCGCGGCACCTGCGGCGCATGAAAGTCGATCTCCAAGGCGCGCCAACCTCCAGCGAGCAGCAAGCCTGCCGTGGACGGACAAAGGACGCTGCGTCGTCCGGGAGTCCGCCGAGCCCTGGCCTGTCCTGGCGGAACGGTGCTTTCAAGTCCTCGACCAGGATCGTGTCCGGTTCACTGATCGCGCAGGAAGATGCACGGTCGCCTCTGCTGAAGCCGCCACGCTGGGAATCGGGCTCTGCGTGCTGGCCGCTCCGGAGGTCATTGTTGGCGCGGTCATCGTCATCGGAGTGGTGGTGGTGGCGGTCGCCATCAAGGAAGCGATGGATGAGTCGGATTGGCCTGAAGCGGCCGAACACCCCATCCCCATGCAGAGGAGTGAAGCCGCCGAGCGGGAAGCATCAAGGAACCGAAACCCCAGCCCCCAGCCTTCAGGTCAGGACTTGTTTCCGCCATCGCCGAAGGACCCGTTCGAGCGGGATCGCAGGCCAGAGTGCAGACCCGTCTTGGGGCCACCCCGGGGCGGGAACGATCCGCACAATGAATGCGCCGACAAGATTCTCGGCAACAGCTTTCCCGGCTTCAACGTGCTCATCAATGGCAAGCACTACGACGCCCTGGTCCTGTCCCGTCGAACGCTGTGGGAGGTCAAGACCGACGACTTCGAGAAGCACTCCCCCCGCTCCCGACGATTCTTCGTCTCCATGAAACTGACCGAACTGCAACGCGAAGCCAGGCTCGCCAGAGAGTGTGGCTACGACTTCGTTGTTGGAGTGCGCAGCGAAGCGCATCGGAGCGAATTGAAGCTCGCGGATCCATCCCTCCACGTTGTCATCATGGATTGGTGCTGAATGCCCTCCAACCCTATCGAACTGGCAGTGATTGCATATGCACCTGGTTCCCAGGGCAACGACGGCCGCGCACTCACCATCATCCATAGGCTGGAGCAAGCACTTCCCGGTCTGCACCTGAAGTGGACCTCTTCAGCGACAGAGGACCTCATCCCGTTGTCCAACCGCGACGGGTGGGTTGTTGCAAACGGTCTGAGCGGCAAACTCCCCTTCCTGTGCAATGACGATGACAACAACCTCGTCACCATTTCAGGCTGGGAGAACCCGAACGG
This sequence comes from Corallococcus sp. AS-1-12, assembly GCF_020036995.1. NCBI lineage: Bacteria > Pseudomonadati > Myxococcota > Myxococcia > Myxococcales > Myxococcaceae > Corallococcus > Corallococcus sp. AS-1-12. The sequence goes on along the minus strand of NZ_JAIQDD010000001.1, from coordinate 110,645 downwards.
ACTTTCTTCGGAGGGTCCACCGCACTTCGAGGTCCACGCTGATTTCCGGATGGAGGCTTTCAGCCCCATTGACGCAGCGAATGCGCTGGAAGCCATCGCGGTCGGAGCGCGAGCAATCTGGGGTCATGCCACGCCATTCAAGGCAGCGGTCGAAATCGCGGAGCAGACGGCCCCGACAATGGCCGGTCCCCCTTCCCCACCGAAAGGACTCCCAGCCCTCAAATGCGCCTGGGACATCTCCTCGCCTGAAATTCCACACCGCCTGGGATGGCTGAACTATTGGTCGGCGGAGTCTGCGAGAGCGATCGGATTTCCCGATCCTTCGCGCGACGCGGACCTGCTCTCGCGGACACGACGCACAGCGACGGATGGATGGATAGTAAGCCTCACAGACGCGCCACTCGATCTCGATAAGCCCGCGCATCTGGAAGCGCTCCTGAAAGCCTACGAGCGCTTCCCGAAGATCGGCGGGCGCTGAGGACGCAACTGTAGGCCGTGGGGCTCAAAGCAAGTCCTTGGATCGCTTGTTTCCTCAGAGGGAAAGGCGATTTCATGAAATCGGCATCGACTCCCGACGTACGCGGGATTCGACTGCCCCCATCCATCGAGGCGCCTCTTGTCCATGAACCACTTCAAGCTGACCTGCCTGGGACTGACGGTCAGCCTCGGCTTCGCACTTCCTGCGCGTGCGGAAGACCCGCTCCAGGAGCAGATCCATCGATTCGTAGCGGACTCGCACTTCAATGGCGTCGTCCTGACCGGGAAAGGCGGGCGTGCGGAGTACGTCGAAGCGTTCGGGGTCATGGACACGGAGGCGAAGAAGTCGGTCCAACGGAACAGCCGCTTCTTCGTGGGGTCGGTGAGCAAGTGGCTCACGTCCATCGTGGTCCTGCGGCTAGTGGATGAGGGGAAGCTGGCGCTCGACGAGCCCATCCTCACCTATCTTCCGGAGTACCGCGCAGACACGGGCAAACAGATCACCCTGCGCCACCTGATCAGCCATGGCAGCGGCCTGCCCAATGGACTGATGGACGCGGCAAAGAAGGACCCCAGCATCGAGCGTGAGACACGGCCCCAGGCGGAAGCCGTCACCAAGTACGCGAGCGGCGATCTGGTGTTCACGCCGGGGAGCCGCTTTGACTACAACATCACCAACTGGATTCTCGTGCAGGCCATCCTGGAACGAGTCTCCGGTCAGCCCTATGCGCAGCTCGCTCAGCGGCGCGTGTTCAAGCCCTTGCGCATGGCGGACAGCGGTATCGCGGCGGGTGAAGCCGGGAACGTTCCGAACCTGGCCCTGGGCTATCGCTCGCTGGAGCCCAAGTTGGAGCGTCGCGTGTACACGCTCCCGAACTACCTCGTGGTCGCTGGCGGCTTCTACAGCACCGCGGACGACATGCTGCGCCTGACCCACGGCGTGCTGTCGGGAAAGCTCCTGTCACCCGCCTCCAGGAAGGCACTGCTGACCATCGAGCGCCCTGAATCCAACTATGCCCTGGGCGGTCGCGTCCGGACCTTCGAGGCCAAGGGCCAGGCTCCCCGGACAGTCGCGACGAACGACGGGACTTGCGGCGCCTATCGCACCGTCGCCTGGCGTGACCTCGAAAGTGGCCGCACCGTCATCCTGCTGAGCAGCCTGCGGCCAGATGACGCGAAGCTCTTCGCCTTCACTGAGTCGCTCCTGGGTCTCCAGAGCGAGCAGAAGGAGAATTGATCATGTCTCTTCGACGCTGGAGCCTGTTATTTCTCCTTGGCTGGTCGCAGTGGGCCTGGGCCGCGCCGGACAAGGTGGATGCATTCCTGCGCGCGGAGATGGATCGCAATCAAATTCCTGGTGCCGCAGTCGCAGTCGTCCGTGACGGCAAGGTCATCAAGCTCACGGCCTATGGCACGGCGAACCTGGAGTGGAAGGCCCCCGCGAGCACCCGCACGGCGTTCCAGATCGCCTCCGGGACCAAGATGTTCACGGCGGTCCTGCTGATGGACTTCGTGGGCCAGGGAAAGCTCCGGCTGGAGGACCGCGTCTGTCAGTACATCGCCGAGTGTCCTCCCGCCTGGAAGGACATCACCCTGCTCCACCTCGCCAGTCACACGTCTGGCTTGAAGCCGGGCCCGGTGGACGCGGACAACGCCAGCGTCACGGCCGCGATCGTTGCGGCGAAGGGGGCTCCGCTTGCGTCAGCCCCGGGCGAGAAGAATGCCTACGGATCGGACGACTTCGTCCTCCTCACTCACGTGCTGGAAAAGGTCGGCGGCGCACCCTACGAACAGCTCCTGCGGGACCGCATCTTCAATCCCTTGGGCATGACGAACAGCGGCTTCGACCACGCCACCCTCACCGAGCAGCACGTCGTCATGACCAGCGACGTCGTCATGGAACGCTCTGCGACCTATCAATGGAAGACGGACCACCAGCAGCAATACTGGTTCATGTATCCCTATTACACGCTGTCGGCCGGTGGCCTTTTCTCCTCCGTGATGGACATGTCCCGTTTCACGGCCGCGATGATGAGCGACAAGATCCTGAACTCGGAGCTGCGGTCCGCCATGTGGACCCAGCCCAAGCTCAACGACGGTAAGCCCAGCAGCTTCGCGGTGGGCTGGACCGTGGGCCAGTACCGGGGACGCCGTGAGGTCGGACACAGCGGCGGCCCCGCGCTCTCCGACACGGTCATCTACCCGGACGACAAGCTCGCGGTGGTGGTGCTCACCAACCAGCGGAAGCTGTCCCCCACCCTGGCGCACGGCGTCGCTAATTTCTATCTGCCGCCCCCACCCTTCTTGACCGACTCCGGCATCACCGATGCCGCTCCCGAGCGGACGCAGGTCCTGAAGGAACTCCTGCCCGCCTTGTTCGAAGGCAAGGCGGAAGCCCGTCACTTCACCGGGGCCGCGAAAGAAGCGCTCGCGGACTTCAACGAGTGGCTGCCCATCGAACGCGGCGGATGGCCTCGGCTGAGCCGTCTGGTCCTCCTCCAGGACTCCTCGGACCATCTGTCGCGGACCTATCGCGCTGTGTACGGCAAAAATCAGACTCTGCGTTGGAAGGTCACGTTTGATCCGGCCGGACTCATCTCCGAGTTGGAGCCGACGGACGAGTGAAGCTCCGGCAGGCCACGCGAATTTCGATGCCATCCAGGAGCATCGCCCACTGCGTGGCGTCCAGCGTCACCGCCTGCGCGCCTGCGTCCACCGGCGGTAGTCGGAAGCGGCCCGTCTCCAGCCACTTGTAGAGGAGCACGAAGCCGCCCCAGCTCCACGTCAGCACCTTGATGCGGTCCCCCGCCGAGAGACTAAAGCGAAGAGGTGGCCCGAGTAGACGTCCTCGCCCCAGGCCGTACGCACCAGCGCCATGAGGCCGTCAATCGACTTGCGCATGTCCACCGGCTCCACCGCCAGCACCACGCGCACCGACGCAGGCAGGGCGAACACGGCCTACCGCCCCAGCGCCGCGACGAGCCGGGCCACGTACGCCACGTCCGTGCCCACCGCGAAGCGCACTCGCGCTCCGCCAGCGGCCACCACCTCCAGCACGGCCTCGGGCGCCTCGGAGACGCTCGCCACCTGCACCGGCAACAGCCGCACGGCATCCGCTCGCGACGGCGCGCTCCGCCGCAACCGGTACACCCACGACTGCAACGTGCTCAGTCGCATGCCGTGCGCCAACGCGAACTCCGGCCGCGTCTGCCCGCTCGCCTCAAACGCTTCCGCGACGCGCGCCCACTCCGGCTTCTCCACCTGCTTCGCCATGCCCGGAAGCGTCCGCCGCGCGCCGCGATACCGGCAACCCCTCACGGCACGTCGTTGGCCGGACGGTTACCTTCGAGAGCGTCAGCAGCGCGGGGGCCAAGCCCTTCGACGAGATCGAGGTCTTTTACGACCAGCAGCGCCTGCACTCGGCAATCGACTACGCTGCGCCGGCCGATTTCGGAAGGGCAGCGGCGTAGCCAACCTGTCCACGAAAGCGGATCACGCCCAGCTCCATACACGGCAGAGCCAGACGTAACGCAAAAAATTCACGTCCACTTTTGCCGAGCTGGTTTCGGCTCTAGCCATAAGTGTCGAGCAAAGCCCCCCTAACACTCAATGGGCAGCACTACTCTTTATTCATGTTCCTACCGCACAGCGCACTTGCATCTCACCAAGCAGCCCCAAAACACCCACCCCCACCCAGCCACTCAGCGAATCCCAAAACGCAGACCCGACATGGCGTACACAACATCAACGACAGCGCCCGAACGAATAACCTTCAACCTATGCTTCGCCCCACCCTTAAACACTCGGCGCAAGTGTTCGGCATTCCTAATCCGCACACCCTCATACTCGACCACAACATCACCGACCCGCAGATCACCACAAGCCAAAGGTGGACAACTATCGACAACAACCACCCACTTCGAAATCAAATCGCGAATCCGGCCAAACATCACCGCATTGTAGTAGGCATTACCAATCTCCTTAGTGCGAGGACTATCAGCACCATGAAACTCAACCTCAACAAGATACGCCCTGCGACACAAATCTAAATCTCCCGCAGAGCTAGCACCGGACACAGCCAGAAAACAAAACTGAGAAAGAGCAGGAAACAGCTTTTCGTGACTTCTACCATAAGCCGCCTCCAGCTTAACCATGGCCGGCTCAAGATAAGTACGCGCCTCCTCCAACTTCTTCAAGTCACTCAGCTTGAATCCCTCAGCGATCAGCAATCCCCCGTATTCCGCAAATACATATGCAGTGTCAGGATGGTCCAACCCCCTCACCTCCGTCAACATCCCCATCGCCTCAAGCAAGTAGCGACGGGCTTCGGAGAACTTGCGCATATCCTGAAGATTAATCGCCATCCCCGCTAGCGCGAGCGCAACTCGCGGATGCTTGGGACCCATTACATCTCGATACATCTCCAAACTCAACCTGCAAAACTCAAGCCCCTTCGCATACTCACGAGCCTCATGCATTACTCTACAAAACCCTCGCAATTCGCCTGCCCGAGCGACAGACGACTGCGAACCCAATCCACCAATACCAGCAGCCTCCCACCGAGACTCACCATGGGTATCTACGATTCGACTCAACTGCCGAAGAACAAGCCCTTGCCACCCTGTCAGCATTGGCGAAGGTTTTCTTGCCTTGAGGGCGACGGCACCATTCAACTCCGACCGCAGTTTCGATTCTTCCTCATAATTTCCAGCTCTATTCAACGCCGACAACAGGCGCGCAGCCGAAAAATCTGCAACTGCTCCCAACGAGCGACCATTCGTTCGCTCAATATCAAATGCCCGAGTGAAACTATCAATCGCAGGCACAAGTCGCCCCCCTTCCTGATGGATAATCCCGACAACATTCAGCAGAATGGACTCATCTACGCTACCACTAGCCGCGACTCTATCCAGAGCTTGCTGTGCATACTCCATCGCCTTGTCAAGATTAGGTAGCGCCAAGTAGGCCGTCGCCAGCATGAAATCCAATGACTCTGCATTGCGCTGTCCGTCAAGAACCTGTTCCGCTGACTTTTGCAAAAACCGAACCGCGAGCCAGGGATTTTCCTGCTCAATAAAATGCAAACCCAGCGCGAACTGCACCAGATAGAAAGACTTACTCACCTGCAATGTCGGCAAGTCAAACCGTCCGAGACGAGCCATTTCAATACCAGGCTCGCTTGCCCGAATAGAAACCGCACGGTCCGTCAACGTCGCACGTGGAAATACTTTTGCCCCGCCATCTGCATCACCAACAACTTCCCCCCAAATAACAACATTTGCACCAAGCCTGGCACTAATCTCTTCGGCTTCTTCGTGAGACTCAATTGTTCGATTCAACCGAACAACCTCAAGCGCCTCATCAGGAACCTTAATATCAAACCGCTTTGGATCCCTAAACTCTTCTTCCTGATACTGCTTCAGCGCCCTTGTCAACTGGAGTGCTATTTTTCGCGAAAAAGGATCTTTCCCGGCCGTCGAACCCTCAAAATCCGCAATCAACACATGCGTACTATGTGAGTTTCGATAAGGACCGGGCAGCACAGATTCCTCAACAGGAATCAAAGACCGCCAGAACCCATCACGAACAAGAAACACAACACCCCAGAGAGCCAACCCAAGCGCAACACACATACCAACAACACGCCAAGCCAGCAAACGGCGCAAAACCGCACCAACTACATCGCCCCCCGGCGAAAACTCGTTACCGCCACCCGCAGTCCCTCGATGTGAATCGGGCAACGCGGTCGCCGAGGGGCTAGTCAAGGGTCCGGCGAAGAGGAACTCCTTTGCGACCCCAGCGGTGGCGCACCATTCGTCATCCGACCATTAATATACTGACATAATTTTCTATAGCTTTCGGGAAGCTTGTACCAGGTGACTCCCTTGAGCGCCAACGGGATGTCGTCGACAGAAGCGCCCTCAAGCAACACAGGTATAATCGTTTTATTCCTTCCCTGCATCGCATACAGCAACTGGCGCGTCAGCATGGACTCCCATACCGCTCCCAGTCCTTTGCCTGGCGCCTCCTTAAGTTCATATCGTCGAAGATACGTTGCGGTGCATACGATCAAGACATAATCAGCTTCAACAAGCTGATTCTCCATCCATTGAGGCCAACCCTCCTCGGGGGTACCTTCAACGTACTGATCAATCATGCAATTCACATCATCTTTGCGGAATCGATCGGCGATTTTTCGCACTCGTTTGTTGTGGATCTTCCCCTCCTGCGCGTAACTAATAAACACCTTCTTCACGATTCCCTCCAAGCGGCAAAAGAAGACATGCAACAAGCCAGCAAACGATACGACTGATTTATTCGATACACATGTCCAACATTCAAACCTCCCCATCCTACCATTGCGCATTTGCTTGCAATTAAACACAGAGCCCATCTGCTATCGGCTTGTGCGTCTTGATCGTGGGCGATAGCGCCGCATGGCATAGACGGAAACTTTCCCGGATTATTGAAAGGTACTGCTGCCTCAGGTCCTGCATGTCATCTAAATGGCGGATCTCAAGCAGTTAGCTGGAGCCTTCCCACCAATGCCAGCACCACGTGCCTTGGCCGTACTTGCACAGATTCTTCGATTATCAATGGTCCACCTCGGACTCGCGAGCATTAATTCGAACAACCTTACCCAGGCTTTGCGGTAGTGTAACTATAACGGATTTGCTGACCGATTAAGGGCACAGCAGACTCCCGGCACCACAGGTACGCCCGCGTTCTGGTGGGAGCCTATCTGCACAAAACGATCAGGGTACTTCCCCTGGCTCGCCCAGGCCATTTGCAACGCTGAGATGATTGAGGGTGGCGCAGTAGTGGCCTACACGAGTGCAGAGCAATGCACGCTGCTCCGTCCCCGGGCAACACGACCTCCCCCGACCTGCCCGGCACCGTCCCACCGCCCGTCCGCCTGCCTCCCCTGCACTCAAATCGCCAGGAAAGACGGGAAGTTGAGGGGCCGGGCGAGCGCGTGGTACGAACTCCCGTTCAGTCTCCCCCTCTCATTTCCAAAGTGCCTGGAGCCGGCTTCCATGAGCGAGAGCAATGACGTCACGCGGCCTTCGTCCTCCGCATCGGTGCCTCCCCCCGGGGCCCCCGAGGTGGGCGCGGCCCAGACACTCGCCCAGAACGTGAGCACCCTCCCCTCCCCCACCCCCCAGGCCAGCGCCGAGGACGATGCCCGCGAGCGCATCGCGTCCATGGAGCGCGAGGCCAAGGCGCTCGCCACCACCGAGCCGCAGACCGCCGCCCTTCTGTTCCATGAGGTCGGCCTGCTCTGGGAAGAGCCGCTCAAGAACCCTCGCAATGCCGCGGTCGCGTTCCAGAACGCCTACAAGCTGGCGCCCCGGTTCCTCGCCAACATCCGCGCCGCCCGCCGCCTGTTCGCGGACGTCGGCAACTGGCAGATGGTCGTGCAGCTCATCGACGCGGAGCTCGCCGCCTCCGAGGATCCTCGCCAGCAGGCGTCCCTCCTCTTCGAGAAGGGGCAGATCCTCGAGGAGCGCCTGTCCCGCGACAACGACGCCGCGGATGCCCTTCGCCAGGCCCTGGACCGCAAGCCCACCGACGTCACCCTCCTCACCCAGCTCGAGTCCGTCTACGCCGCGCGCAACGACGCGGGCGCGCTGGTGGAGATCTACCGGCTGCTCGCCACCGCCGTCGTCCCTCCGTCCCTTCGCGCCCACTACCTCACCTCCGCGGGCATGCTCCTGGAGGAGCGCCTCAAGCAGAAGGACGCCGCCGCCGCGGCGTTCCGTGAGGCGTTCGCGCTCGACCGCTCCGACCCGCTGCTCCAGGCCGCCGTCAAGCGCGTCGCCGAGCGCGAGGGCCGCACCGACGAGCTCCTCTCCGCCCTCCTCTCCGAGGCCGAGGGCCAGGGCTCCCAGGGCGCTCCCGCGTACCTCCACATCGCCAAGGTCCATGACCGCCTGGGCCGCAAGGACGACGCGCTGTCCGCGCTGCTCGCCGCCCGCCGCGTGAGCCCTCATGAGCCGCTCGTGCTCAGCGCGCTCGCCGGCATCTACGAGACGCAGGGCCGCTTCGAGGAGCTGGCCGACGTGCTGCTCGCGTGGGTGGGCTCCATCAACGACGAGAGCGAGCTCGTCGCCATCAACCTGCGCCTCGCCGCGCTTTACGAGGACGACCTCAAGCGCGACCAGGAGGCCGCCGCCCGCTATCAGGCCATCCTCTCCCGCATCCCCAGCCACGCCGCCGCGCTCGCGGGCCTGGGCAAGCTGTCGTACCGGATGCAGAACTGGGAAGGGCTCGTCGCCGTCTTCGACGCGGAGGTCACCGCCGCCGAGGACGCCAAGGGCAAGGCCGCTCGCATGTACAAGGCGGCCGAGATCCTGGAGGAGCGCCTGGGCCGCCAGGAGGACGCCATCGCGCGCTACAACGCGTGCCTCCAGCTCCAGCCGGGCTACCTCCCCGCGCAGAAGGCCCTCACCCGCCTCTACGAGCGCCAGGGCCGCTTCGCCGAGCTGGTCCAGATGTTCGAGCAGGACCTGCTCCAGACGTCCGACCGCGATCAGGTCATCACCACGCTCAACAAGATGGCGGTCATCTACGAGGACCGCCTCGGGGACCTGGACCACGCCATCGAGTGCATGAAGCGCATCCTCGATCTGGCGTCGGATCACCTGCCCACGCTGCGCAACCTGGCCCGCCTCTACGAGCGCGCCGGGCGCTTCCGCGAGCTGCTGGAGACCAATGACCTGGAGGCGTCGTTCGCCGGTGACACCAAGCAGGTCCTGTCGCTGCTCCACCGCAACGCGGAGATCCTCGACGAGAACCTGAAGGACCGCGTGGGCGCCATCACCGCGTATGAGCGCGTGCTCGCGCTGTCACCCTCGTACCTGCCCGCGCTCAAGGCCCTGGGCCGGCTGTACGCGCAGGACGGCCGGTGGGAGAAGCTCATCGACATGTACCGCGCGGAGTCGGAGATCTCTCCGTCCACCGACGCGGCCGCCGCGCTCATCTACAAGATCGGCGAGCTGTACGAGCACCGCCTCAAGCAGGAGAACGAGGCGCTCGCGTCGTACCAGGAGGCGCTGATGCTGGCGCCCAGCTACTTCCCGGCGCTGCGCGCGCTGGCCCGCATCCACCGGGCCCACGGTGCGTGGGAGAGCCTGGTGGAAGTGCTTCGCGCGGACGCCGCCAACCGCACGGATCCGCTGGAGCGCGCCAACGCGATGTACCAGGCCGCCGCCATCTGGGAGGACCAGTTGGGCCGCCCGGAGCTGGCCATCGACGGCTACCAGGAGGTGCTGCGCCTCACGCCGGGCCACGCCGCCACGCTGCGCGCGCTGGAGCGCCTGTACGTCGCGCAGGACAACGTGAAGGAGCTGGTGTCCATCCTCGACCGCGAGACGCAGGTGGGCCAGACGCCCGCGGCCAAGGTGACCGCGTACCTGAAGCTCGCGCGGCTGTACCTGGACCGCTTCCAGGAGCCGTCCCGCGCCGCGCAGTGCTGCGAGTCCGTGCTGGGCCTGGAGCCCGGCAACCTCACCGCCCTCATGCTGCTGGAGCGCATCCGCGTGTCGGACCGCCTCCGCCGCGCGGAGCTGCGCGCCCGCATCGCCGAGCGCGTCACCGACCCGCGCCTGTCCAGCGCCCTGCGCATCCTGGCCGCCGCGGATCAGGAGAAGGGCCCGCCCTCCGAGCGCACCCTGGAGGTCTACCAGCGCGCCTTCGACGCGGACCCCTCGGACGCGCGCCTCGCCTTCGGCCTGGAGCGCGTGCTGCGCCAGAGCGGTGACACCGCCGCCCTGTCGCGCATGTACGGCATGCGGCTGGCCGTCACCACCGACGCCACCGAGGCGCTGGAGCTGCTGCTGCGCGCCGCCGAGCTGGCCGAGAAGAACCCCGACCAGGAGCAGGCCGCCGCGCTGTACCGGCAGGCGCTGGAGCTCCAGGCGCAGTGCCTCCCCGCGCTCCAGGGCGCCCGCCGCGTGGCCCTGCGCCGGGGCGACTTCGCCACCGCGCGCGCCATGATGGAGGCCGAGGCCCGCGCGAGCCGCGACACCAAGAGCGCCATCGAGGGCTTCGTCGCCGCCGCGAAGATCGCGGCCCAGAAGCTCAACGACCCCGACGGCGCCGCGGCTCTCTACCGCCTGGCGCTGGAGCGCGACCCGCTGCACCCGGGCGCGGCCACCGGCCTGGAGGAGCTGCTCGCGCAGCGCGGCGGTTCCTCGGACCTCGCGGCCCTGCACGAGCGGCGCGCGGAGGCCCGGCTCGCGCAGCGCGACGCGGAGGCCGCCGCGGCCGCGTACGTCACCGCGGCGCGGCTGCACAACGTGGCGCTGGGTGACCGCGCCCGCGCGCTCGCGGTGCTGGAGAAGGCCCTGGCGGCCCGGCCCGGCTTCCCCGACGCGCTGGAGACCCGCGGCCTGCTCCTCCTGGAGGCGCAGCAGTACGCGGAGGCCGCGCAGATGCTCGGCCAGCGCGTGCAGCAGGGCGGCGATCCCCGCGTGCTCGCACAGCACCACCTGACGCTGGGCGCGCTCTACCAGCAGCACCTCAACGACCCGGGCCGCGCGGCGGCGCACCTCCAGACGGCGCTGGCCACCCTGCCCCGCCACCCGGAGGCGCTGGAGCGGCTGGCCACGGTGTACGCGCAGGGCCGCAACTTCGGCGGCGCGGTGGACTGCCTGAGGCGGCTGCTGGATCAGGACCTGCCCAACGACGCCCGCGCGCGCTTCACCGTGGAGCTGGCGCGCATCCACGAAGAGGGCCTGGGCGACGTCGCCTCGGCCACGGCGCTCTACAAGAAGGCGCTGGAGCTGACGCCGGGCGAGCCCGCGCTGGTGGACCGGCTGGTGGCCCTCTACGAGCGCCAGCGCAACCTGCCGGAGCTGGCGCAGATGCTGGAGGCCCAGGCCGCCGCCACCGCGTCCACGGACGTCAAGCGCGCGGTGTCCCTGCGCATCCGCGTGGCCAGCTTCTACGCGGGGCCGCTGGCGGAGCCGGCTCGCGCCACCGTCATCCTCCGGCAGCTCGTGGAGCAGGACCCGCAGAACCTCCAGGCCCGCGCCGCGCTGGCGGAGCTGTATGGCCGCGACATGGCCAGCTACCCGCTCGCCATCGAGGAGCACCGGCAGATCCTGCGCCAGGACCCGTCCAGCGTGGGCAGCCTGCATGCGCTGTTCAAGCTGTGGGACGCGCAGAAGCAGCAGGACAAGGCGTTCGCCGTCGCCGCGGTGCTGACCTTCATGCGCGCCACCAACGAGGTGGAGCAGGCCTTCTACTCGGAGGCCCGCGCCCGGCAGCCGCAGGAGCCGCGGGAGGCGCTGCCCGCCACGGACGTGGACACCGTCCTCATGCACCCGGCCGCACGCGGCCCGCTGACGGAGCTGTTGCGCGCCATGGGTGAGCACCTGGGCAAGGTGTACCCGCCGCAGTTCGAGATGCTCGGCGTCAACCCGAAGCAGGACAAGCTCAAGCCGGACTCGGCCGTGTTCAAGGCCGTGCGCGCGGTGGCGCAGACGTTCGGCGTGGAGGACTTCGAGGTCTACCTCGCCCGGCGCGGCATGTTGCAGCCGGAGACGACGGAGCCCCTGTCCCTGTGCGTGGGCCAGGACGTCGTGCGCCGCTTCAACGCCCGCGAGCAGAAGTTCCTCATCGGCAAGGCGGTGCTGGGCCTGCTCAACAAGACGGCCGTCCTCTCCAAGCTGTCCCAGGGCGAGACGGTGGACCTGTTCGGCAACGCCATCCGCGTCCACGTGCCGCAGTTCAACGGCCTGGGCCGGCGCAACGACGAGATGTCGAAGCAGCTCAAGAAGGCCTTCAGCCGCAAGGCGATGAAGGCCTCGGAGGGCCCCTCGCAGACGCTGTCCGAGCAGCCGAAGATCGACGTCGCGACGGTGGTGGACGCGCTCGGCTTCTCCGCGGACCGCGCGGGCCTGCTCGTCTGCGGCGACCCGTCCGTGGGCCTCACCATGGTGCTGCGCGAGGATCCGAACATCGTGGCCAACCGCCAGGAGGGCAGCACCGACGCCATCCTCCAGGCGGTGCGCGAGCGCGCGGACCTGAAGGCCCTGCTGTCGTGGCTGCTGACGGACGACTTCTTCCGGCTGCGCCAGCGCATCGGCCTGGCGCTGTAGTCCGGCGCGTTACTCCCGGCGGACCAGCGCGTCCGCCGGGAACCCCGCGAGCAGCCGGCCCACGGCGTCGTCCACGTGGGCCCGCTCGGTGGCCTCCACCGTCACCTTCACGCGGTAGTCCATGGCCGCGTCGAACACCGGATAGGAGCCGATGGCCACGTGGGGCATGTCCAGCGCCACGCGGTCCAGCACGGCGGCCAGGGCGCTCTCGCCCAGGTTGAAGTACAGGTTGATCAGGTGCACCGGCGTGCCGCTCAGCCGTGAGAGCACCGTCTCCAGTTGCAGCCGGAAGAGCTGCGGCACCCCCGGCAGCAGGAACATGTCCCCCACCGTCAGCACGGGGAACCACATGCCCGGCTGGGCCAGGAGCACCGCGCCCTCGGGAGCGTCCGCCAGGCGCAGGGACTCTGGCGTCACCGGCGACGTGCCGGCGCGGGCCTGGATGGCCGACACCATCTCCGGCAGGCGCACCACGGGCCGGCCCAGCGCGAGCGCCACCGCGCGCACCGTGACGTCGTCGTGGGTGGGGCCAATGCCTCCGCTGGTGAAGACGTAGCGGGCCTTGCGCCGGGCGCGGGACACCGCGTCCACGATGGCGTCCACGTCGTCCAGGATGGTCTCCACCGAGACGAGGGGAATGCCCAGCTCCCGCAGCCGCTGGATGAGGTGGGGGCCGTTCTCGTCCTTCACCTTCGCGGTGAGGACCTCGTTGCCAATGATGATCGCCGCCGCGCCGTTCCGCTCCATGGAACCGCAGACTCTACTCCAACGGACCCCGGGGGTGGACTCGCGCGGTGCGCGGGCCCGGACCCGCCCTGTCCTGGAGTCAGCAAGGGGGGACGGACATCCTTCGCGCATGGATTCCACCGAGACCCGGGACGCGATCCGCGCGTCCGTGCGTGCCCTGTGCAACCGCTTCCCCCCGAAGTACTGGCGCACCCTCGACGCGGAGCGTGAATACCCTCACGCCTTCGTCCAGGCCCTCACGGAGGCCGGCCTGCTGGCCGCGCTCATCCCGGCCGAGTACGGCGGCGCGGGGCTGGGCCTGCGCGAAGCGGCGGTCGTGCTGGGGGAGATCAACCACTTCGGCGGGAATGCGTCCGCGTGTCATGCGCAGATGTATGTGATGAACGTGCTCCTCAGACACGGGTCCGCCGAGCAGAAGCAGCGGTATCTGCCGGAGATCGCCGCGGGCCGGCTGCGGCTCCAGGCGTTCGCGGTGACGGAGCCGAACTCGGGCTCGGACACCACCGCCATCGAGACGACGGCGGTCCGGCGCGGGGACCGCTACGTCGTGAACGGGCAGAAGATCTTCATCTCGCGCGTGCTCCAGTCCGACCTGATGCTCCTGCTCGCCCGGACGACGCCCCGCGCGGACGTGCGCAAGAAGACGGACGGGATGAGCGTGTTCCTGCTCGACCTGCGGAAGACGCAGGGGCTGGAGGTCCGGCCCATCCGGACCATGCTCAACCATGCGACGAACGCGCTGTTCTTCGAGAACGTCGAAGTGCCCGTCGAGGGGTTGATTGGCGAAGAGGGCAAGGGCTTCTCATACATCCTGGATGGCATGAACGCGGAGCGGGTGCTCGTCGCGTCGGAGGCCATCGGTGATGGCCGCTGGTTCATCGAGAAGGCCGTCACCTATGCGCAGGAGCGCGTCGTGTTCGGCAAGCCCATCGGGGCAAACCAGGGCGTGCAGTTCCCCATCGCGAAGGCGCACACGGCGCTCACGGCCGCGTCGCTGCTGACGGAGCAGGCCGCGACGCTGTTCGACAGCCACCAGCCCTGCGGAGCCGAAGCGAACATGGCGAAGTATCTGGCCGCCGAAGCCGCCTGGGAGGCCGCCAATGCCTGCATGGACACCTACGGGGGCTATGGCTTCGCCGAGGAGTACGACGTGGAGCGCAAGTTCCGTGAGGTGCGCCTGTTCATCAACGCGCCCGTGAGCCGGAACATGGCCCTGTCGTACATCAGCCAGCACGTCCTGGGGCTGCCCCGCTCGTTCACGTAGCGACGGGCGGCGCACGGAGCGCCGGGCGGAAGGTCCCGGCTCTTGCCTCCGCGAGTCACCGGGTGTCGCGCGGTGCGTCCTGGTCCTCGCGGACGTGGACCACGACCTTGCCGATGGCGCGTCGCTCCGCGAGGGTGCGCAGGCCGTCAGCGGTCCGCTCCAGGGGGAGGCGCGCGGTGATGCGCGGGAGGATGCGGCCCTGCGCATACCAGGCGAAGAGCTGCTCCAGGGTTTCGCGGAGCGCCGCCGGGTCGTGGTAGCGGAAGTAGCGCAGCGACGACCCCAGCACCGCGCGGTGCTTCACGAGCAGCCGGTTGGCGGGGATCTTCGGGACCTGTCCCGCGGCGAAGCCCACGAGCACGTAGCGGCCACCCCACCCCAGCGTCGAGAGCGCCGGGTCGAAGAGCGGGCCACCGACCGGATCGAAGCAGACGCTCACCCCGGAGGCTCCGGCGACTGCGAGGACCTGCTCCTTCCAGTCTCCGGCGGCGTGACTGATGACGTGGTCCGCGCCCGCTTCACGCGCGATGGCGAGCTTGTCCGGCGTGCTCGCGACCGCGATGACGGTGGCCCCCAGCGCCTTGCCCAGTTGCACCGCCGCGAGCCCCACGCCTCCGCTGGCGCCCAGCACGAGGAGCACCTCCGACGGCTTCAGGTGGGCGACGCGGATCAGCGCCAGGGCGGTGCTCACGTAGGCGCTGGTCAGCGCGGCGGCGACGTCGAAGGAGACGCCTGCTGGCAGCAGGAAGGTCTCCCTCACGGAGGCCACTGCCTGCTCGGCATAGCCTCCGTGCCACAGGATGGCCACGACGCGGTCTCCGGGCTGGAAGCCCGAGCCTTCGGGGGCGCTGGCGATGGTGCCGGCGGCCTCCAGCCCTGGGACGAAGGGCAGTGAGGGCCGGGTCTGATAGGTGCCTCCAATCATGAGGAGGTCGGCGAAGTTCACGCTGCAGGCGTGCACGTCGATCTTCACCTCGTCGGGCTTCGGAACGGGCTCGGGGACCTCCGCGAGGGTGAGCTGTTCGGGCCCGCCCCACGTCCCGCAGACAATCGCTCGCATGTCGTCACTCCTGGGTGGAAGGGGCCGCGAGGCTTCGCCAGAGGTCGTCGTTCGCGGGCAGGCTCGACGTCTCGGTCACCAGTTGTTCGAGCTGATCCGGGCTGCGCGCGCCGACGAGGATCGACGTCACGAAGGGACAGTGCACCAACCACCACGTGGCCAGGCCCGACGGTGACAGCGCGTGGGCGGCGGCCTTCGCCTTGAGCTGTTCGACGCGGGCCGCGTTCTCCGGAGTCCACGCCTTCGCGTAGAGGTCCCTGCGCTGTCCGATGCGCGTGCCTTCCGGGATGGCACCCGCGATGGCGTACCTGCCGCTCAGCAGGCCACCCGCCAGCGGTGAATAGGGTGTGTACTGGAGCCCCAGCTTCGCGCAGGCCTCCAGCACGCCGTTGTGCGCGTCATCCTGTTCGAGCAGGTTGAAGCGGTTCTGGACCCAGCCGAACCCCACCGGGCCGCCTGAGCGCGGAGCGGCGCAGCGCCAGAGGTCGCTCGCGGTCACGTTCGACAAGCCGAAGCGGCGGACCTTGCCTGCCCTCACGAGCGCCTGGAAGGTGTCCAGGACGTCGTCCCACGACGTGGCGGGGTCCGGCACGTGCGCCAGGTAGAAGTCGAGCGTGTCGACGCGGAGCCGTGCGAGCGACCGGTCCACCTCCGCGAACACGTGCTTCCGCGCGAGCCCGCCACGAAGTCCCACCTTGGAAGAGATGAGCACCCGGTCCCGCGTCGCTGCGCCGCGTGACGCCAACCACGCGCCGATGATGGCCTCGCTGGCTCCGTCCGCGTAGGTGCCCGCCGTGTCGATGAGGTTGATCCCCAGCGCCACCGCGCGATCCAGGAGCGCGTGCGCTTCGGCTTCGGTCTCTCCCTGGCCCAGCAGCTTCCGGGAGCTCCCGATGCCTCCGAAGTTGGCAGCCCCCAGCGCGAAGACCGAGACGTCGATGCCGCCCAGCTTTCGGTAGATCACGTCCGCCACGCCTCCGGAAAGGGCAACGCCAGGTCGCCTTCTCCTCCGGTGGAGGAAGCAGGCTGGCCCAGCAACGTGAAGTGCGCCGTGTAGGTCGCGGCGGGCTCGCCTTCGTCGATGAAGACCTGCGACGTCGCCGTGAGCCGCACCTTGCCTCCCTGACGAAGCGTGTCGGCCTCCAACGCGGGCAGCGTGTCACAGCGGGCCCGGTAGTCGCGGGTGATGGGCCGATGGATGGCGAACTCGCAGCGGCGAAGGAGGATCTGCACGGCGAGCCGCTCCGCCCACGCCGCTCGTACCAGCAGCAGCCATGGCGCGAGCCCCGCAGAGGTGAACACCCCCGGACCGAAGGCCGTGCCCCGGTGGTTGAGCGAAGGCCCCAGTGGAGCCACGAGCACGATGCGCCCAGGCTCGAACGACTCGAAGTGGATTCCGAGGAACTTCGTCATCGGGATGCGTGCATGAAGTTCCTGAGACAACAGCGCCAGGACGTCCTCCGGTGCATCGAGGTGCGCACCGTGCGCGGCCGGCGCCCCAGGATTCGACCCATGCCCTGGCCGGGAAGCGCTGTTCTCTTGCGCCTCATTGGGGTGCCCGTTCACGACCGGCCTCCCATGAACCGCGTCATGCCCTGCGCGGAACGCACTGTCTCCAGAGAGTCCCATGCAGCGCCCCAAGCCTTGATGCAGGGAGCGCTCTGCTCTGCGTCCGGGTGGAGGATCATGTTCCTGACACCTGGAGGTCGGGCCCGGCTTCGAGCACGACGTGGTAGTGGGTGCCTCCGCTTCCCGCTGCGTTGACGGCCGCGAAGCGCGCATCCTCCAGCTCTTGTGGCGCCGTGAGGACGCGCAGATTGTCGGCCGCTCCGGCGAGCGGAGCCGTCACGCCCAGGGTTGCCGGTGCCCGCTTCGCGGCCAGCGTGAACAGTGCCTTCATCAGGCTCGCGGCTCCCGCGGCCGCACCGGTGTGGCCGATGTTCGGCATGACGGCTCCCAGCGGGAGCGGCCGGGCTCGCGCTGCGCCGAGCGTCCGCCCCAGGGCCGCGAGCTCCGCGCGGTCGCTGGCGGCATGCCCACTTCCGAAGCACTCCACGAAGGCGAGCGCGTCCGCCGACACGTCACACCGGGACCAGGCGCGCCGGATGGCCAGGCTCATCGCGGGCTCGGAGACGAGACCGTGGTCCTCGGGCGTTCCGTACGCGCTCCCCACCGCACGGATGATCCCGAGCACCGGCTCCCCCCGCTCCCGCGCGTCCGACAAGCGTCTCAGCAGGCACACCGTGGCGCCTTCTCCTGGCAGATACCCATCGGCGGCCGCGTCGAACGCGGTCGGTGTGTCCCGCTGGGACAGGAGCCCCATCGCGCCTTCGTCGGCCATGCGCGTGACTCCAAGTCGCATCTCCGCGGTCGCCCAGAACACCGCGTCCGCTTCACGCGACGACAACCGGCCGCATGCGACGTCCAGACCGCCCATGGAGGCCGCCGCGCCTCCTGCTTCGATGGCGCACGTCGGGCCGGTCAGATCGAACGCTCGGGCGATCCTCGCCGCCATGAAGCTGGGCGACAGGTTGAACAGGCTGCCGGCCCACAGCTCCGGCAGGTCGTTCGACAGGCGCTTCATCGCCGCACGCACGGTCCGCGCCACGCCCTTGGGGTCCTTGCCCGTCTCGCGCAGCACGCGCTGAAGGTGTTCCTCGATCTCCGGCAGGCGCGCAGCGGCCACCTGACGCAGTCCGTATTCGCTGCAGTGCTCCGCGGAGACGACCACCGGGATGTTGCTCCCCCGCTCAATGGAGACCTTCGCCGCCGCGCTGCGCGTCAGGTCCACCAGCAGGTAGTGGAGCGGATCATGCCGGAGGATGTCGGCCGGTCGTTCGTCGTACTGGCTGGCGTTGCCCGTGAATCGGGACGCATCCAGGTCCAACGGCGCCCCGAACCCGAACGGCAGCCGCCGGAAGGCCCTGCGGCCATGGAGCAGGTTCCTCCACAGCGCGCCCAGGTCGGGCGCGTCCGCGAACGCACCGGCCATCCCGACGATGGCGATGGGTTCGTCGCTCCTCCCGCTACGCCTCCGCGTGCCTCGCAGCAGCGCCTGGGCTCGCGCGGGAGAAGGACGGTCCTCCACCACCGCGTGGTAGTTCTGGCCTCCGCTCGCGATGGCGCTCACACCTCCCATGCGCGGCTGCTCGCCCGCGGGCCACGACCGGGCGGTCTTCTCGACCTCGATGAGCCCTCCCGGTTCGAGCAGGCTCCGGGGCTTGTCCCCATGCACCGGCCCCGGTATGGCCCCGGACTCGAACAGGGCGAGCAGCGCGACCAGGTTCGCCAGCCCCGAGGCCTCCTTCGCGTGCCCCAGGTTCCCCTTGATCGACATCACCGGCACCGGCGACGTGGGTCGGGCCTCCTCCCCATGCGCCTTCAGCGCGCGATCAAAGACCTTCGCCTCCACGGCGTCACCGGCCCGCGTCCCTGTCCCGTGCGCGAGGATCACTCCCAGCTCCCGAGGCTCCACGCCTGCCTGCTCGAGCGCACGCCCCACCGCCAGCCCGTGGCCACGCGGGTTCGGGACCAGCATGTACGCCTCGGCCGCGCCGTCGTTCGCCCCTCCGATGCCGCGGATCACTCCGTGGACGGGGAGCCGCTCCTGCGTCGCCCGCTCCAGGCTCGTGAGCACCAGCAGCACCACGCCGTCGGAGATGACCGTGCCGTTCCCCTTCTGGGCGAACGGAAAGCAGCCCTCGGACGACAGGAGGCGTGAGTTCGAATAGAGGACCTGGTTCACCGTGTCGACGTAGGACAGCGCCCCCGCGATGGCCCACGGCGCTCCCTTCGCGAGCTCCCGCGCCGCCAGTTCAATCGCGGCCAGACCGCCGGTGCAGTTCCCATCCACGAGCAGCGCCTTCTCCGTCGTGCCCAGCGCCTCCGCGATGGCGCTCGCGAGCCGGTGCGTGGCGCGCTCCCTCGGGGCCTCCACGAAGTCCGGTCCGAACGACTCCCGGAGCGACTGGCGCACCTTCCGGGTGAGGTCCGTCAGCTCCTGATGGGAGAACTCATTCGGATGCGCGCCGTGCACCAGATACGGCTGGAGCTGCCCCGCCACGGCCAGCACCGCGGCGTCGTAGAGCCCGTGGCCGCCACCGCGTGAGTGCGCCAGGAACACCGGGACGGGCTGCCCACCCAGCGAGCCAGGAGCCAGCCCCGCCGAAGCCAGGGCCCGGTGCGCCGTCTCCACCACCCACGGCCGCGGGGAGGCGTCCTCCACGACGCCCCCCAGCAACGTGGACGTCCGGGCCGCGCCCACGGCCGCTGAAGGATCCAGATACAGCCCCCGGGGAATGCGCTCCTCCGGCCACTGGCCATACGTCGTCTTCCCCCCTTGAAGCACCTCCGCCAGCTCATCGAGGGTGCGAGCGCCAGGCAACGCAAACGCAAAACCAGAGATCGCCACCGGCGCGATCCCATCCAGATTGACCTTCCGCATTGCCAATCAATGTAAAGCCATGATCCGGATGCGTCCACGACCAGCCAAATCACATACACCCAGGCCGACATGAGACGGCGCCAGCGCGATCCTACCCAACGTATTCAAGGGGTCTCGTCGAGAGAGCGCGACCGCCCTCCTGGGAGCGTCGTTCCGGAGCCCGGGAGCGGCTGATATGTTTTCAAGCGGCGCGCACCATCCACAATCCCTATCATCCAGCCAAACCCAGGGTGGATTGACGCCAGACTTTCGCATCTGTATATCAAGTCAGACATCGCGGCCCGCCATCCAGGCATTGGCTGCCGCCCCATTCCCCTCATCCCCTGGACAGCCCATGAAAAGACTCGATCCGAGCCGTCTCAAGGATTCGTTCATCAATGTCTCCACCTTCCCGGCGGACCTGGGTGAAGGCCGCTCGGCGGCTCCGGCCGGTGCGCTGCTCGACGCCGTGGTGGAGGCCGTGGAGAAGAAGAACGGCTTCGCGGTGGTGTTCGGCGTGAACAAGCTGCTCGCGGATCGCGGGCTGGACATCCACACGGAGTCCGGTGCCGCGCTGGCCCGCGACTACCTGGAGGGCATCTTCCGGGCGATCGCGCCGCGCTTCGACCTGGCCCGCTACAGCCCCACGCCCGTCGCCTACGACCGGGTGGCGAAGATGGACGTGGACGGGTTCAACAAGAACCGGAACTTCACGCCCAACAGCGACCACACGGAGAGCCGCGAGTTCGTCACCACGAAGTGCGTCCACTTCGACTCGGCGACGCCGTTCATCGCGAACCTCTACGGCCCCAACCAGAACATCAGCGGCGGCATGCCGATGATCTGCGACACGCGCCGGTTCTGCCAGGACAAGGGCCTGGACCCGCGAGAGCTCATCGAGAACATCCCCAACAACTACAACGTCGCCGTGAAGGCGGAGTTCTCCGAGGAGATCCTGCGCGACTACTCGTTCGCGCTGAAGCTCGACCTGGAGAACGACATCGTGATGATCGTCCTCCACAACGAGGTGGTGGGCGGGCTCGCGCACGCGGCCACCCAGCCGTCCCTCACCGACGCGAGCAAGGCCGCCAGGCGCCCCATCCGCCACGTCGAGTACCAGGTCGCGGGCACCGACGACCTCAAGCGCTGGTACGACTACTACGGCCTGTCGCTGGAGAAGGCGACAAACCACAAGGACGACGCCAACATCACCCGCTTCGTCCAGGGCGAGCTCAACCCGTACCCGAACATCATCGAGGTGCGGGCATGACCTCGCGACAGCACGCGGAGCGCAACGCGGCGGAGATGAAGGACCTGCTCGCGTACCTGGACGCGCGGCCCTGGCCGGACGGGTACGAAGCGGCGCGGGTCCACTACGATTCGCTCGGGCTCCCCATCGCCTCGGACATCGGGGTGGAGCCCATCCACGTCAACGGCATCCGTGCCCAGTGGCTCACGCCGCCGGAGTGCGATCAGGACCGCGCCCTGCTCTTCCTGCACGGCGGCGGGTTCGTGTTCGGCTCGCTCGTGAGCCATGGGCACATGGCCGCGGAGATGGCTCGGCAGGCGCGCTGCCGGGTGCTCCAGCTCGACTACCGCCGGGCACCGGAGCACCCCTACCCGGCCGCGCTGGACGACGCGACCAGCGCGTACCGCTGGCTGCTGGAGCGGGGGTTCAAGCATGGCCACATCTCCATCGCGGGTGACTCCGCCGGTGGCGGCCTGGTGGTCTCCATGCAGGTCAATGCGCGGGCCAAGGGGCTCCCGCTCGCGGGCGCGCTGGTGTGCATCTCGTCGTGGTTCAACCTGGGCATCCAGGGTGAGAGCTACGAGACGCGCGAGAAGGCGGACGCGCTCGTCCAGCGCAAGGTGGTGGAGGAGGTCGCCCGGCACTACCTCAACGGACAGGACGCGCGGCAGCCCACGATTTCACCCATCCACGCGGACCTCACCGGCTTCCCGCCGCTGCTCATCCAGGTGGGCGAGCGGGAGCTGCTCTTCAGCGACTCGCAGGCGATGGCGAAGAAGGCCCACGCCCAGGGCGTGGACGTCACGTTCGAGGAGTGGCCCGACATGGTCCACGTCTGGCACCTGCACTTCCACCGCCTCACCAGCGGCCGTGAAGCCCTCCGGCGCATCGGCCAGTTCGTGATCGACAAGACAGGAGCGCGGAAGTGACGACGCCCAGCGACGCGGTGATGGGTCCCCACATTCACCGCAACAACCAGAAGATGATCCCCGCCAGCGAGAGCGCCTGGGCCGTGGCCCGGGAGTCGAACATGCTCAACATCCGCGTGGAGGCGGTGGACGGCCAGAACCGGCTGCGCGAGGTGGACACCGGGCACGAGTTCGCCAACCTGTGCTCCTGCTCCTACCTGGGGCTCAACAGCCACCCGGACGTCCTCCAAGGCGGCATCGACGCGCTGAAGCGCGCGGGCATCACCGGCCTGTCGATGGCGGAGTTCCGCATCCGGCTGGGCCTGATGGAGGAGCTGGAGGAGCAGCTCGCGGACCTCTTCGGCGGGCCCGTGCTGCCCGCCGTCACCTCCAGCGCGCTCACGGCGGCCATCCTGCCGGTGCTCGGGTCGGGCCACCTGACGGACAGCGAGCCCCTGGTGATGGTGTTCGACAAGTTCGCGCACTTCTCCATGGCGTTCGTGAAGCCCATCGTCGCGGACGAGACGCGGGTGCTGAACTGCCCGCACAACGACATGAACTACCTGGAGGACGTCTGCCGGAAGTATCCGCGCGTGGCGTACGTGTGCGACGGCGTCTACTCCACGGGCGGCGTCACGGACCTCCAGGCGCTGCTCACGCTCCAGGAGAAGTACGGCCTCTTCCTCTACATCGACGACTCGCACTCGCTCTCCACGCAGGGGAAGAACGGCGAGGGCTACATCCGCTCGCGGCTGCGCGAGATGAACGACCGCACGCTGATCATCGCCTCCATCGCCAAGGCGTTCGGCAGCACGGGCGGCATCGCGATGCTCGGCTCCCGCAAGCACTACGACTTCCTCTACCGGACCGGCCCCATGGGCTGGTCCCAGAGCCTTCGGACGGCGGCCATCGGCACCTCCATGGGGAGCATCAAGGTGCACCGCAGCCCGGAGCTGGCGAAGCGGCAGGAGCAGCTCCGCCGCAACATCGCCCTGTTCGACGAGCACATCCAGACCGAGCAGCGCGGAGACGGCCTGCACATCAAGGTCGTGGAGGTGGGCGAGCAGGACAAGGCCGTGAAGCTCTCGCGCGAGCTCTACAAGCGAGGCTTCTACTGCTCCGCGGTCTTCTTCCCCATCGTGCCCGTGGGGAAGGCGGGCATCCGGCTGATGCTGCGCGGCGACCTGCCCACGGAGCAGGTCCAGGCGTTCATCGGCCACCTGAAGGAAGTCCTCGCGACGCTGTAGGCGGAGGAGCGCGCGCGATGGCTGCCTTCCTTTCACATGAGGTCGTCACCGCGCACGGGAACCTGTCCCGGCTCGTGCGCGAGCTGGAGGCGGCGCTCACGGCGGGCCTGCATGAGCGCATGCAGGTCCCGCTGCGCGTCGCCGTCCCCTCCTCCTCCCGGCACGCCGCGTTCGTGTCGATGCCGGCCGTGTCGGAGCACCTGGGCCTCTACATCAACAAGGTGGCGACCCTCTTCGAGCGGTCCGCCACGGACCCGCTGCCCACCATGAACGGCGTGGTGGCGGCGTTCTCCGCGCGCACGGGAGAGCTGCTCGCGCTGCTCGATGGCGCGGCGGTGACGGAGCTCAAGTGCGCCGCCGTGTCCGCGCTCGTCACGGACTTCTGCGCGCGCACGGATGCCCGGACGCTGGCGGTGGCCGGCACCGGGGCGCAGGCCCGGCAACAGGTGCTGGCGGTCCGCGCGGTCCGGCCCATCCAGGAGGTGCGGCTGTGGGCGCGGAACCCCGCCCGGTGCGGCGCGTTCGCCGCGGAGCTGCGCGCGTCCCTGGGCGAGGCCGTGCACGTCGTCGCCTGTGCGTCGCTGGAGGAGGCCATCCGGGGCGCGGATGTCATCGGCACCGCGACGTCGTCGAAGACACCGCTGGGGCGCTTCGAGGGCCTCTCCCCCAGCGTGCACATCAACTGCATGGGCGGGCACACCGTGGAGGCCCGGGAGGTTCCGCTCGAACTGCTGCGCACCTTGACGGTGATCGTCGAGGACCTGGCCACGGCGCTCGCGGAGGCCGGGCCGGTGCACGCCAACGCCATCACCCTGGGGCAGCTCGTGCGGAGGGACAGCGGTCCCCTGCGCTCGGGCCGCACCGTCTTCAGCTCGACGGGACACGCCTTCCTGGACGTCCTCACGGTCGCGCACGTGCTGCGTGAACGCGAGCTGAGCCATTGAACCTGGAGGAGCACATGATGAAGGAGTTGCCCCGAATCGATTTGACGTCCGCGACGCCAGGGTCCGAAGCCGAGCGCCGCGCGGCGTTCGAGATCGACCGGGCCTGCAAGCAGGTGGGCTTCTTCACCCTGAGCGGCCACGGCATCGCCCCCTCGGTCTTCGAGGACGCATATGCCCTGTCGCGGGCGTTCTTCCGCCTGCCGCTGGAGGCGAAGAACCGGTGCCGGTTGAAGTCCGGCTTCACCATGGCCGCGGACGACTACACGCCCTACGGCTACAGCGGCATGCTGGAGGAGAACGCCTTCGCGTACATGGGCCGCAAGGGGCTCCCCAGCGACTACGTGGAGAAGTTCAGCGTGGGCCGGCTCATCGAGGACGACAGCGCGAGCCTGCCGTTCAGCGAGGACGCGGAGGGCCAGCGGCTGCGCGCGGCGCTCAAGGCGTACTTCCGGGAGTGCGAGGCGCTGACGGCCCGGCTCACGGAGCTGTTCAGCATCGCGCTGGACCTGCCCCGGGACTTCTTCGCGAAGAAGACCTCCGCGTCCACCGACTCGCTGCGCTCCCTGCTCTACCCCCAGCTCAGCGCGGAGCTGACCAACGACCAGGGCATGGGCGAGCACACGGACGGGACGCTGTTGACGGTCCTGGCGCAGACGGGCCCCGGCATCCAGGTGAAGGAGCGCGGGGGTTCGTGGATCACGCCCACGCTGGAGCGGAGGGATCACCTCATCGTCAACATCGGGGACCTGATGGCCCGCTGGTCCAACGACGAATACGTGTCCACGCCACACCGGGTCGTCCTGTCCGGAGGCGAGCGTCAATCCCTGGCGTTCTTCAAGCTCGCCAACGACGACGCGCTCATCGAGTGCTTCCCCAAGTTCTGCAAGGACACGCCCGCGAAGTACGAGCCCGTCGTCTACAAGGCCTTCTCCCTCCAGAAGATGAACGCGCTGTTCGGCGTCACCGACGCCGGACGCTCCTGAGGCCCACCCATGATCGGTGCATTCAACGAAGCGTTCCTCGACGCCGTGGAGGAAGGATGGTCGCCCGAGCGGGATGCCCGGGCGCACGCGAGCACGATCGCCGCCATCCACGACCTGGACTCTCCCATGTACGAGAAGAGCCAGTTCGCGCACCCGCTCCTCTTCAGTGAAGCGGAGTTCCAGGAGCTGAGCCGCGCGTGCCGCCACCTGCTCTCCGCGCAGTTGAAGCTCATCGGCCACCTCATCGACACGCGCTCGCGGGAGGGCCTGTTGGACCTGTTGCGGATGCCCCGGCGGCTCGTGGACTTCATCCACTGGGACAACCTGCGCCACGGCGACGCGACGATTGGCCGGATGGACGTCGTGCCGACGCGGCAGGGCTACTTCTTCTGCGAGTTCAACATCTTCCCCGGCGTGGGCGGAGGCGAGGCCTACGAGGGCTCCCGCGCGGCCACGGAGGCGCTGGGCCATCCCACGGCCGGGTTGATGAACAGCCCGCTGAAGGACCTCGCCGTGCTGTACGCGGAGACGTGCCGCGAGCGGGACCTGCGCCGGGTGGTGATCCTCGACTCCAGGGGGCACTCGGGTTTGGGGTACCCCCGTCAGGATTATCTGAAGCGGTACCTGGAGGAGCTGAACCCGGGCGTGCCGGTCCACATCCTCGACGAGGTGAGCTACCCGGCGGCCTGGCTGACGCGTGAGGAGGGCGAGCGCACGCTCATCCACCGCATGTTCACCTACGAGGAGGTGACGGACGGCTTCGTGTTCCTGGAGAAGCTCTGGGCCAGCGGCGCGGTGCTCACCAACGGCTTCGAGCCGGAGCTGCGGATGAGCAAGCGGTTCCTCGCGCTGCTGTGCGAGCCGGGCCACCACGCGCTGTTCAGCGACGACGAGGTGGCCGCCATCCGGAGGTACCTGCCCCACGCCTTCTCCCTGTCCGAGGAGAACCTGGCGGACGCGCTGCGCGACAGGGCCGGGTGGGTGTTCAAGATCGACGACAGCAGCTCCTACGGCGGCAGCGGCGTGCTGATGGGGACGGACTGGCCCGCGGACGTGCTGGAGCAGAAGCTGCGCGAGCCGGGCATCGAGCGGTGGATCTGCCAGCGCGTCGTGGAGGCGGAGACCGTCCGGCTGCGCGCGGCGGGCGACTCCGCCCCGGCGGAGTACCGGCTGGTGCTGGGCTTCTACTCGTATGGCGGAAAGCCCAACGGCTTCCTGGTGCGCGGCAGCCGCACTTCGAAGGTGGTGAACATCACCAGTGGAGGCAAGCTGGGGTGGGCGTTCGTCGTCTCCGAGGAGGGACGCCAGGCCTTCATCCGTCACGCGCGGAGCCGCGCGGTGGACGTCACTGCAAGGAGTGCATGAACCATGGCGGCGAACCTCATCCTTCTGGGCGCGAGGCAGTTCATCACGGAGCGGGCATGGCAACTGGGCCTGCGGCCGTTGATCATCCAGCAGCCGGGCCTGTCCGATGACCACGTGAACCGGCAGTCCGACCGGGTCCTCCTCATGAGCTACGACGACCCGGCGCTCATCCCCATGCTGAAGGCCGCGCACGCGGTGACGCCGTTCGTGAGCGCCGTCACCGTCGCGGAAGAGGCGCTCATCACCTGCGCGCGCATCAACGACGCGCTGGGGCTGCCCGGGACGCCGCTGGAGCTGGTGGAGAAGACGCGCGACAAGCCGGCCATGCGGCGGGTGCTCGACTCCGGCGGGTTCTCCCCCGTGCAGTGGGCCCCGGTGAAGACGCGGGAGGAGGCCGTCGCGTTCGCCGAGCGCCAGGGCTATCCGTTCATCCTGAAGCCCGTGGACGGCGTGGGCAGCATCGACGTGCGGCTCGTGCGCTCCGCCGCGGACCTGGAGGGCGTGCTGAACGGCCGCGCGTCGTGGATCGCCGAGGAGTACCTGGACGGCCCCGAGTACTCCGTGGAGTGCTTCTCCTTCGCGGGGCGCCACGTCATCCTGGGCATCAACGAGGAGACGAAGAGCACGGACCCCAACGGCAGCGCGTTCCTGGAGGTCGCGCACCAGGTCCCCGCGCCGATGAGCCCGGAGCGGGACCGCGAGGTGCGCGACTTCATCCGGAGCTTCCTGGACGTGCTCGGGCTGAAGGACGGCCCCTCGCACACGGAGCTGAAGTACACGTCGCGCGGCCCGCGCATCGTGGAGACGCACACGCGGCTGGGCGGTGATCGCCTGTGGGACCTGGTCCGGCTGACCACGGGGCATGACCTGCTGGACATGACGCTCCAGTGGGCCATGGGGACGCTGAAGCCCCTGGAGGCGGATCCGGTGCCCCGGGGCGGCGCGGCCATCCAGTACTTCACCCCGCCCCCCGGCAAGCTCAAGCGCATCAACGGCGCGCTGGCGCTGAAGCGGCTGCCGGGGGTGGTGGACATCTCGCTGGCGGTGGAGCTGGGCGCCACCATCCGCCAGGCCCTGAAGTCGGAGGACCGCGCGGGCTATGTGCTCGCCTACGCGGACACCGTGCAGCAGGCGCAGTCCGTGTGCAGGGAGGTCAGCCAGCGCATCGTGCTGGAGACCGCCTGAGGAACCGCGGACCTCCGCCGTCAGTACGGGTGGAAGCGGGTCACGAACGGCACGGCTTCGCTCTTGCCCGCCGGGACTCGCGTCCCGGCGACGCGCAGGAAGCCCTGCGCGTCCAGCAGCGCGGCCGTGGGCTGCTCGTCACCGGGCAGGTCCGTCCGGTGCGAGCGGAGGATGCTCGCGCCGTTCGGGGACAGGTGGACGACTCCCACTCCGGATGCGCCCTTCGCGTCCTGACTCCAGGTGGCGACCGCGAGGGTTCCATCCGCCAGCACGCCCGTGCCCACGACCGTGTCCCGCACGCCCGTGAATCCCGCCGTGAAGTAGGTGTAGCCCTCGCGGCCGAAGGACGTGTCCTGTCCCGCGCTCGCGGTCAGCCGCGCCACCATGGCCTGGGTGTCGCCGTCGGAGAACACCGCCTTCCCGCCCACCAACCAGCTCCCGTTCGGCAGCCGCCGCAGCGTTCGCGGCGTGAGGTCCGGCGAGCTGAACGCCGCCAGGTAGCGGAAGCTGTTGTCCGCGGTGCCGTTGGCGTTGAAGCGGCGCACGACCAGCGTGTCCAGGCTCCCCGTGGAGGTCCCCGCCACCACGACCTTGCCGTCGGGCTCGGCTGCGACGCACAGGCCGTCATCCTCGCGGCCCACGTCCATGCTCGCCACGCCGTCCGCGCTGAAGGTCGTGTCCGGGACCCCGGCCGGTGTCAGGCGGACCACCAGCAGGTCCAGGCCGTCGTTCTCCACGGTGCCCGCACCGACGATGTTGCCGTTGGCGTCCACGGTGACCGAGTGCAGGGTGGAGATGCCCGTGGAGATCTGGAGCGTGCGCACGCCCGTGCCACCGAACGTGGTGTCCAGGACGCCTGCCGACGTGAACCTCGCCAGCAGCACGCTCTGATACTTCGTCCCCGAGCAGGTGTTCGTGCCGGCGATGGCCCCACCCACGACGACGATGCGGCCATCCGACTGCACGGCGACGGCGTCCACGTAGTCATCGCCCCCGCAGATGTCGCTGACCACCACGCCCTGCGTGCCGAACGTGGCGTCCGGCGTCCCATCCGCGAGCAGCCGCGCCACCAGCACGTCCCGCTGGCCCGTGGCACCGGTGGACCCCACGAGGATCCACTTGCCGTCCGCCTGCTCGGCCATGCCGTTGATCTTCACCGCGGGAAGGCCGAGCTCCACCGTCGCCACGCCTTCCGTCCCAAAGGCACTGTCCAGCGCGGCCGATCCGGGCTGCACCTCCAGCGTGACGGGGAACTCCACACGCGTGCCGCCCCCCTCCCCCACGAGCTTGAGGGAGAACCGGCCATAGGCCGCGAACTCGTCCGGGATGTAGCCCAGCGGCGTCGAGGTCGCTCCCTCGGGGATGATCACCGGCAGCGCCTGGGTGGTGCGCACGTGGGGAGGCAGCCCCTCCACCGAGAGTGAGACTGCTCCAGTGAAGGCCGCATCCCGGTCGACCTGGACCGCGAACGCGGTCGAAGTCGAAGGATTGAAACGCACCGTCTGCTCGGAGGCCGTCGACAGGGTGAACGCGGGAGGCGGCCCCCCTGCATCCGGCTCCCCGGTGCCAGCGTCCTGCTCCTGCGCCCCCGCGTCCGAGCCGCCATCCGAGGTTCCCGTCCCCGCGTCCACCCCCGCGTCACGAGGCGGCGTCGGAGAGGGGTCCACGGGCGCTTCCGACGAGCCGCAGGCGCCCGCCATCAAGGCGGCCACCACCAGCACGAGCGCCGGAAGGCTTCGGAGGTGGAACAGTGAGCGGCGGTCAGGACCCGGGGAACGAAGCACGATGGGGCGCATACCAGTCTGGGATGAAGGGTGCGCCGCACCTGATAATGGACCCCGGCGCCGGTGATAAATGGATTCGGAGCTCCGAGGAGGCGAGCTCAGGGTCCAGGCGCGGGACGCGGTGTGACGCCCGCCGGTTGCCGCGGCGCCCACCACCGCGCGATGAGCGCCGCTCCCAGGAGGCTCGTCAGGCAGACCAGGAGGCCGGACTCGCCCACCCAGAGCGAGGCATCACCGGACGAGGCGTCGAACGCGGCCTGCACCACCGCGTTGGAGCTGGAGTGCAGCATGACGGCCGGCCAGACGCTCCCGGTGGTGAGACGCAGCCGCGCCATCACGTAGGACGCCGCCAGGATGGGGATCAGGAACAACACCGGCGACAGCCAGGGCTCCGGCCCCACCCGGTAGCGACCGCTCACCAGGAGCGGCAGGTGCCAGGCCCACCAGATGAGCCCGCTCCACAGCACCGGGTAGCGCACCCCCGCCGCCACCAGCCGCGTCAGCAGGTAGCCGCGCCAGCCCAGCTCCTCCCCCGTCGCGGTCACCGCCGAGATGAGCAGTCCCCCGGTGAGGTTGATGGCGAGCAGCACGCCGAACCGGGCCAGTGGGGGGAGCCCCTCCAGCCCGAAGTCGCGGAGCGTCGGCGGTGAGAAGGCCACCAGCCCGGCCCCCCACGCCACGCCATAGGCGAGCCCCGAGGCCAGCGCCGGCAGCAGCCACGCCACCAGCACGGCCCGGCGTCCTTGCGCGCCGCCCAGGCGGAACGACACGTCCTGGAAGCCCTCGCGCAGGGCCAGCCGGGCCACGACCGACGCCACGGCCGGCGTCCACATGAACGCCAGGGCCAGGCCGAGATGCTCCTCCAACAGCCCCTGCGTGCGCAGCAGCGCCGCCATGCACGCGGCCAGGAGCAGCCCCAGCACGCCGAGGAAGAGCGCCACGCCCCGGCGCGCCGTCCCCGCCTCCGATCCTCCGGGCCCGGCCACTACGCCCACCACTTCTGCCCGTCGAGCCGGCCCTGCGCCGCGTCCACCATCTGGTCCACCGCCCCGCTCTTGCCGAGGATGACATCGCAGCGCTCCAGCAGCTCGATCTCCACGTCGGTGAGCTCCGGATGCCACAGGTCCGCCAGCAGCACGAAGCGCGTCTGCGTGCTGTCGTTCCAGACCTCGTGTTCGAAGCTCTCGTCGAACACCAGGCACCGGCCGGGCTGCCACGTCCGCGACTCCGAGCCCACGCGGAAGCGGCAGTCCGGCGGGATGACGAGGCCCAGGTGCACCGTCAGCCGGACGTTCATCGGCCCGCAGTGCGGCTCGATGTGCCCTCCCGGGTTCACCGCCGACAGCATGGCCATGCTCCCCGCGCCGGAGCGCGGAATCGCATCCACCAGCCGCGCCGTCCTGGGGAACAGCTCGCGATTCTGGAGCACCTTGCGGGAGTTGCCCTTGAGATAGACGACGTTCCAGTCCGCGCGCTCCTCGTTTCCCTCCGGGAAGCGCTGGAAGCCCTGCCGCGTCTCCAGCACCGCCAGCAGCTCCTCCCGGACCCCGGCCGCGGCCGACTCCAGCAGCTCCACGGTGGCGGCGACGGCGGGATAGCGGGACGCCTCATGCCAGGGCCGCGCCGTAAGCCCCGGGAAATAGAACGCCGGATCCTGCAACGGAGCGAGCTGGGGGCGGGGCACCACTCCCGCGGCGCCCAGCAGGGCCTGCTCGAAGCGCTCCAGCTCGGACGGGGCGAACCGCCCCCGCGCCTCGGTCAGCAGTTGCTGGATGGCCTCGAACTGCGACTCGGACACGAATGGCTGATGCATGGACGTCCTTCCTCGAAGGGGGCGCCGCTTCCAGGCACGCCCCGCGAACGGATGCTCAGGCGTATTCCTTGAACGCTTGCGCCGCGGAGCGCGAATAGATGGCCTCACCGTGGGTGTAGCGCCCGTCCTGGTAGCGCCACAGGTAGATGAGCCCGAACCCCGCGGCCTTCAGGTAGGCATCCACCTCGTCGAAGGTGGCGCAGCCGTCGTAGCGGCGCACGAAGTTCACCTCGGTGAAGATGGCTTCGATGTGGGGGAGGATCTGCCGGGCCCCCTGGAGCACCTTCAATTCGGAGCCCTGGGTGTTGATGTAGAGCGTGTTGAACGCCTCCGCCTTGCCCGCGAGCAGCGTGTCCAGCCGCGCGGCCGGCACCTCGCTGCGCTGCACCGGGTGGCGGTCCACCAGCTCCGGGCCGGCCACCTTGAGCCAGTAGTCCCGGTCCGGCTCCAGCGTGGAGTTCAGCGTCGGCACGTCGCTCACCGCGAAGTACGGCGTCGTGCCATCGCGGTCCCCCACCGCCACGTTCACGCACTCCACCCCCTCGAACCGGGGCGCCACCTGCCGCAACCGGGCGAAGGCGACCGGGTTCGGCTCGATGGCGAGGATGGGCTTGAAGCCGCCGGCCGAGAAGAGCGGCACGTGCTCACCGATGTGCGCTCCCGCGTAGATGAGCCCCCGGGGCCCCGTGTCCACGGGCAGCGCGGAGCAGAGCATCGTCTTCCACCAGGCCGCGCCAAACTCGACGCCATCGCTGGCGACTTCGACAACAGGGAGGTTCTGCGTCATGGGTTTCCTTTACCATGTCCAAGGGACTGCCCGTCTGTCATTGGCAATCCGGTTTCAAGTTCCACGGCCCGCACGCGCGGATGGAGCAGGGCCGTCACCGCCACTGCCATTGCGCAGACGCCGCCCAGCACGAACAGCAATGACAATCCCCGGCCCGGCCCCGCGCCCAGCAGCCGGCCCAGTCCCCCGGGCCCGCCGCCCAGCCACAGCCCCTGCAGGACGCCCTCCGACAGGGGGCCCGCGAGCAGCGCGCACACCGGCACGCAGAGCCCCTGGATGACGGCCCGCACGGAGTACACGCGGCCCCGAACCCCGGGCGCGACACACCGCGCCCAGAGGGCCTGCACGCAGGTGGAGAGCCACGACAGGCACAGGCCACTGACGAACAGGCCGCCAGCAATCCACGGCACCGAGCGCCACAGCCCGATGGCGCTGATGGCGAGCCCCCCGACGAAGGCAGCGCCCAGCAGGCCGTCCACCAGCCGCCGGGGGCCCCCCCAGGCGCTCATCAGCAGCGCGCCCGTCAGGATGCCCGCGCCCCCGGCCGCGAGCGTCGAGCCGAGCGCCACGGGGCTCGCGAACGACAGCACCAATGGAGAGACGCCCAGCGTCACCAGCTCCACGATGAAGCTGAGGGCGGCCCAGACGAGCAGCACGCCGAACAGGCCGGTCCGCTGACGCAGGTACACCCAGCCCTCCGCCGCCTCGCGCAGCAGGCCCTGGCGCGGCGCCTCCGCGCCCGCGAAGAGGCGCGGGGGGACGCGCAGCCGGGCCAGCGTGGACAGCCCGAACAGCGCGGTCACCAGGTCGATGACCACCACGCCCGTCAACCCCACCGTCGACACCAGCAGCCCGGCCACGATGGGGGCCGCCAGCCCACAGAGGGCGTCGCTGATCTGCAACATCCCGTCCGCGCGCGCCGCCTCCTGCCGGGCGACGAGCTGCGTGACGAGCGCGAAGTGCGCCGGCTGTCCCAGCGAACCGCACAGCGAGTTGGCCGCGACGATGAGCCAGATGTGCCAGGTGTCCAGCCGCCCCACGAACAGCAGCGCCACGAGCGCCAGGGTGCAGAGCGTGGCGCCCACGTCACTGAGGATGAGCGCCCGGCGGCGGTCCATCCGGTCCACCAGCGCGCCCGTGAAGGGCATGACGAGCACCGCCGGCAGCGAGCCGAACAGCACGATGAGGCCGAACTGGGAAGCCGACCCGGTGCGCTGGAAGACCCAGACGCCCAGGGAGAAGCGCGTCAGGGCGGACCCCGCCTGCGTCACCGTCTGGCCCAGCCAGAACAGCAGGAAGGGCCGTGACCAGACGCGTACGCCGCCCTCCATCCTGTCGGCGGCTCCGGATGGCGTCATCGGTCCCTGCATGGCGTTGGCGGGCCGCGCCCGGTCGGGAGCACCGCTCCCTCCCGCGCGTCAGAAGCCCTCGAGGTTCAGCCTCCGCCCAAGCCGCGCATACCCCTCCAGCAGCCGCAGCACGGGCCGCCGCAGCGCGGGCGGGGAGAGCTGCCGCGCCGCCTCCGACGCGACGTAATGCACCGCGAAGGGCATGTACCGGGCCGCCTCCGTGACGTGGGCGAAGTTGTAGGTGAGCGAGACGCTGGCGCTCAGCGTGTACACCTCATGCAGCCAGCAGCCCGGGATGAACAGGATGTCGCCCGGTTCGAGGACGGTCTCCACCACGCGGGCACCCGCGTAGGCCTCCCGCAGCCGTGGCGAGTCCCACCGCTCCGGCGTGCGGGACTTCAGGTCCGGGAAGAGGGGCGCCTGATCCGGGGAGATGAGGAAGCACTGCTTGCGGCCATGCACCTGGCACAGCACGGCGTTCGTCAGCCCGGAGTCCGCGTGCAGCTTCGTCACCGCCCCCTTCGGGGAGACGTAGATGCCGGACGCCGGATGGCGCAGCGTCGTGGGATCCGAGCGCAGCACGTGCGGGTGCAGGTAGAAGCGCGCGGGGAGGAAGGAGGGGCGCGCCCAGTCATCCCGGACGCACCGGAACAGCGCGTCCGTGAACCCGCCGTCCTCGTCCGACCAGCGCAGGTAGGGCACCTCCCCGCCCGCGGGCACGTCGCCGGACTCAAAGCGTGGCAGCAGGTCGACGTAGTCCGCGAAACGCATCCGGCGCGTCTCCTGGAAACCGCCCCCCTGCAAGCACACGGTCATGTCCCCCAGCAACCCCTTCAGGTAGTCGGGCGTCCACTTCCCCAGGGCGGCCCAGTCGCGCATCGCGTCCGTGACCACCACCGGCCTGCGCTGGCGGAGGTAGTCCCGGACGAAGGCGTGGTCGCTCAGGCCTGCTCGGCGTTCAATCTGTGGAAACTGCACGGACGGTCGTCCTCGCGAGGGCGGATTCGCGGCTGGAAACTATCACCATTCCTCTCCTGGGAAAGCCCCCTTACCTGGACACAACTCGATATGACATATTGGCCGGATTCCAGGCGGCGACTCCAAATGCCTCCCACGCCCCGGACTGAATTCCTCCCAGAACGTCTTGAACGTCCGTCCATGGAAACCACTCGCGTCCGTCCTCCGCATTTCACCGACGAGCAGCCCGCGACACTGATTGAACTCGGGCGCCTGCGGGCCGCGAGCCAGCCGGACCGCGTCGTCCACACCTTCCTCCGGGACGGAGAGCGTGAAGACGCCTCACTGACGTTCGGGCAGTTGGACCAGCGGGCGCGGGCCATCGCCGCGGTGCTGCAACAGGGAAGCGCCGTGGGGGAGCGCGCGCTGCTGCTCCAGCCTCCGGGGTTGGACTTCATCGCCGCCTTCATGGGGTGTCTGTACGCGGGCCTCATCGCCGTGCCGGCGTACACGCCCGGCCGAGGCAACCTGAAGCGGACGCTGCCGCGCCTGCTGTCCATCGCGGCGAGCGCCCGGCCGTCGGTGGTGCTGACCTCGCGGGAGATCGAACAGTTCCTGCGCCCGCGCGCGCCCGAGCTCCCGGTGTCGCGCTGGTGCGCCACGGACGTGCTGCCCGCCGGGGCGGAGTCGGCCTGGGTGCCGCCCGCGGTCTCCGGCGAATCGCTCGCCTTCCTCCAGTACACCTCCGGCTCCACCTCCGCGCCCAAGGGCGTGAGGGTGAGCCACCGCAACCTGCTGCACAACCTGGAGGCCATCCACGCGGGCTTCGGGCACACCGAGGACAGCGTCGCGGTGACGTGGCTGCCCGCCTTCCACGACATGGGGCTCATCGACGGCATCCTGCAGCCGCTCTACGGCGGCTTCGTGAGCCACGGCATGGCCCCGCTGGCCTTCCTGCAACACCCGCTGCGGTGGCTCCAGGCCCTGTCGCGCTACCGCGCCACCCACAGCGGCGGCCCCAACTTCGCCTACGAGCTCTGCGTCAGCCGCATCCCGCCCGAGCAGCGCGCGGCGCTGGACCTGTCGCGCTGGCGCGTGGCCTACAACGGCGCGGAGCCCGTGCGGCGGGACACCCTGGAGCGCTTCGCCGATGCGTTCGCGGCCGCCGGGTTCCGCCGCGGCGCCTTCTACCCCTGCTACGGGCTGGCCGAGGCGACGCTCAAGGTCAGCGGCGGACAGTCCGCCACCGGGCCGGTGTACGCCCGCGTGCGGGCCGCGGCGCTGGAGCGCCACGAGGTCATCGACGCCACGGAGGCGGGGGACGACTCACGCTGGCTCGTGGGCTGCGGCACGCCCCCGGCCGACCTCACCGTCGTCGCCGTGGATCCGGAGACCCGGCGCCCCTGTGGCCCGGAGCGCGTGGGAGAGCTCTGGGTGCGCGGCCCCAGCGTCGCGCAGGGCTACTGGGAGGAGCCCGAGCAGACCGCCCACGCGTTCCAGGCGCGGCTCGCCGGGGAGCCGGAGGCGGGCCCCTTCCTGCGCACCGGCGACCTGGGCTTCCTGCGGGACCAGACCGTGTTCGTCACCGGGCGGCTCAAGGACCTCATCATCCTCCACGGGCGCAATCACTATCCCCAGGACATCGAGGAGACCGTCGAGCGCAGCCACCCCTCCGTGCGCCAGGGCGCGTGCGCGGCGTTCCCGGTGGACGTGGACGGCGAGGAGCGGCTGTTCGTCGCGGCGGAGCTGGACCGGCACGCGCCGGGCGTCCGGGCCTCCACGACCCCGGACGCGGAGGAGCGGCTGGACGACATCGTGCGGGCGGTGCGCAAGGCCGTCGCCGACGCCCATGAAGTCCAGGTCCACCAGGTGCTGCTGCTGCGCCCGGGGACCCTGCCCAAGACCTCCAGCGGCAAGCTGCAACGGCGGGCGTGCCGCCAGGGCTTCCTCTCCGGAAGCCTGAGCACGCTCCAGGCCGGCCCCGAACGCCAGTCCCCTGGCCACGACTGAGCCCCATCTCATGACACCGGTACTCACGGCGCAGGACATCCAGGCCTGGTTGACGGCGCGGCTCGCCGAAAGACTGGGGCTGCCCCCGGAACAGATCGACCTGCGGGAGGCCTTCGCAGGCTACGGCCTGGGCTCGGCGGAGGCGGTCATCCTGTCGGGCGACCTGTCCCGCTGGCTCGGCCGTCCGCTGTCCCCCACGGTGCTCTGGGAGCACCCCACCCCCCTGGCGCTGGCCGCGTTCCTGGCCGGCGCCGCCGTGGCCCCGCCCGAAGCCGCGCCCCAGGCCGCCGTCGAGTCGGAGCCCATCGCGGTGATTGGCCTGGGCTGCCGCTTTCCCGGCGCGGACTCCCCGGAGGCCTTCTGGGAGCTGCTGGTGAAGGGGACGGACGCCATCACGGAGGTGCCCGCCGAGCGCTGGGACCTGGGCGAGTTCTATGATCCGGACCCCACGCGCCCGGGCCGGATGAGCACGCGCTGGGGTGGCTTCCTCCGGGACGTCGACCGCTTCGACCCCGGGTTCTTCGGCATCTCGCCGCGCGAGGCCATCCGGTTGGATCCTCAGCAGCGGCTGCTGCTCGAGGTGGTGTGGGAGGCCCTGGAGGACGCCGGGCAGCCGGTGGAGCGGCTCGCGGGCACGCGCACGGGGGTCTTCATCGGCATCTCCAACAGCGACTACGGGCGCATGCAGTTGGATGACCCGCTGCTGGGCGATGCGTACGTGGGCACGGGCAGCGCGCTGAGCATCGCGGCCAACCGCATCTCCTATCAGTTCGACCTGCGCGGCCCGAGCCTCGCGGTGGACACCGCCTGCTCCTCGTCGCTGGTGGCCGTCCACCTGGCCTGCCAGAGCGTGCTGCGCGGCGAGTCCACGCTGGCGGTCGTCGGCGGCGTGAACCTGCTGCTGTCTCCCGCCGTGACGGTGAACTTCACCAAGGCCGGCTTCATGGCCCCGGACGGGCGCTGCAAGGCGTTCGACGCCGGGGCGAACGGCTACGTGCGGGGCGAGGGCGCGGGCGTCGTCGTGCTCAAGCGGCTGTCCCAGGCGCTCGCGGATGGCGATGCCATCCACGCCGTCATCCGGGGCAGCGCCGTCACCCAGGACGGCCGGAGCAACGGCCTG
This sequence comes from Corallococcus sp. AS-1-12, assembly GCF_020036995.1. Taxonomy (NCBI): domain Bacteria; kingdom Pseudomonadati; phylum Myxococcota; class Myxococcia; order Myxococcales; family Myxococcaceae; genus Corallococcus; species Corallococcus sp. AS-1-12. The sequence continues at coordinate 72,866 of NZ_JAIQDD010000001.1, read as the reverse complement.
ACCGCGCCCAACCGCCAGGCCCAGGAGGCCGTGCTGCGCGAGGCCCACCGGAGCGCGGGCACCGTGCCCGGCGCGGTCCAGTACGTCGAAGCGCATGGCACCGGCACGTCGCTGGGAGACACCATCGAGTTGGAGGCGCTCGGGAGCGTGTCCTCCGTGGGCCGCGAGCCCGGCCGGCCCTGCCGCGTCGGCAGCGTCAAGACGAACATCGGGCACCTGGAGGCCGCCGCCGGCATCGCCGGGCTCATCAAGGTCGTCCTGTCGCTCAAGCACCGCCGGCTGCCGCCCAGCCTGCACTTCCAGACGCCCAACCCCCTCATCCCCTTCGACCGGCTGGCCCTGACGGTGCAGACGGAGGCCACCCCGTGGCCGAGGGCGGACGCGGCCCTGCTCGCGGGCGTCAGCTCGTTTGGCTTTGGCGGCACCAACGCGCACGTCGTGCTCGACGCGCCACCGTCCGCGCCGGCCTCCGAGGCGACGTCGCCGGAGCACCGGGACGCCACGGACACAGCGCGGCTGCTCACCGTGTCCGCCCGGGACGCCGCCGCGCTGGAGTCCCTGGCCCGGGACTACCGCGAGCTGCTGACGCGAACCCCGGAGGCGCCCGCGCTCTCGGACGTCGCCTCCACCGCCGCACGGCGCCGCGGCCAGCATGACCACCGGTTGGCGCTCGTCGCCCGGGGGAACGCCGAGGCCGCGGGGCTGCTGGAGTCCTTCACCCGGGGCGAGCCCCGGACGGGGCTCTTCTCGGGGCCCCGTCGCGCGAGCCGTCCCCGGGTGGTGTTCGTCTTCCCGGGGCAGGGTTCGCAGTGGGCCGGCATGGGCCGGGAGCTGTTCGCGTCCGAGCCCGTGTTCCGCGAAGCCGTGGAGCGGTGCGAGACCGCGCTCCAGGCCCACGTCGACTGGTCGCTCGTGGAGGTGCTGACGGGAGGCCCGGCGGCCACGCGGCTCCACGAAATCGACGTCCTCCAGCCGGTCCTGTTCGCGGTGGAGGTCGCGCTCGCGGCGCTGTGGCGCTCCTGGGGCGTGGAGCCGGACGCCGTCGTGGGCCACAGCATGGGTGAGGTGGCCGCGACGTACGTGGCCGGGGGCCTGTCGCTGGAGGACGCGGCGCGGATCATCTGCGTGCGCAGCCAGTTGCTCCTGCGCCTGCGGGGCCAGGGCGCCATGCTCGCGGTGGAGCTGTCCGCGGAGCAGGCCACCGCGCTCATCGCGGGCATGGAGGATCGCGTCTCCGTGGGGGTGAGCAACGGCCCCCGCTCCACCGTGCTCTCCGGGGCGCCGGACACGCTCCGGGAGCTGCGGACGAAGCTGGAGCGCGAGCATGTCTTCTGCCGCGAGGTGAAGGTCGACGTCGCCTCGCACAGCCCCCAGGTGGAGCCGCTGCGCGCGGAGCTGCTGGACGCGCTCGACGCGGTGGAGCCTCGCACGCCCACGCTGAAGTTCTTCTCCACGGTGGAGCGCGAGGGCGAGCCGTACCTGGATGCGCACTACTGGTGGTGGAACCTGCGTCAGCCGGTGCGCTTCGCGGAGGCCGTGGCCGACCTGCTGGCCCAGGGCTACGACACCTTCATCGAGGTGAGCCCCCACCCCATCCTCGCGATGCCCCTGGCGGAGAGCATCGCGCTCAAGGGCGGCGACATCGCGGTGCTGCCGTCCCTGCGCCGCGACGAGGACGCGCGCACGGTGTTGCTCGGCGCCCTGGGCGCGTTCTACGTGCGCGGAGGCGCCCCCCGGTGGGAGCGGGTGCATCCCCGGACTCCGCCCGTCCCGCTGCCGCGCCACCCCTGGCGGCGGGAGCGATACTGGCTGCCGGCGCAGGCGCCCTCCCGCACGCGGACCGCGCGGCGCTCGCCAGCGGAGGTGGCGCTGGAGGCAGGCCAGCGTCAGGCGGCCCAGGCCCCGCTGGATCTGGCGCTCCATGCGCAGCCAGACACCCGCCGGCGGCTGGACGCCCTCACGCAGGGCTTCATCGTGGCGGCGCTGCGAGCGCTGGGAGCCTTCCGTCAGGCCGGCGAGCACGTCACGCTCGAAGGGCTGGAGACCGCGCACGGCGTGGCGCCGCGCTATCGCAAGCTCATGTCGCGGTGGCTGCGCCGCCTGGTGGACGCGGGGCTGCTGGAGCCGCACGGTGACGCGTTCGTCGCCCGCCTGGCGCTGCCCGAGCCCTCCGTCGGCACGCTCGTGGCGGAGGCGCGCACGCACTGCGCGGGCCTTGGCTTCCTCGTGGACTACCTCCAGCGCTGTGGCGAGCAGTTGCCCGGCGTCCTGCGCGGAGCGGTGGATCCGCTGGAGCTGATGTTCCCGGGCGGCTCCCTGGCCACGGCCGAGGGGCTGTACCAGACGTCCGCCATCGCCCGGTACTACAACGCCATCGTCCGGTCCGTCGTGGAGTCCGTCCCGCGCGTCCTGCCGGGCCCCGTGCAGATCCTGGAGATTGGCGCGGGCACGGGCGGCACGTCCGCCACGCTGCTGCCCGCCCTGTCGGACCTGGGCGTGACGTACTGGTTCACGGACGTGTCGGAGTTCTTCTTCGCCCGGGCCGCCGAGCGCTTCGCCGCGCATCCATTCGTGCGCTACGGCGTGCTCGACATCGAGCGGGAACCCCGGACGCAGGGCTTCGCCCCCGGCGGCTTCCAGCTCATCGTGGCCTCCAACGTGCTGCACGCCACGCGCGACCTGCGGGAGACCCTGGAGCACGTCCGGTCGCTGCTCGCGCCAGGGGGCGTGCTCGTCCTCTGGGAGGTGACGCACCCGCAGCCGTGGTTCGACATCTCCTTCGGCCTCATCGAAGGGTGGTCCCGGCACGAGGACGCCTGGCGCGAGGACCAACCGCTGCTGCCCGCCACGCGCTGGACGGAGCTGCTGCGCACCCAGGGCTTCGTGGACGTCCAGGCCTTCCCGCCCCCGGGCTCGCCCGCGGAGGTGCTGGAGCAGCACGTCGTCGTCGCGGCGCTGCCGGACGGCCCCGCCCGGCGGGCGCCCGCGGACGTGCCGGACGTGGAGCCCGAGGCCTGGACGGCGGCGCGGGAGGCCGCGCTGCCCGTGGGCGTGCCCCCGCTCGTGGCGCTCCAGAACGCGGCCACTCCCGGTGAACGCGCGGAGCTGCTCGCCCAGGGCGTCACGGGACAGGTCGCCGCCGTGCTGCGCCTGCCTCCGGCGCGCGTGGAGCTGGGCAAGCCGCTCAACCGGCTGGGGCTCGACTCCCTCATGGGGCTCGAGCTGAAGAACCGCATCGAGCGGACCTGGTCCCTGAAGCTGCCCCTCGCGGAGATCTTCCTCGCGGAGGGCGTCACGGACCTCGCGGGCCGCGTGCTCGCGCGCTGGAACGCCGACCACGCCGTGGAGGCCGCCGCCGCCGCCGCGGGGATTCCGCGCGGGAGCGAGGCGCTGGGAGAGGCGCCGCTGTCGCACGCCCAGGAGCTCATCTGGATCAACACCCAGTTGGAGCCCGAGCAGGCCTTCTACAACGTGCCCTACGCGGTGCACTTCGACGGGCCGCTGGACGTCCTCCGGCTGGAGGCGAGCCTCGCCGCCCTGCTGCGCCGGCATGAGGTTCTTCGCACGACCTTCCACTCGCGCGAGGGCCACGCGTATCAGGTCATCCCACCGGCCACCGACTTCCACCTGCCCGTCGTGGCGCTGCGCGGCTCCACCCCCGAGGCGCGCGCCCTGGAGGCGGAGCAGGTGCTGGCCCGGGAGGTGGGGCGGCGCTTCGACCTGGACCGCTCCGCCCTGCGCGCCTGCCTCCTTCCCCTGGCGGAGGACCGGCACGTGCTGCTGCTCGTGCTGCACCACCTGGTGGTGGACGGCTGGTCGGGCGCCCTGCTCATGCGCGAGCTGGGAGCGCTGTATCGCGCGGGGGGCGACAGCGGCGCCGCGGCCCTGGACGCGCTCCCGGTGCGTTACGCGGACTTCGCCGTCTGGGAGCGGGCGCGCCTCACGCGCGAGGCGCTCTCGGACTCCCTGGCGTACTGGCGCGAGACGCTCGCGGGCGCGCCCCCGTCCGTGGACCTGCCCACGGACCTGCCCCGGCCCTCACGGCGCGGCTTCCGCGGGGCCCTGCACTCGGAGACGCTGCCCGCGGCGCTCGCCGCCGGGGTGCGCGAGCGGGCCTGGCAGGAGGGCGCCACGCCCTTCATGGTCCTCAAGGCGGCGCTGGACGTGCTGCTGTACCGCTGGACGGGGCAGACGGACCTGGTCGTCGGGACCGTCGTGGCGAACCGGGGCCGGTCGGAGCTGGAACCGCTGGTGGGCAACTTCATCAACTTCCTGCCCCTGCGCACGCGGCTGTCCGGGGACGACACGGCGCGCTCGCTGCTGGAGCGGGTGAAGGCGTCCGTGCTGGAGGCCTCCACGCACCAGGACTGTCCCTTCGCCGCCATCGTCGAAGCGGCCCGGCCCCAGCGCACCGGCGGCCCGTCGCCCCTCTACAACGTGGCGCTGCTCTTCCATGCCTTCGACCTCCCCGGCGACGAGTGCTTCGCCGGCACCGGGCTGCGCGCGCGGTTCGAGCTGGTCCACAACCGGTCCTCCGCGCTCGACCTGCGCTTCGTGGTGACCGAGCTGCCGGAGGGGCTGCGGTTCGAGTGCGAGTACGACCCCGACCTCTTCAGGCCCGACACCGTGAGCCGGTGGATGGGCCACTACCGCACGCTGCTGGAGGGGCTGTGCGCCGAACCCGGCGTCACCCTGGCGCGCGCACCGCTCCTCACGGCCCCCGAGCGGCACCAGCTCCTGCGCGAGTGGAACGACACGCGCGTGGAGTTCCCCCAGGACACCTGCCTGCATGAGCTGATCTCGCGGCAGGCGGCGCGCGCTCCGGACGCCGTGGCCGTCGCGTTCGAGGAGGCGACGCTCACCTACGCGCAGGTGGAGGCGCGGGCGCACCAGCTCGCGCACCGGCTGCGCCGGATGGGCGTGGGCCCCGAGGTCCGGGTCGGGGTCTGCCTGGAGCGCTCGCTGGAGCTGGTGGTGGCGCTGCTGGGCGTGCTCAAGGCGGGCGGCGCCTACGTGCCGCTGGACCCCGAGTACCCCGCCGAGCGGCTCGGGTGGATGCTGGAGGATGCCCGGGCCCCGGTGGTCCTCACGCATTCGCGGCATGCGAAGACGCTGCCCGTGGGCGAGGCGGCGGTGCTGTGCCTGGACGCGGAGGCAGCGGCGCTCGCGCGGGAACCCACCCACGCCCCGGAGACCGGGGTGACCCCCGACCATCTGGCCTACGTCATCTTCACGTCCGGATCCACGGGGCGCCCCAAGGGCGCGATGAACACCCACGGCGCCATCGTCAACCGGCTGGTGTGGATGCAGCGGGCCTATGGGCTGGGCCCCTCGGACGTCGTCGTCCAGAAGACGCCCTTCGGGTTCGACGTGTCGGTCTGGGAGTTCTTCTGGCCGCTCATGACGGGCGCGCGGCTGGTGGTGGCGCGGCCCGGGGGACACCGCGACGCCGGCTATCTGGCCTCGCTGGTGGCGCGCGAGCGCGTCACCACGATGCACTTCGTGCCCTCGATGCTGGGCGCCTTCCTGGAGGCCCCGGGCCTGGAGGCATGCACGGCGCTCACCCGCGTCCTGTGCAGCGGCGAAGCCCTGCCCGCGGAGCTCCAGGCCCGCTTCTTCGCGCGGTGGGCCACCTGCGCCCTGCACAACCTGTACGGCCCCACCGAGGCGGCCGTGGACGTCACCGCGTGGGAGTGCCAGCGGGGCGACTCCCGGCTCGCGGTGCCCATCGGGCGGCCCATCTCCAACGCCGGCATCTACCTGCTCGACGGTGAGCTGCAGCCGGTCCCCGTGGGCGTCGCGGGCGAGCTGTTCATCGCCGGCACGCCGGTGGGGCGCGGCTACCTGGGACGGCCGGACCTGACGGCGGAGCGCTTCATCCCGGACCTCCATGCGGCCACGCCCGGCGCCCGCATGTACCGCACGGGGGACCTGGCCCGCTTCCATCCGGACGGAGCCATCGAGTTCCTGGGCCGCTTGGATCATCAGGTGAAGATCCGCGGCTTCCGCATCGAACCGGGCGAGGTGCAGGCGCTGCTCGCGCGGCAGCCCGCGGTCCAGGAGTGCGTGGTGCTGGCCCGCGAGGACGTCCCGGGCGACAAGCGCCTCGTCGCGTACGTGGTGCCGCATCCGGCCCCCGCGTGGGACGAAGGGGCGGCCCGGGGCGCGCTGGGGGCGCTGCTGCCGGAGTACATGGTGCCGTCGGCCTTCGTCACACTCCCGGCCCTGCCGCTCACCCCCAACGGGAAGCTGGATCGCAAGGCGCTGCCCGCTCCAGCCCGGGGCATCCCCGCGTCGGGCGCGGCGACCCAGCGTCCGCTCACGGCGGTGGAGGCGCGGATCGCCGCGACGTGGGCGGACGTGCTGGGCCACGAACGCGTGGGCCCCTCGGACGACTTCTTCGCGCTCGGCGGCCATTCGCTGCTCGCCACCCGCGTCATCTCCCGCCTGCGCGCGGCCTTCTCCGTGGAACTCGCGGTGCGCGACCTGTTCGAGGCGACCACCGTGGAGCGGCTGGCCGCCCGTGTCTCGGCCGCGCTCGCCAGCACCCCGGGGGTCCCCCAGGCTCCGCCGCTCGCACCCGCGGCCAGCGCGGACGCCGGACGCCTGTCCTTCTCCCAGCAGCGGATGTGGTTCCTGGCCCAGTTGGAGCCGGACAACCCGTTCTACAACCTGCCCGCCCTCGTCCGGTTGGAGGGCGCGCTGGACGCCGAAGCGCTGGTGCGGAGCTTGCGCGAGGTGGTCCGCCGGCACCGGGTGCTGCGGACCACGTTCCCCCAGCGGGAGGGACACCCGGCCCTGCACGTCCTGGAGTCGCCGCTCACCGTGGAGCGGAGGGACCTGCGCGCGCTCGCGCCCGAGGCGCGTGAAGCGGAGGCCCTGCGCTTCGCCACCGCGGAGTCGCGGCGGCCCTTCGACCTGGCCGAGGGTCCCCTGCTGCGGGCCCACCTGCTGCAAGTGGAGGACACGCGGCACCTGCTCCTCCTGGTGATGCACCACATCGTCGCGGACGGAGCGTCCATGGCCGTGCTGGTGCGCGAGCTCATGGCGCTCTACCCCGCGTTCAGCGCCGGCAGCCCGTCCCCCCTCCCCGAGCTTCGCCTCCAGTTCTCGGACTTCGCCGCCTGGCAGCGACGGTGGATGGACGGGGACGCGCTCGCGGCGGTGCTGGGCTGGTGGCGTGAGCGGCTCACGGGGGCGCCCCGGGTGCTGGACCTCCCCATGGCCCGCGCCCGTCCCGCCGTGCAGCGCTACCGGGGCGCGCGCCAGCCGGTCCACCTGTCACTCGCGACGACGCGGGCCCTGGTGGAGCTGGGCCGCGACACGGGGACCACCCTCTTCATGACGCTGCTCGCGGGGTTCCAGACCCTGCTGCACCGCTACTCGGGCGCCACCGACGTGGTGGTCGGCTCCCCCGTCGCGAACCGCGACCCCGTGGAGGTGGAGGAGCTGATCGGCTTCTTCGCCAACGTCCTCGCGCTGCGCACGGACCTGTCCGGGGAGCCTTCCTTCCGGGAGCTGCTCGCGCGCGTCCGCGAGGTGACGCTGGGCGCCTACGCGCATCAGGCCGTCCCCTTCGAGAAGCTGGTGGAGGAGCTGCGCGTCCCCCGCGGCTTGAGCCACGCGCCCCTCTTCCAGGTCCTCTTCGCGTTGCAGGGCACGCCGGTGCCGGAGCAGGCGCTGCCGGGCCTGCGCCTGACACCGGTGGAGGTGGAGCCCGGCACCGCGCGATACGACCTGACGCTGACGCTCGAGGAGGGTCCCCAGGGGCTGCACGGCAGCCTGGAGTACGACACGGACCTCTTCGACGCGCCGACCGCCGGGCGCATGGTGCGCCACCTGGAGCGGCTGCTCGAAGGGGCCGCGCGCACCCCCGACGCACGCATCGGCCTGCTGCCGCTGCTCCCCGAGGCAGAGCGCCACCAGGTGCTGCGCGAGTGGAACGCCACGCGCAGGGAGTCCTCAGTAGGGTGCGTGCACGAGCGGATCTCCGCCCAGGCCGCGCGGACCCCGGACGCCCTGGCGGTGATCACTCCGGAGGCCACGCTCACGTATTCGGCGCTGGAGCGCGGCGCCAACCAGCTCGCGCACCACCTGCGGTCGCTGGGCGTCGGGCCCGAGGTCCGGGTGGGACTCTGCCTGGACCGCTCGGTGGAGCTCGTCGTGGCGCTGCTGGGCGTGCTCAAGGCCGGAGGGGCCTACGTGCCCCTGGACGCGGCCTTCCCGGCCTCGCGCCTGGCCCAGATGGTGGAGGACGCGCGGCCGACGGTCCTCCTCACGCGCACGGCCCTGCGCGACGCCGTGGATGCCGGTGACGCGGCCGTGGTCTGCCTGGACGCCGCCACGGACCTGCTGCGGACGCTGCCCGCCACTCCGCCGGGGGTCGGGCTTTCGCCCGAGCATCCCGCGTACGTGCTGTACACCTCCGGCTCCACGGGACGCCCCAAGGGCGTGCAGGTGACGCACGGGGGCTTGAGCAACTTCCTGGACGCCATGCTGCACGAGCCCGGCATGGGTGCCACGGACGTGCTGCTCGCGGTCACCACGCTCTCCTTCGACATCGCGGGCCTGGAGCTCTACCTGCCGCTGCTGGCCGGCGCGCGGCTGGTGCTGGTGTCTCGCGAGGTGGCGGTGGACGGCACGCGGCTCGCGGACGCGCTGCCGCGCCACGGCGCCACCGTCATGCAGGCCACCCCCGCGACGTGGCGGCTGCTGATCGCGAGCGGCTGGAGCGGGAAGCCCGACCTGCGCGTGCTGTGCGGAGGCGAGGCCCTGCCGCGCGACCTCGCGGCCACGCTGCGAGCGGCGACGGCCGGCGTCTGGAACCTCTACGGTCCCACCGAGACGACCATCTGGTCCTCCGTCCACCGGGTGGAAGACACGCGGGCGGACATCCCCATCGGGAGGCCCATCGCCAACACCACGTTCTACCTCTTGGACGCGGCGCTCCAGCCCGTCCCGGTGGGCGTCCCGGGGGAGCTGTACATCGGCGGCGCCGGGCTCGCGCGCGGCTACCTGGACCGGGCCGACCTGACGGCCGCTGTCTTCACGCCGGATCCCTTCAGCGACGCACCGGGCGCGCGGCTCTACCGCACCGGCGACCTGGCCCGGTGGAGGGCGGACGGAACCGTCGACTATCTGGGCCGGAGGGATCAGCAGGTGAAGGTGCGCGGGCACCGGATCGAACCGGGCGACATCGAGGCCGCGCTCACGCGCCACGAAGGCGTGCGCGCGGCGGTCGTCGTCGTGCGCGAGGACGTCGCCGGAGAGAAGCGGCTGGTGGCCTACGTCACCGCGAGCGGTGAGCCGCCCACGCCCGCCGGCTTCCGGGATCACCTCCGCGCCCTGCTGCCGGAGTACATGGTGCCGTCGGCCTTCGTGGTCCTGGACGCGCTGCCGCTGACCCCCAACGGCAAGGTCGACCGCAAGGCGCTGCCCGCCCCGGGACCGCTCCAGCCCGCCGCGGGCCTCGTCGCGCCCCGCACGCCCACCGAGCAACGGCTCGCCCGGCTCTGGGCCGAAGTCCTCCACCTGGAGCACCTGGACGTCACCGCGAACTTCTTCGAGCTGGGAGGCGACTCCATCCAGGGGGTGCTGCTCATCGCCCGCGCGAACCAGGCCGGGCTGCCGCTCACCGTCCGCCAGCTCTTCGAGCACCAGACCGTGGCCGCCCTGGCCCAGGTCATCGACGGCGCGCCCGCGCCGGAGTCCCCCACCGCGTTGGAGGAGCCGGCCGCGTTCTCCAGCCTCGCTCCGGCGATCCAGGACTGGCTGCGGGCCCGCATGCCCACGGCGGAGGACGCCTTCACGCTCACGCCGCTCCAGGAGGGCATGCTCTTCCATGCGCTGAACGCCCCGGCGCAAGGGGCGTACTTCCAGCAACTCCACTGCACGGTGGAGGGAGCGCTGGAAGCGGACGCGTTCGCGCGGGCCTGGCAGCACGTGGTCCAGCGCCACGCCGTGCTGCGCACGTCCTTCCACTGGGAGGCCGTGGAGCACCCCGTCCAGGTGGTCCACCGCGAGGCCACCGTCCCCGTCGAACACCTCGACTGGAGCACCCTGCCCGCCCCCGAGCAGGCCTCGCGGCTCGCGTCGTACCTCGAAGCGGATCAGGCCCGGGGGTTCACGCTCGACAGCGCGCCCCTGATGCGGGTGGCCTTGCTCCAGACCGGGGCGCGGAGGTGGACGCTGGTCTGGAGCTACCACCACCTGCTGCTCGATGGCTGGTCCGCCGCGCGCGTGGTCCACGAGGTGGCGATGGCGCAGGCGGCGCTCCTCCAGGGGGAGCCCCCGCCGAGCCCGCCGTCCCGGCCCTACCGCGCCTATCTGGATTGGTTGCGACGCCAGGACCTCGCGGCGCCGGAGGCCTTCTGGCGCCGGACCCTGGCGCCATTCACCGCGCCCACCGCCCTGCCCCGCTCGGGCCCGGAAGCCCCCGGTATTGCCTCCCCCCACCGGGAGCACCGGACCCGGCTTCCGGCCGGGGTGACCGGACAGCTCCAGGCCCGGGCCCGGCGTCACCACCTCACGCTCAACACGCTGGTCCAGGGGGCCTGGGCCCTGCTGCTGGCCCGTTACAGCGGTGAGCGGCGGGTCCTCTTCGGCGCCACCACCGCGGCCCGTCCCGCGGAGCTCCCCGGCGCCGACACGATGGTCGGCCTGTTCATCAACACGCTGCCGGTGCCCGTGACGGTGGACGAACACGCGCCGGTGGACGCGTGGCTCAGGGCCCTCCAGCAGCAGCAGTCCGAGGCCCGCCAGCACGAGCACGCCCCGCTGGCGCGCATCCAGGGGTGGAGCGCGCTGCCGCGCGGCCAGGCGCTGTTCGACACGCTGCTCGTGTACGAGAACTATCCGCTGGAGCACGCGCTGGAGGATCCGGCGCTCGGCCTTCGGATCAGCGACGTCCACACCCTCGAGCGCACCGGCTACCCGCTGACGGTGGTGGCCGTGCCCGGCCCGGACCTCGCCTTCCGCTTCCTGTACGACGCCCGCCACCTGGACGACGCCACGGTGGCGCGGCTCGCGGAGCACCTGGGGACGGTCCTCTCCACCCTGCTCGCCCTGCCGGAAGGACGCGTGGGCGACATGACGCTCCTGTCCGAGCAGGAGCGTCATCGCCTGCTCGTCGATTGGAGCGAGGGCCCGGCGACCTTCCACGGCGGCGCCAACGTTCCATCCCTGTTCGCGGCGCGGGTCGCGGCCACGCCGGACGCGGTGGCCGTCGTGCGCGATGGGGAGCCCCTGACGTATGGCGCCCTGGAGGCCCACGCGAACCGGCTGGCGCACCACCTGCGCGGGCTCGGTGTCGGCCCCGACGTCAAGGTGGGGGTGTGCGTCGAGCGCTCGTTCGAGTTGGTGGTGGCGCTGCTGGGCATCCTGAAGGCCGGGGGCGCCTACGTGCCGCTCGATCCGGAGTACCCCCGCGAGCGCCTCGCCTTCATGCTGGAGGACTGTCAGCCACGGGTCGTGGTGACGCGGGCGCGGCTGGCCGACGCGCTTCCCCCGGCCCCCGGGCACCGCGTGTTGCTGGACGCGGAGGAAGCCGCGTGGACCCGGCACCCCGCCACCCCTCCGGAGGTGCGCCTCTCCGATGAGCACCTGGCCTACGTGCTGTACACGTCAGGCAGCACCGGCCGGCCCAAGGGCGTGCAGGTGACCCACGCGGCCATCGTGCGGCTGGTGCACCAGGTGGACTACGTCCGGCTGGGGCCAGCGGAGCAGGTGCTCCACTTCGCGCCCCTGGCCTTCGACGCGTCGACGTTCGAGCTGTGGGGACCGCTGCTGACCGGAGGGCGGCTGGTGCTGGCCCCTCCCGGAGCCCTGGCCCTGGAGGCGCTGGGCCGGGTCATCACCCAGGAAGGCGTCACCACCCTGTGGCTCACCGCGGGCCTGTTCCATCAGGTGGTGGAGCACGCCCCGGAGGTGCTGCGCGGGGTGCGCCAGCTCCTCGCGGGCGGCGACGTGTTGTCGGCGTCCCATGTCCAGCGCGTGCTGGCGTTGCATCCGGACTGCCAGGTCATCAACGGCTATGGCCCCACGGAGGTGACGACCTTCGCCACCACGCACGCGGTCTCGCGCACGGAGGACGCGCGGGCCCCGGTGCCCATCGGAAGGCCCATCGCGGGGACGCGGGTGCGGGTGCTTGCCCCGGACGGCGCCCCCGTTCCCGTTGGCATCGCGGGAGAGTTGTTCCTCGGCGGAGCGGGGCTCGCGCGCGGCTACCAGGGCCGGCCGGAGCTGACGGCGGAGCGCTTCGTTCCGGATCCGTTCTCCCCGGAGCCGGGCACGCGGCTGTACCGCACCGGCGACCTCGTGCGCTGGACCGAGGGGGGCCGGCTGGAGTTCCTGGGCCGCGTCGACCACCAGGTCAAGGTGCGGGGCTACCGCATCGAGCCCGGAGAGATTGAAGCCCTCCTGCGCCAGCACCCGGACGTGCGCGAAGCCGCCGTCGTGGTGCGCGAGGACCGTCCGGGAGACAAGCGCCTCACCGGCTATGTGTCGTGGCGGGGGGACCGGCCGCCGGAGCCCAGGGCGCTCCACGACTTCCTGCGGGCGCGCCTCCCGGAGTTCATGTGCCCCACGGCCTTCGGCGTGCTCGCGGAGCTGCCGCTCACGCCCAACGGCAAGGTGGACCGCCGGGCCCTTCCGCGCCTGGACGGTGGAGTCCTGGATCGGAGCGCGCCGCACGTCGCGCCCCGGGACCCACTGGAAGCCTCGCTGGCGGCGCTCTGGGCGGACGTGCTGGGCCTGGAGCGGGTGGGCGTCGAGGACAACTTCTTCGAGCTGGGGGGCCACTCGCTGCTCGCGCTCCGGCTGATCGCGCGCGTGCGCCAGGTCTTCCAGCGCGACGTGCCGCTGGCGGCCCTCTTCGAGTCATCCACGGTGGCGGCCCTGGCCCGGCGGCTGGCCGACACGCCGTCGTCCGGGGATGGGCGCGACCCCAGCCCCATCCCGCGCCGGAACAGCGCCGTGCCGCCGCCGCTGTCCTTCGCCCAGGAGCGACTGTGGTTCCTGCACCAGTTGGAGCCCACGTCCTCCACGTACACCCTCCGCGCGGCGGTCCGGCTGACGGGGACGCTGGACGTGACCGCGCTGGAGCGGAGCCTCGATGAAGTCCTGCGGCGGCACGAAGCGCTGCGCACGACGTTCGTGCGGACCGAAGCGGGGCCCGTCCAGGTCATCGCGCCCCCGAGCAGGCTGTCGCTGCCCGTCGTCGACCTGGGCCACCTCGCGCCGTCCGCGCGCGCAGCCGGGGCACGGGAGCGCGCGTTCGCCGAGCACCTGCGCCCGTTCGATCTGGAGCAGGGCCCGCTGGTGCGCGCGACGTTGCTGCGCCTGACGGCGGACGACCACGTGCTGTTGCTGCCCATGCATCACAGCGTGTCGGATGGCGCGTCCCTTGGCGTGCTGCTCCACGAGGTGGGCAGGCTCTACGAGGCCTTCCGCTCCGGCGCGCCCTCGCCGCTGCCCGAGCTTCCCCTCCAGTACGGAGACTACGCGGCGTGGCAGCGTGAGCAGGAGCGCGGCCCGGTGCTGGAGGTCCCGCTGTCCTGGTGGGTGCGCCAGCTCGAAGGCGCCCCCACCGTGCTGGAGCTGCCCACCGATCATCCCCGGCCCCAGGTGCGCAACGGTCACGGCGCCGTGCACGCCGTCGCCTTCCCGGCGTCCCTGACGGGCGCGCTGAACGCGCTCGCCCTGCGCGAGGACAGCACCCTGTTCATGGTGCTGCTCGCGGCGTTCGAGACGCTGCTGGCCCGCTACTCCGGCCAGGAGACGCTGCTGGTGGGAACCCCGGTGGCGGGCCGCACGAGGGAGGAGCTGGAGCCGCTCATCGGCATGTTCGTCAACACGCTCGTCCTCCGGGCCGACCTGACGGGCGATCCCTCCTTCCGGGAGCTGCTGGGCCGCGTCCGGAAGACGGCGCTGGAGGCGTACGCGCACCAGGAGGTCCCCTTCGAGAAGGTGGTGGAGGCGCTCCAACCCACGAGGGATCCCAGCCGGACCCCCTTGTTCCAGGTGATGTTCGCCTACCAGGACACGCGCTCGCGTCCGCTCGTGCTGCCGGGGCTGGAGCTGCGCGCGTTCGAAGTGGAGGCCCGCGGCTCGGCCTTCGACCTGACGCTGTCGCTCGCCCAGGGCCCGGACGGACTGTCGGGAGAGCTCGAATACGACAGTGACCTCTTCGAGGCGCGGACGGTGGCCCGGATGGTGGGCCATCTGGGAGTGCTGCTCGAAGCGGCCGTGGCAACGCCGGACGTGCCCGTCTCCGCGCTGCCGCTCCTCGCGGCGGATGAGCGCCACAGGATGCTGGTCGAGTGGAACCAGCCGCGCGCCTCGCTGCGAGAAGGCGTCTGCCTGCACACGCTGTTCGAGGAGCAGGCCGCGCGGACGCCCGACGCCACCGCGCTCGTCTTCGAGGACACGGCGCTGACGTACGCGGCGCTGGAGTGGCGCGCCAACCAGCTCGCGCACCGGCTGATGGCGCTGGGCATCGGCCCGGACGTGCCGGTCGGCCTCTGCATGGAGCGCTCCCTGGAGGTCGTCGTCGCGATCCTCGGGACGCTCAAGGCCGGAGGTGCCTTCGTTCCGCTCGACCCGGCCCATCCGAGGGAGCGCCTGGCGACGTTGATCGCCAACGCCTCCATCCCGCTCGTGCTCACCCACCCGGCCACGGCCGCGACGGCGCGTGACGTCGCGGCCCGGGTGCTGCAACTGGGGCCAGACGGAGCGGAGCTCGCTTCGGAGCCCGGGGTGCCGCCCGCGAGCGCCGTGGAGTCACGGCACCTCGCGTACCTGCTCTACACGTCCGGATCCACGGGCGTCCCCAAGGGCGTGATGATCTCCCATGGGGCCATCGCCAACCGGTTGCACTGGGAGCGCCAGCGCCATCCGCTCGCGCCGGGAGACGCGGTGTTGCAGTCCGCGGCGCTGACCTTCGATGCCTCGGTCTGGGAGGTCTTCGCGCCGCTGGTGAGCGGGGCCCGGCTGGTGCTGGCCCGCCCCGGGGAGCACCGAGATCCGGCCTACCTCGTGAAGCTGCTCGCGGAGCAGCGCATCACCACCGCGGGCTTCGTGCCGTCCATGCTGCGGGTGCTGCTGGAAACGCCCGGCATCGAAGCGTGCCGTCCCACGCTGCGACACCTCCAGTGCGGAGGCGAGGCCCTGAGCAGCGACCTGCGGGAGCGGTTCTTCGAGAAGCTCGGCGATACGCAGTTGCACAACTTCTACGGCCCCACCGAAGCGACCATCGACACCACCTCCTGGACCTGCGGGCCCGGAGATGAGCGCCGGGTCGTTCCCATCGGGCACCCGGTGGCGAACCTGCGGGTGTTCCTGCTGGATGCCCGGAGCGAGCCGGTCCCGGTGGGGGTCGCGGGGGAGCTGTACGTCGGAGGCCCGGGGCTCGCGCGAGGCTATCTGGGACGGCCGGACCTCACGGCGGAGCGCTTCGTTCCGGATCCGTTCGCGCTGGAGCCGGGAGCCCGGCTGTACCGGACGGGAGATCTCGCGCGCTACCGGGCGGACGGCGCCATCGAGTTCCTGGGCCGGATGGATCACCAGGTGAAGCTGCGCGGCTTCCGCATCGAGCTGGGAGAAATCGAAGCGGCGCTGCGCCAGGTGCCCGGCGTCGTCGACGCGGCGGTGGTGCTGCACACGCTGACGCCCGGCGAGAAGCGACTGGTGGCCTACCTCGCCAGCCACGAGGCACCGCCCGACGCCGCGGCGCTGCGCGCGTTCCTCCGGGGACGGCTGCCGGGCTACATGATCCCCGCGGCCTTCGTCGCGAGGGAGCAATTCCCCCGCCTGTCGAGCGGGAAGCTCGACCCGCGCGCGTTGCCCGCGCCGGTCTGGGACACGGAAGAAGCGTCGGTGGAGGACTCCGGCCCTCGCGGGCAGGTGGAGGAGGTCATCGCCAGCAGCTTCGCTCGGCTGTTGGGGCGCAAGCGCGTGGGCGTGCACGAGGACTTCTTCACGCTC
This sequence comes from Corallococcus sp. AS-1-12, assembly GCF_020036995.1. Classification (NCBI taxonomy): domain Bacteria; kingdom Pseudomonadati; phylum Myxococcota; class Myxococcia; order Myxococcales; family Myxococcaceae; genus Corallococcus; species Corallococcus sp. AS-1-12. The sequence goes on along the minus strand of NZ_JAIQDD010000001.1, from coordinate 56,885 downwards.
GGAGGTCACTCGCTGCTGGCCACCCAGGTGGTCTCCGAGCTGCGCTCGGCGCTCGGCGTCGAGCTGCCCCTGCGCACGTTCTTCGAAGCCCCCACCGTCGCGGGGCTGGCGCTCCGCGTGGAGGCCGTGAGGGGAGAGCACCCGAAGCCGCCGCCCATCCTGGCCGTGTCTCGTGAAGTCCCCCTGCCCGCGTCCTTCGCGCAGGCGCGACTGTGGCTCGAACACCAGATGAATCCGGAGGCGGCTCGCTACCACCTGCCGACCCTGGTGCGACTCAGCGGAGCGCTGAAGGAAGAAGCGCTGCGGCTGGCTTTGGAAGGGCTGGTGCACCGGCACGAAGCCCTGCGCACGGTGTTCGCGCCGGGCGAGGATGGCCCCTTGCAGCAGGTGCTCTCCGCGAGCCCACTGCCCGTGGCCACGCTCAGCGTGGAGGCCCTGCCCCCAGAAGCCCGCGAAGCCGAAGCGCTGCGCCTGGCGCGCCAGGAAGCCCAGCGCCCCTTCGACCTGGCCAAGGGCCCCCTGGTGCGCGCGCTGCTGGTGCGCCTGGGGCCGGACGACGCGGTGCTCCTGCTGGTGCTCCACCACATCGTCACCGATGGCTGGTCCATGGGCGTGCTGGTGCGTGAGCTGGGCGCCCTCTATGCCGCGCACGTCTCCGGCCAGCCCCCGGCCCTGCCCCCGCTGCCCGTGCAGTACGCCGACTACGCTCAATGGCAGCGCCAATGGTTGCAGGGCTCCGTCCTCGACGCCCAGGTGGACTACTGGAAGCGCCAGTTGGCCGGCGCTCCCACCTCCCTGGCCCTGCCCACTGACAGGCCCCGCCCCGCCGTGCGCTCCTTCCGCGGCGCCACCGTCCCCGTCGCCCTCTCCCTGGAAGTGACGCAGGCCCTGGGCGCCCTGGCCCGCCGTGAAGGCGCCACCCTCTTCATGGCCCTGCTCGCCGGCTGGGGCGCGCTGCTCGGCCGCTACTGCCACCAGGACGACGTCCTCGTCGGCACCCCCATCGCCGGCCGCCAGCGCACCGAGTTGGAGGGCCTCGTCGGCTTCTTCGTCAACACGCTCGCCCTGCGCGTCCCCCTCCACGGCGCCCCTTCCCTTCGCGCCCTCCTCGCGCGCGTGCGTGACGCCACCCTCGGCGCCTACGCCCACCAGGACGTCCCCTTCGAGAAGGTGGTGGAAGCCCTGCGCCCCGCCCGCGACGCCAGCCGCGCGCCTCTCGTGCAGGCCCTGCTCGCCTTGCAGAATGCTCCCGCCTCGGAGCTGCTCCTGCCCGGCCTCACCCTGCACCCTCTCGACGTCGACACCGCCTCGGCCGCCTTCGACCTCACCCTCTCCCTGGCCGACTCACCCTCGGGCCTCGTGGGTGCCCTCGAATTCAACTCCGACCTCTTCGACGCCGCCTCCGCTTCGCGCCTCGTCGGCCACTTCGCCTCCCTCCTCCAGGCCGCCTGCGCCCGGCCCGACGCGCCCCTGGCCGACCTGCCCCTGCTCACCCCGCCCGAGTCGCTCCAACTGCGCGCCTGGAACGCCACCGCCGCTCCCTTCCCCCGCGACGCCTGCGTCCACCACCTCTTCCAGCGCCAGGCCTCCCTCACCCCCAGCGCCACCGCGCTGCGCTTCGGCACCGACTCCCTCTCCTACGCCCGCCTCGACGCCCTCTCCAATCAGCTCGCCCACCGCCTGCGCCACCTCGGCGTCAGGCCCGGCCACGTCGTCGCCCTCTGCGTTGAGCGCTCACCCCTCCTCTTCGCCGGCATGCTCGCCATCCTCAAGGCGGGCGCCGCCTACCTCCCCCTGGATCCGGAGCACCCCGCGGAGCGGCTCGGCTTCATGCTGCGGGACGCTCGCGTGCCGGTGTTGCTGACCCGGTCGCACCTGGCCGGCTCGCTCGCGGAGCCGGAGGTCCAGACGCTCTGCCTGGACACGGACTGGGAGGGCGCGCTCGCCAACGAGAGCACGGCGCCCGTTCACGACACCGGCGACGCGGAGGAGCTGGCCTACGTCATCTACACGTCGGGTTCGACGGGCACGCCCAAGGGCATCGGCGTTCCGCACCGCGCCGTGCTGCGGCTCGTGTGCAACACCGACTACGTGCGACTGGAGCCGTCCGACCGCGTGGCCCAGGCCGCGAACAGCTCGTTCGACGCCGCCACGTTCGAGATCTGGGGACCGCTCCTCCATGGCGCGACAGTGGTGGGCATCTCGAAGGAGGTGGCCCTCTCGCCGCGCGAGCTGGAGCAGGCCATCCGGGAGCACGGCATCACCACGCTGTTCGTGACCACGGCGCTGTTCAACCAGCTCGCCCGCGAGACCCCTGCCGCGTTCCAGCCCTTGCGCCACCTGCTCTTTGGCGGTGAGGCCGTGGATCCCAAGTGGGTCCGGGCGGTGCTGGACAAGGGCGCCCCCGGGCGGCTGCTGCACGTCTACGGCCCCACCGAAACCACGACGTTCGCCTCCTGGCACCTGACGCGTCACGTGTCCCTGGACGCGACCACGGTGCCCATCGGGCAGCCGCTCGCGAACACCACGCTGCACGTGCTCGACGAGCGCCTGCGAGCCGTTCCGGTAGGACTGCCCGGGGAGCTGTTCATCGGTGGCCCTGGCGTGGCCCGGGGCTACCTGGGCCGTCCGGCGCTCACGGCCGAACGGTTCATCCCGGATCCCTTCGCGGGCGAGCCGGGGGCCCGCATGTACCGGACGGGCGACCTCGTCCGCCGGCTCGCGGATGGCGCCATCGAGTTCCAGGGCCGGCGGGATCACCAGGTGAAGCTGCGCGGCTTCCGCATCGAGTTGGGGGAGATTGAATCCGCCCTGGTCCGCCACCCGGAGGTGGGGGAAGCGGTGCTGCTGGTGCGCGAGGACGCCCCCGGAGACAAGCGACTGGTCGCCTACGTGGTCGCGCACGCCGGAGCGTCACCGTCCGCCGCCAGCCTCCGCGGCTTCCTGGCCGACCAACTGCCGGCGTACATGGTGCCCTCGGCCATCGTCCTGTTGGAGTCGTTGCCGCTGAACGCCAACGGCAAGGTGGATCGTCGCGCGCTGCCCGCGCCGACCTTCGAGCTCCCTCACGCCATCGTCCCCTCCGTCACACGCACACCGGTCGAAGAGCTGGTGGCGGGCGTCTGGGCGGACGTCCTGGGACTGCCGGGAGTCGGCCTGGACGAGAACTTCTTCGACCTCGGAGGCCACTCGTTGCTGGCCACCCAGGTGGTGGCGCGGCTGCGCGAAGCACTGCGCACCGAGCTGTCCATCCGCGACTTCTTCGAAGCCCCGACGCTGGGCGCGGTGGTCCGGAAGCTCGAAGCAGCGCTGGCCGCGGATCCAGGACATGCGCCGCCGCCCCTGCATCCGGCCCCCCGGACCGATTGGATGCCGCAGTCCTTCGCCCAGGAGCGGCTGTGGCTTCTGGCGCAGCTCGACCCGGAGTCGAGCGCCTATCATGTCCCCCTGGCCCTGCGACTGAGCGGAGCGCTGAAGGAGGAAGCGCTGCGGCTGGCGTTGGAAGGGCTGGTGCACCGGCACGAAGCCCTGCGCACGGTGTTCGCGCCGGGCGAGGACGGCCCCCTGCAGCAGGTGCTCCCCGCGGGCCCACTGCCCCTGGCCACGCTCAGCGTGGAGGCCCTGCCCCAGGAGGCTCGCGAAGCTGAAGGGCTGCGCCTGGCGCGCCAGGAAGCCCAGCGCCCCTTCGACCTGGCCAAGGGGCCCCTGGTGCGCGCGCTGCTGGTGCGCCTGGGGCCGGACGACGCGGTGCTTTTGCTGGTGCTCCACCACATCGTCACCGATGGCTGGTCCATGGGCGTGCTGGTGCGCGAGCTGGGCGCCCTCTACGCCGCGCACGTCTCCGGCCAGCCTCCGGCCCTGCCCCCGCTGCCCGTGCAGTACGCCGACTACGCCCAATGGCAGCGCCAGTGGTTGCAGGGCCCCGTCCTCGACGCCCAAGTGGACTACTGGAAGCGCCAGTTGGCCGGCGCCCCCACCTCCCTGGCCCTGCCCACTGACAGGCCCCGCCCCGCCGTGCGCTCCTTCCGCGGCGCCACCGTCCCCGTCACCCTCTCCCTGGAAGTGACACAGGCCCTGGGTGCCCTGGCCCGCCGTGAAGGCGCCACCCTCTTCATGGCCCTGCTCGCCGGCTGGGGCGCGCTGCTCGGCCGCTACTGCCACCAGGACGATGTCCTCGTCGGCACCCCCATCGCCGGCCGCCAGCGCACCGAGTTGGAAGGCCTCGTCGGCTTCTTCGTCAACACGCTCGCCCTGCGCGTCCCCCTCCATGGCGCCCCTTCCCTTCGCGCTCTCCTCGCGCGCGTGCGTGACGCCACCCTTGGCGCCTACGCCCACCAGGACGTCCCCTTCGAGAAGGTGGTGGAAGCCCTGCGCCCTGCCCGCGACGCCAGCCGTGCGCCTCTCGTGCAGGCCCTGCTCGCCTTGCAGAATGCTCCCGCCTCCGAGCTGCTGCTGCCCGGCCTCACCCTGCACCCTCTCGACGTCGACACCGCCTCGGCCGCCTTCGACCTCACCCTCTCCCTGGCCGACTCACCCTCGGGCCTCGTGGGTGCCCTCGAATTCAACTCCGACCTCTTCGACGCCGCCTCCGCTTCGCGCCTCGTCGGCCACTTCGCCTCCCTCCTCCAGGCCGCCTGCGCCCGGCCCGACGCGCCCCTGGCCGACCTGCCCCTGCTCACCCCGCCCGAGTCGCTCCAACTGCGCGCCTGGAACGCCACCGCCGCTCCCTTCCCCCGCGACGCCTGCGTCCACCACCTCTTCCAGCGCCAGGCCGCCCTCACCCCCGACGCCACCGCGCTGCGCTTCGGCGCCGACTCCCTCTCCTACGCCCGCCTCGACACCCTCTCCAACCAGCTCGCCCACCGCCTGCGCCACCTCGGCGTCCGGCCCGGCCACGTCGTCGCACTCTGCGTCGAGCGCTCGCCCCTCCTCTTCGCCGGCATGCTCGCCATCCTCAAGGCCGGCGCCGCCTACCTCCCTCTGGATCCGACCCTTCCCGCGCAGCGCCGCGCCTTCATGCTGCGGGACGCGGCGGTCCAGGTCGTCGTGGGCCAGGAGCACCTCCGGGACGGCCTCTCCGACCTGCGGCTCGCATGGCTTGGCGTGGAGGAGGCCACCGGCACCGGCCAGGACACGGAGACACCTCCGGAGTCCGGCGCGACGGCACTGGATGCGGCCTACGTCATCTACACCTCGGGTTCGACGTCCCACCCCAAGGGCGTGGTGGTCCCGCACCGCGCGCTGGTGAACTACACCCTGGCGGCCATCGAGCAGTACGGACTGCGCCCCGAAGACCGCGCGCTCCAGTTCGCATCCGTCAGCTTCGACGCGAGCGCCGAGGAGATCTTCCCCACGCTCTGCCGTGGCGCGACGCTCGTGCCGCGAACCGAAGCGATGCTCGAATCCACGCGGGCCTTCCTCGATGCCTGCCGCGAGCACGCCATCACCGTGCTCAACCTGCCCACCGCCTTCTGGCACGAGCTGACCGCGGACCTGGGCAATGGCGCCACCGTCCTGCCGGACAGCGTGCGCCTGATCATCATCGGCGGGGAGAAGGCGTCCCCCGAGCACCTGGCCCGGTGGCGGCGTCAGGTGGGCTCCCACCCGAGGCTGGTGAACACCTACGGCCCCACGGAAGCCACCGTCGTCGCGACGCTCGCCGAGCTGGCGGAGGCCTCCGTGCCGGACGGCGCGGAGCTCCCCATCGGCCGGCCGGTGCGCAACGTGCGCGTCCACGTGCTGGACACGCGCCTGCACCCGGTGCCGGTGGGCGTCACGGGAGAGCTGTTCATTGGCGGCGAGGGCGTGGCCCGGGGCTACCTGGGCCGTCCGGACCTCACGGCCGAGCGCTTCCTCCCGGATCCCTTCTCCAGCGAGCCCGGAGCCCGCCTCTACCGCACGGGAGATCTCGTCCGCTGGCGGTCGGAGACGGGGCTCACCTACGTGGGCCGGAACGATCACCAGGTGAAGCTGCGCGGCTTCCGCATCGAGCTGGGGGAGATCGAAGCCCAGCTCCTCGCGCACCCGCACGTCCGGGACAGCGTGGTGGCGCCACGGGCCTACTCCGCCCACGACACCCGGCTGGTGGCCTGGGTCACGCTCCGGGAAGACGGCCCCGCCGTCACGGAGGCGTCCGTGGAGGCCTCGCTGCGAGCGCACCTGGCGGAGCGGCTCCCCGCGTACATGCTGCCCTTCCGGATCCAGGTGCTGGAGCGGCTTCCGCTGACCGCCAACGGCAAGGTCGACCGCGCCGCCCTGCCGCTCCCCGATGCAGGAGCCCCGGGCGAGCCCCCGGAGCGCCAGGCGCCACGCGACGCCACCGAACAGGTGCTCGCGGACCTCTGGAGGGAAGTGCTCTCCACGGGCGAACCGGACCTGCGCGATGACTTCTTCGCGGTGGGCGGACACTCCCTGCTCGCGCTGCGCCTGATGGGCCGCATCGAGCGGCGGCTCGGGGTCGCGCTTCCGCTGGACACCCTCTTCCACGCCCCCACGCTGGAAGCCCTCGCGCGGCAGGTGCGCGAACGGACACCGGGGCGCGCGTCCTCGCCCCGCGTGCTCCTGCGCCAGGGCGATGACGGGCCCCCGGTCTTCCTCATCCATCCCGTGGGCGGACACCTGCTCTGCTACCACGAGCTGGTCCGCCGCCTGCGCAGCCCCCGCACCCTCTATGGGCTCCAGGCCCCTGGCGCGGAGGGCGGTCCCGTGGAGCCCGCCACCCTGGAGGCGCTGGCGGAGCGCTACATCGAGCAGCTCCGCGAGGTCCAACCCACGGGGCCCTACCAGCTCGCCGGCTGGTCCGTGGGAGGCGTCATCGCCTTCGAGATGGCGCGGCAGCTCACGCGCGCGGGGCAGGAGGTGGCCACGCTCGTCGCCATCGACGCGCTGCCAGCGAGCGACGCGGATCGCGACGTCACCGAGGAGGAGCAGGCCGCCGAGGCCGCGCTCCAGCTCGCCCTGGACTCCGGGATGCCCGAGGCGCAAGCCCGGGAGCTGCTCGTCACGCAGGGCGTCTCCGGACTCCTCATGCACGTGCAGCAGTCCGCGGACCTCCCGGCGGAGCGCTCACGCGAGCGCGTCCAGCACATGCTCCAGCTCTTCCTGCGCAACGCGCGGGCCCACAACCAGTACCGGCCCCAGCCGCTGGCCGGCTCGATGGTGCTCATCGAAGCCCGGGAGCGGCCCGCGGGCCTGGCGCCCTTCGCGGACGTGTGGAGGCCCCTCATCCAGGGCGCCCTCCACACCACGGTGGTGCCGGGCAGTCACGACACCGTCCTGACGGCCCCGAACGTGGAGTCCGTCGCCCGAGTGCTCGACGAAGCGCTGGGCACAGCGGAAGCCGCGGCCCCTCACCTCACCGCGGCGGAGCGGCGCGGGCGGTAGACATGGTACGGGCCCTCCGAGGGCACGTACTCGTAGGCCTCGTCGATGCTCAGCAGCACGTTGTCCGTCCACGCCAGTCCGGGCGCGCCCGTGACGCGGGACCAGTCGTAGCCCCGGCCGCGCAGCTCCGCGAGCCGGGGCCGGATGTCGCGCTCGAACACGAGCCAGTCGAACGTCCCGGCGCGGAGCGGATCCGCGAGGACCCGCTCCGGCACCGCGCCCGAGCGCACCAGCGCCGCGCCCGTGAAGCGGTCGAACAGATACGGCTTGCCCGACAGGAACCCCATCAGCCGGTCCTCGTAGAGCACCGGCCCGCGCGCCTCCCGCAGCAGGGCCGCGTAGCGCGCGAACGTCGCTTCCGTCACGGGGAGCGCCTGGACGGTGGCGGCCGACTCCCCGAACCGGGTGCGGTAGTCCATGCCCACCGGAACGAGCGTGGCCACCAGGCACGCCCAGGCGGCGCGGCGGCGCCAGGGCAGGGGCTGCCCCTGGAGGAGCACCGCCCCCAGGAGGCCCGCGGCCACGCTGGCGCCGATGAAGAAGTCGAACCAGGCGTTGACGTCCACGCCATCCCCCACGACGGCGAGCCCGCCCTCCAGCAAGGACGCGATGACATAGGCGAACACGACGTCCCACTCGCGCCGCCGCTCACGCCAGAGGGCCACCACCGGCAGCAGGAGCAGCCCCGCGCCGGGCGCCAGGAGCACCTCCCACGTGAAGGCCGCCCCATCCGCGAGCGACTTCCCGCGCGCGTGCTCCACCGCGAGGATGTTCGACAGCATGTCCCCGCCCGCCAGCGCGCCGCCCACCGCCCCCAGCGCGCCCATCCACGCCACGCCCCAGGCGGCGAGGTGGAGGAACAGCCGCCGGTCCAGGCGCAGCAGCACCAGCGCGAGCGCGAGGGGTGTCGCCACCAGCAGGTGCTTGACGAGCAGGCCCATGCAACACAGCAGCGCGAGCACGGCGATGTGCCCGGGCCGCAGCCGCTCCCTCCACCGCACGAACAGGTACAGCGCTCCCGTGGAGAAGACGTGTCCCAGCATCTGGGGCTCGTACATCCCCAGGTAGCGGTAGGCCGCGTGGCCTCCCACGGACACCCAGACCAGGGCCCCCAGCAGGGCCGGCCAGCGGCGCCCCGGCGCGAGCGCGGCCACCGTCGCGGCGATGAGTCCCCCCACGCCCAGGAACGCCAGCGCCGCCACGACCCGCCCGAGCACGAGCAGGTCCGGGGACAGGGGGCTCAGCGCCTTCATCACCAGGAACGACAACGGCGGATAGTTGACCGGCGCCAGCGGCAGGGACTCGAAGGGCAGATACAGCGGGCCACCGCCCACCAGCCGGACGGTATGCAGCGCGTTCCAGCCCTCGTTCGGCTCGATGGGGACGTGGAACGCCAGGCGCGCGACGGCGAAGAAGAGGAACGGCGCGGTCGGCGCCAGCAGGGCGAACGCCAGCAGGGCCAGCGCGCGCGCCGGGCGAATCGCACTCACGCGCGGGAGATGACGAAGGAGAACGGCTGTTCGGCCTTCGCGAAGTCCAGCCGGGCGACCGCGGAGGGGCTCGCGGCGGGCGCGAAGTCCACGTGGGCCATCATGTCCATGACCCGCCAGCGACTGTCGCTCTCCGGCTCCAGGAAGAACATCGGCTCGCCGTCGATGAGCACCGCCAGCCGCTCGTCGACGAACCGGAAGCACAACAGGCTGGTGAAGGTCTTGCGCAGGTCGGCCTGGATGGAGTCCGGCAGGCCCTCCAGCAGTTGCTCCAACTGCGCGGCTCCCGCCTCCAGCCGGCCGTCGAACTCCAGCCGGGACCGGAGCGCTTCGCTCGCCGCCGTGCGGCGCCGGACCTGGATGTCATGGGCGGCCAGGAACTCCGGCGGGAACAGCGAGAGGATCTCGTCGTTCACCTCGGCGCCCACCAGCAGGTGCACCCGCGTGGTGTCACCGCGGTTCTCCACCGAATGCAGTTGGCTGAAGTCCCCATACCAGAGCTCGCCCGGCTTCCAGACACACCGCTCCCCGCCAATGCGAAACACCACGTCGTCGTTGGTGACGATGGGGATGTGCAGACGGATGAGATCGCCGCTCCGGACATCAAAGACATCCGTGTCCGAGTGCTCCCGGATGATGCCTCCCGGACGGATCGCGGAGATGCGGACCGAGCGCAGCGAGGCCTTGAAGCCCTCCAGCACCTCCCGGAAGTAAGGCACGTGGTCCAGCAGCTCCGTGGAGCGGAAGGGCGCCAGGCTGTTGGTGCCCGCGCTGCCGTCATCCAGACGTCCGCCCCGGGAGACCAGCGGAAGCACATCCCAGTCCTGGTGCTCCGCCACGCCGCCATCCGTCTCCGGCACCCATTGGAAGCGCTCGCTCGCCGCCAGATCCCTGCGCAGCCGCTCCACGTCATAGGTCTTGTTCAAGCGCACAGCGACCGGACCGCTTCCCATTCATGTCTCCTTGCAACGGCCCCTGGAAGAGTGACACCGCCACGCTACCAGAGGTCGCGCCCGGGCTGTGGAGGGCCAGGCGAATCGTGTACCGTGCGCCCGCACCAAGCCATGCACGGAGCGACCACAGCATGAGCACCGAACGCCAGTTTGACTATTCAGCCCTGACGCAGCAGCGGCGCACCCACCCGCAGGCCCTCCAGGTCTTCAACAACGTCTTTGATGAGGCGTTGATCCACGCGGCCTACGAAGCGCTGCGGCCGCTGCCTCCGCTGCCCTCGGGGTTCTTCTGGGTGGACATGGAGCGGGTCATTGCCTACCAGCAGGGTGACGCGCGTCAGGTGGAGGCGCTGGCGGCCTATCTCCCCCGGGAGATTTCCACCCTCACCTTCCAATACTTCGTCCGGCTGTTGGACCTCATCCCGGAGGTCCGGCGCGACCAGGTGGCGGGCTTCGAGCTGTGGTTCCACAACCTGGGCGCCCCGGTGAGGCGCGCGGCCTTCCACGTGGACCATGACGTCCCGTTGGCGGAGAAGACAGGCAAGGTGCACCTGCCTCTGTGGGGCACCGTCCTGTACCTGGGTCCCCAGAGCGGGCTCGTGGGCGGCGGCACGGTGTTCAACCTGGAGGAGCCCCTGTCCCAGACGCTCCTGGACAACTGCATGCGCTTCCACGACTTCGACGCGCTGTTCAAGCTGTCGGACCAGTGGGTGACGGTGCCCTTCAAACCCAACCGGTGCGCCGTCTTCCGGGGGACGCTCCCCCACTGCATCGCCGCCACCGAGCAGGTCTCCCCGGAGCGGCCCCGCGTGAACCTGCTGGCCAACCTCTGGGACCACCGCCCCAGCTTCGCCGACGGGCAGGCCTTCTGCCGCTTCTCCCCGGAGGAGTTCGCCCTGCTGGGCAGACTCTCCCCCGCCCAGCACGCGGCGCTGGCGGAGATCGCCGGGACCCTGACGTCCGAGGACGACGTGACCCGGCTCTTCGCGCTGCTCAACAAGCTGCGCGGCTGACCGCGCCCGAGGCGGGAGCCCCGCTCAGGACGCCGCCACCGCGACGTCCTCCGGGGCCCGCTTCGCCTGGCGCCGCTCCCGGCGCTCCTGGTCCTCCGCGTGCAGCGTGTGCATGCGCCTGGCCGCCATCTGCGGGGTGAACGCCGGCGCCACGGAGAGGTAGCGCTCGCCTTCCCGGAACAGGATGCGCTCCTCCAGCCAGTGCGCCAGCACCTGCTCCACCTGGGCCCTGGAGGCGCGCCCCGTCTCCACGAACGCCTCGTCGATCTCCTGGCGCTGGCGGATCTCCGTGCAGTACAGGTACAGGTCCCGCTCCACCCCGCGAAGCAGCAGGGTCCGGGGCATGCCCGCGCGCCCGTCGTAGACGCGCAGGAACGTGCCCCCGTCCAGGTACGTCATCACGTGGCGGTACTGCGAGCCCCGGGCCATCTCATACGCCCGCATCCACACCTCGCACGCCTCGACGACGGCGCTCCAGTCGGACGTCCCCGTGCGCAGGTCGAACGACAGGTCGAACAGCGCGATGCGCTCGTAGACCTCCGCGGGCAGCCCCACCTTGTAGCAATCCGCGTTGCGGATGTTCTCCACGGGGAACTGGGCCCGGAGCGCGTCGAGCGTGGACCCACGCCCCAGCCGGTAGGGGCTCAGGTCCAGCGGCTCGTAGCAGATGGCGTAGGACAGGAGGTTCTGCACCGTCTCCGCCACCTCCGCCTCCTCCGTGCCCGGGAAGTGGGTGATGAGGTTGGCGTAGTTGCGGATGTCCAGCTCGTGGCAGACCTTCATCGCCTGCAGGTTCTGGATGACGGTGGTGCCCTTGCCCACCCGGCGCAGGTACGACGTGGACAGGCCCTCGATGCCGAACTGCACGAACTTCACGCCGGCCTCCCACAGCCGCATGATCTCATACGGGTGGGCGTTGGCGCGCATCTCGTAGAACAGGGCGTAGTCGCGCTCGGTCGCGCGGATGCCCTCGGCCAGCTCCGTCAGCCCCTTCACCCGGATGATGTTGTCCAGGAAGAAGATGCCGGTGTTGCCGTAGCGCTCGCTGAGCGAGTCGATCTCCTCCACGAGCCGGCGGTTGCTCTTCTCACGGTAGCCGTTCCACTGCACGTTGAGGTTGCAGAAGTAGCAGGTGTTCTTCGGGTTCCCGCTGCGCTTGGTGCGATCCCACCAGCACCCGCGAGAGCCCTCGATGGACAGCAGCCACATCACCCCGTGCTGCTCCGCCTTCGACGCGTACTCGTCGTAGTCGGGGTACGGCAGCTCGTCCATGTTGCCCACCTCCCAGAGCGCCGCGCCGGACGCGACGTGCTCCGCCGACCTGGGCGTCAGGAGGCCCTTCATGCCGAACAGGTCCCCCGTGCCGTACTCCAGCTTGCGCAGCAGCGCGAGGAAGGGCTGCTCCCCCTCGCCCTGGATGACGTAGTCCAGGAAGGGGTACTCCTTGAGCAGCGAGGGCCCGACCTGCGCGGACACCGTGGAGCCTCCCAACACCACGCGCACCTCCGGCGCGAGCGCCTTCAGCCTGCGGGCCAGGGACAGGTTCGCGAACAACTGCCCGAACGACGTCGTCAGCGCCACCACGTCGTAGCGGCCCGCGAGCGAGGCCGCGAGCGTGTCCAGGTGCCCGTCCAACGTGGCGAGGAGCCGGTCGAAGATGTGCTCGTAGGTGGGGTGCTCACCGAAGAGCGCCACCGGGAAGCGATCCACGTTGTCCCGCCGCCACGCCCCCGCGCGCGCCGTCAGCGACTGCACGAAGTACTCGCGGACCGCCTCCCGGCGCTCCGGATACATCTGGGGTGTGTAGAGCAGCTCCCCCAGCTCATAGGCATCCAGCGAGATGCCGTCATAGAGCGACGTGCCGAGCGTCACCGCCATGTCCAGGAACGCGGAGCAGGTCGCCACTTCAAACCCCGGCTCGTGCTGCCGGACATACGCCGCCAGCGCACCGAGCGCGGCGGACGGACGCTGGTAGGCGGACCATGGCAGGGCAATCAGGGCGACTCTCATGGATTCCTCACTAGCTTCGCTAGGCTTACTATCAACGCTATCCATGTTTGATTAGACTTACCAGCCGCATTCCAAGGAGTCCCCGTGAGCCCCGTCCCCCCCCTGCTCCAGCGCGCATCCCCGGGCGGCAGCCCGCTGCCGGAGGGGTGGACGGCGCGTACGGCCACGGCGGACGACCTCGACCGCGCCCACGCCCTCGTGGCCGAGGATCACCTCGACCAGTTCGGGGAGGTGGACTACTCGCGCGACGACATGGTGGAGGAGTGGAGCGAGCTGGATCCCACGCGCGACGCGTGGCTCGTCTTCAATCCCGCGGGCACCCTCGTCGGCTACGCCAAGCTGAACCCCCGCAAGCCGCATTGGTTCGAGTGCACGAGCACGGTCCACCCCGCGCACCGGCACCAGGGCGTGGAGGCATGGCTGGTGGATCGCATCGGGCAGCATGCCCGGGAGCTGCTCCCCCGCTCGCCCCCCGGCGAGCCGGTGCTGCTGGCGCACCTCTTCAATGGCAGGAACGAGCAGGAGGCCCGGCTGCTGGAGTCCCGGGGCTATGTCTTCGTCCGGCGGTTCTTTCGGATGCGGGTGGAATGGAAGGCCCCACCACCGACGCGGGAACCGCCACCGGGCGTGCTGCTGCGCGTCTTCCAGCCGGACCGGGAGGCCGCGGCCCTGCACGCGCTGCACGAGCTTTCATTCGCCGACCACTGGCGCCACACGCCCGAGCCCTACGAACAGTGGTCGGCGGAGCTGCGCTCGGAGCGCTTCGATCCGACCCTCTGGTTCGTCGCCGAGGCGGAAGGAGAGCTCGTCGGCTTCGCCCGGGCCCGGGAGTTCTCTGAAAGCGAGGGGTGGGTGCGAGTGTTGGGCGTACATCCCCGCTGGCGACGGCGGGGGCTGGCCCAATCCCTGCTCCTGCGTGCCTTTGGCGAGCTTCATCGCAGGGGGCGCCACAAGGTGCTGCTGGGCGTCGACTCGGACGGCAGGAGCGGTGCGCTCCAGCTCTACGAGCGCGTGGGGATGCACCCGGTGCGCCTCATCGATGTCTATGAAAAGGACCTGGGCCTCCCGAGCCCATCCCAGGGGCAGACATGTCAGACATGACAAGCGAGAAACCGATGGATAAAGTGAGGTTCACTTCTTCCTCAGGTGCCGCCCATCATGACTGCTTCCGCGCCAGTGAACCCCTGCCCGGTCAATTCCTTCAATGAATGGGATCCGCTCGAGGAGGTCATCGTGGGGGTCGTGGACGGCGCGCACGTCCCGCCCTCCCACATCGCGTTGAAGGCAACCCTTCCCAGCGACCAGCTCGAGTTCTTCCAGAAGCAGGCCGGCAAGCCCTTTCCGCCCGAGCGGATCGCCGCGGCGAAGCAGGAGCTGGAGCAGTTGGTCCATCTGCTGGAGGCCGAGGGCGTGAAGGTGCGCCGTCCGGAGCCCATCGACCAACGCAAGCCTTTCGGGGCGCCGGGTTGGACGAGCACCGGGCTGTACGCCGCCATGCCCCGGGACGTGCTCCTGGTGGTGGGCAATGAAATCATTGAATCCCCCATGGCCTGGCGCTCGCGCTACGCGGAGACGTCCGCCTACCGCCCGCTCCTGAAGGAATACTTCCGCGGCGGCGCGCGCTGGAGCTCGGGCCCCAAGCCGGAGCTGCGCGACGAGCTGTATGACTACGATTGGACGGAGGGCCCGGAGGGAGGCCCCACCCGCTACGTCATCACGGAGTTCGAGCCCACCTTCGACGCCGCGGACTTCATCCGCTGTGGCCGGGACATCTTCGCGCAGCAGAGCAACGTCACGAATGCGTTCGGCATCGAGTGGCTGCGCCGCCACCTGGGCCCCGAGTACCGCATCCACGTCTTCGAGTTCGATGACCCGCACCCCATGCACATCGACGCGACGCTCGTCCCGCTGGCGCCGGGCAAGCTGCTCATCAACCCGGAGCGGGTCCCGAAGGTGCCGGACCTCTTCAAGGGCTGGGACGTGTTCAAGGCCCCCCGCCCCAGCATCCCGTCCGACCACACGCTCTACATGACGAGCAAGTGGATCAACATGAACGTCCTCATGCTCGACGAGGAGCGCGTCATCGTGGAGCGCAGCGACGAGCCGATGATCGCCTGCTTCAAGAAGTGGGGGTTCAAGCCCCTGCTCTGCGACTTCCGGAACTTCAACTCGTTCGGCGGCTCGTTCCACTGCGCCACGGCGGACGTGCGGCGGCGTGGCGTCCTCCAGTCCTACTTCTGAGGCCCCGCGCTGGCGCGCGGCCCCAGGGCCGCCTCAGCGCTTGCGCGCGAGCAACCGCCGCACTTCCTCGAGGCACGCGTCCGTCACGGCCTCCACGGACAGCTCCCCGTCGACGTGCACGATGCGCTCGCGCTTCGCTCGCAGCGTGATGGCCTTGAGGTACTGCTTCGCGATCCGCCGCTGGGCCTCGTCCGCCTCGAACAGCTCCGCGGGGCCTCCGCGCACGGCCCGGCGCTTCGCCGCGACCTTCGGGTCCACGCCCACGAACAGCGTCAGGTCCGGCGACACCGCGTGCGCGTTCACCGTGTCCACCCACGCCATGGGCAGGCTCGCGCCCTGGTACGCCAGCGAGGACAGCACGTAGCGGTCGCACAGCACCACCTTGCCCTCCTCCAGCGCCGGCAACACCTTCGCGTGCAGGTGGTCCGTCCGGTCCGCCGCGAACAGCAGCGCCAGCGTCTCCGGCGCCAGCGGCCCGCGGCCATGCGGCAGGCCCAGGCGGCCCGTGAGCGCCTGGCGCAGCATGGTCCCCACCGGACCGTCGGACGGCTCGCGCGTCGTCACCACCGCGTGCCCGTCCGCCCTCAGCGCGGACGCCAGCCGCTCCGTCTGCGTGGTGGTGCCCGCGCCGTCCAGGCCCTCCAGCACGATGAACCGCCCCGCCAGGGCGGCCTTCCTCGCGGCCCTCACCGGGGGAGGAGCGCGGCGGGGTTGTCCAGGTGCAGCTCGCGGCGCAGCGCGAGCAGCGCCTCGTACTGCTTCAGCTCCTCCGTCAGCACCGCGCGGCCCTTGCGGTAGCTGAGGAAGGCGTACACCAGGAGCCCCAGCGCCAGGAGCGTGGCGCCCCAGGCCAGCAGCGGCGTGCGCAGCGAGTCGTAGAACAGCTTCCCCGCCGCCCCTGAAATCAACATGAAGGCGATGAGGGACACACCCGCGTGGGTGAAGTGGGTGGTGCTCTGCCGGGTCGACAGGCTCTCCTGCAACTGGTCGAACCGGGCCCGCTTGTCCTGGATGTCTGCGCTCACGGAGCCGGGCACCCTACATCACGTGCCCCAGCCCGTCGAGTCGGAGGCAAGACAGGTCCCACCTACACGGACGCGCAGTCACAGGCTGGGCTCATCCCAGCCATTGAACGGACGCACGCTCGCTCCCCGGGCATGGCTTGCCACCCCACCCCCCTCGCGTTACATGCCGCGCACCATGCCTCTCCACGTCGTCAGCAGGATGAGTTCCCCCGACATGAGCCGAGACTCCGAGTTGAACACCATCGAGGAGGCCATCCGCGACATCCAGGCCGGCAAGTGCGTCATCGTCGCCGACGACGAGGACCGCGAGAACGAAGGCGACCTCATCATGGCCGCCGAGCTCGCCACCCCCGAGATGCTGGCCTTCATGGTCCGCCACACCAGCGGCATCATCTGCCAGCCCATGCTCGCCGAGCGGCTGGACGCCCTGCGCCTGCCCCAGATGGTGGCGGAGAACACCGAGTCCCACCGCACCGCCTTCACCGTCTCCGTGGACTTCCGCCACGGCACCACCACCGGCGTCTCCGCCAGCGACCGCACGAAGACCATCCGCGCGCTCGCGGACCCGAACACCACCGCGGACGACTTCCTGCGCCCCGGCCACATCTTCCCGCTGCGCTACCGCGAGGGCGGCGTGCTGCGCCGCGCGGGCCACACCGAGGCGGCCGTGGACCTGGCGCGGCTCGCCGGCCTGCAGCCGTCCGGCATCCTCTGCGAGCTGGTGAAGGACGACGGCACCATGCAGCGCATGCCGGACCTGAAGCAGTTCGCGCGCGAGCACGACCTCAAGCTCATCACCATCGCGGACCTCATCGAGTACCGCAGCCGCAAGGACCGCCTGGTGCGCCGCGAGCCCGGCCAGGGCGTCGTGCGCACCCGCCACGGTGAGTTCACCGCCTTCACGTACACGTGGACGCCCGACGGCGCGAAGTCGCTCGTCCTGGTGAAGGGCGACCCGTCCAGGGCCCAGCCCGCCCCGCTGGTCCGCCTGCACGGCGCCTGCGCCATGGGCGACGTGTTCGGGTCCCCGGACTGCAAGTGCAACCTGCTGTTGGACCGCGCGATGGAGACCGTGGCGCGCGAGGGCACGGGCGTCATCGTCTACCTGCCCGGCATGCACGGCAACGACTTCGGCATCCACCACAAGCGCGCGGGCGACGGCAGCAACGCGTCCGTCAGCCGCGCGGCCAACGAGTCGCGCGACGTGGGCATGGGCTGCCAGATCCTCACCGACCTGGGCGTGAGCGCCATGCGCGTGATGTCCAACACGGACATGACCTACCGGGGCCTCTCCGGCTTCGGGCTCACCATCGAGTCGCGCCTGCCGCTCGACGTGGAGTAGCGGGACCCGGGAGGTCCACCGGGCGCCCGGTGTCAGACCGGAATGGGAGGGTTCACCCCATTCCAGCGAGACCAGGGCATGCGAACCCCACCGGGCCACGGCATCGACGACGACCTCGGGCCGCGGCCCTTCTGCCGGTTCGTGCTGCTGTGGTCGGGCCAGACGGTGTCGGCCATGGGCTCGCACCTGAACGGCTTCGGGCTGGGCGTGTGGATGTACGAGCACACGCAGTCCACGTCGCTCTACGCGCTCATCGCCCTGGCCAGCTTCGCGCCGGGCGTGCTGGTGGCGCCGCTGCTGGGCGGCGTGGTGGACCGGAAGGACCTGCGCAAGGTGATGATGCTGGGCCATGCGGGCGGCGCCGTCTGCACGGTGCTCATCGCGCTGCTCATCGCCCTGGACCGCTTGAGCGTGGGCGCCATCCTCCTGCTCGTCGCGGGGGGCGCGGCGCTCAACAGCATCCAACTGCCCGCGCTCCCCAAGGCCACGACGGTGATGGTGGCCCCGGAGCAGCTCCCGCGCGCCAACGGCCTGATGCAGTTGGGCGTGGCCATGGCCCGCATCACCGCGCCCCTCCTGTCCGGCGTCCTGCTGCCCGTCATCGGCGTCACGGGCCTGCTGAGCATCGACCTCGCCACGGCGTTCATCTCGCTGGCGGTGCTCCAGGCGGTGCGAATGCCCGCCACGCCTTCAAACGAAACGGCCCCCGCCCAGGTGTCCCTGGGAGGCCGCGCGCTCCAGGACGCGGGGGTGGGCTGGCGTTACATCCGCGAGCGGCCGGGCCTGCTCGGCCTCCAGGTCCTCCTCACGCTGATGGGCTTCAACCTGGGCATCCTCCAGGTGCTCGTCACCCCGCTGGTCCTGTCGTTCGCGGACGTGCGCACGCTGGGCGCGGTGATGACCGCGGGCGGCGTGGGCATGCTCGCCGGCAGCCTGCTGCTGCTCGCCTGGGGAGGTGCGCGTCAGCGCGTCTGGAGCGTGCTCGGCTTCGTGTGGCTCCAGGGGCTGTTCATGGGCCTGGGCGCGACCCACGCGTCCCCGTGGGTGGTGGGCGCGGGCGCGTTCGGCGTCCTCCTCACCGTCCCCGTCATCATGAGCTGCGACCAGACCCTGTGGCAGCGCAAGGTCCCCATGGCGCTCCAGGGCCGCGTCTTCGCCGTGCACTCCGCCCTGTCCGGCGCGTCCATCCCCGTCGCCTACCTGCTCTCCGGACCGCTGGCGGATCACGTCTTCGAGCCGCTGATGGCCGTGGGAGGGCCGTGGGCCTCCGCGCTGGGCCCGTGGGTGGGCGGCGCGGGTCCCGGCCGGGGCATCGCGTTGCTCTTCCTGCTGCTGGGCACCGCCACGGTGCTGCTGGCGGCCGCCTGCGCGCTCCTTCCCAGCGTCCGCCGCGTCGAGCAGGCCCTGCCCGACGCGCCGCTGGAGCCCCATCCCGGGCTCACGGGCTGACGCTCAGCCCAGGTCCTTCAGGGCCTCGCGCACGGAGGACAGGTCCGCGGGCAGCTCCAGCGGCGGGTTCGCGTGCGCGGCCGTCACGTCCTTCAGCGTCTGGCGGTGGTAGCCGACCTTGAAGTCCGCGAACTTCAACCCGTGCGCGGTGGCCACCACCGCGACGCTGGAGCCCCGGGCCATCACGCCGGAAGCGACCAGCTTCTCCACCGCCGCCAGCGCGACGCCCGTCTGCGGACAGGCGAAGGTGCCCTCGCGGTCCGCCCGGGCCGCCGCGTTCGCCAGCTCCGACTCCGTCGCCTCCTCCACCACCCCGTCGAACGCGCGCAGCATCCGCACCGCGCGGCGGAAGGACACCGGGTTGCCAATCTGGATGGCGGACGCGAGCGTCGCCCCCGCATGCATGGGCACCAGCTCCTGGAAGCCGCCCCGGAACGCTCGCGCCAGGGGGTTGGCCCGCTGCGCCTGCGCCACGGCGATGCGCGGCCGGCGGGTGATCAGCCCCAGGGTGAAGAGCAGGTCCAGGCCCCGGCCCAGGGCGCTCGCGTTGCCCAGGTTGCCGCCCGGGATGACGATCCAGTCCGGCGGCTCCCAGCCCAGGTCCTGGCACAGCTCGATGGCGATCATCTTCTGGCCCTCGATGCGCAGCGAGTTCATCGAGTTCGCCAGGTACAGCCCCGTGTCCGCTGTCACCGCCTGCACCAGCTTCATGCAGCCGTCGAAGTCCGTGTCCAGCGACAGCACGCGCGCCCCGTTGGCGATGGGCTGCACCAACTGCGCGAGCGACACCTTGTCCTTCGGCAGGAACACCACCGCCGGGATGCCCGCCGCGGCGGCGTAGGCGGACAGCGCCGCGGACGTGTCGCCCGTGGACGCGCACGCCACCGCGCGGATGGGCGTGCCGCGCGAGCGAAGGTGCTTCACCGCGGACACCAGGACCGTCATCCCCCAGTCCTTGAAGCTGCCCGTGGGAGAGACGCCGCACTCCTTCAACATCAGCGAGCCCAACCCCAGCTCCGCCGCCATGCGAGGCAGCGGCTTGAGCGGCACCCGCCCCTCGCCCAGCGAGACGATGTCCTCCACCGGCAGCTCGGGCAGCGCCCACTCGCGCTTGCCCCAGACGCCGGAGCCGTCCGGCAGCCGGGACGTCGCGAAGCGGGACTCGAAGCGGCGCTTCCACTCCGCCGCGGGGACGGCGCGCAGGGCGGCTTCGTCGTGGGCCACCTCCAGCAGGCCTTCACAGCGCGGGCAGCGGTAGACGACGTCCCACAGCGAGGCGGTGAAGCCGCAGCCCTCGCTGCACACGTAGCCCGCCTTCAGCGCCGCGGCCGTCATGCCTCCACCTCCACCTTCGTGCCGCACGCCACGCACGCGCGGCCCGGCCAGGCCGGCACGTGGCAGGAGGGACAGGGCACGCGCTCGCCGTCGTCCGCGCCTGCGCGCTTCGCCGCCGCGGGCGCCGCCACCCGGACCCGGGGCAGCCGCATGCCGCAGCCGTCACACAGGAGCCCCTCCGCCTGCACATGGCGGCAGTAGCGGCACGTCACCGCGCCCACCGGGGCGGCGGTGCGCACGCCGTCGTCCTGCGCGCGCCCCGTGTCCAGGTCCGTCATCTGGGCGACGGGCACGTCGCCCGTGGCCCCCGAGCGGGTCAACTCCAGGTCCGGCACGGACATGGCCGGCAGGTCCGGCCCCGAGCGCAGCCGCGTCAGGTCCAGCTCCGGCAGCACGGGCGCGTCCACCGGCACGCGGCCCCCCGCGTGGTGCGTCAGCTCCAGCTCCGGCAGCGGGGCCACGACAGGCTCGGGGATGTTCATGAGGCCGGGGAAGCGCTTGCCGCAGCCTTCGCACTCTTCGCCTTCCGACTGCACGTGGTCGCAGACCGGGCAGATGATCATGGGCGGGACGTTACCGGTCCCCTCTCCGCTCGGCAACGCGACCTCGGGACGCGGGGAGTGGGCGTGCAGGCGCGCGGCCTGTCGGACCCGCCGGGTGCCGCTCAAACCGGAGCGGAGCCCAGGCCCGTCATGGGCACGAAGCGCACCGGCAGCAGGCGCTCCACCCGGGGCAGCATCCCCGGCTGTCCACGGCGGATGCGCAGCAGCTCCTGGTTGTCGTTCACGGAGCCCACGGGGATGACCATCCGCCCCCCGGGCCGAAGCTGGCGCAGGAGCTCCCGGGGGACGTCCTCCGGCGCGGCGGTGGCGATGATGGCGTCGAAGGGCGCGGCCCCGGCCCAGCCCAGGGAGCCGTCGCCCTCTCGGTAGAACACGTGGGTGAAGCCCAGCCGGTGGAGGAGCCGCCGGGCGGGCCGGGCCAGCTCCCGGATGATCTCCACCGTGAAGACCTCATGGGCCAGTTGCGCCAGCACCGCCGTCTGGTAGCCGGAGCCCGTGCCGATCTCCAGCACGCGCTCCCCCCCGCGCAGCCGCAGGGCCTCCGTCATCAGGGCCACCACGTAGGGCTGGCTGATGGTCTGCCCGTGGCCGATGGGCAGCGGCACGTCCTGATGGGCCGCGTCCCGCATCCCCTCGGGCACGAAGTCCGCACGGCTCAGGTTGGCGATCGCCGCGAGCACCCGCCGATCCCGGATGCCCTGCCGCGCCAGATACTCCGCTCGGCCCCAGTCTCCCATCGTGGCTGTCCCCCTCCGGTCCTCCGGCGGGGAACGTAAGCACGGCGACAGTCGGGGACAATCCGGGGTTCGGGCGCGGGCCTCCTCGGGCCTACCCCACCCGGGCAAGCGCGAGCCGGCCCTCCCAGCGCTCCTCCAGCGCCTTCACCAGCCCCTGGTGGTCCGGCTTCTGGAGCTGGGGGTCCGCGTCCATGATGCGCCGTGCCTCCACCTGGGCGAGCGACAGGAGGTCGCCGTCGCGCACGAGGTTCGCCACGGCCAGCTCCGGGAGGCCGCTCTGCCGCGTGCCCAGGAACTCGCCGGGGCCGCGGATCTCCAGGTCCTTCTCCGCGATGACGAAGCCGTCGCTGCTGCGCTCCATCACGCCCAGCCGCTCGGTGGACTCCCAGGAGCGCGCGGCGCCCGCGACCAGGAAGCAGAAGCTGGCCGCGGCGCCACGGCCCACGCGCCCGCGCAACTGGTGCAACTGCGACAGGCCGAAGCGCTCCGCGGACTCCACCACCATGACGGACGCGTTGGGCACGTCCACGCCCACCTCCACCACCGTGGTGCAGACGAGCAGTTGGATGCGCTTGTCGCGGAAGGCCTCCATCACGGCGTCCTTCTCCTCCGGCTTCATGCGCCCGTGCAGCAGGCCCACGCTGGCGTGGGGGAACACCGTCTGCAGCTTCGTCGCGCCCTGGGTGGCGTCCTCCAGGTCCAGCTTCTCCGACTCCTCCACCAGCGGATAGACGACGTAGGCCTGGTGGCCCTTGGCCAGCTCCGCGCCCACCGCTTCGTAGACGCGCGCGCGCTGCTCGTTGTTGAAGACGCGCGTGGTGATGGGCGTGCGGCCCGGCGGGAGCTGGTCGATGATGGACACGTCCAGGTCGCCGTAGAGCGTCATCGCGAGCGTGCGCGGGATGGGCGTGGCGGTCATCACCAGCACGTCCGGCGTGAGCCCCTTGCTCATGAGCGTGTGGCGCTGGAGCACGCCGAAGCGGTGCTGCTCGTCGATGACCACCAGCCCCAGCTTCTGGAAGGACACGCCGCCCTCCAGCAGCGCGTGCGTGCCCACGGCGAGGTGGATGTCGCCCTTCGCCACGGCCTCGCGCACCTCGCGCTTGTGCTTCGCGGTGCCCGCCGCGCTGATGAGCCCCACGCGGTAGCCCAGCGGCTCCAGGATGCGGCGGAAGGTGCGCTCGTGCTGCTCGGCCAGGATTTCGGTGGGGGCCATCACCGCCACCTGGTAGCCGTCCTGGAGCGCCACCAGGCCGGCCACCAGCGCCACGGCCGTCTTGCCGCTGCCCACGTCGCCCTGCACCAGCCGGTTCATGGGCTCCGGGCGCGCCATGTCCCGGGCGATGTCCCCCACCACGCGCGCCTGCGCCCCGGTGAGCTGGAAGGGCAGCGCGCCGCGCGCCGTGTCCAGCCGCTCCGGGGTGACGTTGAAGGCGATGCCCTCCTCCGCCTTGATGCCCTGGCGCTTGAGGGCCATGCCCAACTGGAGGAAGAACAGCTCGTCGAACGCGAGCCGGCGGTGCGCGGGGCTCTGGTGCGCGTCCAGCGCCTCCAGGTCCGCGTCGTCGGGCGGGAAGTGGATGAAGCGCAGCGCGTCCGGCAGCCCCATCAGGTGGTAGCGGCGGCGCAGGTCCGCGGGCAGCGGCTCCTCCAGGTGGTGCGCGTGCTGTTCGCTGATGCGCGAGGCCAGCTCGCGGAAGGAGCGCTGCTCGCCGCGCTCGAAGCCCGGGTAGACGGGGACGATGCGGTGGAAGTGGACGCTGGTCGTGTTCTCCAGGTCCTCGGCGGGCTCCAGCTCCGGGTGGGCCATCTCCCGGCCGTTCATGGAGGCGCGCACCTCGCCGGAGAGCACCAACTGCTTGCCCACGGAGAAGCGGCTCTTGAGCCACGGCCCGGCGTTGAAATAGGTGGCGGCGATGCTGCCGGAGCGGTCCCCCACGACGGCGCGGAACATGCGCTTGCCGCCGCGCCCCGGGACGAAGTCGGCCGCCTTCACGGTGCCCACCGTCACGCCGCGCTCGCCGGGGATGAGCTCCGCGATGGTGCGCAGCTTGCGGCGGTCCTCGTAACAGCGTGGCAACAGGAACAGGATGTCGCCGGTGCGGCGCAGGCCCTTCTTGTCGAGCACGGCGACGAGCCGCGGCCCCAGGCGCTTGCCCAGCGTCTTGAGCGGCGCGGACAGCGGGCCGGTGCGCGGCGCGATGGACAGGAGCTTCGCCTCGGAGCGGGACGCCTCCGCGCCCACGGCCTTGGCCTTCTTCTTCCGGGCCTTCTCCGTGGGAGCGCGGTCCGGAGGCGGCGCGCCCTTGCGAGGGTCGGTGCTCGCCTGGGGCTTCGCGCCCGGGGCACGGGCCGGCGCACCGGCGGGGACGGCCGCGTTCCGGGCCGCGGCCATGCGCGCACCGTAGGGCTGGGCTTCACCTTGCGCGGGGCCAGGAGAGGTCCCCCGGGAGGCCGCCATGCGCGCGCCGTAGGGCACCGGCTCGCCCTTCACCAGACCCGGGGGCGCCGGGGTGCGGGCCACCGGCGCGGACGCGGCCCCACCGCCCACCGGCGGCACGGGGTCCTGCGAACGCCACGGCGGCACGGTGTTGCCACGCGCCTCCACCGTCCCCGGCGGCGGCGTCAACCGGCGGCGCGGCGGCGCGGGGATGAGCTCCCCCTCCAGCACGTGCGCGCGCTCCGGCGCCCGGGGGAAGCCCGCCGCCACGGCGTTGATCTCCCCCGTGACGACCACCCGCTCCAGCTCCGCCGGCAGCGCCACGCCGCTGAGCTTCAGCGCCCCCAGCACCTGACGCAGCGCGGCCTTGCGGTGCTCCGGCGGCGCGGGCGGATCCACGTGCGGCAGCGCCGCCCTCAGGTCCTCCAGGGCCCGCGCGTCCACGCCCCCGGCCGACGCCAGGGTGCGCTCCATCAACGTGCGCAGGTCCCGCACGGTCCCGAGCTGGGCGAAGTCACGCTGACACGCGTACTTGAGAGGTCCAACGAGGCTGGCGAGCGGGTGGTTCACGCGGGATTTCCAGCCTCCATCCTACGAAGCGCTCCTGACGCCGCGGGGAAAACGAAACCGGGGGAGCGAGCCTTGTGCCCGCCCCCCCGAGGGACATCCAGCCAGCCGGGCTTCAGCTCGCGCTGGCGGGCTCTTCCTGCGGATCCTCGAAGCTGATGGAGACGACCTCCAGCTCGCGCACGCCGCCGGGGCTCTGCACCGTGGCGATGTCGCCCACCTTCTTGCCGATGAGCGCGCGCGCCACCGGCGAGGTCACGGCGATCCACCGCTTCTTCAGGTCGGCCTCCGTCTCACCCACCAGGCGGTAGCTGATGGACTTGTCGTTCTCCGTGTCCACCAGCTCCACGGTGGCGCCGAAGACGACCTTGTCGCCGCCCAGCTTCGCCGGGTCGATGACCTCCGCGCGGGCGATCCAATCCCCGAGGGTCAGGATGCGCCCCTCGATGTGCGACTGCTTCTCCTTGGCCGCGTGGTACTCCGCGTTCTCGCGCAGGTCGCCGTGCGCACGGGCGACCTCGATCTCACGCGAAATCTTGCCCCGCTCCACGGTCTGGAGCTGCTTCAGCTCGTCCTTGAGCTTCTGCAGACCGTGGGGGGTCATCGGGATGTTGTCGCTCCCGCTCATCGAACCACCGCTCCTTCCGTCACCTGGCTGCGCATCGGGGGTCCGGCGTTCCCTCCTGGAACCCGGCCCGCGACTCGAAACGCTCAATGTAGGGAACGAGTGACTGGCCGGTCAACGAAAGCCGTACGTTCAACGTCCGGTAGTGGCTGGGCGCCCGACGGCCGACCCGTTAGGCTGCCCCCCGTGCTGTCCGTCCAGGAATTGCGCTCGCTCGCCTCCGCCCTGCCCGTGGGCGCCTTCCAGCATCAACTGGGTCCCTTCGCGCTGGTGCAGCGTCCGCCGTCGGAGCTGTCCGCCGCCGCGCTCGCGCCCACCCGCATGGCGGACCCCGGCGACGTCGAACAGGGCATGCTCGCCCTGCTCTTCGAGTTCGACGACCTGCTCGTCGCCACCCTGCCCACCCTCAAGGACTCGGAGGTGCTGCGCATTGGCCGGAGGCTGGACTGCGAGCTGGTGCTGGACGACGCGTCCGTGTCCAAGCAGCACGCGGAGCTCAAGTGGAGCCGCGCGGCGGGCCGCTGCACCGTGCGCGACCTGGGCTCCACCAACGGCACCTTCGTCAACGCCAGCACCATCGGGCAGCGCGAGGTGCCGCTGCGGGGCGGCGACATCCTCAGCTTCGGCAACGTCCAGTTCTGGTACCTGCTCACGGACGCGCTGCATGAGCGGCTGCGCGCGGGCGCGGCCTCCGGCCTGGGCTCCCACTCCGGCTGAAGGCCGCCGCCCTCACCTCACGGACAGGCGCCGCAGTCCGCCGCGCACGCGTCGTAGGTGTTGGACGCGCCGCAGGACTCCGTCACCTGGCAGACGCCGTCGCCGCACACCGCCAGGTCCGCGGCGCGCACGCGCGTGGTGAGCGGCTGGAAGCTCCCCCCGCCCACCGTGCAGTTCGCGAAGGACGGGCCCGCCGCGCCCGTCTGCGTGCACACGGACGAGCAGCTCCCCACGTAGACGAGCGGCGCGCACGTCATGCGCGGCATCCCGGAGCCATCCACCACCGCGCACGCGCGCGTGGTGCTCTGGGTCGCGTCCAGGGGCGGGTTCTGGCTGCCCGCGTAGAGCCCCTGCCCCTTGAAGACGTTGCCGAAGAAGCACGACTCCGGCCGGCCGAAGGTGGCCAGCTCCCCGTCCGAGGCGGGGATGGCCGCCCCCTGCCCGTTCCGCCCCAGCACGGAGATGGGCACGCTCACGCCAAAGGGATTGCTGTGCGCCGCGAGGCACGCGGAGACGATCTGCTGTTCGGCCTCCGTCGCGGGCGCGCCCCCCGCCCAGCCCGGCGCCAGGCCCAACAGCCCCGTCCACGTATGCACCGTGTTCGTCTGCGGGTCCTTGAACGTGCGCGTCTGCCCTTGAGGCACGGCGCAGCGCACGACGTAGCGCATGACCTCCTCCGCGAGCTCCGGCTCCGCCGCGTACCACGCGGCGAAGTCGGCGGATGACAAGCCATTGAACGACAGCCCGTTGAAGGACAGCCCGTTGAACGACAAGCCGTTGAAGGACAGCCCGTTGTACGAAAGGCTGTTGTAGCTGAGGGCCGCCTGCTCCTGCGTGCCTGGCGGATCCGCTGGCGCATGCTCCCGGCCCCCCGGGTCACAGCCCGCGCCCACGACGGCCACCGCCAACCCCCACGCCCACCGGGAGAGCACTCCCGCGCCACGACGACGCCCGTTCTCCACGTTCCCCATGTGTGCAACCTCCTGCTGTCGCGGGCGCTCCGGCCGGCCCCACGAACGTTTGGACAGGGAGGGCGTCAAAGACAAACGGGCGAGCTGCGCCCCCTCACGCACGAAAAGTGTGAGCACGTTGTACGTGTGGCAAGGCGCGAGAGGTGCGGGAAACACGGGAGCGAGGTCAGGGCGGACACTCCAGGCGTCTGGGGTTGAACGCGTGGGCCGGCATCCATCCAGGAATGTGAAGGCCGTGGCCCTCCGGGGTGAGGCGACGTGCCCCCACCCCGGCGCCACGGCCGTCCGTTTCGTCCGCTGAGAAGCTGGGATTACCGCTGGGCCTGCGTGGCGATCTTCACCTGGGACTTGTTCAGCTTCAGGTTGCCCAGCTCGCGGTGGATGTTGGCCAGGTCCGTCTGGGTGAGCGGGTCCGGATCATGTCCGCCCGGAGGGCCGCCCTTGGGGGGCTTGCCTTCGGGGGCGACGGCGCCGCCGCGGTCCGGATCCACCAGGGACGTGCCGCCACCGGCCTCCACGGCGGACAGCGCCTTGAAGCCGGAGGTGCTGCGGGCCGCCTCCTTCTGGGTGAGCTGCTTCACCAGGGTGAGCTTCCCGCTGCCCCGGTCATACCGGTACAGGCGGGTGCCCTTGGCGCCCTCGTCCACCGCCACGTCCACGGACCCGGTGGCCTTCGCCGTCGCCGGGCTCGAGATGGGCCTCGCCGCCGGGGAGACCTTCACCGGGGGGTTGTGGGTCTTCACCTGCTGGGCACCGGCCTGCGCGGCCGACAGCGCGGCGAACCCCACGGCCATCCTTCCCACTGCGGACTTCCAACGCGTGATCATGATTCCTCCCGGTTCATCTACGCGCGGTCGCGCGGATATTCGCCGGGAGCCTACTCGAACGCGACCAGGTCCTGGACCCACCGGGCGCTGCCCTGCTGGAGCCACCGCGCGCGGGTGTCCCGGAGCGCCCGGGCCGGCGGGGTGCCGCGCCGCAGCGAGTCCACCAGCGCCTGGAAGAAGGCCCCGGCCTCCACGTCCGGCACCTCCGTGGACGGCGCGACGACGGCGCGCGCGCCCGCCTGGATGAGCGCGGACGGCAGGCTGGACACCGCGTGGTAGCGCCACGCGCCCACGTTCGCGTCACAGGCGGCCAGCATCACCACCGGGGCGCCCCGGAGCGTGTGCCCCTCCAGCTCCTCCGCGGTGAGCGCGTAGCGGCCGGCCGCGTCCGGGGACAGCGCCAGGAAGGCCGCGTCGGACACGGTGCCGGCGAGGCCGTGCGTGTGCAGCTCCACCTCCGTGGCGTCCTCCATCTCCGCGAGCACCGCCTCCGGCGTGGCCGCGCGGCCCCGCAGGTGGACGTCGCCCGGCCCCGTCATGCCCTTCCACGGCATCAGGCGCGGCAGCCCCAGCGCCGCGGGCGGCTCCACGTCCGACACCACCAGCCGCTTCGGGACGGGCGCCGGGGCCGGAGCGTCCACGCGGTGGCCGCCCGGCGCCAGGTAGCTCCACGCGCGCTCCCCCGGCAGCAGCCCCGGGCGTCCCAGGA
The DNA here is from genome assembly GCF_020036995.1 of Corallococcus sp. AS-1-12. Lineage (NCBI taxonomy): Bacteria > Pseudomonadati > Myxococcota > Myxococcia > Myxococcales > Myxococcaceae > Corallococcus > Corallococcus sp. AS-1-12. The sequence continues at coordinate 28,488 of NZ_JAIQDD010000001.1, read as the reverse complement.
GGATGGGCTCCGCGAGCACCCTCACCACGTCACAGCCGGCGAGCACCTGCAGCAGCGGCTCGGGCACTGCGGGCACCTTCTCGCGCAGGGGCTGCTTGAGGGCGTGCAGGTACACTCCGTCACTCGCGCCGGTGGGCCCCCGGGCGATGAAGAGCATCCGTTCGTCCTGTCCGGCCAGCGCCAGCAGGCACGACGTGGGCGCGGTGCGGTCCACCTCCTGGGCGAGCAGGTCCACCGCGGGGCCCCACTCGTTGGACCGGCCCGCGTCCATCACCAGCACGTGGTGGCTGTGGGCCCAGGCCTTGCGCGCCTCGATGTCCGTGGAGCGGTGGAGCGCCGAGCCGGTGATGACGCCGCGCAGGAGCCGCTGGCCCGCCTCGCGGTCGCGCTCGATGAGGATGCGCCCTTCGATGTGGTCCACGAGCAGCCGCTCGCCGACCGTCAGCGACGGGTCCTCACGCAGCACGCGGATGCGCTCGCGCACGCGGTCCAGCTCGCGGCCCGGCACCGTGGCGCCCTCCAGCCGCAGCAGGTCTCCCGCGACGGCGACCTCCAGGAGCGTGGGCGCGGTGGGGCAGGTGAGCGCGTCCTGCACCTCGCGCCGGGCCCGCTTCGCGTCCAGGTCCTCCACGAAGAGGAGCGCCCGGGCGTGGTGGTACTCCGACCGGCGCGCGCAGTCCTCCGGCGCGTGCTGGACGAACTCGTCCAGGTAGGCGCGGGCCAGCGCCGGGGCGTGGCTCAGCCGCGCGCTCGTCACCAGGTCGGACAGGAGCACCTCCTCCTGGAACCAACTGTCGGTGCGGAACGCCTCCTCCAGCGCGGAGCGCGCCAGCGCTTCGGCCTCGTGGCGGCGATCCATCCGGTTGTAGAGCGCCGCCAGGTGCCGCTGGAGGTCCACGCAGCGGTCCTGGAAGCCCGCGCTCCGGCACGCCGCCAGCCCGTCCTTGAGGGACGTCTCCGCCGTCTCCAGGTCGCCCCGGGCCTGCGCCGCGTGGGCCCGGCCCCGGGCGAGCGGGGCGTCGTACCAGGCGGGCTCACCCGACTGCTGGACCAGCGTCGCCAGCTCGTCGACGAAGCGGTCCTCCTGGTGGAGCAGCAGGATGGCGCCCAGCAGCAGGTCGCGCTCGCCGGAGCGCCGCAGCCGCGCGAGGAACGCGTCCGCCTCCGCGCCCGCCAGCGAACGGGTGCCGGCGAGCAGCTCCCGGTAGGTGCCGGCCAGCGGGCCGCGCTTGCTGAAGTCCGCCGCCGCCACGCGCGCCACGTAGGCGCTCGCCGTCTGGGTGCGGGTGACGCCGTCCAGCAGCGCGGCCAGCGGGGCCAGCGCCTTCACGCGCTCCGCGGACGGGGCCGCCCGGAGCGCGTGGTACAGGTACAGCCGCGCCAGGTCCGGGTTGCGCCGCGCCATCGAGCCCGGGTACGGCGTGCCGTCCAGCGCCAGCGCCATGCCGGCCGCGTTCATGGCCTGCCACGAATCCCGCCGCGCCAGCGCGCCCTTGCGCAGGCCCTCCGCGCGCTCGGTGGCTTCGGTGCTCCAGCCGGGCTCCTTCGCCTGCGCCACGCGGGAGAACTCCGCCGCGGCGGCCAGCTCCAGCGAGAGCGCCTGGAGCGCGAGGCCCCGGTTCCAGTGCAGCCGCGCGTCGTCCGGCGCGGTCTCCAGGCCCCGCTCCAGGAGCGTCAGCGCGCGCTCCGGCTGGGCACGCCCCAGGGCCGCCAGCGCCTGGTCGCCCAGGACGGCGGGCGACGCGGGCAGCCGCTCCAGGATGCGCTCCGCGCGCTCGAAGTCCCCGGCCGCGAGCCAGGCGGTCGAGACGCCGTGCAGATCGCCCTTCGCCTCCAGCTCCGACAGGGCCCGCAAATCCAGCTCCGGCCGTCCGTCCGCGCCGCCGCGCATCGTGCCCGTGGCGCGGTAGCCCGCGAGGCCCGGATGGCTGAGCCGGCCCTCCAGCGGGCGCGCCGAGGCCAGCGCGAAGGGCAGCGTGCGCTCGGCCTCCGTGGAGCGCCAGGGACGCCCCACCAGCAGCACCGCGAGCACCATCGCGGCGGCCGCGGCCACGAAGCCCACCCCACGGCGGCGCTCCCACACCGCGCGGCCGCGAGGGCGAGCGGACGGAGGGCGCGTCCCGGCATCGGGCGTCGGCCTGGACTGGCTCCCCGTGCCAGGGACGGCCCGCAGCGCCGGCCCCGCCGCCGAGGCAGCGGGGACGCCTTCCGAACCCACCGGGTCCACTGGCCCCTGGGACGCCACGGGCCCTGCGTCCATACCGGGAGGCCTCGCGGACCGGGCGCCCGCGCCCGCGGCCTCTCCGGCGTCGGCACGCGCTTCGGCGGCGGCCTGCACCAGCAGGCTCGCCTGCACCTGATCCTCCAGGCCGGCCTGGCACTCCGCGCAGGTGGCGAGGTGGGCCTGGAACGCCTCGGCCTCTTCGGGCGGAAGCTCCCCGTCCACGAAGGCGGCGAGCTGTTCACAGGAGGCGGTCACGCCGGGCCCCCCGCGGTGCCTTCCCGGGCGAGGAGCAGCTCCTTGAGCTTCTTGCGCGCGCGGAACAGCCGGGTGCCCACCGTCATGGACGGGATGCCGAGCCGCCGGCCGATCTCCGCGTAGCTCTGTCGCTCCATGTCCTTCATACGGACCACCTCGCGCAGCTCCGGGGGAAGCTGTTCCACCGCCTGCCACACGTCGTCCAACGTGTAGCGCGCCCATGTCTCCGGGGCGGCTTCGGCCTCCGCCAGGGTGTCCCCCATCGCGTCGGTGAATTCCTCCTGGGGGTGGCGCCGGTCGTGCCGGCACCAGTCGAGGAAACGTCGAACGAGGATGGACGCCAGCCACGCCATGGGAGGCGCGGACCGGTCATACGTATGAAACGCGCGGAAGGCCCGCTCGTAGGTCTCCTGCAACAGGTCCTTCGCGTCCGACGGGTTGCGGCCCCGGCAGAGGATGCGGGCCCGCTCCTCCAGGGCCGGAGCGCACCGCGCGATGAGCGCCTGGAACTCCGCGGCGTCCCCACGGGAGGCCGAGGACACCTCCGGTTGGGATGCGGAGGACTCCCCGGGCGGGACGGCGCGGGGCGATCGCGGGCGGAAGACCACGGGGGCGTTCCTAGCAGGAGCCGCCCCGCCCGCGAAGTCCGTCGACACCCTCCCTGGCGCTTCCCACCTGAAAGGTGGGACGCCCGGGGTGGCAGGCCGGAGGGCTAGCAGGGGCCGTTGCCGATGCGAACGCCCGTGCGCACCCGGGTCTTGAAGACGCCCAGCGCCGCCCCCAGGCCCGTGACGCGGATCTTGCTGTAGCCGGAGCCGCCCGAGCCGATGTTGAAGCGCAGCCCGCAGAACGCCGGGAAGAAGGGACCCGCCGGGTACCAGGTGCCGGTGGTGCTCACCGAGCCCAGCCCCCACCAGACGCCGTTCGCGTAGCCGAACGCGGCGCCGGTGATCGCCACGCCCTTGCAGGCGCTCTCCGTCACGTTGCTCGACGCCGGGATGACCTCCACGAACGGCTGGGCATAGCCGCCGTTCAGGCCGGTGATCTCCGTCACGAAGCGGTGCGGGCAGGCCGGCTGATCATACGTGCTGTCGTTGGAGGCCGCGGAGATGTCCGCGTACGAGCAGTGGGGGAACACCGCCGCCACCGAAGCGCCGTCCGGCTGCGCCAGCACCACGGTCGAGCCCACGCAGGACTCGTCGACGCCCTGCTCCTGGCTGGCGATGGACTCGTCCACCACGTCCGCGCCAGGGGCCTCCTCGTCGAGCGGGCCACCACAGGCGGTGACAAGCGAGGCGGCGAACACGAGCGCGGCGGAGGGAATGAAGCGCATGGATGACTCCGGAAGATGAAGCCCATGTGCGGGCTCCTCCCTGGTACGTCCGCTGTCGCGCTTATTCCCCCGCGCCATTTCCACGCCGTTTTTCGGCCGTGCTAAGGCACCGCGCGTGGACATCGACAAGCCCTACCTGCTGTTCCTGGGAGACGTGAAGGATCAGCTCGCGGCCAAGACGGCCCACGGCATCGTGGACTGGCGGCCCGACTGGTGCGTGGGTCAACTGCGCCTCCCGGGCTGCGTGGCGGACTGTGGCCTGCCGGACATGGACATTGCCCAGGCGAAGGCGAAGGGCGCGCGCACGCTGGTGGTGGGCGTGGTGAACCCGGGCGGCGTGCTGGCGGACGCGTGGGTGGACACGCTGGCGCGGGCGCTGGAGGCCGGGCTGGACGTGGCCACCGGGCTGCACAAGCGGCTGTCCTCGTTCCCCGCCGTGGCCGCGGCGGCGGCGAAGCACGGGCGGAGGCTGCACGACGTGCGCTTCCCGGACCGGGACTTCGCCACGGGCCAGGGCACGAAGCGGCCCGGCCTGCGCGTGCTGACCGTGGGCACCGACTGCGCGGTGGGCAAGAAGTACACGGCGCTGGCGCTGGAGAAGGAGCTGCGTCAGCGCGGGTGGAAGGCGGACTTCCGGGCCACCGGGCAGACGGGCATCCTCATCTCCGGGCGCGGCGTCGCGCTGGACGCCGTCGTGTCCGACTTCGTCTCCGGCGCGGCGGAGTGGCTCACGCCCGCCAACGACGCGGACCACTGGGACGTGGTGGAGGGCCAGGGGTCGCTGTTCCACCCCTCCTTCGCGGGCGTCACGCTGGGCCTGCTGCACGGCGCGCAGCCGGACGCGTTCATCGTCTGCCATGAGCCCACGCGCACGCGCATGCGCGGCGTGAAACACCCGCTGCCGTCCATCCAGGACGTCATCGACCGCACGGTGCTGGAGGGCCGGCTGACGAACCCGGCCATCCAGTGCACGGGCATCGCCATCAACACGGAGCACCTGGGCGAGGCCGAAGCGCGCGCGCTCCTGGAGGCCACCGGACGGGCGCACGGCCTGCCCTGCGTGGACCCCCTCCGGACGGGCGCGGGCCCCCTGGCCGACGCGCTGGCGAGCCGCTTCCCGCGCGGGTGACACACCCGCCCCTTTCCGAAAGCCTCTCCACCGGAGCGGGCCACGGTATATTGAGGAAACCATGGGACGCATTTTCGAGACACGCAAGGCGACGATGTTCGCCCGCTGGAACAAGATGGCGAAGGTCTTCACGCGCATCACGAAGGACATCGTGATCGCGGTGAAGGCGGGCGGGCCGAACATCGAATCGAACCCCGCGCTGCGCCGGGCCGTGCAGAACGCCCGCGCGGCGAACATGCCGAAGACCAACGTGGACGCCGCCATCAAGCGCGCCAGCGGTCAGGACCAGGCTGACTACCAGATCCTCCTGTACGAAGGCTTCGCGCCGCACGGCGTGGGCATCCTGGTGGAGGCGGCCACGGACAACGTCACGCGCACCGTGGCCAACGTCCGCTTCCCCTTCACCAAGCTGGGCGGGAGCATGGGCACGGCGGGCAGCGTGTCCCGCCTCTTCGAGCACATGGGCGCCATCCGCCTGGACGCGGAAGGGGTGAACCAGGAGGAGCTGGAGCTGGAGCTCATCGACCACGGCCTGGAGGAGATGGGCGAGACGACCGGCGAGAAGGGCGAGAAGCAACTGCTCCTGCGCTGCAAGTTCGCGGACTTCGGCAAGCTCCAGGCGGCGATTGAAGCCAAGGGCATCACGCCCGTGTCCACCCAGTCCGAGTACATCCCCCTGCCCGGCACGCTGAAGGAGCTGCCCGAGGAGCAGGCCACGGAGGTCCTCAAGCTGGTGGACATGCTGGAGCAGGACGACGACGTGCAGCACGTCTTCCACAACCTCGCCTGAAGCAACGGCCCGCGGCCCCCGTGCGCGCTTCCCGGGGGCCACGGCCACGCGCACGTGGCGTCAGAGCTGCTGAAGCTCCGCCCAAGGGAGGTCCATGGCGGACGAGGGTGACGGGCAGGACCTGCGGGACACGGTGAAGCGGCTGGAGGCGACGGTCGCGGCCCTGGAGACGCGGCTCGCGAGCCTGGAGGCCCGGGAGGCGCCGCGCCCCGTGGCCCCGCCCTCCCCTGCCACGCCCCCGGTGGCCGCGCCCGAGCCGCGGGACCTGGAGGCGCATGTCGGCACCTACTGGTTGAGCCGCCTGGGCATCGTGGCGCTCATCATCGGCATCGCGTACCTCATCACGTACCACTTCGGGGAGCTGGGGGTGCTGGCGCGCGTGGGCGCGGGCTACCTGCTCAGCGCGGGGCTGGGCGCGTTCGGGTTGTGGCTGGCGCGGCGGCATCAGCTCTTCGGGCGCATCGTCTTCGGCGGCGGCCTGGCGCTCGCGTACTTCGTCACCTACGCGCTGCACTTCATCCCGGCGGTGCGGGTCATCGACAGCGAGGTGCTGGCGCTGGTGCTGCTCGCGGGGTTCGTGGTGGCCATCGTCACCATCGCGCACCGGATGCAGTCGGAGACGGTGGCGGGCATCGCGCTGTTCCTGGGGCTGCACACGGGGATGCTCAGCGACATCACCGCGTTCACGCTGCTGTCCACCACGCTGCTGGCGGCGGGCGCGCTGTTCTTCCTGGTGCGCAACCGCTGGGTCATCGTCCCCCTGTCCAGCCTGGTGGCCGTGTACAGCACGCACGTCGTCTGGGCCGTGCGCACGGGCCACATGGCGCCGGGCGCGCCCGAGGATGACCGGCTCCTGTTGAGCCTGGGCTTCCTCGCGCTCTACTTCCTGCTGTTCTCCGTGGCGCTGCTCGTGCGCCCGCGCGACCTGCCCGTGCGCGCGTGCCTCGCCTTCACGCTGCTCAACTGGGCGGGCCTGACGTCGCTGGGCGCGTACGAGGTCTCCCAGGAGCAGGACTCGCACCTCTTCGGCTTCCTCCTCGTCGTCGCGCTGGCGCATGGCGCGGGGGCCGCCGTGTCGAGGCTCCAGCGCGCGCCCTCCGCGCTGACGCACGCGTACCTGGCGCTGACGGCGGTGACGCTCGCGCTGGCCATGCCCGCGAACTACGACGACGTCGCGCTGGTGGCGGCGTGGACGGTGACGGGGCTGGCCGCGGGCCTGGCCGCGCGCGGGGTGGAGTCACCGGTGCTGCGGGGCGTGGGCGTGCTCATCCTCTACGTGGCGCTGGGTGCGTGTGAATGGCAGACGCCGGGGCGTCTGTCGTTGCTCACCGGGCTGGTGGTGGCGTTCGTGCTGGTGGAGCGCGGCGGGACGGTGCGCGTCGCGGGCCTGCCGGAGCCCGAGGCCCGGAAGGCCTTCACCGCCGTCTGCGCGGCGGGCGCGGGGCTGGCGCTGGTGGCGCTGGTGGGCGCGCGGATGCCCGAGGGGCTCGTCACGCTGGGTTGGGTCATCGCCGCCTTCCTCCTCTTCGGCGTGGGCTTCGCGGTGCGCGAGCGCTGGTACCGGCTGGCCGCGTTGGCGGTGCTGGGGCTCGCCCTGGGGCGGCTGGTGCTGGTGGACGTGGCGAAGCTGCCGCCGGATCAGCGGGTGGTCACGTTCATCCTGCTGGGCGTCATGCTGCTGCTCGTCTCATACACCTACACGCGGCTGCGCGACCGGCGCGGGTGAAGGCCCCCGGCCGGTCGCGGCCGCTCAGGTATCGGTCTCCGTCCGCTCCGTCCAGGCCGTCAACAGCGACGAGGCCAGGGCGCTCGTCAGCATGCCCGCGAGCACGATGCCCAGCTTCCTCATGGCTGCCTCTGGAGGTCGAGGTTCCGGTAGAGCTCGCCCGTGCCTTCCGTCGGCTCGGCTTCGAAGCGCCGTGGAGACGGCCTTGCGACGATGCGAGGAAGGAATTGGCATGGGCTGGGAGCCTGGCCCAGGTCCCGTGCGAAGCGCCATGGTCCTTCCGTTCTGGCCTAAGCTTGCGCCGTCCTCCCCGCCGCGCCCCGAATCCCGCCATGAGCCAAGACGCCACCGCCCCTGTCTCCGTGAAACACGGTCCGCTCGGACCGCTCGCGCTGTCCCTGTCCGGTGGGGGTTACCGCGCGGCGGCGTTCCACCTGGGGACGCTGCGGTTCCTCGACACCGTGGGACTCCTGTCCGATGTGGTGGGCCTGTCCACGGTGTCCGGGGGGACGCTCACGGGCATGGCCTGGGTGGTGAGCCAGTTGGACGGCAAGCCGTTCAAGGCGTTTCACGAGGCGTTCTCCGCGTACCTGCTGCGGACGAATGTCATCGCGGAGGCCCTGACCGGGCTGACCTCCAACCGGGACCACGGCAGCCACGCGTGGGCCAGCCTCATCCGGTCCGCCGCGGACGTCTACGCCCGGCCCGACTTCCTGGGCGACCGGCGCTTCGGAGAGGTCCTGGACGCGGGCGGGCTCCAGCTCCAGGAGGCCATCTTCAACACCACCGAGTTCCACACCGGCCTGGACTTCCGCTTCCGGCGCAGCGGCAACCCGGGCATCGTCCTGGGCAACAACGGCTACCGGATGCCGCGCCCGGTGGCCAGCCACGTCCGGCTGGCGGACATCGCCGCCGCGTCGTCGTGCTTCCCGGGCGGCTTCGAGCCGCTGGTGTTCCCGCAGCAGTTCCACTGGCCCCAGGGCTATCCGCTCGACACCGCGCTGGCGGCCCTGGGCCCGGGCTTCCAGAGCGGCCTGCCGCTGATGGACGGCGGTATCTATGACAACCAGGGCATCGACAGCCTGCTGCTCGCGTACAACCGGGCGGAGCCGCCGCCCACGCTGCTCATCTCCGACGTCAGCGTCCAGAGCCCGGAGATGTACAACGTCCCGGAGAACCCGACGAAGCGCGGCTGGGTGACGCTGAACGGCGTCTCCTGGTTGGCCTACGGCCTCTTCTTCCTCGCCCTGCTCTCCGCGGGCATCCTCGCGTGGCGCGGGTTCGAGACCGCTCGCACCGGCGACTGGGAGCCTCGGGACTACTTCCTCTATCTCATCCCCGGCGTGCTGACGGCGTCGGTGGCGACGGCGCTGGTCTGGGTCCGCGCGCGGCTGACGGATGTCATCACGCTGGTGAAGCGGCAGATGGATCTGGATGTCTGGCCATCCTTCAAGAAGCTCACGGTGCCGGAGTTCGCGCAGATGCTGGTGCTCCGCGGGACGTCGCTCGTGGCGCTGACGTCCCAGGTGTTCATGAAGCGGGTGCGAGGCCTCGTGTTCGGACAGGTGTACGGGGACTCGAGGTTCAAGGACCGGCGCATCTCCAACCTCATCTCCACGCTCACGGTGGACCGGCCCAACCTGTTCGCGAAGCACCCGTGGCTCAAGCCCGGTGCGCACCTGGTGGCCACGGGCACGCAGGCCTGCCAGATGCCCACCACGCTCTGGTTCACGGACGCGGCCCAGTTCGCCGCCGTGGAGGGCGCGGGCGCGGCCACCACCTGCTACGTGCTCCTGCGCCACCTCGTGGAGCACCATGTGGGCCAGTACGAAGCGCCGGGCCAGCCGTTGAATGCCCTGTACGTGCGCCTGCGCCAGGAGTGGGCGGTGCTCAATCAAGCCGGCGCTCCGTCGCGGGAGCGGCAGGCCGTGGCGGCCTAGGATGGCATCACCCACCGACACGCAGGACCCGTACGAGCGCATCTACCGCGTCTGCGAACAGGTGCCCTCCGGACAGGTGGCCACCTACGGAGACATCGCCACCATCGTCGGCGGGGCCTGTGACGCGCGCGCCGTGGGCCACGCGATGGCGGCGCTGGGGTCGCGAGCCGCGACGGTGCCGTGGCAGCGCATCATCAACCGCACGGGAGGCATCAGCACCTCCGGCCACCGCCAGCGCGAGCTGCTGGAGGCCGAGGGCGTCGCCTTCGACGACACGGGGCACGTGCGCATGGACGCGCACCACTGGAGGGGCCCGAGCGAGGCCTGGGCACGCGCCCACGGCTTCAACGTGCTGCCGCCCCGGGACGCGCCCGCACCCGACGCACAGCTCAAGCTCTTCTAGTCCTCACGGAGCGTCCGGGCGACCGGGCACGAGGGAGAAGCGCTCGCCAGCCCGCCTGCTTTTCACATCGGAACAAAGGCGGCAGCCTCCACTCCCCGCCCACTGCTTGGACCTCCGAAGAATGTCCTCTCCCCTGCTCCGCTGGGGCCTCGTGCTCCTGGTCTGTCTGCTGGCCCCCGTCGGGTTCGCGAAGGAAGCCAAGGTCCGCAGGGCCAAGGCGAAGGCACCGCGGCTGGTGCGGATCCACAGCGGCCACCGGCTGCACCGCGACGCGGCGGCCGCGTTCGAGCGCATGGCGCAGGAGGCGCGCACGGCGGGGCAGCCGCTGCTCGTCACGAGCGGGTGGCGTTCGTATCAGCAGCAGCGCTACCTGTGGCGCCGCTACCGCAAGGGCCTGGGGCCCAAGGCCGCGCGGCCGGGCCGCTCCAATCACAACCGGGGGCTCGCGGTGGACCTGGTGGTGGGCAGCGAGGAGGCCTCCCCCACGTATGACTGGCTCGCGGGAAACGCGTGCCGCTTCGGCTTCCAGCGGACCGTGAAGTCGGAGCCGTGGCACTGGGAGTACCGGCCCCGGAGCACCTCCGCGCCCGAGGACGGCCAGGACTGCCTGGGCCGCCCCCTGGACCTGGAGCCCGCGCCCGCGGTGGTCCGCCAGGACGCGCCAGCATGAAACGGGCTTCGCGCCCTGAGCGTCCAACAACCGTCAAGGGAACTCGACGACTGGCAGTGGGCGGCGCGCGACCCGTTCAGCCTCTGAACGGGTCAGTCCGAGCACATGGAGCGCAGCGGCTGCTGTGCGAACATCCAGGTCGCCTGTCCGCGTATCAAGGCTCGCCGCCTCGGCAAGACGGGCCGCTTCGGGGGGAAGCAACAGCGCGGTGATGGCACCCAGGACACTGGAGCCAACGACGATGAAGCTGACAAGCGGATCAGGCGTGGAAAAGCGCCCGCTCGCCATCCCTCGCCCAATGTCACGCAGGAGTCGAGGCCCGAGTCCACGCGCGAGGACCTGCCCCTGGTAGCTCTCGCGGACGAGAAGCTTGCCCCAGAGGGGCTCACGCTGCGCACGCTGTAGCGCGTGGCGGACGCTCACCGCGATGACTTCTGCCGGGTCCTCGATGCCGGCTGCCAGCCGCTCGAGGGCATCACCGAACGCGTCGAAGACCTGGGTGAGGACCGCTTCGTGGATCGCTTCCTTCGACGGGAAGTGGTTGTAGAAAGACCCGAAGCCGACATCCGCCGCGTCGGTAATCTCGTTGATTGGCACGGCGTCGGCACCACGCTCGGCGAACAGCCGGAATGCCGCCTTCAGCAAGCGCTCACGCGTCTCCCTCCTCCGCTTGTCGCCGCGCGATGCCGGTTCGTCGGCTGGCACGGTCAGTGGGGTCGGGACAGGGGCTCGTCCGCGAGGAGCGGTGCGCTTCGATGCAGTCTTGGATCTTGGCATAGGTCGAACCAATTTGACGAAAATATCAGAACTGATTAGATCATCAGAATGAACCCACGTGCTCAGTCTCTCACGCTTCGGACGGCGGAGCCCTCGAGGTGTTCCTCGCCAACCGTGAAGGCGCAGGAGCTCACCCACCTCATCTTCGGGCTGCCGCAGGTCGAAGAGGCTGAGCGCTTCCTGTCGGACTTCGGACTCGACGTCGTGCATCGCACGGCGAGCGCGCTCTACCTGCGCGCATCGGCGCCCACCCCCTACTGCTATCGCATTGAGCGGCGCGCGGGCGCGGGAGCGGGCTTCATTGGATTCGGGCTTCGGGTCGCAAGCAACGCGGACCTCGAGCTCCTCGCGGGGCTCCCTGGCGCGAGCCCGATTCGCCCCGCGGAACATCCGGGTGGCGGCAATGCCGTGGTGCTCACCGACCCATCAGGCTTCGTCGTCGAGGCCATCCACGGCCAAGAAGAAGAAGACGCGTTTCCGCACCGCGCCCCCCTCCCTCTCAACTTCGGGAGAGAGCACACACGCATCAACTCACCGCAGCGCCCTCCCATCGCGCCGCCAGAGGTGCTCAAGCTGGGCCACGTAGTGCTCGAGGTCGCCGACTTTCAGGCAACGTGTGGGTGGTACACACGACACTTTGGCTTCCTTCCCAGTGACGTACAGGTGCTGCCCGATGGCTCGCCAGCCGTCGTCTTCATGCGCCTGAACCTTGGAGACACGCCCGCGGATCACCACACGTTGGCGCTCGCCCAGGGCATCAGGCCGGCGTTCAGCCACGCGGCATTCGAGGTCGTCGACGCCGACGCGGTCGGAATGGGACAGCGCGTGCTGCGCGAGCGCGGCTGGAAACACGCTTGGGGGGTCGGCCGCCACATCCTTGGCAGTCAGATTTTCGACTACTGGAACGACCCCATGGGTCAGAAGCACGAGCACTATTGCGATGGCGACCTCTTCACCGAAGAGGTGCCCATGGGTGTTCACCCGGTGAGCCGCGAGGCCATGTCCCAATGGGGCCCAATCATGCCGCGCTCGTTCACTGCTCCAGCCATCACTCCCGCGACGGTCACGGCCCTCGTCCGGCATGTCCGGCGCAGCCCTGACCTTAGCCTCCGTAAGCTCTTCACGCTCGCACGGCTCTTCGGGTGAAACATGATTGTTCATGTCGTTCGATACCAACATGAAGACAAGGTCCACTGGGGAGTAGTGCGCGGCGGTTCTGTCACTCCAGTGCCCGGTGACTTTCCGACGACGGGGGACTTCGTACGGAGTGTCTCCCTTCCTCAGCTCGCCGCACTCGATGGGACATCCATCGACCTCGCGACCGTCAAGGTCCTCTCGCCTGTCACGCACAACCAGCAGTTCGTGTGCCAGGGCGCGAACTACCGCCAGCACATGGTCGAGTCAGGAGTCGACCCCGACACCAAGACGTTCAACATGATTTTTACCAAGGCGTCGTCGTGCATCGTCCCCGCCGACAGCGACGTCGTGCGCCCCACGCGCGTGCGGTTCCTCGACTACGAGATTGAGCTTGGGCTCGTGCTCCGGCGTGACATCACCCAACCCCAGGAGATCACGGACCAGAACCTCCATGACTTCATCGCAGGCGCGGTAATCGTGAACGACTACTCGGCGCGCGATGTACAAATCCCCGAGATGCAGTTCTACAAGGGGAAGTCGTTCCGCACCTTCGGCCCCGTGGGTCCGCAGCTCGCATTGTTCGACGCCGAGGACACGCACCTGCTGCGCAAGCTGACCCTCCGCTTGAAGGTCAACGGCAAGGTCCGCCAGCAGGACACCACGGCGAACCTCGTACACGGTCCTGCCGCCACACTCACTGAGTTGTCAGGCGTTCACGACTTTCGCGCAGGGGATCTCCTCGCGACGGGCACGCCTGCCGGATGCGCGCTCAGCGTCCCTTCTCCCATGAAACAACGGATGGCAGCGCTCGTTCCCGAAAAAGCCAGGTGGAAACTGTTCTTGGCCATGCAGGCAAAGCGGACACAGTACCTGCAGCCCGGGGATGTCGTGGAAGCAAGCATCCGGAGCGACGACGGTCGACTCGACCTCGGTGTTCAACGCAACCTCATCATCGCGGAGAGGTAAGCGATGGACTTCGACGTCCTCATCGTTGGCTACGGCCCAGTCGGAGCGGCGCTCGCGGGGTTGCTCGGCCGCTACGGAGTGCGTGCGCTGGTTGTTGACAAGGCCCTGGAGGTTTTCACGGCACCACGGGCCATTGCTCTCGACAATGAAGCCCTGCGCATTCTCCAGCAGGTCGGCGTCGGAGCACGCGACTTCGCCCGCATGCCCGTCCCCTACGTCGTGCTTCGCAGCCCACAGCTCGGTGAGATCGCACGCATCAACACATCGAAGGTCATTGATGGCCACCCGATGCTTGTGACGTTCTTCCAACCAGAGCTTGAGCGTGCGCTGCGCGCGAACGTCGAGCGGCAACCCACGATAACGGCCCGCACCGGCATGGAGCTGGTCCAATTCACCGAAGAGGCCGACGGCATCCGAGCGCTGCTCCGCTCAACGGATGGAACAGAGGAGTTCGTCCGCGCCCGCTACCTTGTGGGTGCGGACGGCGCGAGTTCGTCGGTCCGCGCGTCCATCGGTGAGTCCTTCGATGGAGCCACGTACGTTGAAGACTGGCTCATCGTGGATGCGCTGGATCTCCCCAACACCATCGACCATGTCGAGTTCATCTGCGACCCGAAGCGGCCTGGCCCACACATGGCCGCGCCCGGAGGACGAACGCGCTGGGAGTTCATGCTCCACCCGGGTGAACGGCGGGACGAGATGTTGAAGGATACAGCCATCTCCGAGCTGCTGCGCCCCTGGACGAGCCCGGGCGAATACCGGCTCGAGCGAAAGGCAGTCTATCGGTTTCATGCTCGCGCCTGCGCGCACTTCAGCAAGGGACGCGTCTTCCTGGTGGGAGATGCGGCCCACATCACCCCGCCCTTCGTCGGGCAAGGGCTCGTCGCGGGCCTGCGCGACGCCGCGAACCTTGCGTGGAAGCTCGCATGGGTCACACAGCAACGTGCCGCGGCCTCGATTCTCGACAGCTACGATTTGGAGCGGCGTCCGCACGCCAAGAAGATGATCGACCTCGCGCGCTTCGCGGGGCTCTTCATCATGCCGCGCTCGCGGGCGTGGGCGTGGCTCTCCCACGGCAGCCTCAAGGTCTTGCGGCACCTCCCGCCGTTCAAGTCGTTCATCAGCGACTTCGGCATGAAGCCGGCGCATGCGTACGACAACGGCCTCTTCGCGCGCGGTTCAGGCCGCCTCGCGCGTGGCGCGTGGCTCCCGCAGGGCGAAGTCCGCGACTCGCACGGAACGACGCTGCTGAGCGACGAGGCCTTCGGGCATGGCTTCACATTGCTCTGCTCCGCCGCCGCACCGCCGGCCATCGGCGCCGACACGGCACGGCGCTGGGAGCGCCTCGGCGGAACGACGGTGGTGCTGCGCGCTCGAGGGAGCGCACCGAAACCAGGCAGCTTCGAGGATGCCACGGGGGCGTTCGCGAAGCTCACACGCGACGAGTGGTGCGTCGTCGTTCGACCTGACCGGACGACTCTTCACGATGGGCCGGTCTCGGACGCGGAGCGCGTGCTTCGCGAGTCCCTTGACCTCCTCGGCCTCCGGGATGCTGCTGCTGCAAGCGGAGGATTGAATGCGACGTCGTTTTGAGGGCCAGGTCATCTGGATCACGGGAGCATCCTCGGGCATCGGCGCGGCGCTAGCAGAGGCGTTCGCGAGTGAGGGCGCACGACTGGTCCTCTCGGCGCGTCGGAGAGCAGAGCTCGAACAGGTCGCCGCGAGGTGCAGCACCGAGGCATTCGTGCTGCCGCTCAATCTCGAGGAGCCGGAAACCTTTCCTGCCCACGTCGAGGCCGCGCTTCTGCGCTTCGGCCACATCGACGTCGTTGTCCACAACGGTGGCATCAGCCAGCGCTCGCTGGCCCAGGAGACCCGCCTCGACGTCGACCGCCGCATCATGGACGTCAACTACTTCGGCGCGGTGGCGCTAACGAAGGCACTGCTTCCGTCAATGGTGAAGAGGAAGGCCGGACACTTCGTCGTCGTCTCGTCGGTGATGGGAAAGGTCGGCACACCGCAACGCTCAGCCTACGCGGCGAGCAAGCACGCGTTGCACGGGTTCTTCGACTGCCTGCGTGCGGAGATTGCTGACGACGGGCTCTTCGTAACGCTGGTCTGCCCCGGCTACATCCAGACCGACGTATCGAAGAACGCCCTCACGGGTGACGGCTCGCCGAAGAACGAGGTGGGGAGCGATATCGCCAAAGGCCACCCAGCGGACCTCACCGCACGCCAGATCCTCAATGCCGTCAGCAAAAAGACGAGCGAGACCTACGTCGGGGCGTTCGGCAAAGAGCTGCTGGCGCTCCTACTCAAGCGCTTCCTGCCAGGAGTCCTGGAAGGCCTGGTACGTAGCGCCGTGCCCAGGTAGAGCGTCACGCTGCGCAAGCGCCTCTCGGGCATTGATGTCATGCGGCCTTGGCTCGGCCCGACGCGCAGCTTGAGCCCGTTCGAGAATTACGATCGGCCGTTCAGGCCGCGCGCGGAGGCAGCTCCACGATGAACCTCGCGCCGTGCCCCGGCTCGCTCTCGACGCGGATGCTGCCGCCGTGCGCCTCGACGATGCGTCGCGTGATGAAGAGCCCCAGGCCCAGCCCTCCGTAGTTGAGGGAGGCGGCGCGCTCGAAGCGCTCGAAGATGCGCTCCTGGGATTCGAGCGGAATGCCCATCCCCTGGTCCTCGACGATGAGCAGCGCCCTGCCCGCTTGCTTCGTGACCTCCATCCGGATGGGCCGCCCCGCGCCGTACTTCATCGCGTTGGTCAGCAGGTTGAGCATCACCTGCTCCATCCGCAGGCGATCCCAGCGGCCCCAGACGGGCTCGGGGGCCACCAGCTCGAACTCGCAGCCCGCCTTCTGGAGCGACTCCGAGACATGGCCCGCCATGTGCCGGGCCACCGTCGCCAGGTCGATCTCCTCCATGCGCAGGTCGAGCTGCTTCTCGTGGACGCGGGAGACGTCGAGCAGGTGGTCCGCCAGGTTCGACAGACGTTGGAGCTGGTCCTGGAAGACCTCCAGCATCCGCGTCATCCGCTCCGGGGACAGGGGCCGCGCCCCCGACAGCACGGACTCCATCTGCTGGACCCGCAGCCGCATGGAGGTCAGCGGGGTCTTCAGCTCATGGGAGGCGATGGACAGGAACTCGTCCCGCGCGCGGATGGACTCCTGCGCCGAGCAATAGAGCTGCGCGTTGTCGATGGCGAACGCGGCCCGGCGCCCCAGCTCCTCCGTCAACGTCAGCTCCTCCCGCGCGTACGTGCGCCCCGGCTCGGGAGACAGGAGGTACAGCACGCCCAGGGTGCGGCCTCGGGCCTGGAGCGGCACCCCCAGCGAGGGCCGCTCCCGAAGCGGCCGCAGCTCCTCTGTCAGCCCCTCGGAGTCCCACAGGCCCCGTGACGCTTCGGACACCTCCGACTCACCCGTGGCCAGCACGTGGGCCGGGCCGTGGCGGGCGTCCGGGTCCGGCGGGTGGCGCAACAGCCACTCCCGCACGCTCGCCGCGCGGGCCCGCGAGCGGTCCGCCACCGCCACCGGCCGCAGGCCCACGCCGTCCGTCCGCACGAAGAAGACGCACAGCTCCGCCAACAGGGGCACGGCCAGCTCGGCGACGCGCTGGAGCGTGGTCTCCGGGTCGAGCGAGGCCACCAGCTCGCGGCTCGCCTCGGCCAGGAACCGCTGGGAGACCTCCATCCGCTTGCGCTCGGTGATGTCGGTGGCGATTCCACAGAGCGCGTAGGCCGCCCCCGTGGCGTCGAGCAGCGGGAACTTCTGCGTGAGGTGGACGTGGATGCCATCGTCGTGCAGGAGCCGCTCCTCCCGTTGCACGGCGACGCGGCGCTGGAAGATGTCGTGGTTGGCCTCGTGCAGCGTCTCCGCGATCTCCCGGGGAAAGACATCGAAGACGGTCTTGCCGGCGACCTGCTGCCGGGTGCGGTGGAAGAGCCGCTCCCACTCGCGGTTCACGAACCGGAAGCGCTCCTGGGTATCCAGGAGGAAGAACACGGTCGGCGCGTTGTCCAGGATGGCGCGCAGCCGCTGCTCGCTCTCCTGCAACGCCTCCTCCGTGCGCTTCCGCTCGGTCACGTCGAGCAGCACCGCGAGCGAGCGGACCATCCTGCCGGAGGTGTCCCGCTCCACGATGGCGGACAGCAGGACGTCGATGACCTCCCCGCCCTTCTTCACGAACTGGTACGGCACGTCCTTGCACGCCCCCGTCTTGTAGTACTCGGGCAGGACGACCTCGCGGGCGTAACGCCGGGACGCCGGGGTGAGGAACTCCACTGACTCGCGCCCGATCACCTCCGCGCGCTCGTAGCCCAGCGTGCTCAACCAGCAATCGCTGACGCTGATGAGCCGCCCGTGCGGATCAATGGATTGCATCATCACGGGCGTGGTGTTGTAGAGCGACCGGTACTTCGCCGCGCCCTCGCGCGCCGCGTCCTCGGCCCGCTTGAAGTCGGTGACGTCGCTGTAGACGGAGGCGCCTCCGCGCACCCGCCCGGTCACGTCGCGGACCGGGCTGGAGCTGACGTGCAGCCAGGTGCCTTCCGGCCTTCTGGCGTTGCGCAGGAAGACCACCGCCCGGCTGACAGCCTCGCCCCGGAGGGCTCGGGTCATGGGCAGGTCCTCGGACGGATAGAGGGTCACCTGGTCCGGCAGGTAGAACCCGTAATGCGCGGGCCACCGGCTGACCGGCTCGTCGGTGGCGCCCATGCCCAGGATCTGCTCGCCCTTCGGGTTGATGAACGCGAGCTGCTGGTGCTCGTCCGCCACCAGCAGCCCTTCGCCCATGCTGGCGAGCACGGCATCCAGGAGGTTGCTGTACTCCGATGGCGAGCCACCCGAGGGTGGCTGCGCCGGGCTGTCGTGCAAGCGGGCCATGGGACGCGTGAAGGGGGTGGATTCCTCCCTCTTCAACGATGGGGGCTCGCCCACTCATTCGCCAGACGTCGCCCTCCCGGCGCTACTGGAGGGCTTCGAGCAGGGCTGCCTGCAGTGCCTTCCGGTTCTCGGGGAAGCGCTGGTTGGGATACGGCCGCGCTCCGCCCAGGAGGGCTTCATACCGCTGATACATGGGGTCGGAGCGTGCGGGCTCCTGCTGATAGAAGGCGCGGTTGGCCTGGAGCAGGTAGCGGGGCCGGGTGCCCTGGGGGCCGTCTTCACTGAAGGCGATGAGGCTGCGCGTTCCGGGGGCCTGCATGAACGCGGTGAAGGCGCGGGAGTCCTCCGCGCAGGTCCCGGTGCAGTTCGCGTTGAGCACCAGCGCATCCACGAAGACCGCCGGCGCCGAGCCCGCGCCCAGCGGGACGGAGATGACCTCCGGGAGGGGCATCGTGGGCTGCGACTGGAGGATGTAGAACAGGCGCTCGGTGTAGCCCATGAAGCCGTTGGCCTGCTCCTGGGCGAAGGCCACCTCCGCCACCGTGTTGTCCGCGTAGCTGCCATCCAGGCAAGGGTTGACGCCCGCTTCGAGCGAGCAACTGTCGACGACGTCCGCGAACGCGCTCATCGTCGGAGCGTCGAGCGGCAGCGAGATGGCGCCCGCGAGCGCGTCCCCAGGGTGCGTGTCCGCCCAGGCATCGATGTACGAGGAAGGCAGCGTCCAGCTCCCGTCGAGGTTCGTCGCCAGCGGGCGCTTGCCGGGAGAAGCCTCGCGAAGGATGCGCACGAGCGAGGCGCTGTCCGTCGCGGACTGGATGTTCGAGGTCCGCGAATAGACGACGTTGGTGCAGAGGTAGGTGGGCACGCCATAGTTCTCACCGCCGATGCGGACCGCCTCCTCCGCCGCGGGATGCACGACGCCCGCCTCCAGCGCGACCGGCTGGATCCACTGTCTCTCCGCGAGCGAGCCGAGGATCAGCGTGTCCACCTCCACGACCTGGGCGGCCCCGGCCCCCGTGCCGAGCAACTGGTTCAGCGTCCCGCCGTCACTCAGGTCATAGACATCCAGGTTGGCGTCGAAGACGACGTCCAGGTCGATGTCCGGATGGGCCGCCTCGAAGTCGGCCTCCAATCGCTGCTCCAGGCTGGCGAAGCCGTCCCCCGCCGAGTCGGGGATGTATGGAAACAGCACGGCCTTCAACGGGCGCCTGGGCGTGGGGTCGGGATCGGAGGACTCCGAGCACGCGCTCAGGACCAGGACGGCGGGGACGACAAAGGCTCTCCAGCGCATTGCAGGTGACCTCTCGGGGGTGATGCCGGTGGGGTGAAGACCTATCGCGCGAGGAACGCGCGCATCTCGGAGATGACCTCCGCCTGTCGCGGGAGCCAGAGGTAGTGGCCCGCGCCGGGGAGCGTCACGACCTTCCAGTTCGGCAGGCTCTTGAGCAGCGCTTCCTGGGCGGCCTCGCGCTGGCGCAGCTCCGGCAGGAACGCGCGGGCCCGCTCGCGCAGGTCCCCGGGGAGGTTCTCCGCCTGGGCCAGATGCTCCACCCAGGCCGCGAAGGCCAGATCGTCGGAGATGGCCAGCACGGGCCCGCGCAGCTTCGCGTAGTCCGGCAAGGCGGCGCCCCGGATGCACTGCTCCGTCGCCTCCGGCATGCGGTGGTAGCGCAGGTACGCGCCCGTGGCTGCGTCGAACTCAAATGCCTGATCAATCTCATGCGGCGGGAACGGACCGCCCAGGTCGCGCGCGAGCAGCGCCGTCACCGCCTCACGTGACGGCTGCCCGTCGAGCACGGTGAACGGCAGCGGCGGCAGCGGACCGGGCTTGAGGAACTCCGCGATCTCTCCCTTGTTGTCCGTGGCGTCCAGGAAGATGAGCGCCTCCACCCGCTCCGGATGGTTCAGGCCCATCCAGTTCAGCTCGTCCCCCGCGAGCGAGTGCCCCACGAGCGTCGCCTTCGCGAGCCCCAGGCCGTCCATCGCGGCCAGCACGTCATGCCCCAACGTCGCGCTGTCGTAGCCGGTGGCCGGCCAGCTCGACGCGCCGAAGCCGCGCCGGGTGAAGGCATAGACGTGGTGCGTGGCGATGAACTCCGGCGCCAGCACGTCATAGACATGCGCCGTGCTCCCCATGCCCGGCAGGAACACCAGCGCCGGCCCCTTGCCGCCAAAGTCGAGCACCTCCAGTTCGACCTCCGGCGCCACCCGTACCCGGCTCACCCGGTGCAGCGGGTCCGCCGTGCCGCCGGGGGGCGGGGGCGGCGTGGTCGCACAGGCGGAAAGCAACAGCACCCAAGACAGACGTAACCAGGACGTTCGCATGGACGGCAAGCTTTGCATGGACACCGTGACAACGGAACGAAATCAAGCCTGCCCATGATGACTGGCTGTTACTCATCGCAAAATTCCATCTCCCACTGAATCCCCTCGCCCTCAAGACAGACGATGCGGTCGCGCGGGATGGCGCCCCCCGGTCCCGTGCATTCGACGTTGCCAATCCCAGACGCCGGACACGCACATGATCCGCGCGCACGCCGTCAACCGCGTTCTGGGCGTGCACGCCCCCACGGCGCGGAGCGTGAGCCGGGCCCTGAAAGTTCTTGCCCCCTTCTCTCCAGGTCGCCATTCGCGGCGGCCTCGGAGTAGCCTGCGGGCCTCTCCACGGAAGAGGGGGCTCATGCGCGTCGTACCGTCCGTCCTGGAATCCGTCACCGTTCACGCCGAGGGCGCGCTGTGCACGCGCGCGTTCGTGCTCTCGCCCGAGAACGGACACCTGCCCGGGCAGGTCCGCATCGACGGCCTTCCGCTGGCCCTGCGCACGGGCTCGCTGCGCGCCCGGGTGGTGGAGGGCCCGCCGGAGCTCCTCGTCCGCGACCTCAAGCCCACGTTCGACGTGCGGATGCCGCCGGAGTCGGAGCTGCCCGCGGAACAGCACGCGCTCGAAGCGGCGGAGGCCTCGCTGGCGGCGGTGCATGGGCGGCTGGAGCGGGTCCGCGCGGAGATCGCGGCGCTGCGCGGCCTGGCTCCCACCTGGCCGGCCCAGCGCAAGGGCCATCCCCCGCGCGAGGCACCGCTGACCGCGATGCTGTCCCTCACGGGCTTCGTGGACGCGGAGCTGGCGGAGCTGCAGGCCCAGGAGCTGGACCTGGCGCGCCAGCACCGCGACGCCACGAACGAGCTGGAGCTCCGCCGCCGCCGCGTCCAGGAGCTGTCCTCCGCGCGGAGCGTGGACCGCGCCCGGCTGTTCCGCGCGGCGCTGCTGACGCTGTCCGGCCCCATCGCCGCGACCGCGGACGCGCGGCTGGTGCTGGAGTACGCGGTGGCCGGCGCGCGCTGGGTGCCCACCTATGACCTGCGCCTCCCGCGCACGCTGGTGGAAGGCACGCTGCGCATGCGCGCCGCCGTCGTCCAGCGGACCGGAGAGGACTGGACGGGCGTGCGGCTGGCGGTCTCCACCGCGAGCCTGGAGCGGCGCGCGGAGGTGCCGGAGCTCAAATCGCTGCGCATCGGCCGCAGCCAGCCGCCCCCCGCGCGCTCCGGGTGGCGTGAACCCGCGCCGGGCCTGGAGGAGCTGTTCGCGGGCTACGACGCGCTGCGCGTTCCCCGGCCGGAGCCCGTCCCCCAGAAGGCCCAACCGCCGCCCATGCCCGCGCCGGAGATGGCGAAAGGCGCTTACGAGCAGGAGGAACTCTACAAGGAATCGGCCTCGTTCGGAGGCCCGCCAGGAGCGCCGCCCAGCGTGTCCGCGCCGCCTCCGCCCATGGCTGCGCCGAAGGCTTCGGGAGCCTTTCTGGGAGGGGCTCGTCCCTCGGCGCCCAGCCGCAACGTCCCCAGCGCCGCTCCGGCACCGAGCATGCCCCCGCCCCGCGGCGGTGGCGGCATGGACCGCATGCGCAGCAAGAAGCGCGCGGTCTCGGAGGATGACTTCGATGACGCCCCGATGGCGGACATGTTGATGGATGAAGAAGAGGGCGGCGCTGGCGCTGAGCACCGGAGCGCGGCGGGCCTGGAGCCGGCGGAGGGTCTGTTCGACTACGACTCGCTGACGCTGGCCTCCGCGGCCTCTCCGGGGCAGCGCGGCCGGTTGCGTCCCCGCTCCGCGCTCGTCTCCCAGGCGATGCTGTCCATCACGTCCGTGAGCCTTCAGGTGGAGGTCGTGCGCCTGGAGGCCCAGGCCTTCGTCATCGCCGAGTCCGTGAACAGCGTGGCGCCCCCCTCCTGGGCCGTGCCGCCGCGCGAGTCGGCCCGGCACTTCGACGCACGCTTCGACGCGGAGGCCGTCGCGGACGTGCCGTCCGATGGCGCATGGCACACCGTGCCCATGCTGACGGTGCCCCTGGAGTTCAAGGCCGAGTACGTGTGCGTGCCCTCCGTGGAGCCTCGCGTCTTCCGCACGGTGCGCATGGACAATGCCTCGCCGCATCCGCTGCTCGCCGGGCCAGTGGACGTGACGCTCGGCGACGAGTTCCTGATGACGTCGCCCATGCCCACGCTGGGGCCGGGCGAGACGCAGCGGCTGGGCCTGGGCGTGGAGGAGGCGCTCCAGGTGGCGCGCAACACCCGCTTCGACGAGGCCTCGGGCGGCATGTTCGGCAACAGCACGGTGCTCACGCACCACGTCTCCGTGGAGGTGGCCAACCACCTCTCCCGCGCCGCGAACATCGCCATCTCCGAGCGGATCAGCGCGGTCCCCGAATCCCAGAAGGACATCAAGGTGGAGGAGTCGGAGGTGGTGCCGCCCTGGCAGAAGCCCACGCCGCTGCCGGGTGAAGAGGCGGTGGAGGGCGAGCGCGTGTGGCGCGTGAGCGTCCCCGCGGGAGAGAAGCGTTCGATGAAGGCGACGTGGGTCGTGAAGCTGCCCGCCAGCAAGATGCTGAACGGCGGGAACCGGAGGACGTGATGCGCACTTCCATTCTGTTGCCCCTGATCAAGGTGACGGTCCTGGAGGACCGGGCGCTCGTCGAGCGCAGCGGCACGGTGACGCTGCCCCCGGGCCCCTGCCGCCTCGTGGTGGACGGGCTGCCGGCGGTGGCGGTGGACCGCTCGCTCCAGGCGAAGCTCACCGGAGGCGTGGTGACCCAGGCCAGCCTGCGCCGCTCGATGCGCGCCGTGCTGCCCGAAGCGCTGCGCGAGCACCACTCGGAGCTGGCCCGCCGCGCCTTCGAGCGCGAGCAGGTGCTGGCACGCGCCCAGGCGGAGGTCCGGCGCCTGGAGGCGAAGCACGTCCTGCTGGAGACCGCGCGCCGGGACATCCTCCGCGCCATCTCCGAGCGCACCGGCGCCGGTGAAGCGGATCCGGCGAAGTGGAAGGAGCAGTTGGCGACGGTCCGCCAGGAGCAGACCGCGACCGACGATCACCTGCGGCAGGCCCGCCGTGACCTGGGGCGCCTGGAGCGGCAGCACATCCAGGAGACCCGCGACGTGCTGTCGCGCACGGAGATGCCGGAGCCCACGCTGGACGTGCGCGCCGAGCTGGACGTGAGCCACGCCGCGGGCGGTGAGGCGACGTTGACGCTCAGCTACCTGGTGCCGTGCGCCGCGTGGCGGCCGGCCTACCGCGCGGTGCTGGGCCTCTCGGAGGCGGAGTCCTCGGTGAGGTTGGAGTGTGAGGCGGTGGTCTGGCAGAACACCGGCGAGGCGTGGAAGGACGTGACGCTGGCCTTCTCCACGGCGCGGCCCACGCTGGGCGCCACGCCGCCCCGGCTCACGGAGGACTGGCTCTCCCTGCGGGAGAAGACGTCGCGCGAGAAGCAGGTGGTGGACGTCACCTTGCGCGAGGAGTCGCTCCAGGAGACGGGCGAAGCGGGAGCGGCGAAGGCGGCGGACGCGCTGCCCGGCATGGACGACGGCGGCGAACCCGTGACGCTGGCCGCGCCGCACAAGGCCACGGTGCCGTCGGATGGCGAGGCGCACCGCGTGGCGCTGTTCGCGTTCACCTCGCCGGCCACGTCGGAGCTGGTGGCCTGCCCGGAGCAGTCACCGCTGGTGCACCGCGTGGCGAAGTTCGACAACACGGGGCCGGCGGTGTTGCTCGCGGGTCCGGTGGACCTGGTGCGCGCCAACGGCTACGTGGGCCGCGCGCAGCTCAAGTTCGCGGGCCGGGGCGAGCGCGTGAAGCTGGGCTTCGGCAGCGAGGACTCCCTGCGCGTGTCGAGGCAGGTGGACGTGGGCGAGGAGGTGGCCCGCATCACCGGCCGGCGCACGCGGACGCAGAAGGTGAAGCTGTTCGTCTCCAACATGGGCGCGAAGCCCGCGGCGCTCGCGGTGGAGGAGCGCATGCCGGTGTCGGAGGTGGAGGCCGTGGAGGTGGCGCTGCTCAAGGACGCCACGAAGCCCGCGCCCACGAAGGTGAGCGACGAGGGCATCGTGCGCTTCGAGCTGAGCGTGCCGCCGCGCTCCCGCCAGACGGTGGCCTTCGGCTTCACGGTGGCCAGCGCCGCGAAGGTTTCGGGCATCTAGGGAATCGTCACGCCATGCCCTTCGCGACGAGGTCCGGCCGCCGCATCCACTACGAGGTCCAGGGCCACGGCCCTCCCCTGCTGCTCCTGCACGGCCTGCTCCAGGTGGGCTCGCACTGGACGCTCAAGGGGTACGTGCCCGCGCTGACGGATGCGTACACGGTGGTGACGTTCGACTCGCTGGGGCACGGCCAGAGCGACACACCGCACGACCTGGAGGCCTACGCGCTGAGGCATCGCGTGGAGGACGCGCTGTCGGTGCTCGACACGCTCTCCATCGACCGGGCGCACGCGTGGGGCTACTCGATGGGCGGCTGGACGGTGTGTGGTCTGGCGTCCCTGGCGCCGGAGCGGCTGGCGTCCTACGTGGTGGGCGGCTGGGATCCGGCGGTGGGCCTGCCCGTGGCCTACGCGGCCCTGGAGAAGCAGCTCAAGCCCGGGACGACCGTGGACTGGTTCCAGGTGCTCCTCCTGGGAGCACGGCGCGCGCCGGAGCTGGCGGAGGCCATCGACGCGGGAGACCTGGACGCGCTGCGGCTGTGCATGAAGGCCTGTGAGACGTCGGCGGGCCTGGACGAGGCGCTGGTGGGATCCAGCAAGCCGGGGCTGCTCTATTGCGGCGCGCTGGATCCGTACCACGACTCCATGAAGGCCGTGGCGCGCCGGGCCGGCGCGGCGTTCGCGACCATCGAGCACGCCGACCACGGCGGAGCCTGGGCGAAGGCGCCCAAGGTGCTGCCCCACGTCCTGCCGTTCCTCGCCTCCGTCTCGCGGTCCTGATCAGTTCGCGGATTGGATGGCGATCACCCGGACGTCGAAGTCCTTGCACGCGGCGTCCTTGCAGATGCCGTTGAGCCAGGCCTCCCCCTGGCCGAACATCACGCCGTCAGCGTTGACGAAGAGGTCCGCGTAGCGCTGCCGGGTGATGACCCTGGCGATGGCTGGCGTGACGATGACGTCGTAGTGCCTCACGAACGCCGCGGCGTCTGGCAGCTTCACCTTCCTGCCGCCCACGGTCGCGGTGAACGGATACGCCACCATGGCGGCGACCGCCTTCACGTCGTGCGTGGCCACCGCCTGCTGGAACGCCGCGAACGCCTGCTCGTACTTCGCGGGCTCACCGAGGATGCGCTGGATGCGGGCGTTGACGTCAGCGGCTCCGGCATCCTGTCCCCCGGTGACGACGTTGGGAGCGGCCAGCGGCGCGGCGGACACCGGAGTCTCCGTGCGTTGACAGGAAGCCGCGGACACGAGGACCAGGGCGGCAAGCCGCGTGGGATTTGTCTGCATGAGTTCCCCCCGCCAGGGCAGGCTGCGCATCCCTGGCAAAGACAGACTCTACAGAGCTTGATTCGTGTCAGCGCATGCCTTGGACCAGCGTCCAAAGCTGACGTTTCGCGGCCGACTGCGGGACTCGCCGGAATAGTGCATCGCGGACAAAGCGCGCGGCTCCATTCTCCCACTGGGCCACACGTCCTACCTGCCGTGAGCGCACGACAAACGCATTGGCGCGCTTCACCCGGCGGGACTCATAGGCACGCAGCGCGTCCTCCACGCTGCCCTGCGCCGCGAGGCACTCACCCAGCACCACGCCGTCCTCGATGGCCTGACAGCCGCCCTGCCCCAGGTTCGGCGTCATCGGATGCGCGGCGTCCCCCAGCAGCGTCACGCGTCCCCGGCTCCAGTGCCGCACCGGAGGACGGTCGTGGATGTCCGTGCGCAGGATGCGTTCAGGCGACGTCGCCGCGAGCAGCCGCGCGATGGGCGCGTGCCATCCGGAGAAGCGCTCCTGGAGGACGGCGAGCGTCTGTCCCGGCGCGTCCTCCGCCCCCGCGGGAGCGTTCAGCGTGGCGAACCAGTACACCTCGCCATGGCCGATGGGCACGATGCCGAAGCGGGCCCCGGGGCCCCACGTCTCGCTGAGCAACCCCGGCTCCACGAGCTCCGCGCCCGGACAGACACCGCGCCAACTGGTGTAGCCGGAGTAACGCGTGGGCTGCTCGCCCAGCAGCCCCGACCGCACGGCGGAGCGCAGGCCGTCCGCGCCCACCAGGACGTCGCCGGAGACCGTCTCGCCCGTGGACAGCGTCACCGTGACGCGGGCGCCGTCGTCCTGGAAGCCTGTCACGCTGACCCCCAGCCGCACGGCCTCCTCCGGGCCCGCGTGAGCGCGGAGCACGGCCTGGAGACGCGCACGGTGCATGGCCACCATCGGGGCATCCAGCTCCTCCTGGAGCGAACGCACGTCGACGTCGGTGATGCGAGCCCCCGTCGAATCGAGGATGCGGGTCCGCTCGGCGCGTTCGCCCTCCGCGACCACCGCGTCACACAGGCCGATGCGGCGCAGGGCCAGCGCGGCGTTCATCTGCACGATGAGGCCCGCGCCCACCGGCCGCAGGGCTTCGGCGCGTTCGAACACGGTGGCGCGAAGGCCCGCGCGCTGGAGGGCACAGGCCAGCGTGAGGCCTCCAATGCCTGCTCCGGCGATGAGGACGTGGCGGGCGGATGCGGACGTCATGGCGGCCTCCTGAAGGGCCGGCGCCACGGGTCAACCGAACCAGCGGCCGGCGTCAGGCGCGAAGACTCGCACGCGTTCGAGCAGCGATGGCGGCAGCCGGGCCTGGAGCGTCGCGTGGACCTGCGCGGGGCTGTAAGCCTGACTGAAATGCATCAGGACCAGGGCCTCGTTCTGGAAGCGGTCCGCCATGGAGGCGATCTCCTCCAGGTGGATGTGGGCCCGCTCCTGCGCGTCGCGCACGGTGCGCTCCGCGTCGATGAACGTGCACTCGAGGATGAGCACGCGGCTGTCGAACAACGACGGCTGGCGCTCCAGCACGTTGGAGAGCGTGTCGGTGCAGTAGGCCAGCTCCAGGCGTTCGACTTCATCGAACAGCGGCTCGCCAGCCTGACGACGGCGGCCGATCTCCGCCGGAGGCAGCTCGCGGAACTCGGGCTTGAGCTTCGCGACGCGGCGGAGGAACTGGTAGCCCAGCGAAGGCACGGGATGATGCGTGCGAAAGGCGCGGACCCACACGTCCTGCTGCACCTTCACGGTGTCACCGGGGCGCAGGGGGACGGTGCGGATCTCGGACTTCATCCGGTGCAGGCGCCCCAGGGCCGCGAGCGCCTCCTGCACGGGCGCTTCAATCTCCGCCGGCAGGTAGACGAACGGCGGCCCCTTGCCCACGAGCGCGCGGATGCCCAGCAGCGAACCCAGCGCGCTCGCATGGTCCGAGTGGCCATGGCTGAGGAAGATGCGGTCCGTGGTGGCGAAGGAGCGGATGGGGATGCCCGCGTCGAGCAGCACCCCCAGCTCCGGCACCAGGAGCGACGTGTACACGCCGCCCACGGACACGCCGCGCACGGTATAGGGTCCCGCCTGCACCTCGGTCAGCATGAGGGGAAGCTTATGCGGACTTCGGAAGGAAGACGTTCGTGAGGATGAGTCAACGGTGGCCATGGCTCCTCACCGCTTCGGTGCTCTTGCAGGCATGCGGAGGCGCGCACAGGCGGAGTCAGTACGACTTCGACAGCGCGACGAACTCCTGCAGGACGCAGCCTGCCTACTGTGCCCAGGTCGCGGGAGAGGAAGCGGTGGTTCCCAGGGCCGTGCGGACGTTAGCGACGACGGGAAGCTCCGCCGCGGCGGCCGTGAAGCTCCTGGATGCCGCGCTGAAGCAGCAGGTGACAGAAGCGCTGGAGGAGTGCGCGGACAAGGCGAGGTCGTGTCAATTGGAGTGGAAACGCGTCAGGCGGCGCGACGAGTTCCCTGCGGTAGCATGACGAGGTTGCCG